>JAZLMK010000042.1:0-37311 GCA_045598645.1 Fibrobacter sp.
ACGTGTTCGAGCATCGGGAGCAAATCCTTCATGGTGCTGATCTTCTTGTCGTAGAGGAGGATCATCGGATTTTCGAGGGAGACTTCCATGCTGTCCGTGTTCGTGACGAAGTACGGAGAGAGGTAGCCGCGGTCGAACTGCATACCTTCGACAACGTCGAGGATGGTATCGGCAGTCTTGGATTCTTCAATTGTGATAACGCCGTCGTTGCCGACCTTTTCCATGGCATTTGCGAGGAGGTCGCCGATTTCAGGATCGTTGTTGGCAGAAATAGTTGCCACCTGGGCGATGTGTTCCTTGCCGTTAATCTTTACGGCCATCTTGCCGATTTCTGCGATGACGGCGTCGACAGCAGCGTCCATGCCGCGCTTAATGTCCATCGGATTTGCGCCAGCGGCCACGTTCTTGAGGCCTTCGCGAGTGATGGCCTGGGCGAGAACGGTTGCGGTCGTTGTACCGTCACCGGCGGAGTCGCTCGTCTTGTTCGCGACTTCCTTAGCCATCTGGGCGCCCAAGTTTTCGTAGGCATCTTCGAGTTCCACTTCCTTAGCGACGGACACGCCGTCCTTGGTGACGTTCGGGGCGCCGAAGGAGCGGGCGATCATCACGTTGCGGCCCTTAGGGCCGAGAGTAACCTTGACAGCATTGGCAAGCTTGTCGACACCCTTCATGAGGGATTCGCGAGCAGCCACATCAAACTTAAGTTGTTTTGCCATTTTTCTTTTTCCTTGTTTAAAAGGTTTGAGGCCGCACCTTCGGTGCTTCGAGGCATGAGGTATTGAGCAAATACCAACTGTCCTCAATTAAGGTCGCGACCCTGTTTAATTTTTTTTGAATCCGATTGGGTTTTGGGATGCGCGCCCACTCCTCAGAGCGAAGCGGCCTCACAACCTCTTACAGAGTTGCGAAGATGTCGGATTCCTTCACGATGAGGTAGTTTTCGCCATCGACGGAGACTTCGGTGCCGCTGTACTTGCCATACAGGACCACGTCGCCGACCTTGACTTCCATGGCAACAAGTTCGCCCTTGTCGTTACGGCGACCCGGACCAACCGCCACGACTTTACCCTGCATGGGCTTTTCCTTGGCGTTATCTGGAATGAAGAGACCGGAGGAAGTCTTCTGTTCGGCTTCGGCCGGCTTGACAACGATTCGATCTGCTAAAGGCTTGATCATTTTATTTTACCTCTTTTTTGCGGGTCACGGCCCAAAATGCCGACCCATTGTTTATGTTTCGCCCGCAAAATAGCAAATTCCATGCCAAAACTGCAACCAGTTCCGCCATACAACAATGAAGACGCCACCAACGCTAAATTGGCAAGCTTTTTGCGATAATACTGCAAGAAACCATTGAATCACACTCCAACGGTCTTTTTTTGAAACAAATCGTCAAATTTGTTTCATTTTGAAACAGAACGAATATTTTTTACGTATTCCTCTGCCTTGGGCATCTCTGCCACCTCCACATCCAAACCCCGGTATGAACGTTCATAAAGCTCCAAAAATCGCTTCAGAAGTTTTTCCGGACCTAGACCGAGCCCCCATGCCAACAAACAAAAAGATTCAAACGAAATAGAGCGACGCCCAGATTCCATCAACGATATGAACTGACGGCTCAGCCCAGAATCGATAGACAGTTGCTTTTGCGTTTTCATACGCTCTTGTCTCGCCTGCACAATCATTTGCTGGATTACTTTTCCAAAAAAATTATGCCTGGTCATGCCGCCAATTTTAAAATAAAGCAGCACGCATGCGTGCAATCAGTAGTTTGCAAAATTGCAAGCATTTTGTAATATTTTATCAATAAAACAAAAACTTTCGCGTTTAGATTCTAATTCAGATTCTTCACGCAACGAACAGACTGCGAACGCGTCACTGGCGCAAGAGCAAACTCCACTTTCGAAGATGTCAAGTGAAGAGCCCATGCGTAACCTTCCGTAGTTCCACCGACACTCGTCCAGTAAAAGCCCTCTCCCGTTTTTCGTGTTTCCTGAGCAATTTCGCCATCATCGCCATTATAACCTGCATAACCCGAAGGAATGAAGTCGAAGCCCCACAAATCATCGCCGAGATCACTTTCACCCCACACGCGATTCGCCTTGAGATGTCTCAATGTATTCCCGTTCATGGAGATTGTCATCGAATCATCGCCGATTGCCACCTCAGGATCCACCGTCTTGAAAAGCCTCATCCAGTCAGCGCGACTGGGCACGACATAACCATCCGGGCAAAGATTTTCCGCCATGGCAGACTCGTATGTATAAAGTCTTCCCCGTATCTCACAATTCCCCGATTCGGTCCCACCGTTATTCCAGCCACCGCAAATATTATCGCCACCTTCCGTGTTGTCATTGTTCATAAGCCTCATGTTGTCCATCCACATTTGGTCGCCAATACGAACAACGTTATATTTTCCGTCCACTTCGCTCTGAAGGTCATTTTCGCCGTATTCAACGACACTTCTAAGAACGCCGGCATCACACGATTCCTCTTCGGGGTCATACGGGACACCTTCGCAAAGGAACTTGAACACCGTATTCCTGGATGGTTTTTCTGCGGTTCCGCAGTTGATGACGACAATACCCAGAGCATCCTTTTCTACAATGCAGTCTGCACCCGCATCGCCCTCCGCACCAGGCTTTCCCGAAACGCCACTCACGCCGTTCCACACCGTGTCCGGTTCCCCGCCGCCACAAATGATTTGCGTACCCGAGGTTCCATCTTCGTTGCTGAAAGGGCTGTAGACGCAACCAACGCCAGATTTCCCACTGGAGCCGTTTTGACCATCGGCACCATTCCACAACGTATCGACAGCACTCCGGCAGTCGATTTCAAGGCCGGTCCTGCCGTCAACTTTAACAGCGGCGAACTCACATACGGACCCCATGGAACCAACATTTCCATTCTTTCCGTCCACGCCGTTCCATACGGTATCGCGAGTCATGGATTCGCCTTCACCGCAAGCGATCTCGAAGCCCGTCCGTCCATCTTCCAAGGTCACCGAAACATTTACGCAACCAAGCCCGGTCTCTCCTTTTTCTCCGACGGCGCCAACGCTACCATCCACGCCGTTCCACAGCGTATCGATGACAACACTCACCATGGAACCGTCGACCACGCTGTCGCATACAATTTCAAGTCCAGTGCGTTTGGAAGCTTCTGCAGAGACAACCGGATTCAACTGGCAGGAACTGCCGAACGAGAACGGTTCCTCGTCCTTTCCATCGGCACCGTCCTTACCATTTTCTCCGTCTTTACCGTTTTCGCCATCCGCGCCATTCCAGAGCGTATCGGCAGGGGACGTCCCGCAAGTCACAAGAAAGCCAGAACGCTTTCCATCTTTGCTTTTGATGTTTTGGGCAAAGCAGCCTGCACCGTCTTCACCGATTTCACCTTTTTCGCCCTGGCGGCCATGCTTTCCTTTGCGACCGTCTTCACCATCTTCGCCGTTTTCTCCCTTCAAGGGAATCCAGTTGTTAGAAAAACAGAGGTACACACTTCCGGAAGCCAGCGAGTACACGAGGTCGCCAGCGTTCAGTCGGTTACATGTGGGGAGCGACTCTTTCGCATCGAGAACGCCCATCGTCATCTTCGTCGTTTCGGACACTTCAGTGACATTGTCGCCGCACCCGGAGAATACCAAGGCGGAAACCGTCACCGCGACCGAAGCGTTTGTCAATAGTGAAAATTTCATAACGGCACCCTCGACTATTCAGCAGAACCCAGAACGCAGCGAACCGTCAGGTAATAATTACCCAACTGCTGGTTGGTCGCCAGGAACTGGGTGTCGGTAAGTTGTATGTGGCAACCGACATCATTATTTCCACAATGCCCATCCGCCCAAAAAATATTCCAATCCGTATATCCGGCAGTTGCATTCGGATCCGAGCCAAAGCCTGCCGGAACTGCAGAGAACCCGGTTGTATTGGTGGATTCGGAGTTTTTGCTCCACTTGCCCACTGTTCGAATCGCATTGATAGCCGTATTATTTTGTCCGCTATTCGAGACTTCCTTTCTTAAACCGGTCTCATACGAAATACAATTGCCATTATCCAACATACAAATGAAACTGTTCCATTCGTCGAGGGTCGCAAGATGCCAGCCATCGGGACAGGCCGACTGGGCCGCGTTCCAATTGTAAAGTCTACCATAGGTTGCACAATCTTTAGAATTGCCTCCACACATGCTGCCTACCATTTCGTAGTTGAGGTTTTCAGCCATCCATGTCTGGCTTGTCGTCCCCTTCTTGACAGTCATCGTCTTGTACGTAGTCGAACTGCGAGAATCAGTCATAGTCCCCGTAGAATACAAAGCGCCATTGAAAGCCGTGAGTCCCTTCTCGCCAACAGTCGTTCCAAAGTAGCAAGCGTCCACCTCCGGATCATAGGGCACGTCACCGCACATAGCCTTGTAAATATTGAATGTCCTCTGATTATCCCCAGAGCCGCAAGTCACTTCGACAACGCCCGTTTGGGCGTCGACAGCGACACAGCCAGTTCCTGCAGCGCCAGAACTTCCCTGTTTTCCGTCCTCTCCCTTGCTGCCATCAGCGCCATCCCACAAAGTCGTGGATTCGGTTCCACAAGTGATTTTGACACCATGGTTGCCATCTTCATCTACCACGGCCTCGGAGGTGCACTTGTCGCCATCGGCGCCGGGATTTCCATTTTTACCATCAATACCATTCCACAACGTATCGGGAGCATTCGAACCGCAAGTCAATTCGATACCCTGACGTCCATTTTCATCGCTGACTTTCACAAGGTCGCACGAAGCAATCACTTCGCCCGGAAGCCCATCCTGGCCGTCGGTTCCATTCAAGAGCGTATCGCGGGTCATGTCGTCACCCGAGCCGCACGTAACTTCGATTCCCTTAAACTCTTCATTTTCGTTGTAAAGTTTTTTGGAGGAACAACCATCGCCAGCCGGACCACGTTCACCGCGTCCACCCTCGGCGCCATCCACGCCGTTCCACAAAGTGTCCGGGTCGGCATCCTTGCAAGCGATTTCTATACCGAAACGAGTCATGTCGGTATTGACGACCTTATTCAAAGCGCAGTTCGAAAGCAGCGTTCTCGCCAAGCCGTCCTTGCCATTTTCGCCATCCTTGCCGTTTTCGCCATCTTTACCGTTCTTTCCGTCGACGCCGCTCCAAAGCGTGTCGAGATTTTCACCGCAGTTCACTTCAATGCCGGTCAAGGTACCTTTCTTGATGGCCTTCATTGAGCAACTGGCCCCCTGGTCGCCACGTTCACCAACCTCACCTTGCAGTCCAGGCTTTCCGTCTTCGCCGTCCTTGCCGTCTTCGCCATCGATGCCGTCGATTACATGCCAGGATTCGTTAGCGCAGATATATGTTTTGGAAGAATCCGAAACGAAAATGACGTCGCCGACATTCGTCGTGTTGCATACGGGCATTTTTTCTTTCCAGCCGATTACCGTGGCGCCTTTCAGGATTTCTTCGTCAACCTTCGTGACGTCGTTGCTACAGGCTTCGAGAATAAGCGGAATCGATACAAAACCAGCAGCGATTCCGGCAAAAGACAAGAATGAGTGTTTCATTGAATGTTCTCCAGATTTTTATCATCCTAAAAATAACGTTTTTTGGAGGCACTTGTTCTTTTCAACATAAAAAAAGAAGTTCGCTTGCAAAAAAAGAAGCCCGGTTCAAAAGAACCGTGCTTTTTTTCTGCGGGTGCCAGGGCCTCTCGAACCTGGAGCGGTTGACGAAGCCGTTTTCTCTTCTGCAATATGGGAATTGTGTTATGAGAAAACGGCGACGGCTCCTCGTTCTCGTTAAAAAAAGAAGGCCAAACTTAACGTTTGGTCTTCTTTTTTTCTGCGGGTGCCAGGACTCGAACCTGGAGCCTTTTGGTTCGTAGCCAAACGCTCTATCCAGTTGGGCTACATCCGCGAAGTGACCCCAAATATAGCATTATCGCAGACAATGTCAAGGGATTTGGGAAAAAATTTTAAATATTTTAGTTAAATTTGGGACAATCACTATTTTTCCCCTTTTGAAAGATGGACATTGTAAAGAAATACCTGTTTATTTGCCTGAACGCACTCAAAGGCGTTTTTACCGACAAAAAAGTTATTAAGTGGCTAATCATTTTCGCAATCCCGGTAGTCGCAGCGTTCATCGCGGTGGTGGTTACCTACAACCACTTCGCGCCCGAACTTCCGTCGCTTTCCCAACTCGAGCAAATCAATCCCAAATTGGTCACGAACATCTACGACATGAACGGGAAGATTGCACACGAATACTATGTGGAACGCCGCGAATGGACCCCTTACGATTCCATTCCCATAGACGCCATCCACGCCGTGATGGCCACGGAAGACCGCATATTCTTCAAGCACTGGGGCATGAACGTATGGGCCATCCCGAGCGCCATTCTGGAAAGCATCACCAGCGGTAAGAAACTCCGCGGAGCCTCGACCCTCACCCAGCAGTTGACCAAACTTTTGTTCCTTACCCCCGAACGCTCCATTTCCCGAAAAATCAAGGAAGCGATGACGGCCATCCGCATCGAGCAAACCTACACCAAGGAAGAAATTCTCGAATTCTACATGAACGAAGTGTACCTGTCCGGGGGCAACTACGGTTTCCAGGCCGCCGGCAAATTCTACTTCGGGCATTCCCTCGACAGTCTTTCCATTCCTGAATACGCGGTTCTCGCCGGCATGCTGCAACGCCCCGAAGCCTACCGCCCCGACCGCCACCCCAAGGCCAGCCTTGAACGTCGCAACACAGTCCTTTACGCCATGTACGACGCCGGCTACATCAGCAAGGAAGACTACCACAAGTACATCGAAACGCCAATCACACTGAACCAAAAGACCGAAGCGAACGGTGCCGGCCTCTATTTCTACGAAGAGATCCGCAAGTACATGGAAAAGAAGTACGGCGAAAACTCCCTCTATGCCGACGGTGTTTCCATCTACAGCACCATCGATCCCGAAATCCAGGCTTTCGCCGATAGCGTAGCAAAGGTGCAGGTCGAAAAGGTTCGTCGCCGCGTCAAGTATCGAGCAACGCGCAGGCTGCTCCTCACCAAGAAGTACGGCATGCCCGAAGACAGCGTAGTTGCCCACTTTGACAGCATCTACGCAGACTTCAAAAAGAACTACCTGGCCAAGGATACGAATCCTGACTTGACCAAGCGCAGGTTCCCCGACAGTATCCAGTACCACCACCCCGAGGTCGCCGCCATTCTTATCGAAAACGAGACCGGAGCCATTAGAGCCATGGTTGGCGGAAGCGACTGGAACACCTCGCGCTGGAACCGTGCCGTTCAATCTTTACGACAGCCGGGCTCCAGTTTCAAGCCTATTGTTTACGCAACCGCCATGGATAACGGCGCAAGCCCCTGCGACTCCGTGAACGACCAGCCGGTGACCATTCCCGACCCAGACGACAAGAACCCGAACAAGGTTTGGCGTCCGGGCAACTTCGAACACGACTTCGAAGGCATGATGACCCTCCGTCGCGCCCTGTACCGTTCCAAGAATCTGCCCGCCATTTTGACCGGCATGAAATACGGCCTGAACAACGTGGTGAACTACGCCCGCAAGTTCGGCATCGTCAGGGCTCCGCTTATGGCCGTACCGAGCCTCGCCTTGGGTTCTGTCGGAGCAACGCTCATGGAAATGACATCGGCTTACACGGTGTTCCCGAACGGAGGCAACCGCATCGAGCCTTACATGATAGAATCGATTGTCGATAGAAACGGCGAAGTCATCGAAAAGAATTCCAAAGTCGAACATGAAGTGCTTCGTCCGGCCTCGGCCTACATTATGGTCGACATGCTGAAGGACGTGAACATCCGCGGTACGGCGGCTCGCGTGTGGGCAAGCGGATTCACGCATCCGAGCGGCGGAAAGACCGGTACCACCAACGACTACACCGACTGTTGGTACATCGGCTTTACCAAGCAGTACACCATGGGCGTGTGGATTGGTTCCGACAGCCCGGGTACACTCGGCGCAGGCCACACCGGCACCGAAGACGCGCTCCCTGTGTGGATGGCCGTGATGAAGCAGTTGCACAAGGACCTCCCCCGCAAGCCCTTCCCCGTTCCGGGCGGAGTCGTGAGCAGAGGCGTTTGCAACCACACGGGCAAAATCGCCGGTGAATTCTGCAACGAAAAGACATACTGCCTCTACACGGCGGGTTACGCTCCCGAAGAGACTTGCGACGGCAACCACTTCGAAGTGAAGACCAAATCTGCAGACGACGCCACCTTGTTCAGCAACAAGGGCGCAAGCGAGAGCAAGAGCAGCGCAGGCGGTGCGAAGAAAGCCCGCAAGATGTTCTAAATAGCGATGCGAAATCGCCTAAAAATCCTTGATTTTAAAGGGTTTACGGCGATTTTTGCCCCCTTAACAAAAAACTTAAAATTTTCTATCTTTTCGTGCCATGGAATGGCCGCGTAACATAAAGACTTTAACGACCGACGAGCTCAAGGCTTGGCTTAGGGACGTTAACGAAAAACAGTACCGTGCGGACCAAATCCAGAAGTGGCTTTTCTGCCAGCAGGTGCGCAGTTGGGACGAAATGGTGAACGTCCCGCCCGCCCTCCGTGAAAAACTCGCCCATCAGTTCAGCCTTCTCGCCCTCAAGGAAGACCAGCACCTGGTTTCCGTGGACGGCACCATCAAGTGGCTTTTCGAAACGCACGACGGTCACCACATCGAAACGGTGATGATTCCGGCGAACGGCCGCTATTCCGTCTGTGTTTCCACGCAAATCGGCTGCGCCCAGAACTGTGCTTTCTGCCGTACCGCCAAGATGGGTTTCACCCGCAACTTGGAAGCCGGCGAAATCCTTGAAGAAATCCTTTCCGTGAACTGGTTCCTGAAGGATAACGGACTTCTCGACGAAGAAGGAAAGATTGCCCAGGTCACGAACATCATCTTCATGGGGATGGGCGAACCGCTCAACAACTTGGAGCAGGTGCACCGCGTATGCTGCACGCTCCACAACCAGAAGCTCTTCAACATGGGCGCAAAGCGCATGACGGTGAGCACTTCGGGCGTGGTTCCTAAAATCAAGGAACTGGTGGACCGCAACACGCCGTGCTGCCTCGCCGTGAGCCTCAACAGCACGAACAACGAGTACCGTTCGTCCGTGATGCCCGTGAACAGGGTCTGGCCCATCGAAAAACTTTTGGAGGCGGTCGATGAATACATCCGCCGCACCGACAACTACGTGACATTCGAATTTGTTCTGATTCAGGATATTACCTGCACGCCCAAGGCCGCAAAGGAACTTATCCGCATTTGCGCCCCGCGCCGCGTGAAGGTGAACGCCATTGTTCTAAACGACGGTGACGACCCGACGCTCCATGCGCCGACTCCCGAAGAAGTGGAAGATTTTCTCGCCGCCGTGCGAGCCGCAGAAATTCAAATAACGATCCGCAATCCCCGCGGCCGGGACATTCTCGCCGCATGTGGACAACTTGCGTACAAAAAAGAAGGTAAAACATGTTAACGCAAAACCTCCCGGAATTTTGGGACAATCTCTATGCCGATGGCAAGGATTACTGGAATTTCAAGAAGGCGACACCTGCCCTGCTTGAGTTTTTCAAGCACCCCTCGTGCCCTGCGACCGGCTCCGTATTGATTCCTGGCGCCGGTTTTGGTTACGATGCCGAAGCGTGGGCCTTGCGCGGACACGACGTTCTCGCCGTCGACTTCGCACCGACTGCCGTGGACGAACTCGACCACCTTAGCCGCAAGCACAAGAATCTGCGTTCACTCGACCTCGACCTCTTCACGCTTTCTCCGAAAGATGCGAAACGCGGCGGTCAGCAGTTCGACATCATTTATGACTACGGCACATTCTCGGCCATCCATCCGGGTCGCCGCGACGAATTCTTCGAAGTTTGCTACAAGATGCTCAAGGACGACGGCCTCTTTATCTGCTTCATGTACCCGCTGATGAACGGCAAGTCCCTGCAGGGCCCCCCGCACTGCACCAGCGAAGGAGAACTCATGGCCCGCCTTGACGGCGTCTTCGACATCGTCGAACGCATCAAGCCGGTAGGCAGCATTCCTGGCCGCGAAGGCAAGGAAGAATTCTGGCTCATGAAGAAAGTGATTTAACAACAAGAAAACAGAAACTCAAAAAAGGATTTTACCATGGCTAAAGATTTATGTCCCTGCGGAAGCGGTAAAGAATACGGCGAATGCTGCGAACCGATTATCAAGGGTACCGCCCTCGCCGCTTCTCCGGAAGCCTTGATGCGCTCCCGCTACACCGCCTACGCCAAGCACGAAATCAAGTGGCTCAAGGATTCCCTCGAAGCCACCCAGCGCGACGACTTCGATGAACCGAGCGTCGACGCCTGGAGCCGCGAATCCCAGTGGCTCGGCATCGAAATCAAGCAGACCAAGACCGAAGAAGAAAAGAACATCGGCTGGGTCGAATTCATCGCCCGCTTCAAGCAAGGCAACATCACAAGGAACCACCACGAACTCGGCGAATTCCACAAGGTCGGTGGCGCTTGGTTCTTCTACGATGGCCGTGCCGTGAAGCAGGAAACAGTCCGTAACGAAGGTCCGGTTGTCGGCCGTAACGACCCGTGCCCATGCGGAAGCGGCAAGAAGTACAAAAAGTGCTGCGGCGCGAATAAGTAATTTAGGTATGAGGTATGAGCGCGGCCTTCGGCCTTTGAGGTATGAGGTAAAGTTTGGCGCCAAAGGCGCTTTAAACAGAGTAATAACTCACTTCATGCAACCTCAGAGCGACAACGTCGCGACCTCACACCTCAGCGCACACTTTTAGTGGGCGCCCCCAAACCTTTTTCCGAAGGAAAAACACATGTTCAAGATTTTTGTAGATGGTGAAGCAGGTACTACGGGTCTCCAGATTCGTGAACGCTTGGAAAAGCGCACCGACCTGGAAATTCTCAAGATTGACCCGGAACTCCGCAAGGACGTGAACGAACGCCAGAGACTCATCAACGAGTCCGACGTGACGTTCCTTTGCCTGCCGGATGCGGCCGCCGTCGAAAGCGCCGCCCTCTGCACGAATCCGAACACCTGCGTGATCGACGCCTCCACGGCCCACCGCACGAACCCCGCCTGGACCTACGGCATGCCGGAACTTTCCAAGGCGCAGCGCGAAGCCATCAGCAAGGCAAAACGCATCGCGAACCCGGGCTGCCACGCCTCGGGCTTCATCCTCGGTGTGTACCCGCTCGTCGAAAGCGGAATCCTCCCGCACACGGCGAACCTCGCCGCCTACAGCATCACGGGTTACAGCGGCGGCGGCAAGAAGCTCATCGCCGAATACGAAGAGACCGCCAACATGGCTCACGCCGCAGGCGAATCCAAGGCCATCATGGCACCTGCCCCGTACGCACTCGCGCTCGCCCACAAGCACCTTCCCGAAATGAAGAAGATTTGCGGCCTCGAGAACACGCCGTTCTTCAACCCGGTGCTCGGCCCCTACTACAAGGGCATGGCCGTGACCGTCGCCATCTTCCCGAGTATGCTCACGAAGAAGGTCACTCCCGAAAACCTCACCGAAATCTTAGCGAAGCACTACGAAGGATCCCGCTTTGTGAAGGTTATGCCCTACGAAGCCGCCCCGACGCTCTTCAACGGCCGCCTTGACGCAACTGTCTGTAACGATACGAACAACGCCCGCATCCAGGTTTTCGGAAACGAGAACATCATGCAGGTGACAACCATCATTGACAACCTCGGAAAGGGCGCAAGCGGTGCCGCTGTCCAGAACATGAACATCGCCCTCGGCCTCGACGAAGGGATAAGCCTGTAAGAGGTATGAGCTATGAGGTCGGCACTTCGTGCCTTTGAGGTATGAGGTTTTGTACAATACCTCTAAGCGAAGCGATCTCATACCCAAGAACCTCATCACCTCCTAACCAACCACCAACCACTAATATGTTCCTAGACGAAAAATCCATTGAAGTGCGCTCCGGCAAGGGCGGTGACGGCATTTGCAGCTTTCACCGTGAAAAGTTCGTCCCCCTCGGCGGTCCGGACGGTGGCGACGGCGGTCGCGGTGGCCACGTGATTCTCCGCGTAAACGAGCAGTATTCCACCCTCCTCGACATGGGCAACGCCCGCCTTTACAAGGCCGGCAACGGTGAAGCCGGTGGCGCCAAGCGCTGCACGGGAGCTTCCGCCGAAGACTTGTTCGTAGACGTCCCCCGCGGAACCATAGTGAAAGACGAGCAGGGGCACATTCTCGCCGACCTCACTGAAATCGGTCAAAAGTGGATTGCGGCCAAGGGCGGTCGCGGCGGCATGGGAAACCAGCACTTCGCCACCCCGAAAATTCAGGCCCCGCGCAAGTGCACGCCCGGCGAAAAGGGCGAAACCCGCGTACTCTTTTTGGAACTGAAACTCATGGCAGACGTGGGCCTCGTCGGATTCCCGAACGCAGGCAAGTCGAGCCTCGTCAACAAGATTTCCAGCGGTCGTCCCAAAGTCGGCGACTACCCGTTCACGACTCTCGAACCCGTACTCGGCATTGTACAGACGAACGGCCACAGTTTCGTGGTCGCCGATATTCCGGGTCTCCTGGAAGGCGCAAGCGAAGGCAAGGGCCTCGGGCACCAGTTCCTAAAGCACATCGAACGCACCCATACGCTCCTGTACGTTATCGACGGCTTTGCCGAAAATGCCTACGAGCAGTTCAAGATTCTAAAGGACGAACTCAAGGCTTTCCACCCGAAACTTGCCGAAAAAGACTTTGTCATCGCCCTGAACAAGAGCGACCTTGGAATCGACGAAGCCATCAAGGAATTCAAGAAACACCGTCAGAAAGTGATCATCACTTCGGCTGTCACGGGAGACGGTTGCAGCGAATTGGTTGCAAAATTGGACGAAAATGTGCCCCATGTGCAGAAAAAAAACTCCGGATGGGGCAAAAAAGGATAACTACCTAGCCGTTTTTTTTATAGTTTAATATTGTAACTTATTGATTTTTATAAACTTGCAACGGTCCAGGAGCAAAAATGGCAGAAAAGGCGAACATCACTAAAAAAGATATCGTCGAAGATATCTCGCTCCGTACCGGCATGACCCAGGTAGAGACAAAAACCATCATAGAGTGTTTTCTGGACTCTCTGGTCAAAGGCCTTATGCAAGGAAACAACGTTGAAATTCGCGGCTTCGGCCGTTTCAAGCTCAAAGAACGCAAGGAACGCACGGCCAGGAACCCCCGCACCGGAGAATCCGTCACAGTCAATGCAGGCACCAAGCCAGTGTTTGAAGCCAGCAAGGACCTGGTAAAATCCTTGAACGATGTGATTGCCGCTGCCGAAGTTGCTATAGAACCCATCAAGAGCGATGACTAAAAAAGAACAAAGCACACCAGTCATCCAGAACCGCAAGGCGAACCATCTCTACTTTGTAGACGAAACCTTCGAAGTGGGCATTATGCTCATTGGTTCTGAAGTCAAGTCCATCCGCGACGGAAAATGCACCCTTGGCGAAGCCTGGGTGGACATCGACGAAAACAAGGATGAACTGTGGCTTGTGGGCGCCCACATTGACGAATACCTTTTTGCGAACAGGTTCAACCATTTTCCCGCACGTCGCCGTAAACTTCTGGCACACGTCCACGAAATCCAGAAGATGCGCAAGGCGAAGGAACTCAAGGGCTGCACCATCGTCCCCCTGAAACTTTACTTTAAAAACCGATACGCCAAACTCGAAATAGGAATATGCCGAGGCAAAGATCAACGCGACAAGCGTCAAGACATAATCAACCGAGATGCAAAACTGGAAATCGCACGCATAGCAAAGGCGCATCGCTAGTTCTAGCACTGTTGCTCATTGTCGGCTGGGCGTTCTCCTTTGCCGACGTTATCGCCGTCGACGCCGAAGCCTACGCCAAAAAGGTAGGCGCTTCGTTCCACTGGTTTCCTGTACAAAAGACGTTCATCCTGGTCACCGCCAAGGACACCGCAAAATTCGCCGTAGGCATTCCCTTCGCCTCGATCAACAGCAAGTCCATTGACCTCGCAGCAAGCCCCGCCCTGGAAGACGGCCACCTCTGGATTGCCGAAGAAGACGCCAACAAGATTTTCGCAGCAAAGGATTCCACGAAAAGCACCCCGAAATCGTCAGAAAGCATCGCAGTATCAAGTGCAACGACCAGCAGTTCGGCCAAAGCAAGCACCCAAATCGCCAAGCCCAAGCACGAAACCGCCGGTACCCGCGAGGTAAAAACAATCGTCATCGATCCGGGCCATGGCGGCAAGGATACCGGAGCCCAAGGCAAGAACGCTAACGAAAAGGACATCGTGCTCTCCGTTTCAAAACTGCTAAAGAAGGAACTGGAGAAGGAAGGCTTCAACGTCAAACTCACCCGCGACAAGGACGTATTTATTGAACTCGGGGAACGCGCCAACCTCGCGAACCAGTGGGACGGCGACCTGTTCATGAGCATTCACTGCAATGCAATCGACGGAAACGCCGAACGCAAGAAGCAAATTCAAGGTTATCACTTCTACGTGCTGCGCGCCCCCGAAAGCGAAGAAGACAAGGCCATAGCCCGTCGCGAGAACAAGGTGGCAACACTGTACGGCGAAAAGAACGCAAAGGAAGAATTAAGCCCGCTCGAATGGTTCAAACTCGAGGCCCGCCTCGAAAAGTACAAGCAGAACAGTTACATGTTCACGGAAGAACTCCTGAAGACGTACGACGGAGGAAAGATCCGCAGGCAGGCGGGCGGCGTCGGCGGCGCAGGATTCATGGTCCTCGTAGGCGCCATGATGCCTGCAGTGCTCATCGAACTCGGCTTCATCAGCAACCTTGACGACGAAGCCTACATGATGACGAACAAAGGCCAAAAAGAAATGGCCGAGCGCATTTCCAAGGCGGTCGCGAACTACAAGCAGGCCGTTCACAGTTACAGGGAAACGCTGGGAAGGTAAGCGCCAGGTTTCACTCCTGCCCCAAGGAGCGAGGGTACTGGATGATTCTCCTATACAAAAAAGGACCGCTGTTGCGGTCCTCTTATTTTGCACCGTAGGTGCGACTATTTACTCAACGCGAGTCTGTAAAGACGAGCGACCTCATGCCTCAAAGGCCGAAGGCCGACCTCATACCTTATTCGGCAGCGTCCATGTCTTCTTCGGCGATTTCGGCGTTGTGGTAAACGTCCTGCACGTCGTCGTGGTCTTCGAACTTGTCGATGAGCTTGAGGAGCTTCACGGCATCGTCGTGGCCGAGCTTGACCGGATCGTTTGCGACGTAGCTGAGTTCAGCGCTCATCATTTCGATGTTTGCGCCTTCCAGGGCACGGGAAACGGCATCAAAGGCTTCCGGGGAGGTGGAGATTTCATGAACTCCATCTTCGGTGCTCATGTCATCGGCACCGGCTTCGAGAACGAGGTCCATGACCTGTTCTTCAGGATACTTTTCGGCATCGACGATAATGACACCCTTGTAGGTGAAAGCCCAAGTCACGGAGCCGGATTCACCCATGGAACCGCCGTTCTTGTTGAAGATGTTGCGGATTTCGGCAACGGTACGGACCTTGTTGTCGGTCATGCACTGCACCATGATGGCAATGCCACCCGGGCCGCGTCCTTCGTACATCGGTTCCGTAACATCGGCACCGCCGTTGGCGCCAGTACCCTTGGCAATGGCACTTTCAATGTTCTTGGTCGGCAAGCTCTGGCTCTTGGACTTGAGGATGGCAGCACGGAGACGCGGGTTGGCGTCAGGGTTGCCACCGCCGAGCTTTGCGGCAATGGAAATTTCCTTGATGAGTTTGTTCCAAGCCTTGGCGCGAGCGACGTCGGTTTTGGCTTTCTTGCGTTTGGTGGTAGCCCATTTAGAGTGACCGGACATAGATTACCTCAAATATTCAGGTTTTCGATTATTGTGAAACTTATATTGAATTACTTATTCATTCTGCAACGGCGGCGTTCCTTCACGCTGAGACTCGGATCGTCGCATTCGTCTTCTTCAACAGCCTTTTTCTTCTTCTTTTTCTTTTTCGGCTTTACGTCTTCTTCCTCGTCTTCTTCAACGACCTTCTTCTTCTTTTTCTTCTTGACGACAGGTTCGTCATCGTTGTCGGACTTCGACTTCATGCGGCTGCGACGGTCGTCGTTACCCGACATGGTTTCCTCGGCTGAAGAAGCGGAGCGTTTTTTCTTCATGCTGGCAAGCTTCTGCTTGTCTATCGGATTCGCAGAAGCCCTGGTGATGGCACCATCGTACTTGCCCTTCCAAATTTCGCCGAGAAGCGAACCCGAAGCAAGAGCGTCGCTCAGAATGCCCTTGGCCCAGTCATCGTCGGCAGGCGGCAACAACTTGAACTTGAGGTTCCTGATGGACGTAGGCTCTTCGTCGTAGTAGAGCATCATCTGGAAAAGGCCGGTATTGTATTCCTTGCCATCGGAACCCTGCGTCGGCTGGTCCGTGTAGGCAAGAACGGCATAGACATCGCCATCGAAGAGGGCGTTGATCAAAAGATCCGGATCGCCATTGGGAGCGCGGACTTCACCGATAGCCTGGAAGGCCCACGGTGCAGCCTCGACCTTCAGGGAGAACTTGTGGTACCCCTTGTCAGCCGGCTTGAGTTTGAGCAAAGCACCAGAGAAAGCCTGGAACTTCGGCTTGATGGAACCTTCCTGCGCATAGCCGACCATGGCAAGTGCAAGTACAAGCATCATCAGTATCTTTTTCATTTCGTTTATTCCCAATCGAATCGTTATTTTTTGAATCGTTAGTTTTTAAAGAACAGGGCCTTGGCTGCTTCGAACATCGGGTCCTTTTCTTCGGGCTTGCGGCATTCCGTGTAAATACGGACCTTGGGCTCGGTACCCGACGGACGGACAAGCATCCAGGAATCGTCTTCGAAGATGACCTTTACGCCGTCCAGAGTAAGAAGTTGCTTTACAGTCTTCTCGGTATCGCCCACCATGACCTTTGCACCGGGCTTCGCGATTGTGGCGATAGCGTCGACCTTGGCCTTGAGAGGAGCGCCCACCAGGGACTTGTCCACTTCGAAACCGGAACGGGTCGGATAGAAGCGGCCATATTCTTCGTACAACTTGTCGAGGTATTCACCCAGGTTCATGCCGGTCGTGGCAAGAATTTCGAGAGCCATGAGAAGACCGAACTGGGCGTCTTTTTCGAGCGTGTTGTTGAGGCCGGAAATGCCATCGGATTCTTCGAACGCGACAAGAGCCTTGTCCTTTGCGTTGCGGCTGAGCCAGGGGCGGAAGTTCTTGAAGCCAACCGGAGTTTCCATGACAGGCACGCCAAGTTTTTCGGCAATGATGTTCACAAAGTTGGACGTTGCGACGGACTTCGCAACCACGCCCTGTTCCTTGCGCCAAGTGGCCATGTAGTGGAATGCGATGGCACCGAAACTGTTCATGTCGATTTCGCGGGAGCCGTCGTAGAAGCGGATACGGTCACCATCCGGGTCGAAGATTGCGCCAAGGCGGAACACGGTCTTGTTTTCGTCCAAGACTTTGCGAACCTTTTCGAGGTTCTTGCTGGACGGTTCCGGAGCGATGCCGCCAAACAGGCTGTCGTCTTCGTTGCGAAGAGTGATGAGGCAGGTCGGATCGTCCAGGAGCGCAGCCGGACGACGACGGGTAGACCCGTGCACGTGGTCGCACACGAGAGTGAGGCGGCCCTTCTTGATAAATTCCTTGATGCGGTCGAACTTGATGGTTCCCTGCTTCACGAGGAATTCCTTGTAAATCTTGAGGGAGTCGATAATTTCCCAGTCGACCTTGGATACCGGTTCAAACTTCCAGGTAGCCATCATTTCGTTAGAAAGCCTGGTGATGACGTTCGTGATTTCCGGACCTGCAGGACCACCATCGGCCGGGTTGAACTTGATGCCGTTGTAGTGGCTCGGGTTGTGGCTCGGGGTCATGTTGATGGAGCAGGCTGCACCGAGCATTTCGATTGCGGCGCTGAATTCCGGAGTCGGCATTTCACCACCGTAGTAGACCTTGACGCCGGCCTTCGAGAACTGGTCTGCGACGGCTTCGCAGAATTCGTGACCGAGCAAACGGTTATCATGGCCAACCACGACACCGCGCTTCTGGAGTTCGGCAAAGTCCTTGACACCAAGAGCGGCGAACAGTTCGGGAGTGGCTTCGCGGTACAGGCGCACGATGGCGGCGCCCACCACCTGAAGATTACGCAGAGTAAATTCAGAGCCGATTTCACCACGCCAGCCGGATGTACCAAAACTAACCTTGGCGGGATCCTGGGACGTAAGAGCGACCTGCTTTACCTGTTCAACCAGAGCCATATCGGTTGCAGGGTTGAATTCTGGAGCCTGAATTTTTTTCCAAATCTGAGTAATCGATTCCATGGTTATTCCTATTTTGAAGTTTTGCGCGATAAATTTAGAAAAAAATAGACGGGGGCATCCTTTAAATCTTTTTTTATGTATCTTTATGCCATGCAAATTACAAACGCTTCTCAACTTACTGGTGTATTCCCCGCGTTGTTCACTCCTTTGAAGAACGACGATCCTAAAAACCTCCGCAATTCCATCGACTACAAGAAATTTGGTCAGATGATTGACGACGTCATCGCCGCCGGCGCAAGTGGTGTGCTCCCCGCAGTAACCACGGGCCAGAGCGCAACCGTTTCCCCCCAGCAGCACCTGGACATCATCAAGTTCACGCTGGACTATGTGGACAATCGAGTTCCCGTGATTGCAGGCGCAGGTTCCAACTGCACACGCGAGTCCATCGAGATGATCGAGAACGTCCAGAAGATTGCCCCCGTTGCAGTCCTCTGCGTCACTGGCTACTACAACAATCCGCCGCAGGAAGGCCTTCTGAAGCACTTCCGCACGCTCAGCAGCGAAACCGGCGCCAAGATCGTTATATACAACGTTCCGGGCCGCACCTCCAGTTACGTGCATCCGGACACTTTGATTGCGCTTGCCGAAGACAAGAACATCATCGGACTCAAGCAGGCCGTAGAATTCGGCTTCGGTGAAAAGTTCCACGAAGACACTATGCGCGTCATCAAGGAAACGAAGGGCAAGGACTTCGCCGTCATGAGCGGTGAAGACGGACTCTTCGCAGACCTCCTCGAGATGGGCGGCACGGGCCTCATTAGCGCCTCGGGCAACGTTCCCGAAGCCTGCAAGATTTTTGTGGACCTCTACAAGTCCTTCCAGGCTGGCGACAAGGAAAAGGCCCGCGAACTGCAGAAAGCCGTACGCGACTACGTGGAAATCACCTTCTGCCGCAAGAACCCGATTCCTCTCGGAACACTGTTCAACAGCCCGCTGTTCCAGCCGCTCGTGAGCGTGAAGGATACGGCAAACGGCGAAGAAGCCGTGGCCCGCATCATGAAACTCATCGACGAAAAGGCACAAAGCTTAAAGAAGTATCACATTTAGGTTTGAGGGCGCACCTACGGTGCTTCCAGGTTTGAGGTCGGGCTTTCAGCCCTTTGAGGTAAGTAAGGCGGCTGCGCCGCGGTTATTTAGACTCGAACCTCAAAGCGACCTTGCGAATAACCTCATACCTCATACCTCCCAAGGAGATTAACCATGGCAAAAAATAATAAGTCCATCTACGATCAGGTCTGCGACATCATCAAGAAGCAAAAACTTCTCCCCATGCCGGTCCAGACTCTCAACGAAGAAGCAGAATCCACCCGCTACTTCGGTGGCGACCTCAAGGAATTCCTCGCCGCGGCCAAGACCCTGGGCGCAAAGGGAATCTTCGTGGAAACGCTCTACCTCGAAGAAGACGAATTCTACTACGACAGCGGAATTGACGACGAAGAATACCTCGCCATGAACGGCTGCAACTGCGGCTGCGAATGCTGCAAGAACGGCACCTGCTGCTGCGGCGAAGACTGCAAGTGCGGATGTCAGGACAAGAAGTCCAAAAAGTCCAAGAAGAACGACGACGAAGCCGATGGAGTCTGGCTGGAACCCGAGGATCTCGACGGCCTCGACCTTTCCCTCCTCCGCCCCGAAATAGCCAAGTTCCAGGACCGCATTGGCGAAGCCTGCGGCGCCCGCCTCACCGTTCCCGGCGTAGACCGCCTCGAAGTGGAAATCTTCACCGAATGGTACGACAAATTCGCTGAACTCGTTGACGAAGCCTCCGAAATCATCGAAGACGACCCGAACGGCGCCCTCGCCGACATGGAAGCAGCCTTCCTCGCCGAAGAAGCCGCAGAAAAGGCCAAAGCCGCCAAGGACAAAAGCGTCAAGAAAATTGCCGTCCATCCGCCGGTAAAAGCCAAGAAGGCCAAGAAGTAATTCTCGGCCCTATAAAAATCAATCTTGCAAAAAAAAAGCCCCCGATTAAATCGGGGGCTTTTTCGTAGGAGTATGATTACTTAATTCCTAGTGGCTGACCTTGACAGAAATTGTCTTGGAGCCATTCTTGACCATGTACACGCCAGTCTTGCCAAACTTGGCAAAGAGTGCATCGTGGATAGAAGTGCCCGGCTGGAGATCGACATCGCCAAGATAGCGGCCATTTGCACCAAATACGCTGAACGTCTTAGCAGCATTCATATTGACAACAGGTGCAGAAAGAGCTTCCGTTTTGCCACTCGGCTGGTCTCCACCCCAATTGAAGCCACCGTTGCCACCCTGGCCAGCATCTCCGCCGCCCATGTTACCCCAGTCAAAGTTGCCCCAGTCAAAGTTGCCCCAGTCGAAGCCGGTGTTGCCACCCTGGCCAGCGCCCGTATTGCCAGCGTCGGTGTTGCCACCCTGATTGCCACCCTGATTGCCGCCCTGGTCGCCACCAGTAGTCGTCGTGGATCCTGCGCTGCTACTGCCTTCAGAACCACCTACGTAAACCTTAGCATGCGGGAAATCCATTTTACCGCCAGTCACGTTACTACCGGTATTGCCAGCTTCACCCAGCACCTTTGCTTCGTAGAGTTTGCCCATTTTGAGGCCTTTCTTTTCCCACTGCCTCATGTGCTCGGAAATGTTGATGGTACCGCAGTCACGGGGCGACTTACGGACACTGAAATACTGATAGAACTGGACGTTGCCGCTGTTCTTGATGGCCGGACCCGTACGGGTATTACGGTAAACCGTATAGGTTCCGCCATCAACCTGAATATCACCCATTGGAGTATCGCCAATCCAGCTACCAGGCATACTCTGGGAAAGCGTATTGTCGATAACGTAGTATTCAACCAAGTTACTTTGCGTTCCGGAAACACCTTCCATCCAGCCATAGACGCCGATATAGGAATATTGCACATTCTGGCCGGAATTCTTTATGAGCTTGAACTCGGCAATCATGTCTCCACCAAGTTGGTCATAGGTCTTGTCGCTATTGAAGGAAAGACCCGCACGGCAAAGATAGTCCTTGGCACTGGTGATGTTGCAGTCCATGGAACCATCGTCATAGAAGGTCGCATTACCGCCGCTGCCGTTCTCGTCCCAGAGTTCGTAACCGATATTACCGATTTTACCGACCTCGTTCCTAGAAACAGTCTTCTTCTGTGCGGTTGAAGAATGCGACGTTACGCTGCAGAAACTTTCTGACTGTGCAGAAGCCGCGACAGCAATTCCCATTGTCAAAATCAATGCGCTTTTGACGATGTTTTGTAGTTGACATTTCATCTTTGTTATCTCCCATCTGGATGTTTTCCTTATGTGAAATTAATCACGTAGCGTATAAAAATTTCTTTGGTTTAGCGTTACATGTTGTCAAGAACTACAACACACAAATTCGTCTCAAAACGCGTAAAACAAAGGATTTCAACGATACACACAAAGTATTTTGCAAAAACAAGGTGCGTAAATTTTTTTTCTCAAAAAAAAACGTGTAAAAAAAGTTCTTTTCAACGCGAATCATCATAAGCCTTCAACAAAGGAATTTTATTTGCAAATACAAAAACGCCTCCGCACCGGCGGAGACGTTTTTTGGAGTGTATGGAGGAAATCCAGACAGAACTTACTTCACGGCGATACGCTGCATGAAGTTGCCGTTCTTCACCAGATAGACACCGGCCTTGTGGAAGTTCGCCATCAGGGCGGCCTTCACAGAAGAACCCGCAGCCACATCAACCTTGCCGAGGAACTTGCCCTGCATGTCGAACACCTGGTAAGAGGCATTAGACATCTGGAGAACAATGTCGGAGTAAATAGACAATGTTCCGCTGCTGGAGGCCGGATCAACAGAAGCGCTGGAAGTCGGCTCCGGATCAGTTCCGGTTTCGGAACCCGGTTCAGCAGTAGTGAAGACCAGCTTCACGTCACTAATCTTGACGGCACCTGTAGCTTGTCCCAAATTGAAGGCAAACTGAGCGGCATCATCAGAATCTTTTTCCATAGCAAAGATAAATGAATATTCCTTTTCCGTAGTGGTGATGTCAAATTCCTTTGAGGCGTAATCACCCCAGGGGTCTACGGATTGTTGGAAAGAAGCTTCAATCTTGCGATCTGCATCAGCGCTAGCCTTAAAGGACAACTTGTACTTCATGCCCTTATCAAGAGCCACATTGTACTGAACAAGCTGCGGCTGGTAAGTTTCAGAACCAATAGTGGTAACGTCAACCGTAGCCGTACCACCAGAAACAGATGTCTTTGCGGCAGAGTTACCCCAGTTTGTACCCTGACCCAAGAACCAAGATGCATCTTGGCTTGTAGAAATCACGTTGCTGCTCGGGAAATTACCATCCTTAAAAAGGTTCACAGTGGTTTCACCGACCAATTCAAACTTGGCGACCACAGACTTTTCCTTGTCCATGGTTACAGAAACGGTTTCGGTAGAGCCGGTAGCACCACCTTCCCAACCCACAAACTTCCAGCCTTCGTTGGCTTTGGCGGTGAGCTGTACAGTTGTTTTTGGAGCATAATAGTTAGCGCTGGGGCTCTTTGTCACAGTACCAGCGGCAGCCGGAGATGCAGATACATTGAGGGCAAGTTCATCGGCACTGCCACCGATTTTCAGCAGGTTCTTCTTAACCTTAGCATAACCCTTTGCATTGCCGCCTTGTCCGGTGTAGGATTCAATTTTCATGGAAGCAACTTCATACAGCCTACCCATCTTCATACCAGCTTTAGCCCATTCGCTGAAGTGCTTGGAAATAGAAATGGTACCCTTGGTACGATGCTGGCTCGTATTCGACGGGATGGACCAATACTGCTTAAAGGTGCTAGTTCCCGAAAGAGAAGGTTGATTAATACGGTCGGTAGTATAGAAATCGTAGTTAATACCATCGATAGTTGCAGAACCGAACTTTTTACCGCCCTGGGTAGGATTGTAGCTTCCGCGATCCTGGATAATGTAGTATTCAATTTCATTGGTAAAACCACTGGGTTTATCCTGGTCGTCGAAATAGCCCCAGCCATAGACACTGACATACTTCACGTTGTCGGAGGAGTTCCATTCCACTTCAAATTCAGAGGTAATATTACCCACATTCTGTACGGTGACAGTGGAGTTCCCCCCCCAACGCTTTCCGGTACGGGCCAACATGTTGATAGTACCCTGCCATTCAACTTCGAAAGCACCACCATTTTCGGCGCTTACGTTAAGCTTCATAGTTGCGGAACCGGCACCTTGCTGGCTCCAGAGTTCGTAATCATAGCCACCGGTGCTACCCATTTGCTGCTCTCTGCCACCAGAGCAAGTAAGGGTCTGCCCCCAGGAAATGGATGACGAAATTGCGGCTATGGCCAAGGCTGTTGTTAAAAATTTTTTCATATTCATACTCCTATAGGGTTACTCCCTAACTATAAATTAGGCTTTTTCGCATAAAAACGGGATATTGTGTAAAAATCCTCGTTGTGGTTTTTTACAACAATTGTAAAAAAACCGAGGATTTTATAAAAAAAACGGAATTTCACGTTATTTTATGGCGATTTTGACCATTTTTGAGCCATTTTTTACCAAATAGACTCCAGAATTCACGAATTTCGCTCGGATTGCCTCTTGCACGGATGCACCAGGAGTCACATCTACTTTACCTAGAGATTTGCCCAGCATATTGAATACCTGCAAAGTTTTTCCAGACCCCATCAAATCAACATCCACCAGCAAGCCATCCGTCCCCCCAATATCCAATTCGACAGAACTGCTGCTCACCACGGGTTCCACGGACGAACTACTTTCAACAGGGACTATAGACGTGCTACTCTCAACAGGGACTACAGATGTGCTGCTGGCAATCGGTTCAACGGAAGCGCTGCTTTCGACAAGCACGACAGAACTGCTGCTCACTACAGGTTCCACGGACGAACTGCTTTCAACAGGGACTATAGACGTGCTACTCTCAACAGGGACTACAGATGTGCTGCTGGCAATCGGTTCAACAGAAGCGCTGCTTTCGACAAGCACGACAGAACTGCTGCTCACCACTGGTTCCACGGACGAACTGCTTTCAACAGGGACTATAGACGTGCTACTCTCAACAGGGACTACAGACGTGCTACTGGCAATCGGTTCAACAGAAGCGCTGCTTTCGACAAGCACGACAGAACTGCTGCTCACCACTGGTTCCACGGACGAACTGCTTTCAACAGGGACTATAGACGTGCTACTCTCAACAGGGACTACAGATGTGCTGCTGACAATCGGTTCAACGGAAGCGCTACTCTCGACAACCACAATGGAGCTGCTGCTCACCGTCGTTTGCTTTTTCGTAAACTTCACGTAGTCCACATTCGTGCTATTATTATTAATAGTCAAACGCAGAACCTGCTTACCCGCTTTAAGCGTAGCACTTCCCTTCGCGTCTTCATAGGCATTCCAGTCGTTACTCGTTCCAACGAACGAAAGTTCAGCAATTTCACTTGCATCCATGGCAAGCGTAATGGAGCCTTTTCCAATACCATTGGCAACTCTGGCAACAATATCGTACTCGCCCGCTTCGGCAACATCCACCGTATATTCCAACCATTGCTTTGCCGTTGTATAACCAAGGGCGCGTCCATTGCCATCATTACTCACAATACCCACCTGGGCATAATCGCTGCCGCGGTAGTCCGTATCGACTGTGGCTCCGCTTTCCAGTGAATTCGTACCGGAATACGTTTCACCGCTATTGCCTTCGTCAAAGTTTTCCGCTTCGATAACGCCAGGAATTGCAGCGGCCTTGCCACCAAACGGTTTACGGTCAATCTTCTTGACCGAAGAAGAACTTACAGCAACAGAAGAACTGGATGTCGACGAGTTGTTGTTGGAAGCAGAACCAATGTACACCTTGGCATGCGGGAAGTCGGCCGTACCAGAAACGCCTCCGCCATTGGAGCCCGCTTCGCCAAGCACCTTGGCTTCGTAAAGACTACCCATTTTCATACCGAGTTCTTCCCATTTTTTCATATGGGCAGAAACGTTAATGATACCGCAGTCACGAGCATTCTTACGGATGCTAAAATACTGCCAGAAAGTCGCATTGCCAGTAGTGCCAATAGCCGGTCCAGTACGAACGTTGGAATAAACCGTATATTCAGCACCGTCAATCGTATAATCACCATATTTTTTGTTGCCAACCCAATCACCAGGACGATACTGGGAAAGCCAGTTATCCACCACATAGTATTCTACGAGAGAGTGTTCGCCCGGTGTGTTTTCCATCCAGCCGTAAACACCTACGTAAGAGTAATCGGCACCGGTAACATTTTGCTTCACCAGTTTGAATTCGGCAATGATATCGCCACCTAACTGGCTATATGTTTTACCTTGTCCCTGAAAGAACATGCCAGAACGGCAAAGGTAGTCGCCAGCATTCTGGAAGGAGCAACTTAAAGAACCATCGGAATAGAAAGTGGCGGAACCCGAAGTGGCCCTATCGTACCAAAGTTCGTAACTGATGCCTTCAAAACTTTTTGCGCCACCAGTACTGGAATATTCAGTCTTGCTAGTGCCTGAATGCTGGGCCGTACTGCAGAAATTCTGAGCACAAACCGCCGTCGCCAAGCCAAAAACCAAAGCAAGGGAACCCTTGGTCACATTGGATAATTTCATTCCTCATCTCCTATCATTTTTTGTTAACACAAAATTAAGCATTTGGCAATAAAATCGGGACATTTTGCAAGAAAGTCCGTTGCCCGCCATTACAACAATGGAAAAACAGGAGACACACGAAAAAAAAGCCTTTTCTCGTTAAAAAACGCAAAAAAAATCCTCGCCATTTTCTGGCGAGGACTTCATTAGTTTCTTAATTCAAATTTTGAACTATTCCTCTGTGGGAACTTCAGTACCAGAATTCGAATCGTCGACCTTTTCCACGGAATCGTCATCCACTTCGACGCCTTCCACGTGGTCGAACGTTTCCTTCGCCTCGGCGCTATCCTGTTCGATGTCTTCCACGCTCGGGAGAGCCGTAGCATCCTGCACCAAGTCGCCTTCGCGAAGCGTAATCGCCTTTACGCCCTGGGCGTTGCGGCCCGTGAGACGGATATCGGCAGCCTTGATACGGATGACCTGGCCTTCCTTACTGGTAATGATCAAGTCGTAGTCGTCGGCAACGCTTTCCACGAACACGGCGGCACCGATCTTGTCGGTCACGTTCAAGTTGCGCACACCCTTGCTACCACGGCGAGTCACGCGGTAGGAGCCCGGTTCAGAACGCTTGCCAAAGCCCTTCTCGGTAATGGTAAGAATCTTGTTGCCGGCCTTGAGCCAGAGGAGGGAAATCACCTCGTCGCCTTCGGCAAGGGTAATGCCCTTCACACCGTGAGTGCCACGGCCCATAGAGCGGAAGCAACTTATCGGGAACGTTACTGCCTGGCCGTTACGGGTCGCAAGCATCAACAAATCCTTCGCAATAGGCTGTGCTGCCAAATCGTCCACATCGCCTTCCTCGGATTCCTCGGCAATCTGGGCTTCAGCAGCTTCGGCGGCGTCATCGGCTTCGGCGCCTTCAGCGGCTTCGCTCGCGGCGAATTCCTCGGCGCTCATGCCAACGAGCTGCACCTTCACGAGTTCGTCATCTTCGTCCAGGCTGATGGCATTGACGCCAGCCTTGCGCGGGCGGCTAAACAAGGTGAGGTCCATCTTGTTAATGACGCCCTTCTTAGTGGCAAACACGAGGCAGAAGTAGCCACCAAACTTACGAACCGGCACAATAGCCTGCACCTTTTCGCCTTCGGTAAGGCTTACAAAGTTGATAATCGGGCGGCCCTTGCCGTTGCGGGTGCCTTCGGGCAGGCGGTAAACCTTCATCCAGTAGGCACGGCCCTTGTTGGTGAAAATAAGCAAGTAACTGTGTGTGCTTGCCGTAAAGATTTGCTCGACGTTGTCCTCTTCCTTGAGGCCAGCGCCGATGATGCCCTTGCCGCCGCGGTTCTGCGCCTTGAACGTGTCGATTGGCAGGCGGCGGATGTAGCCTTCCTTGCTGAGCGTAATCACCTGTTCTTCTTCGGCGATCAGGTCTTCGTCGTCGCTGTCGTCGATGGATTCGCCAATGGTGGTGCGGCGTTCGTCGCCAAACTTCGCCACAATGGCGTCGAGCCTTTCGAGCAAGATGGCGATGCGGCGTTCGCGCTTTTCCAAAATATCCTTCAAGTCGGCGACCGTCGCAACCAGGTTGTTGTATTCCTCTTCCAACTTTTCCAGATTGAGGCCGGTGAGCTGGCCGAGGCGCATATCCACGATGGCCTGGGACTGGATTTCGTCAAGAGCAAAGCGGTCTTGCAGGCTCTGCTTCGCAATGTCCGTCGTCTTGCTCGCCTTGATAATCTGCACCACTTCGTCGATGTTCTGCGTTGCAATGCGGAGCCCTTCGATAATGTGCAGACGAGCTTCGGCCTTTCTCAAATCGAACTGGGTTGCGCGCGTAATCACGTCAAGGCGGTGGTCAATATACACCTGAATGAGTTCCTTGAGCGTAAGCACCTTGGGAAGGTTGTTCACAAGGGCCAAGTTGTAGATGCTGAATGTCGTCTGCAACTGGGTGTATTTGAACAAATTATTCAAGACCACTTCGCCCACGGCATCGCGGCGGAGTTCAATAACGATGCGGATATCGCGGCTGGATTCGTCGCGAATATCGGTAATGCCATCGACACGCTTTTCACGGACGAGTTCTGCAATCTTCTTGCAGAGTTCCGCCTTGTTCACCATGTACGGAATTTCAGTAACGATGATGCGCGGCTTGCCCTTGGCGTCCGTCTCGATTTCGGTACGGGCGCGCACACGCACGCGGCCATGGCCAGTCAAGTAGGCATCGCGAATGCCGGCACGGCCACAGATAATGGCTCCAGTCGGGAAGTCCGGGCCCTTCACGAACTGCAGAAGATCCTCGTCCGGGATATCCGCATTCATGGCGACGGCATGGATAGCGTCAGAAATTTCGCGCAGGTTGTGCGGAGCCATGGAAGTCGCCATGCCGACAGCGATACCCGTAGTACCGTTCACAAGCATGTTCGGGAGTGCAGAAGGGAGAACCAGCGGTTCTTCCAACGACTCGTCGTAGTTGGGGCCCATGTCCACGGTGTCTTTTTCGAGATCTTCGAGCATCAAGGCGCCCTTAGCGTCCATCTTCGCTTCGGTGTAACGCATTGCGGCGGCACCGTCACCGTCGATGGAACCGAAGTTCCCCTGGCCAAAAACCAACGGATAGCGCAGCGAGAAGTCCTGGGCCATGCGCACCAAAGTTTCATACACGGCGGAGTCGCCATGCGGGTGGTACTTACCGATGACATCACCCACGATACGTGCGCTCTTGACGGTCCCCTTGTTCGGGACCACGCCCAGCTTGTGCATACTGTACATCACGCGGCGATGCACGGGCTTGAAGCCGTCACGGGCATCGGGCAAGGCACGAGCCACGATAACGCTCATGGAGTAACGGAGGTAACAGTCCTGCATGTCCTGTTCAATCAGGCTCTTGAACTGTGTTCCTGGTACCATTTCTTCTGACATTATTCAACCTCAATTTAACTTTTCACTTATTTCTTTCAAACTTTTCCGGTCCGTCTGGTCTATGCGGTGGGGCGTAACGGTCGCATACCCTTGATGCAACAAGTAGTCGTCACTTTCCACCGGAGCCTCGTCCCACAATTTTTCGCCGTCCAACTGCCACAGCTCGTTGCCGTCCGCAACTTGCCTGTCGTAGTGGTCCGTAAACATTCCGAGAGCCATTGTCGTTGCACGGTAGCCCTTGAAAGCACCGCCAACAGCCTTCGGGAAATTCACGTTCCAGAACGTTCCCAAGGGAATCGATTCAAACATCCGTTCCGTCACAACGCGCTTCGCAAAATTCAGAACCTCGCCCATCAACGATTCGCCACCCAGCGACATGGAAAGCGCCACCGCAGGAACACCCCACAACGCCGCTTCACGGGCTCCAGCCACCGTACCCGAATACAGGGACGACACGCCGGAATTTTCACCCACATTGACGCCAGAAAAGCATACGTCAAAAGACGGCTTGCCGTGGATATCCAATTTTGCACCATCCAAGCAATCCGCGGATTTTCCAGAATCCACGACGTTCTTAGAAGCCGCAAAAATCGTGCCGGCATAATAGCCCAAAGCAAATTTCGCAGCGTCGGCAGGAGTTCCGTCCACCGAGAAAATGCGATAGTTTTCGCCAGCATCCCCGACGGCCACAGGATGTTCCCTGACTGCAAAAGCCTTGCGTACCGTAAAGGCCTGCGAAACGCCGCTCTGCTCATGTTCCGGGGCAAACACAAAAACCTCCCCAAAGGGAGCCAAGGCGCCCGCCAAGGCGCGGATATTGGCGCTATTTACCCCATCGTCGTTAGTGACGAGGATGCGCGGTTTTCGCGTATTTTGCATGCTAGCGGAAATGTAGAAATTTAGCCTAAAAACTAAGGACAAAAGTCCCTAAAAAAGCCCTTTTTTGCCCATATTTTAAGGCTTTAACAAATTCAGCCTTTTGCGCTTCTCAGGCAAAAAGCCATGATGGCAAAAGCGCCCGCCACATTCATGCTCGCCTTACGGCCAGCCATAGGAATCGTGACCTTCATGGTCGCCTGTTCCATGATTTCGGGGGCTATTCCAAGTTCCTCGTTGCCAAGCACAACCAAGCCCTTTTCGGGCCACGTTACTTTGTTTATACTCGGGATATCTTCGCCCGTTTCAAGGGCGATAATTTCGTAGCCGTTTTCCTTGTGCCACTTGATGCATTCGAACGGATCGTCCCAGCGCTTTATGGGAATCCACTCCTGGCAACCGCGGGCGGCGCTCTTGACCGTCACATGGTCGGGGCCGCAACTGTAGCCGCTCAGATGGACGCCTTCGAGCCCAAAGCAATCCGTACTGCGGATAATGGAGCCCACATTGAAAGCGCTCCTCAAGTTGTGTACGAGCACGGCAAACTGAATCGGCTTCTCGTTGGCGACTTCGCGGTCGCCCGGTTCCTGTTCCAGGTAGATATCGCGTTCAAAACCAAGACCTGCGCGGGTGCGGAAAGTCTTGTACAAATCAATCATCTGCGCCTGGTTCTTACCCGTGAGGCGTTCGGACTCGGGCAACTTGAGCCACCCCGCATACGTCTCGAATTCGCGCTTGGCGCGGGGCACATCATCGCCCAGTTGCAGAATAATAACGCGCAAAAGTTCCGCCAAGCGTTTGAACTTGGACGATTCCTTCATCGCCAAAAATTTCGGTTCGGTGTACATTACGGATTTGCCGGAGCGGCAGCCTTTTCGCCTTGCAAGCCCTTCACTGCTTCGGTCAAGTCCTTAATCGCCTGGATGAGTTCATCCATCTTGGCATCGCTCACGCCACTCACAGCGGCGGTTGCGGCATTCGAAACGGCAGTTTCGGCCTTGGCGGCGACATCTGCAGCAGGAGTCTCCTTCACGGGGACCTTGCCAAACCAAATATCCGGCCAACGGTCGTTACCGGTATGGTATGTAATACGAGCGGCACTTTCCACAGGGGAACCGATCTTCCACATATATAGTTCGTAGTCGAACATGTCGTGGTCGTGGCCCTTGTCGGTCGCACCCCACACGAGCCACTTGCCATCGGGAGAAAGACGCGGGAAGTATTCATGACTGCGACGTCCCGGCAGGTCCATCAACTTCACGTTCTTCGGGATTCCAAAGAAGCCGACTTTTTCAATCTGCTTGCCATCTTTCGCGGAGAACCACAGGATTTCGCTCGGGGCCGCCGTTCCGCCATTCCCCGTGGGGTTCACGCGATAAAGTTTACTACCGTCAAAATTCCAGTCAATCTGGCAACCGTCACCGGACTTGGTCCAGCCGCCCTTCGTAAGGTTCCACACGCCCGTTTCGCGCATAGACCCGCGGAGCGTAATCGCGAGGTGCTTTCCGTCCGGGCTCATGTTCGGTTCCTGGAGAATTACGCCCGACTTGTTGAACGCCTTTTCGCCATCAAGCACAAGCGATTCCTGCTTGCTCGCAAGGTCCATCGTAAAGACCTTCCCTGCGCGGCTGAACACAATGGACTTGCCATCCGGGCGCCAAGTGCCCCAAGTGGCATTCTCCACAATTTTCGTTTCATTTTCGCCGTTGATATCCACGGTCCACAAGTCCCACTTTTCCGGATAGTTGGCATCGTTTTCCGGAGCCCAGCCAGCCTTGCTGCGGTTGAACAGGACCTTGGACCCATCGGGAGCTACGCGCGGGAACCAGTCCACGTTGTTGCTCTTGGTAAGCGCACGAGCATTCGTACCATCGGCATTCATAATCCAAATGTCGTGGTGCGAATTCGAACGGCTGGTCGCCCAAACGATAACGCCTTCCACCTTCCCTTTCAAAGCGTCCAGAGCCTTCTGTTCTTCAGGAGTCGGATCCACGGCGGCACCCGTCGGGGCCCCCTGCTCCGCAAATACTGCGGAAGCCGATAAAAGCGCAAAAGCAGAAACCAAAGCAATTTTCGTTAACTTCATGGGGCGAACCTCAATTTTTGATTTTACAAACGAAAAAATACAAATATTCTAAAGCTTCGAGAGTATAATCTAGCGAACATTCAGTTTTTGCACGAAATTTGAGCCTAAAACAGACGCTCTAACGAGATATATGCCGCTGGGGAGATTTTGCAGAGACATGTTCACCGAGCCCGAAGCATAACCATCCCACAGAGTTTTCACGACAACACCCGTTACAGAAATCAAATCCACACGTACATTCCCGAATAGCGACATGTGAAGCATTCTACTAGCAAGTTCGAGCACTGGAGCAGGAGTTGATTTAGCAACAATGGCGTCCTCGGCAATGCTTGAAGATTCAGGGACGCTTTCGGAACTTTCCACCACCGGTTCGGAACTCGACGATTCAGGCTCCTCCGCGGAACTCGACGATTCAGGCTCTTCTGCAGAACTCGACGATTCAGGCTCAGAGCTGCTGGACACTTCCTCTCGCGGAGTTGCCGTCGTGAGGTCAGGCATATTACCCGAGACCAGGAGCCCGTTTAAAATTTTGAGAGATTGATTAAAATAATTTTCGTCACCTAGGGAAACCGCTTCCGCCCAATATTCATCGAGCCTGGACTGGTACGTCGGATCAACGACCAACGAAGACATCAGCGAAGAAAGGAAAGCGCTATTGTGCCTATCCCCTGTGGTTTCGCCCGTAGAACGAGTGTACTTGCCACTCAAATTTTTCGCCTCGATTTTAGAAACGAAGGCCGCCATATTGGCAATGACCGCAGCAACGCGTTCATCGCCATACCAGCACACAGCCTTGGCGTTACGCCATGGAACACGCGTAGCATCGTAATTCCAAAGGTCGTCTTCGCCTTTACCATATTTATCGGTCCAATCATCAATGAGTCCGGTCGGGACTTCCTTGGCTGCAGCCTCGAGCAGTTTCACATTGGCGTCGTAAGCCTTCGTGCTCCAGAATTCAGCATGGTCGACATCCACGGCGGCAAAAATCGGCATGTAGGCCGGATCAAAATAACCGGGATTTTTACGACTGTATCCTTTTTCACCCCAGGAATCACCAGGCAAATGAAGACCGTCCCCTTCGAACTCGTATTTCTTGATATTTTGAATAAGCGTTTTAGCATTTTTCAAATACTTATCATCGCCAAACTGGTGGTACGCCATAACAAGCGCAGCAGCAACGTCAATATCGCCGTCCAAGGCCGCGCCCGAACCATCGGACATCACCTTCAGCGTACTGATTCTTATTTTCCAGTTCATGAGGCCATTACCATTCATGAACTTTTTATAAAGCCCCCACAGTTTGTCAAATTGCGTTTGATAACTCGTCGTATTATCGCTGAAGTACACCATCATCAACATGCCGTATCCAATGCCCTCGGAAACGCACGTATCGGATCCTGGATTAAAACGCACTGCAGCGATACCATCCAAGTCGGCGTACATTTCTTTCATCCAATAGGCAAAGGCCGCCCTCAAATCTTCGGCCGCCTGTTCCTTGTCGCTCAAAAGCGTGGCATGCCCATCGTAATCGGAAACCTGCGGAAACGGAAATTTGACATCCGCTTGAGAGAAGCCGAGCAAGACGAGCACAAATAGAGCGCACTTCAATAAGTTACGCATATTCCATCCCCCTAAAATTACAGACCCTGAATTTCAGAGCCAATTATAAAAAAAACTCAGCCGATCGACTGAGTTTTTTATAGGGAACAAACTCCACAAGCAAATTTTTTAGCGGATGTTCAATTTTTGCAATAAATTCACCCCCGCCGTCTTCACCTTGGCCACGTAAGCACCACTCGGGATTCCCTGCAAAGAGACGCTCACGGAGCCTGCGGCATGACCATTCCAAAGGGTCTTTACCACACAGCCCGTCGCAGAAATCAAATCTACGCGAGAGACACCAGAAAGATTCATTTCCAAAGTGCGCCCGCTGAGTTTCAAAGCCGGCGATGCCAGAACGTCGCCTTCTGCAATGACCAGCGCTCCGCTCGATTCAGGATTAAACACACTGGAACTGCTCTGCAAGGGGTTCAATGCACTACTGGTCGGGACAGAGGCGCTGCTTGACGGCTGTACCGAATTCGAAGATGCCGGCTTGTTCCCTGCCGTCATGAGATTCGGCATGTTGCCCGAAACAAGGAGGCCGTTCAAAAGTTTGAGGGACTGATTGAAATAATTTTCGTCACCAAGCTTCACGGCTTCGGCCCAGTATTCATCTAGTTTAGACTGGTAAGAAGGATCCGAAATGAGGGAGGTCATGACGGACGTGATGAACGTGCTGTTATGGTCGCTACCCAAGTTTCCACCGGAGCGGCCAATAGGGCCGCTCATCTGACTGGCGGACTTCGTAGAAACCCACTTGCCGATTTTCTGGTCAATCGCAAGAGCGCGCTTGTCGCCATGCCAGCACACGGCCTTCGCGTTACGCCAAGGAGCACGGGAGGCGTCGTAACTATACTGGTCGTCTTCGCTCTTGCCGTCCTTGTTTGTCCAGTCGTCGATGAGGCCCGTAGAAACTTCGTTGGAACTGGCTTCGTAGAGTTTCATGTTGGCATCGTAGGCCTTGCTGCTCCAGAAGTCGGCGTTGTCCTTATCCACAGCGGCAAAGAGAGGCATGTAGGCCGGGTCGAAGTAACCCGGATTCTTGCGGTTGTAACCGGCATCGCCCCAAGTGTCGCCCGGAAGATGAAGGCCGTTTTCCTCGAACTCGTACTTTTTCATGCTCTGGATCAAGGTCTTGGCTTCCGTCAGATACTTTTCATCGCCAAACTGGTAATAGGCCATCACGAGTGCCGCGGCAGCATCGATATCGCCATCCAAGGCGGCGCCCTTGTCCTGCTTATTGGCAAGTTCGGTCACTTTCCAGACCATCAGGCCGTGCTCGTTCTCCATCTTCTTGTAGAAATTCCAAATCTTATCGAACTGACTCTGGTAACTCGTAGTGTTGTCACTGAAGTACACCATCAGAAGCATACCATAGCCGACACCTTCCGAAAAATACTCGTTGGAACCCGGATTGGAACGGACACCGGCAACATCGCCCTGCTCGTTGTACATGTCCTTCATCCAGTACGCGAACTGCTTTTTTAAATCTTCCGCTGCCTTCGCCTTGTCGCTCAAAAGCGTGGCATTGCCATCGCAGTCGGAATTCTGCGGAAACGGGAAATTCACTGTAGCCTGCGAAAGTCCAAAAGCGAACAAACCGGCAAGACCAATTTTAGCCAAACATTTCATACATGCTCCTAGCAAAAGAGATTTTCTTCCTCCTAAAAATAATGAATTTCAACAAGAAAACGACAGTCTAGGGACGCCTTCCGTGTCTAAAATCACTAAATTAGTTCAAAAAACCGCATTACCATGCAAATAATCGTGCAAGATTTTTCCGGAGTCTACAGCGAGCAGCCCTTTATGCAGGGACTGCGGGATTCCGCGAAGTCTCTTGAGCAAGGCGCCAAACCGGAAAGCGCCGAACAAATACGTTGGCTCGACTGCACCCGAATTGCCGGTACCGACTGCTACTGCGACGACGAAGCCGTCGAAGAAATCAACAAACTGATAGACGAAAGCCTCGGCACGAATTCCGCGAGCGACATAACAAGCGAAACAAGCGGCACACCCGCCATCCACTTTTTCGATAACGGCAACTACCACTACATGAGCAAACTCTGGACGGACCGCATCACGGAGCCGTTCGACCTCGTGGTATTCGACCACCACCCCGACATGCAACCGCCCCGCTTCGGCGACATCTTAAGTTGCGGAGGCTGGGCCAAGAAAGTCCTGGAAGAAAACAAGTTTGTACAAAACGTAGTGATTATTGGCGTTGCGGACCATTTGATTGAAGAATTGCAAGCCGACGAAACCGCGGAATTTGCAAAGTACAAAGACCGCGTTACCTTCATCCCCGAAAGCGAAATCCGCGAATGGCAAAAAAGTGAGCGAACCACCTCTCATCTTTCGTCTAACCTTTACTTTTCCATCGACAAGGACGCCCTCGCCCCAAGCGAAGCCGCCACCAACTGGGACCAGGGTTCGCTCACCTTCGAGACAATGACCGCGATAATTTCGGAACTCGCCCGCGACCGCCAAATCCTCGGCGTAGATATCTGCGGCGAACGCGCCCAAGAATTCACGCCAATCGAGAACGGCGCCCAGACCGCCCAGGAAGCCGACGAACTCAACAGCAAGCTGAACCAGAAACTGGTGGAGTTTCTTAGTAGACAATGAAAAATGGCGCAGGGAATAGAGACGAGAGGCAATTCGCGTCTTTGATGTTTAAACACAGCAGCGGCAGCACTATTAAATACTAAATCCTGTCCTTTACGCAACGAAGATAGGCAAAACTGTCTTCCGTATAAGATATTAAACGAAGTCCTCCGGCACGCTCCATTGTTTCAAACAAAAAAGTTTCCGTACATTCGTTTCTAGTCGAACAAATCTCCCAAAAAATTGTCGTCCAGTAGTCACTTGCGATATAAAAATCAAAAACTCTTTCATCTGTTTTTTCCTCAGAAACATTCTCATAAAATTCCTCCGAAATAGACAATCCCACATTCCAGTCTTCCGTATTTTCACAAAAAACTGTTTTAGAGAAATAGTCTGCAGCGCATTCAGTTTTTCTATAATTTGTCGAAGTTGAATACACTAGATTAAATTTAGAAAATTCTTCCACACCATAAACAGACATTTTGAAGGCCTGCCACTCTTCCTCACTTGGAACATGCCATCCCTCTGGGCAAACGCCGCGAACGTTTCCCGAAAAAGAGCAATTGACTCCTTTGCCGCAACCTTTGGCATCTTCACTGAAAACGGCTGCGCTATCCATCATCGCACTCCACAAATAAAGTCTCCCATACTTTTCGCACAATGTTCCGCCCTCATAATCATCGTCACAAATGCTAGAAGAGTCCAATGTTTCCGTCGGCTCCAAATAGGCGTACTTCAGGTTTTCAATCATCCAGGTGGTTTCCACGGAATCCTCGACCCACGCAAATTCAGGTTCATTCACCCTTGCGAGTTGGTTAAAGGTAACGGTCCTGTAAACTTGTCCGTCGCGTTCGTCCGTCATCGTCCCGTAAGAATAATTGCAGATGTAATCGGGCAGCGAACTCGAACTGCTTTCCGCCGAACTTGAACTAGATTCAACCGAACTAGAACTGCTTTCCGCCAAACTTGAACTAAGTTCAACAAAACTCGAGACGTTTTCTGAACTCGAAAGGATTTTTTCTTGAGAAGAACTTTCCGGTTCCTGTTCCGACGACAAGGCCAATTCGCTCGAATATTCCACATCGACACTCTGCGACGAGTCCCCGCCACACCCAGCAAAGGCGAGCGCAAGTAAAAGAACAAATGTCAAACAAGAACTACGCATACTTAAACAATGTCAATTCCGGTCCTTTACACAACGAAGAGGTATGAAAGCATCTTTATAACGGTCAGAACAAGATTTTCCCATATCATCTGATTGAAAATTTTCTATACAAAAGACCCCAACTTCCCAAA
>JAZLMK010000043.1:0-2674 GCA_045598645.1 Fibrobacter sp.
TCAGGACCAGTTTTACAGTTTGAAGCCGCATTTCTTCGTTGTAGCGGGCATTTGACATTGTTATTTTCCTTTTGTTTTTGGTAATTTAACAATGAGTATGGTCATGCGACACCCCTCTTATCAAACTCCACAACGGTCCACTTTTACCCCCTCAAAAAACCGCAATTTGAAGTAAAATGTATTATACAAAAAGCACTAAATTTTCTTTGAGTATTTCTCATAGAATCCCCAAATAACGTATAAAAGCCAAAGGCTTGTCTTTTTGTCGTGAAAAATCTATATTTAGAGCATGGCATTAGCAATTCGTCCATTACCTGTTTTGGAAAACGCTGCGGCAGACCGATTCGTGAAGAAAGCGAACCGCATGCTGAAGGCAAATAGAAAGCTTGACCTGTCTAAAAAGGCCAAGGCGACCCTCTCTATTCTCAAAACAGCGAAGATTTAGCCAAATGAATTATCTTTCGACCAACTGCAGGTTGATGAGTTTACAAGAAAAGCAGGTCCAAGCGGGCCTGTCTGTTTTTTCCTGTGGCGACAAGGATCTTGACGAATTTTTCCATAGTGATGCAGCCGCGTATGAACATGCCCTTTTCGGAAAGACTTATGCGTTCGTTCACAAGAAGTCGGGTGAGATTTCGTCCATGTTTACGATATCGAACGGTAGCGTCCAGGCTAGGCAAATGCGCCGTTCGTTGCGTGATAAAGTGCCGTACCCCAAAAGGCTGATCCACAACTATCCTTCGGTGCTAATCGGTCGCCTTGCTGTAAGCAAGGATTTTCAAGGACATGGTATCGGTTCAGAAATCTTAGACTTTCTAAAGATTTGGTTTTCAGACTCTCACAATAAGACTGGTTGCAGGTTTCTTGCTGTTGATGCCTACAACGCCCAATCTGTCTTAAAATTCTATGGGAATAATGAGTTTTCGTTCATTTTCAAATCCGAAAACGAAGAGCGAGCTAGTTTACAGTTGCACGAGAGCGAACCTTTACGCACTCGCATGATGTGTTGCGATTTGTTCCATTACGCAGAAGCCCTTAGAAATAACAAGTAGAACTTCTTTTATGCGAATTTGAGCGGGCGTAAGCCCGCTCATTCGCGTTAGGGATAGTGACCCCTTGGGGCGGCGCTGTAGCGCCGTTTTATGAGGTTGGGCGGGAACGGAGTGAACCGGGCAACCCATAAAATATAGCCCGACCCACACGATAGTGCGGGGAACGCCCATAATAAGCAGATATCGCGGCTACCTCGAAGTGATCACGCCGGACAGCGATGCAAGGCGAGAGCAGTGACCACGCTTGCGTGGGCATTGTACAAGTACCAAACATGTCGCTCAAAAATAGAAAAGCATGCTTTTCTGCTTTACTCGCTTTGATGTTTGTGCCGAGCCGAAGAGCTGGGATGCTTGCATCCCAATCGTGACTACCGCCCAAGGCGAGTGCTGCGGGCAAACGCGTTTGCCCATAGCCGAGCCGATGTGGGAGGCGACGAAGTCGCCACAAGACTTTGTGGATCAAGTCCGGTCACGCCGACAAGTACAACGAAAACATGTTCAAGACCATGGCTGGCGACGTTGAAATGGCCGTGAAGCCCATGAACTGCCCCTGCCACATTCAGATTTTCAACACCGGTCTCCGCAGCTGGCGCGACCTTCCGATGCGCCTTGCTGAATTCGGTAAGTGCCACCGTTACGAACCTGCCGGCACCATGCACGGCCTTATGCGCGTGCGCGGCTTCGTTCAAGACGACGCCCACATCTTCTGTACCGAAGACCAGATTGCAAGCGAAGTCGCCGACTTCTGCGCCCTCGTGAAGGAAATCTACCACGACTTCGGTTTCGATTCCATCGTGGTGAAGTTCTCCACCCGCCCGGAAAAGCGCGTGGGTTCCGACGAAATCTGGGACAAGGCTGAAGCCGCCCTCGCCGAAGCGACGAAGCTCGCCGGCCTCGACTACATCTTGAACCCGGGCGAAGGCGCCTTCTATGGCCCGAAGCTTGAATTCACCTTGAAGGATTCCCTCGGCCGTGATTGGCAGTGCGGTACCATCCAGGTGGACTTCAACCTGCCCCAGCGTCTCGGTGCTGAATATGTGGGTAAGGACAACCAGAAGCACATCCCCGTTATGCTGCACCGCGCAGCCGTCGGTTCCATCGAACGCTTCCTCGGCATCCTCATCGAAGACAGATAGCAAGTCGAGAGTCGCGGTCAAACTTGTTTGACCATGACCGAGACGCCGCATCTGGGACGAAGTCAATTCATGGGCGATTTCCCGCTGTGGCTGGTTCCTGTGCAGGCCCGCGTGCTCCCGATTTCCGAAAAGTTCGTCGACTACGCCAAGAAGGTGGAACGCGAACTCGTGAACGCAGGCGTGCGCGTCGAACTCGACGACTCTAATGAGAAACTCGGCTACAAGTTCCGCCAGTGCGAAATCCAGAAGATTCCGTACAAAGTGATTGTCGGCGAGAAGGAAGCAACCGAAGGCGTCATCTCTGTGAACAAGCGCAAGGAAGGCGACAAGGGCCAGATGACCGTCGCCCAGTTCCTCGAAATGACCAACGCTGACCGCCAGGTTGTGCGGTAGTCAGCACAGGCTTAAGCACCAGCAAACGTCACCCTGAGGAAAATCAGGGTCGACGGCATCGCGAAGGCGAGAATCTAGCAATTACAAAAGGCA
>JAZLMK010000044.1:0-1428 GCA_045598645.1 Fibrobacter sp.
CGAAAACAAGAAGAAGGTTTTCGATCTGGACGACCGTCTGCTTGTGCTGTACTTCTCGGCGATGAACTACATAGGCGAGATTTTCGGTTTCAAGATGCCGAGGTCGGAATTTTACGTTCCGATGCGCGTGAACGAATTTCGTCGCTTGCTTGGTCACCGCGGCTTGGTGGAATTGCGTCGCATCAAGCACAAGTATTTCGCCGACAAGTTCCTGCGCCTTTACAACATCATGAAGGCGTTTTTCGAGTGGGGCGCCAAGTTCAGTGCCTGCAGTTTCGAGAGCGAGTATCTGCTCACGAGCAAGTACAACAACGTTTTCGAGGCGATGATCGACAAGCTGGTCGGCGACGAACTTCCTGCGAAAATGGATTACCTCAAAAAGCAAACGGACGGCAAGGAAGTCGACCATCTTTACAAGGATCGTCAGTTGATTTTTGCAGATGCGTCGCAAAAGATTTGGTTCATTGGCGACAGCAAGTACTATAAAGAGAAAAACGACATTGTCGGCGAGTCCGTTTACAAGCAGTTCACTTACGCCAGGAACATCATTCAGTACAACATAAACGACTTGTTGAAAGGCGACGGCCAAAATGGCGAGGGCGTGCTCCGTTACCGCGACCCTCTCACCGAGGGTTATTCCGTAACGCCGAACTTCTTTATCCGCGGGGAAGTGGACAAGGGGAACCCCTGCGAAATTCCGGCAACTGGTGACGCCATCAAAAAGGACGCTGCCGATATGTGGGCCGAGCGCAACCGTCATTTTGAGAACCGCCTCTTCGACCGCGACACGCTTTTGCTGCAAGTTTACGATGTGAACTTCTTGTATGTGCTCAAGGCGTTCACCGCCAAAAGCTCCGGCATGCGCGATGAATTCAAGCGCACCGCCCGCGAAAAGTTCAGGAAGAATTTCATGGCAATGCTCCGAAGTCATTATTTCTTCTGGTATGTCAATCCCCAAGATTCCCAGGAGGATTTTGTAAACGCCCATTACAAAACGCTGCAAGGGAAACTGTTCCGCTCCGGGAACAGTAATGGGCTAGTTCTCGCTTTGGAACAAACTTTTGTAGACGAGAAAAATGCGGAATTCCGAGCTTTGCGAACAGAAATAGACAAAAATTGCGAATTTATAAACGTGGACCCAACAGAAATTTGGGAAGACGCGGTCTCTAAAGGTGAAAAAGGGCTGAAGAAGCCTGGTAGAGTTTGACAGATAACTTCTATTTTTTGACACTTTATTGTCAAAATCTTTAACTATATTTATCCCATAATACATCACTCCTTGCGACAAGTCGACATAGACTTGCAAAAGTCCGTACGTGCATTCGCGGCAGGGTTCATTAACCATCTGGTTGATGTTGTTGGATAGCTGGCAGGAACACGACCTGCTCGAGAGCGTGAGATCGCCGCAAGGTGAAATTGCGCCAGGTA
>JAZLMK010000045.1:0-92801 GCA_045598645.1 Fibrobacter sp.
GGTTTTCCACGAGTTCAAAAATAGTCTTTATTAGATGTCCTTCGTAAAATACCTTTTTTATGCGGGTTCGTAAGCGATTTGGTGCTGAAAAAATCAATAAAATCTTTGAATTACGAGCGTTTGTCAAACCAAAAAAAACGGTTCCATCAGGGAACCGTTTCTGCTTTTTCAAATGTCTTGTGGACTTTTGATTTCTGTCGCTTTCTTCCGTAAGCCTTGGCGGCTCTTTTGAGCGGGTCGTCGTAGGCGGGTCGCGGCGGATTGAACTTGACTACTTGAGTTTAGCGGCGGCGGCTTTCAAGCCGGCGGCCTTGTCGGTCTTTTCCCAGGTGAAGCGGGCACCCGTGCGGCCGAAGTGACCGAGTGCGGCGGTGGCCTGGTAGCCCGGCTTCTTGAGGTCGAGCATCTTCACGATGCCGGCCGGCGAGAGGTCGAAGAACTGCGGAACGAGGGCTTCGATGTCGCGGTCGCTAATCTTGCCTGTGCCGAAGGTGTTCACGAGGACGGAGACCGGCTTCGGGTAACCGATAGCGTAAGCGACTTGCACTTCGCAACGGCGGGCGAGGCCTGCTGCCACGATGTTCTTTGCCACGTAACGGGCTGCGTATGCGCCGCTGCGGTCGACCTTGCTCGGGTCCTTGCCGCTGAAAGCGCCACCGCCATGACGACCCATGCCGCCGTAGGTGTCGACGATAATCTTACGGCCGGTGAGGCCGCAGTCGCCGTGGGGGCCACCAATCACGAACTTGCCGGTCGGGTTCACGAGGATTTCTGTCTTCTTGTCGAGGAGCTTAGAGGGAATCACCTTCTTGATGAGTTCTTCGTAAATCACCTTCTTAATAGTTGCTGGCTTGAGTTCCTTACCATCGACGAATTCATCGTGCTGGGTGGAAATAACCACGTTCTGCACGCGGACCGGGCGGTCGTTCTCGTCGTATTCCACGGTCACCTGGGACTTGGCGTCCGGGCGGAGCCACTTGATTTTGCCCTTCTCGCGGAGTTCCTGAATCTTGGCCATTAATTTGTGTGCAAGGCTAATCGGGAGCGGCATCAGTTCCTTGGTGTCGTCGCAGGCGAAGCCGAACATCATGCCCTGGTCGCCGGCGCCCTGTTCGGCACCTTCCTTGCCTTTTGCTGCCTTTGCATCTACGCCCTGGGCGATATCCGGGCTCTGCTTGTCCATCGCGACGAGCACGGAGCAGCCCTTGTAGTCGAAGGCGAGTTCCGGATTCACGTAGCCGATTCCCTTGATGGTCTTCCTTGCAATCTGCTGGTAGTCGATGACGGCCTTCGTTGTGATTTCACCGCTCACGACGACGAGGCCCGTGCTCACGAGCGTTTCGCAGGCGACGCGGCTGTTCGGGTCTTGCGCAAGGCAAGCGTCGAGGATGGCGTCGGAGATTTGGTCGCAGACTTTGTCCGGGTGACCTTTGGATACGGATTCGGAAGTAAAAAGATAGTGTGCCATAAGGATCCTTGAAATATTCTATGCATAAATGTAGAAAAACGCATAAAGGTTGACAATGATTGTTGCCTCATTTTATGTTAAATTTAGAGTATGAAACTATCTGAATTTTCGTTTTGGCTTGATAATCTTTTGGAACCCCGGTTGTTCAAGGATTATTGTGTAGACGGCCTCTGCGTGGAGGCTGACGACAAGGTGACTCGCGTGGTGACGGGGGTGAGTTTCCGCGACCGCCTGATCGATGCCGCCATCGAGAGCGACGCCGACTGTATTATTGTCCATCACCCGAATGGTTTTTGGAAGGGCGAGGACCGCGTGCTCACGGGCAAGTTCGGTGAACGCATGCGCCGTCTGATGCAGCACGGGATCAGTCTTTACGGGTTCCACCTCCCGCTGGACGGGCACCCGGAGGTCGGGAACAATGCGCTTATCGCGAAGGCGATGGGCCTAAACATTGTGGACGGCTTTATGCGCGAAGGCGAACGTCCGGTAGGCTGGATTGCGGAGTTCGACGCGCCTGTTTCGCAGGCGGAGTTCGTCGCCGCGGCGGAGAGGGCGTTCCCGCATGGGGTGCAGAACAAGCTTCTTTTCGGGTCCGAGAGCGTCAAGCGTGTGGCCATTTGCAGTGGCAGCGGGGCGAGTGGCATCGAGGAGGCGTTGGACTTTGGCTGCGACGCCTTCGTGACGGGTGAAATCAAGGAATCGGTCCCGATAACCTGCGAAGAACTCGGTTTTAACCTCATTTCGGCGGGTCACCACCGGACCGAGGTCTTTGGTGTGCGCGCCCTGGCGCTAAAAATCCAGGCCGAACTCGGGGTGCCGGCCACCTTTATAGATATAGATAACCCCGTCTAAAAACACCCTTTTTACCCCAAAAAAGCGAATTTGGGGGTACTTTCTTGGAAAAAGTCCCCTTTTGTTTTGTTTTTTGGGGGCTTTTTGCTATTTTTCCCGTCAATGAAGTTCTATAAGACTACCGTCCATTTTCAGAACTCCTCGTCATCTATGACGTTGCACGTGCCTGCCTTCCTTTTCAAGGCTTGGCCTGTTCTGAGAATCTTTGTGGGGGTGGGTTTGGTTTTGTTGTTGGTTCAACTTGCGACCACCACGGTTTACGATGGTGTGCTGAACCATGTGCTTTCGGACCGCGTCCAGTTGAACAAGGACCTGGCCCAGATTGAGGGTACCCTGGACTACCTGTCCGGCGTTTCCAGTGAATTTCTGGATGATGAACAGCGCCTGCACTCCAAGTACGGTCTGCCGTTTGTCGATAGGGATTATCGTGAATTGGGAACTGGCGGAAATGTCGCTTCCGATTCGGTCCTGCTCCGCAAGTCGTCCCCCGTTTTTGAAAAGATGGCGACTGTCCGCGAAAATGCTTACCGCATTCACAGTAAGTTGAATAACAACAACGCCTCCTTTGCGTCCTTGACCCAGTACATAGGTCAGGACCAGGCCAAGTGGCGCTACATTCCCTCCATCGCACCGACCAAGGGGCGCTACGCTTCGGCTTTCGGCCCTCGAATCCACCCGGTTACGGGCGAAGTGGGAAAAATGCACCAGGGTGTGGATATTGCCAATGACCGCTGGACTCCGATTTACGCTTCTGCCGACGGTGTCGTGGAAGTGGCCCAGTTGAGTTCGTCTTTCGGCAACTTTGTGACTTTGAATCATGGAAACGGAATCACCACCCGTTACGGGCACATGCAGATGTTCTTGGTCCATCCGGGCCAGTTTGTACATCGTTTCCAGATTATTGGTTATATGGGAAATACCGGCCGTTCCGTCGGTCCGCACTTACACTACGAGGTGTGGCTCGGCAACAATCCGGTGAATCCCCTTGCCTATATGCTTCCAGGCGACCATTCGGTCGACTGATTCCCGGGCTGCTCCATTGGGTGGCGACCGGCTTAGCCGGCGGTAGTTTCGGGAATGCCCCTCGGGGGTGAATTTTGCGCTTTGTTTTCTTGGCGCTGGCTTTGGCCGCCTGGCCGTTGCTTGCGTGCCCCATGTTCGTGGAGTTCTTTCCGGACCCCACGGAAGTCAGTGATTTTGACGGCGAGTACGTCGAAATTCGCTTTGACGATTTTCGATCGGATTCACTTTATGTTTCTCTCGATGGCAAGTCGGCGATTTCGTTCGCTTACCCTAGAGGGGCGAACCGCATGGTGCTGGTTCACGATACCGCATTCTGCCCTAGGCGGGATTCTGTTGCCTGCGGGCTCCTAGGGAGTTTTTCGTTGCCGAATTCGCGGGAGAGCGTGTGGAGTCTGCAGGCGGGGCGTTGCTTGGACACGGCCGCTCTTCCGGCGCCAAAGGCGGGAAAGGCCCTGCAAAGAGTGAGTGAAACCGACGAGTGGACCTTTTCGGCTGGCACCTTCGGGGTAGCGGATGCCGATTACGAACTGGGCATAAGGGATTGCGGACTTGCGTTGGGGGGAGTGTCCGCGGAGGATGGCTCCGGATGGCGGCTTCGGGGAATCTTGACTGGCTGCGATTCCGCCCAGGTTTTGCTGCGGACCTTGGAAATGGGCACGGGGGCTGATTGGAAAATCTCGAAAGTCCTGATTTCCGGGAACTTCGATTTTCTTGTGGAGTCCAGGGGAAGCGTGCTCGTGCAGGTTGTTCTTCCTGAAGATGCCGCTCCCGCAAACGATACGTTGGATACCCTTTTGACGATGCCGGGGAATCCTCCCGCGCTCATTACAGAAATCCACCATTGCCCCGAAGAACCCATGCCCGAATGGGTGGAAGTGTACAACGGCTCCCGACATGCGATTCCCCTATCGCGGATGTCGTTTTGTGGCCGAGGAAAAGTGTGGGGCGGGAGGACGGATTCCCTCTATTCCCACGAAAGCGTTCTTGTGACCAAGGATACTGCGGGGTTGCGCGCGGAACTGGGCTTCAAGGATGTTCGCATCTTGTATGCGGCTATGGGATTTCTGAACAATACGGCGGGAAACATTGCCTTGTGTTTCGACGAGACTCCTATGGACAGCGCCAGTTGGGACAAGAATACCGTGAATTGCCCGTTTGGTTTTGACCCTAGGTGGAGCAAGCCCGAAAATACTCCCGGTTTTCAGAATCCTGGACGAAGCGACAGGAATTCGGAGCCGTTCTCCTATAAACTCTCTTCGCGGGTGTTGAGTAAAAAAGGGGTTCCCCTTCGCGTTGCTGTTGAAAGCGAGTCCGAGGTCTCGATTCAGTTGCTGGATTCCGCCGGTCATGGAATCTGGAAATCCAGTGTGTCGCCCATGAATACGGGGTGGACCGAGGTGCCGGCGACGTCGCGGTGCAAAATAGGCGTTTGCTATGTGTCCATTTCTGCAGGAACGTTCGAAAAGGTGGTGGGAATTGTCGTGCGTCCGTAATAAATTTCGACTTGTTAGTTTATTTGTGATTCTAGCGATGGGCGCTGCGGATGCTTTCCCGCTATGGTTTGCCTGGTCTCCTGCAGTCAGTTCGTACGAGGGGCCCGGTTTTGGGGCTGCCTACTGGTCCATGGAAAACGGAACGGACAATCACCAGGCTAGCGCCTACGGAAACTGGGAATATCGCTTGTATCGTGGGGCGTTCCAGTACACCTATACTGGACTAGATTCCCTGTATCGAGAAAATTACTGGAACCTGGAATCGGCTTTGGTGTGGAAATATGCTGGAGTTGGGGGTGGCTACGGAGTCTCGGTGGCATGGGTCCCGGGCGAAGTTAATTGGTCCAGGCACCACTATGATTTTGGTGTAATTGGCCGTTACGGGGAACTTTCGGCCACGGTGGCCCTGGTCGGTTTTGCCGATGAAAGACCCGAGGTGGTTTCGATGGCCTACTGGATTCCGTCATCCGGTTTCAGAATGTACGGTCGCTATGCTGATGGATACGGAACATTGGGGTATTCGCTGCAGTTTTCCCATGTCCGGTTGGATTTCTCTGCCCGGATTCCCGGTTTCGCGGTTGCCTTGGGGCTTGCTTTTTCATGGAATCGCTGGGATTTGGGCGCTTTTCACTGGTTCGGTGGCGATGATTTGGATTGCAATGCTTTTTGGTTTGACAAAAAAATCAAAAAATAGTTATCTTGGATAGTATGGAAAACTTGATGAACGTGTCCGATAGCATGACGTCTACTATTATATTGGCGTTTGTCAGTGTGGTGCTTTTGGTATCCACTGTCGTGTGCATTATGCTGTTGAAGGACAATCGCAACAAGCAGGAACTCTACAAACGATTTGCCGGGAACCTGAACGAATTCGTGGTGGTGCTCTCCCAGAAGATGGAATTCCTCTATGGCTTGCCGATATTTATGTCCGATGCTCTTTTTACGCAGTTGAGCGCGGGCAGGACTTTCTCGGAAATCCTGGGGTCCAACAGTTGGAATCGAATGAAGACATATTTCGATGAAGTCGACAAGCACCAAAACATGCCGTTCATTTTTTCCGTGATGCTGGACTCGTATAGTGCGTCCGGCCCCGAAAACGGATCGGCTTGGTACGAAATGCGTGTTTCCGTTGAAAAGGTGAATACCGAAGAATTCTACTACATTTGCTTTCTCAAGAATATATCCAAGGAAAATGAAAACCGCTGCGAGAAGGAACACCTGCAGGAGCGATTGGATTCCCTTTTGCAGAATACGGGCGATTTCCTGTGGAGTTTTGACGTTGAAGACCGTAGCATGAAATTGCTTACGCCCATGATGGACGACCAGCATAGGGTTATTCCGCAGTCCGTCGGTCTGGTGGATGTGCACAGGATGATGCCCGACCGTGATTATGCTCTCCTGGACAAGGTCCTGAACGATAGAATCAAGGCGTACAAGAACTTCGGATTCCGTGGAGACACGTTTGAAACCATCAAAGTCCGTTTTTACGGACCCGAGAAAACCTTGGTGTGGTACGGATTGCGTGGTAAACTGGTGTACGACGAAAATAATCGTCTGGTGTTCCAGGGTTCCGCAAGGCGAATGGACTACATTCTGGAAGACGTGTTCTCGGGCGTTGGACAGGAAGGGTACTTCTTGATTAAGGCTGCCTTGTCGCTTCCGGATATTCGCGCTTTCTGGTTGGACCGAAATTTCAAGGTCCTGGGTTGTAACCAGTCGTTTGCTACGGATTTCCAAATTATCGACCCTCGCGAAACTTTTGGCAAGAACCTGGACCATGTGGTAAGCCGGGAGTTCCTGCCCTATATTTCCATGAACTTGTCTGCCGTTTTCGATGGCGGTCGAAACGTTTCGTGGAAAGGTGCCTTTGGGCTTTCCAAGCAAAGTGGAATGCTCATGTTCAATGCGGTTCCCTTGGAAAAAGAAAACAATATGGTGAACAAGGTCCTGTGCGTTTACCTGTTGTTGGACAAGAACGAATTTGACGATAGTATTTAACTAAAAAATGAGGAATAAAATGAAAAAGATTATCGGTTTAGCAATTTGCTCCATGTTCCTGTTTGCTGGCTGCAACGAAGCCAAGGCCGAAAAAAAGGCCGAAACTCCGGCTGCCGCTCCTGCCGCCCAGACGGCTCCGGCTCCCGCCCCGGCTCCAGCCGTTGAACAGCCCAAGGCCCAGATTACCAACGTGGATTGGGCGAAGGCTCTCGAAATGCAGAAGGAAGGTGCGGTCTTGATTGACGTACGCACTCCGGGCGAAGTTGCCGAAGGAACGGTGGAAGGATCCATCAACATTCCGCTCCAGGAAGCCGAACATCGTCTGGGAGAATTCCCGAAGGACAAGGACTTGCTGATTTTCTGCCGCAGTGGCAAGCGCAGTATGGCCGTTTCGAACTTCCTTATTCAGAACGGCTATGAACGCGTGTTCAACGTGGTCGGCGGAATCATGGCTTACCAGAAGTAGCCCGTTGGCTACCATTGCCGTCCTAGCATTTGACAGCGAAACTGCAAAGACGAGAGATTTAGTAAACAGTAAGCAGTGGTTGGTAAATAGTGTAATAATGGCGCCGTAGGCGCATTATTACTGTGCGGCGCAGCCGCCAAACTTCTCACCAGCCACGAACCACAAACCACAAACCACTAAATTATGAACTTCATGCAACTAGCATTGTCCCAGGCATTTTCTGCCATTGGGGAAAGTCGCCCGAATCCGGCGGTGGGCGCGGTTGTCGTGAAGGATGGTCTTGTAGTGGGGAAGGGGCGAACGCAGCGCCCCGGGAGTGCCCACGCCGAAGTCGTGGCGCTGCGTGACGCGGGCGAACTCGCCCGCGGCGCGGCCATATTCGTGACTCTTGAACCGTGTTGCCATTATGGCCGCACGCCCCCTTGCACAAAGGCAATCATCGACGCGGGAATCAAACAAGTCTATTTCGCCCATGCGGACCCGAATCCCGTTGTCCGCGGAAATTCCAGGCGTATTCTGGAAGAAGCCGGCATAGAAGTCTATGAAGGTGTCGAGGCGTGTATCGCTTCCGAGGTGGACGATTCGCTTGCGGAACTGGACGGAAATCGCTCCGTGTCCGGATGCAGCGTCCTTGGGAGTGATTCCGGATTTTTGGGCGATATGGCGACCGATATCCAGCGGAAGGCCGAACGCGAAGCCTCGGGCCGCTATGTTTTCGATGATATTGAGCGGTTCTTTGAAGCGTATGACTATTTTGTACGCAATAAATGTACGTTTGTAGAAGTTAAATGCGCAGTAAGCCAGGATGGCTTTATGGGAATGGTTCGTGCAGATGGTTCGCACGCTCCCTTGAAAATCACAGGTGACGGAGCCAACTGCTGGAATCACGAACTCCGAGCCATGAGCGATGCCGTTTTGGTCGGGGCAGGGACGCTCCTTGCCGATAATCCAAGTCTTGATGTTCGTTACGTACAAGGCAACAATCCCGTGAAAGTCGTCTGGGCTGGGCACCATGAATTTTCTGCTGAAGAAATTGAAAGGTTGAACATTTTTGTTTCGTATCGTTCCCGACTTGACTGCGAATCGAATACATCTTGTTTTAACGTTCTTGTCTTCTCGTGCGTTCCGCAAAAGGCACTCCAGGAATTGAAAAAATCGGAATCGGCCCTTTGCGAGGTTCTCGTTTTGAAAGGCCATTCGTTTGTCGAAAACTGGCGCAGGATGATCGACAATTTGACGATGCGCGGAATGCACCGCCTGATGGTGGAACCTGGCGCAGGGCTTGCCTCGCAACTTTTTGCAGCCGTTGATTCGGCTGCCGAAAATTCGGATTCGCAACCTCTTTGGAATCGCCTTGATTTTTGGCATTCGACGGATTCGTCTGTGGAACACCTTATTGAAAGTCAAATTGCGTCGGGTGCCGCCGAGCGAGGCTTGGAATTTCCCGGTCTCCCTGAAAATGTAGTCGCGAAGGAATCTGCGATGATTGGGCCGGATGTGCTGACCGTCTATCGCTAAATTTTTTGACGTTTTGTCAATGGATTTTTCCCGGCTTTTGACAAAATAACCTGCGTCTGTAGGTAGTTTTTCCATATCACGTGGTGCATGTGGGGTTTGGATATGTACCATAAAAAAGGTTGGGTGGAAATGCGCAAAATATTTTTGCTAATCGCGCTAGCAATGTCAATTTCGTATGCACAAGATCCGAATTTGCATATTTATCTTGCATACGGTCAGTCAAATATGTCGGGCCAGGCGACAGTAACCGATGCCGATAGGGCCCAGGATCCGCGGTTCCTTGTTTTGCGAGCCGCGAACCATTCCAACCAGAAGGTTGGCGAGTTTTATCCGGCGGCGCCTCCGATGGGGCACAGTGAATCCAAGGTGGGCATTGTCGATATCTTTGGACGCACCATGGTCAAGAACCTTCCCGATAGCATCAGGGTGGCTGTAGCGAATGTCGCTATCGGCGGTCAAAGCATCGACTTGTTCGACTATGAACGCAATGCCGCCTATGTGCAGGCCGCCAAGAACAAGAACGATACGTGGTGGATCAAGTATCTGGATGAATATGGCGGAGACCTGTACAAGCGTCTCGTTGAAATGGGAAAAATCGCAAAGCAGAAGGGTGTCATCAAGGGGTTCCTTTTCCACCAAGGCGAAGCGGATTACCAAATGAACGATTGGCCGCGCCGCGTCAAGAAGGTGTACGACAACCTTATCCGGGATTTGGAACTGGATTCGAACAAAGTTCCTATTTTGATTGGGGAACTTGCGACGACTGCTGCGGGCGGCAATTTGGGATGGCGAAACGATGCCGTTGCCGAAGCGGCAAACCTGATTCCGAACGGACACCTGATTTCTGCCGCTGGTTGCCCGGCGTTGAAGGAACCCAGCTACACGTTGCATTTTACGCGTGAAGGCTACGAAACCTTCGGCAAACGCTATGCCGAAAAGATGCTTGAACTTTTGAAAAAGGACGAAGAGGCTGCCAAGGCTGTGGCAGATTCCATAGCGAAGGCTGTCGCAGATTCAATGGCTGTCGTGGATTCAATCGCGAAGGCCACCGCGGATTCCATCGCAAAGGCGGATTCCATCGCCAAAATATCGGCTGTCGAAAGAATCAACGTTGTTGTGCCGTCCGTATCTCCGGCGTCTTTGGGTGCTCCTCGTCTCTTTTACGATGAAAAGGCTCAAAAAGTCTTTATCAAAGTCGAAAAGAACGGCTCCGAAATGCTGTTCGAACTCAATGGACGAAAGTAATTTTTCTATCTTTGCCCGTGTATGTTTACGGGTATCATTCAAGCTACCGGTGAAATCGTGTCTTTGGAAACGAGGGGCGATGCGCTTTCCATGCGCTTAAAATCACCGGGATTTTTTAAGAATTGCAAACTGGGCGACAGCGTTGCTAACGATGGCGTATGCCTTTCGGTGGAAAAGTGCACCGAGGACGAGGCGACTTTCTGTCTAATGCACCAGACGGTGGAAAATACGGCTTTCAAGCAGGCCGCTCCAGGTAAGTTGGTGAATTTGGAACTTCCGTGCCGTGCTGACAGTTTCATGGGCGGTCACTTTGTGATGGGTCATGTGGACTGCATTACAGAGGTCATTGCGGTTACTCCCCGCGAGACAGGCGTGGAAGTGGACTTGAAACTCCCTGACGATTTGCGCCGTTACGTGATTCGCCGTGGTTCCATCAGTTTGAACGGCATTAGTCTCACTGTCGCCGAGAAATTCGAGGATTCCATAAGGGTTTGCATCATTCCCGAAACGCTCGCCCGTACGAACCTTCGCAACTGGGTAGTGGGTACCTTCGTAAACGTGGAAGTCGACATGCTCGGCAAGTACATTGAAAATTATTTGAAGGAACGTGACCTTGCTTAATACGATTGAAGAGGCCATAGAAGATTTCAGGAACGGCAAGTTCTTGATCGTGGTCGACGACGAAGACCGCGAAAACGAAGGCGACTTTATTATCGCCGCCGAAAAGATTACGCCCGAAAAGGTGAACTTCATGCTGCACGAAGGCCGTGGCGTGCTTTGCTGCCCGCTTCCTATCAAGCGCTGCCATGAACTGAACCTCACGCGCCAAACCGCCGAGAACACCTCCATTTTGGGAACTCCGTTCACCATCATGGTCGATAAGATTGAAGGTTGCACCACGGGGGTTTCCGCCCACGACCGTGCGGCGACCATTCTGGCTCTGTCCGACCCCGCCTCGAAGCCTGCCGACTTTGGCCGCCCGGGGCACATTTCCCCGCTTTACGCCCAGGAAGAAGGCGTACTCCGCCGTGCCGGCCATACCGAAGCCGCGGTGGACCTCGCAAAACTTTCCGGGCTTCGTCCGGCAGCCGCCCTCATCGAAATCATGAACGAGGACGGCACCATGGCCCGCATGCCGCAACTACAGGAAGTGGCAAAGAAGTTCGGACTCAAGATTATTTCCATTCGCGATTTGATTGCCTACCGCCTCCGCACCGAAAAACTCGTGCAGCGCGTAGCCGCCCCGAACGTGCCGACGAAGTACGGCAACTTCAAGGCCTATGCCTATCGTAGCAATACCGACGGCGTGGAACATGTAGCCTGGGTTGCCGGAAATCCTGATTTTTCGAAGCCTGTTTACGTGCGCGTGCATAGCGAATGCCTCACGGGCGATATTTTCGGAAGCATGCGCTGCGATTGCGGCGAACAACTCCAGGCATCGATGAAGTTCATCGGTGAACATGGGGGAGTGCTCCTTTACATGCGCGGTCAGGAAGGCCGTGGCATTGGACTTTGCAATAAACTCCGGGCTTATGAACTGCAGGAGAAGGGCCTCGATACCGTCGAAGCGAACCACCACCTAGGGTTCAAGTCCGACCTGCGCCAGTACGGCACGGGCGCTCAGATTCTGGCCGACCTCGGCGTGAAGCAGATGCGTCTTTTGACGAACAATCCGAGCAAGATTACGGGCATTTCGGGCTACGGCCTCGAAATTGTGGAACGCGTCCCCATCGAAGTGAAACCCAACAAGGTGAACCGCTATTACTTGCAGACCAAGAAAGAAAAGATGGGTCACGAGTTGAAACTCGACGAAGCGGACCATGGCGCCGCAGAAGTTTTAGACGAAGGAAAGTAACATGAAAGAACTGAAGAATTCCCTCAACGGAAACGGAATGAAGATTGCGATTGCGGTCGCCCGTTTCAATGAAGTGGTAACGGACAAACTTTTGGAAGGTGCCGTGCGCCAGTTGGAAACTCTCGGCGTTTCCGAGAAGGACATTACCGTGGCCCACGTCCCGGGCGCTTTTGAACTGCCCGGCATTTGCCGTCGTTTTGTCGATTCTGGAAAGTTCGATGCCGTCATGGCCCTGGGTGCCGTGATTCGTGGTGAAACGAGCCACTACGACGTGGTGGTGAACGCTTCAACGGGAGGCATTGCAAACCTTGCCGCCGAAGGCAAGATTCCTGTAATCCTCGGAATTTTAACGACCGACACTGTGGACCAGGCGATGAACCGCGCAGGCCTCAAGGCCGGGAACCTCGGTTGCAACTGGGCAAGCACCGCAGTCGAAATGGTGAACCTTTACAAACAGGTCAAGTAAAAATGGCACAAGTAAGTTATAGAGCCGCTCGCGTATTCGCCATGCAACTTTTGTATGCTATGGAAATTACGGGTGCTACGGCTGGCGAGGCTCTTCCGGGAGTCCTGGAAGCGAATCAACTGAAAGACGATCAGAAAAGTTACGGAATGAAACTCGTGGACCTGGTGCAGGCTCACCGCGAAGAACTCGACGAAGAAATCAAGTCCGCCGCGGTTCATTGGGAAATCGAGCGCATGGCCAAACTCGACCGAATCGTCATCCGCATTGCCATGGTGGAACTTCTCTATGTTCCCGATATTCCCATAAAGGTTGCATTGACCGAGGCTGTCCAGATTTCTACGAAGTTCAGCACCGATGACTCGGGCTCCTTTGTAAATGGCCTTTTGGCTGGCTTTATGCAAAAAAATGGAATTGTCGCTAACCCTACAAAGAAGGATAAGTAATCGTGATTAAGGAAAAGTGGATGAAGCACATTTTTGCAGGCATTACCGGCCTGGTGGCTGTTATCGTTTACGCCATGACCATGGCGCCTACGGTAAGTTTCTGGGACTGCGGTGAATTTGTCGCCTGTGCCAACACCCTGGGTATTCCGCATCCTCCTGGAACTCCGTTCTTCGTGTTCCTCGCTCGTGCGGTAATCGTTCTTCTGCCGTTCGTAGAAGAAATCGCAAAGCGAGTGAACTACATCTCCGTGGTGAGTTCCGCGGCGACAGTGTATGTGACCGCCTTGTTCGCTTGGGAGTTCCTTGCTACGATTCTTAACAAGGATTCCATTGCCGAAAAGATTTCGGCAAAGACTCGCACGATCGTGCTTGGCACGGCAACTCTCGTGGCCGGCTTCCTTCTGACCTTCTCCGATACGTTCTGGTTCAACGCCGTCGAAGCCGAGGTGTACGGCATCGCCATGTTTATCGTGATGCTCGTGTCTTACCTTGGACTGGTGTGGTTCAACAAGCGTAACGACAGCGACAGCGACAAGATTCTCATTTTTATCTGCTACATTGCATTCCTCGGCGTGGGTGCGCACCTCTACACGATGCTCACGGTTCCCGCCGTGTTCGTGCTTCTGCTTTTGGCTCAGCCGAACAAGATCAAGGAACGCATCCCTGTGTGGATTACGGGTACCCTTCTTTGCTCCGTGATTTACATGGTTTCCGCCTTTATTGAACTTTCACTGGGCTGCCTTGTGGTGCTCGCTGTACTCACCTTGGCAAAGCCCTTCAGCAGACCGGTGAACCACGCTGTTAAACTTTCCCTGGCGTTTGCGTTCTTCGCCCTCATCGGTTACAGTACGCATCTGTACATTCCTATCCGTTCCGAATTGAATCCGACCATCGATGAAAACAACCCGGAAATCAACATTCGTGACGACCAGGGCAATCTGCAACTCGGCAACCTGTTTAAGAGCGAAAACTGGGAATCGTTCAACAACTTCGTGGAACGCAAGCAGTATGGCTCCGAAAGCATGCTGGCCCGCGCCTTCTATCGCCGTTCGCAGTTCGCTCACCAGCTTTTTAGTTTCCCGAGCATGAGTTTCGGTGGCTACCAGATGGCTCAGTACCTGCCTTACAAGGTGGGCGGCGTGAACTATGCGAATGGAGTCTATACCTTTGACGCTTCTGAAAACGAACCTTTGGAACGCTTTGGAATCAAGTTCCCCACGCAGATGAGTTTCATGGGCGATTCCATTTTCCCGCAGTTCCTGATATTCCTCATATTTAACGGTCTCATCTTCATGGTGTGCTCTTTCGTTTGGAAGCGCAACAAGCACCTGAGCATTTACATGGCTCTGCTTTACGTACTTTGTGGCCTTGGCCTCATGTTCTATGTGAACTTCGCCGACGGCAGCCGCATGGAACAGCGTGACCGCGATTACTGGGTGAGCATCATGAGCCGTAATGTGGCCGACCTGAACCGCAACGGCGCAGCCATCGCTTCTTTGCCTGATCCCAACGAACTCATCGATCTTCGCCAGAACATTGAACGCGGCAAACTCCGTGTCGAAAATCTCCGTCGTCGCAACGCCGATCCGACAAAGATTGCCGCAGTCGAAAAGGAAATTTCCGAATACGAAAATTCTACGGCCTGGCAGAACTGGAAGAAAATCGAGAGTGGCTTTGCACAGGTGGGCCAGCGCGCTCCGTTCCCCGAAGCCGTCCACATGGAAGTCCGCGAACGTGACTATTTCTACACGCCTGCATTCATTTTCATGAGCCTCATTTATGGCGTTGGTGCCGGCATTCTCGTGTTTACCTGCGCTACGACGGCTGCTGCAGCCTCCTTTGCGACTCCGCTTGCCGCCTTGCTCGCCGTAGTTTCTTTCGCGGTTCCCTGCATTTCGAACTACGAAGAACATGACCGCTCCGGCCTCTGGGTCCCTTGGGATTACGCCTACAACCTTTTGAACAGTTGCCGCCCGAATGCCATTCTTTTCACGAACGGCGATAACGATACCTTCCCGCTTTGGTTTGCGCAGGAAGTTGCCGGCATCCGTAAGGACGTGCGCGTGGTGAACCTTTCCTTGGGCAATACCGATTGGTACATCAAGCAGATGCTCGATAACGAACCGATTCTGAAACTCAGTTACGATAAGGCCGCTATCGACCGCGACATGGTGCTGGACAACAGTTCCGCAAACAATCCGAACCATTCTGTGTCGACTTGGGTCAAGCAGGCCGAGCGCCTGATGCCGAGACTCAAGGAACGTATCGACCAGATGGAAGGCCAGGAACTTTCCGCTGCCGATTCCGCCAAACTTTTGCAGTTCAAGGTTCACTACCAGGTCTGGGACGCTTTCCATGACTGGGCGAACCGTACCCGTAGCGGCATGATGCTTACCCAGCACAAGTTGGTCATCGATCTTGCCCTCCAGAATATGGACAAGCCAATTGAAATTTCGACCACTGTCGGAACCTCCAACTTCATGGGTCTCGAAAAGTACATGGTCCAGGAAGGCCTGGTGTACAACTTCGTCAAGGGCGACCTTACGCCGAGGCAGAATTCCTTCGACGTGGCTTACACGGCCGCTCGTATCGATTCCACCTTCAAGTTCCGCGGTCTTGGCGATGGAACCGCCTTCATCAATTCCGAAACGGAACGCCTGCTTTCCAGTTATGTTTCCCTGTACTTGCAAATTTCCTTTAGCACCCGCGACGAAATGGCTCAAATTCGCCAGTCCGGCCCGCTTACGGCAGCAAAGAAGGCCAAGTTGGATAGCCTGGCCCAAATGTCCGCCAAGTACCTGGAACTCGGCATGAAGCAGTTCCCGCGTGAATGGCGTTCTTATTGGGCCGCCGCTTACATTTACGAAGTGGCCGGCATGAAGAAAGAGGCCTTGGAAGTCCTTTCCCGCGGTCTTAAGAACATTCCTGAATTCGACGAAGGCGGTCGTGCCCGCTTGACGATGAGCCTGCAGCAGATTTCCCAGATGTCCGATGAACCGCTCAAGGTTATCGAAGAGGATCCGGCTCCGTCTGATTCCAATGCCGATTCCGCAAAGGTCGATTCCACTCCTGTCGTAGCCGCAGCACAATAGTCTAGAGGTTAAAATGGATTTGAGCATGGTCATTCCGGTCAAGGAAGAAAGCGAAAACCTTCCGGAATTGCTGAAAGAAATCGTTGCCGCCATGGAACCCACGGGTTTCGAGTACGAAGTCATCGCCATTGATGACGGTAGCCGCGACAACACTTGGGAAGTCCTGGAACGTCTTTCCAAGGAGTACCCGTTTATGCGCGGGTACAGATTCCAGTTCAACTGCGGCAAGGCCGCTGCTTTGGCCCTTGGCTTTTCCAAGGCGAAAGGCAAGTTCGTCGCCACTTTGGATGGTGACTTGCAGGACGACCCTCTTGAAATTCCCAAGATGATAAAGATTCTGGATGAAGGCTACGACCTTGTCTCGGGTTGGAAGATTCGTCGCTTGGATCCTTGGCACAAGACTTGGCCTTCCAAGTTGTTCAATCTGACGGTTTCGGCGGTTTGCGGCAAGCGCCTTCACGATTTCAACTGTGGCATCAAGGCTTATCGCAGTTGCGTTGTCCGCTACATTGAACTGTATGGCGACTATCATCGCTTTATTCCGGTCATGGCCAAGTGGCAGGGATTTCGCATTACCGAAATGCCTGTGGCGCATCGCGCCCGTGTCCATGGAGTTTCCAAGTACGGCGTCTCGCGCCTCGTCTCGGGATTCCTCGACCTGGTTTCGCTTATGTTCATGCGCAGTTTCTCGGCAAAGCCGTTGCACTTTTTCGGTTTTCTCGGGCTTTTGTTTGTTATGATTGGCCTTGGCATTTGCGGCTATTTTGGCTACGAATGGTTCCAGACTGGCGCCTTGCATGTGCGCCCGCTGCTCCTCGCCGGTGGTTTTTCCATGCTGATGGGAGTCCAGTTCGGCTCCTTGGGGCTCTTGGGCGAGATGATGGTGGGCAATAAAAAGCGTACATACCCGGTATCGGATACTTTTCGGGACGCTTGATTTGTAAATTATTGTGGTAATCGTGGAGTTTTAAAATGGAATTTCCCAAGAGTTTGGTAATTGTTCCTACGTACAACGAGAAGGAGAACATCCTCCTCATTATGTCTGCTATTCTGGAACAGAATGAGTGCCTGGAAATTCTGGTGGTTGACGATGGTTCCCCCGATGGTACTGGCGACATGGTTCAGGCCGAAGCCGATAAGAATCCCCGTATTCACTTGCTTCGTCGCAAGGGCAAGATGGGTCTCGGCTCCGCTTACGTGACCGGTTTCAAGTGGGCTCTCGAAAGGGATTACCAACGTGTTTTCGAAATGGACGCCGACTTCAGTCACGCCCCCAGCGATTTGAACCGTTTTTTGGAGGCTGCCGAATCGAACGACCTGGTTCTTGGTAGCCGTTACCTGGATCGTCGTATTAGCGTGGTGAACTGGGACCTCCGTCGTCTTATCCTGAGTTACGGGGCGAACGTCTACACCCGCATCGTGACGAGACTCCCGATTAGCGACGCCACCGGAGGCTTCAAGTGCTTCCGTCGCGAAGCCTTGCAGGCTCTTAATCTCGACAAGATGAAGAGCGATGGCTACTGCTTCCAGATTGAAACGACTTTCAAGATTTGGAAAAAGGGACTCAAGGTTACAGAAATCCCAATAGTCTTTACCGACCGTACCCGCGGAACATCCAAGATGAGCGGAGGCATTATTTCCGAAGCCTTCTTCCTTGTTCTCAAACTTCGCCTGGGTTTGGCATAATGGATGCAAAGTATTCCTGTTCCGTAATCATTGTCGCGTACAACTCCTGCGACTTTATCCCGGCGTGCCTCAAGTCGGTTCGCGATGCCTGCGAAGGTATCGATGCACAGGTGATTGTGCTGGACAACGGTTCCGACGAACCGATTCTTCCCGAAATCAAGGATTACTTCCCCGAGGTCGTTTGGATTGATTCCGATGTGAACCATGGCTTTGGAAAAGGCTGCAACCTGGCCGAAAAGCAGGCGACCAAGTCGAATCTGTTCTTTATCAATCCCGATACGGTAGTTTCGAGGGATTCGTTCCGTAAGATGCTCGATTTTATGAGCGAACATCCTGAATCGGGCATTGTGGGTAGCCGCATCCTTAACGAAGATGGCTCCTTGCAGTTGGCTTGCCGCCGTTCGTTCCCGACAACGTTCTCTGCAATTTCAAAGACGGTCGGCCTTGCTGCGTTTTTCCCGAAGAGTAAACTCTTTGCTTCGTATAACATGACGTTCGCCGATCCCGACGAAGTGACCGAAGTGGACGCTGTCAGTGGCTCGTTCTTCTGCATCCGTAAGGAACTTTACGATGCCCTGCATGGTTTCGACGAAGACTTCTTTATGTACGGCGAAGACCTTGACCTTTGCTTCCGCACCAAGGCTGCCGGGTTCAAGAATTATTATACGCCGGCGACCAACATTCTGCATTTCAAGGGGCAGAGTTGCAAGACCCGTCGCTGGAAATCGTATGTGGATTTCTACAGCGCCATGATTATCTTTGTAAGGAAGCACAAGGACTTGTATTTTGTGCCGTCGTTCCTGGTGGCCATCGGTATCTTGTTCGCAGCCTTTATCGGTATGTTCTCCAGACTTCTTCCGCGATTCTGGAAAATATTCCTGGACTTGGGGGTGGTGGCCCTTTGGGGATTGCTCCTTTTGCGGGAATCCTTTGCCGAAAACTGGTGGTTTGTCGGTGTCGTGGCGCTTGTGAACCTGCTTTTCCTCGCTTTCAGCGGTGAATATGCCAGCGGGAGTCTTAAGGGAAGCCGCTTTATCCAGCGCTTGGTTCCCTTGAACCTGCTGGTCACGGGTGGTTGCGTCGGTTACTCATTGGCACGAATTTGTATGCATGGCGAAAGGCTGTGCTCCACAGAAGACTTTATCAATAGCGTCATATTCCGTTCGCTGTTGTTGTGCGCTTCTGTGGTGCTTGTTCCTTTTGCGTTGCTTGCCTGGCGTCGTGTGGCGTTTTGGATAAACTATTTCTACCGCATCTTTGCCAAGAAACGCCATTGTTCCATTTTGCTTGGCGGTTCCCAGGATTCCCTGGACAACTGGTTCGATCGCTACAATGTGATTCCCGGAATCGAAATCCTGGGTTGCGTGAGTGGCGAATCCGACAAGGTGGTGGAGGAAAACCGCAAGCATTTGCTGGGCTCCCTTTCCGAAATGGAATCCATTTGTAATCGTACGGGCTGCCGAGAATTGCTGGTAGTCTCGAACCAGTCCGGTTACAGGGAGCCGTTTGACCAGAATTTGCTCGAAAAACTCAAGTTGAGGGTCTTTTTGCTGATTGGAAACGGCAAAAATGGCAATTTTGCCCTTGTAGACCTGAAATATCTGCATTAGCGCCCAAAATACGCGCAAATACGCACATTAAATGGGGAAGGGGTTATCCCTTTCCCAAAAATGATGTTATTTTTACATAAGAAATAATCTAAGTGGTTGATTATAAAGGTCTTATGTTCGATACAAAACTTTTGGATATCCTCTGCTGCCCCGAAACTAGGGGTAAGCTCAAGTTGGCTGATGATGCCTGTCTGGCATCCCTGAACCAGGCTATTTCCGCTGGCACATTGAAGAACGTTGCCGGTGAAAAGATTTCGGAAACTATGGAAGAAGCCCTTGTCACCGAAGACGGCAGTCGTGCCTATCCGGTCCGTGAGGGAATTCCCGTACTTTTGTCCGATGAAGCGATCTCTCTACCGTTGGGGGCATAAATGGCTACTTCGTTGATGGATTCTTTGAAAAAGAGCATTGGCAAGAAAAAGAACAAGTCGCAGGCCTTTGCCTGGCTTGCCGACTTGGAACGCTTGTCGGGCGATTTGGAAACGTCGCTTGCGCGCGTGGACGGTGGCCTTACACTTTACCCCAGCGATGTTCCGGCAATGCTTGTCCGCTCCATGATATTGTTCCAGAAGGGCGATTTCGAAGGCTGCATTATGGAATGCGAAAAGGCCCTGAAGTTCGACCCGTTCTGCCTGTCGGCTCAAAAGCGCATGGGCGATGCCTACGAACAAATGGGCAACGAGAACGAACGCAACAAGTGCTATCGCCGCGTCCACGATATGGACCCGCTGGATACGTTCTGGAAAGAAGAATATGATCACGTCGAAGAAGACGTTGCCGACGTGGCCGCTGCTTCTGCAGCAGTGGTGGTCGACGATGAATTCTCCATGCCCGACGACATGAGCATGGACTTGTCCGCACCAGCCGCGGAACCTGTTGATTCTGCCTCCGCCGATGTTGCGACAGAGGAATCTGCGCCCGCTGCCGACGAGTTTACAGATTCATCGGCCGATGATGCTGGTTTCGACGCCCAGGCATTTGCCGACTTCTCCGCTATTGATAATTCCATTGACGGTTCCGATGATTCCACCATGGACTCCCTGCAGGAATCCCTGGAATCCGCAATGAACGCTTTGGAATCCGAAGAACCCTCGGCCCAGGAAGTGTTCCCCACGGACGAAGAGGTCTCCGGAAGCGATGTGAGTTCCGCTCTTTCCGACATGTTCGGTATCGATGACGATTTGGAGCCCGAGGCTCCCGCATCTCCGTTTGCCAAGTTGGATTTGCCCACATCCCTCGAAGACGAACCTGCGGTTGAGGAATCTTCTGCAGAAAGCGTGTTTGGAAACAGTGCCGCGGCGCCTGCTGTCGAAGACAAACCTCAGAGCGTGGATAGCGCTTTCAACGACATCTTTGGCGAAGACGAACTTCCCGAAGAAAAGCCTGCGGCTCCTGCAGTCGAAGACAAACCTCAAAGCGTGGACAGCGCCTTTGCCGATATCTTTGGCGAAGATGAACTTCCCGAAGAAAAACCGCAGACAAGCGCCGCAAGTGCAACGGATTTCTCTGCCGAACCGGCGGAAAGTTCGTCGGGATTGTTTGAAAAATCTGCCGAAGAAGATTCTCTTGAACTGGACGATTCCTTGGATTCCAAGAGTGAAGGTTCCTTGTTCGAAAAGTCTTCTCCTAGCGATGTGTTTGGCGACTTGTCCTTTGGCTCCGATGAGTCCCTGAATGTTGCCGATGCTTCTCTGGGCGCAGACGAAACTCCTGCTGTTGAAGAAGCCGCTGCTGCCGAAACAGCCTCTGCTTTTGACAGTATTTTTGGCGCGGACGATTCCCTCGACATCCCCGAAGAAAAGCCTGCTGCAGAAGAACCCGTCGCTGCCGACATTCCCGTTGTCGAAGACAAGCCTTTCGCTGTTGAAGACAAACCTTTCGCCGTCGAAGGCAATGCATCTGTGTTCGGCGATCTCGTCGAAGAAACTTCGGCTCCTGCAGAACCTGCCGTCGAAGACAAGTTTAGTGTAGACAGTGCCTTCGATAGCATTTTTGGTAGCGATGACGATGTTCCCGAAGAAAAGCCTGCCGAACCTGAGGCCGAAGAAATCGTAGCCGAACCGGAAACAAGTGAAACCCTGGCGGAACAGGTGTCGTTGGCCGAAAATGAACTTGTAATGCCTTCGGCAGAACCTGCCAAGGAAGAAGACAACTTTGCCAAGGAAATGGGCAGTGCCTTCTCCAGTATGTTTGGCGATGACGACAGCCTTGATATTCCCGAGGTGAAGGAAGAATCTCCTGCTGTTTCAGAAACGACTCAAGAAGATACCGGCGCCGCCATCGAAGAGGCTCCTTTGAAGGAAGAGTCCCTGGAAAACGATTTGGACAGGTCCTTCAGCAATCTGTTTGGCGATGACGACCTTCCCGAAGAAAAGCCTGCGGCACTCGAAGAAGTGTCTGCTGCTCCCGAAGCCCCGTCCGCCGTCGAGGCCGATTCTCTCGAGAATGCTGTAGATGGCGCCTTCAAGGGTCTCTTCAGTACCGATGACGACCTCCCCGAAGAGAAGGCTCCGAGCAACAGTGGCGTTGATTTTCTGATGTCTGGTGATTCCGATGACGAAGTCTCTAGCGGACTCATCAAGGATCCTTCCGCTCCGTTGGAACGTGGCGCCGCCGACATTGATGAAAGCCTGAATACAAGGACTTTGGCCGAAATTTACTTTGAACAGGGGCTTTACGAGAAGGCCTTGGATATCTACGAAGACTTGGCCCGTAAAGAACCGGACAACGCCGAAATCATGAACCGCTTGATGGAAGTGGAAAAGGTCTATCGCGAAAAGTTTGGAGGCACTAATGGCTGATTTACGTATTGAACAATTGTTGCGTGCAATGGTGGAGCACAAGGCTTCGGACTTGCATATCCGTACGGGTGTGCCTCCTATTTATCGTATTAACGGTGCCTTGACGAAGATTTTCGATACTCGCGTCGATAGTTCCATGATGGATTCCTTCTTGGACGACATTATGAACCGCGACCAGAAATTGCGTTTTGAACAAAATAAGGAATGCGACTTCGCCGTTGGCGCTCGCGACATGGGACGATTCCGTGTGAACGTTTTCCGCCAGCGCGGCACTATTGCCGTGGTGATTCGTCACATCAAGGCGAAGATTCCCGCCTTCGAAGAACTCCAACTTCCCGAAATCATTCGCGATTTGGCGCTTACCCGCCGTGGCCTTGTGCTTGTTACGGGTACAACCGGCTCCGGTAAGTCTACAACGCTTGCTTCCATGCTGGATTACATCAACCAGAAGGAATCGGTCAACATCATCACGGTCGAAGACCCGATTGAATATTTGTACAAAGACAACATGGCCATTATTTCGCAGCGTGAAATCGGCGTGGACACCCTGTCTTACGCCAACGCTCTTCGCGCCGCCTTGCGTCAGGATCCGGATGTGCTTCTGGTGGGTGAAATCCGTGACCTCGAAACGATGCAGATTGCCTTGACCGCTGCCGATACGGGCCACATGGTGTTCGCAACCATCCATACGACGAATGCTACGGAAACAATCCAGCGTGTGCTTTCCATGTACCCGCCGCACCAGCACGACGAAATCCGAATTCTTCTTTCTGAAGTGCTTGCCGGTATCATTTCCTTGCGCTTGTTGCCCACAGCCGATGGCGCTGGCCGAGTGCCTGCTGCCGAAGTGCTCGTGAACACGGCAGCCATCAAGGAATATATCCGCGACAAGGATAAACTTGACATGGTGGAACATGCCATTGCCGAAGGACATATGCAGTACCGCAGTCAGACTTTCGACCAGGCTCTGCTGGAATTGTACAGGGATGGCCGAATCACAATCGAGACGGCCATGAACGCTGCCACGAACAAGGATGACTTCGATCTTAAGGTTCGCGGCATTTCCGGCACGTCCGATCGCGGCTGGATGTAATCGTCCCCTCGCGCGCGGAAGTCATTCCGGGAGGCTCCGCCATACGAACCGCCCCGACCTCGTCATTCCGGGAGGCTCCGCCATACGAACCGCCCCGACTTCGTCATTCCGGGAGGCTCCGCCATACGAACCGCCCCGACCTCGTCATTCCGGGAGGCTCCGCCATACGAACCGCCCCGACCTCGTCATTCCGGGAGGCTCCGCCATACGAACCGCCCCGACTTCGTCATTCCGGGAGGCTCCGCCATACGAACCGCCCCGACTTCGTCATTCCGGGAGGCTCCGCCATACGAACCGCCCCGACCTCGTCATTCCGGCTTGCCGGAATCCATACATCCGGTATTGCACCTGTAGGACGTATGGGCCCTGCTCGTGCTTCGCACTCCCAGGGTGACTACGGTTTTCGAGACGTATGGGCCCTGCTCGTGCTCCGCACTCCCAAGGTGACTACGGTTTTGTAGCGTCATTCCGGCTTGCCGGAATCCATACGTTTTATTTAGCGGAACACTTTTCGAACACAAAGGGATTGTGGTCGCCTTGCACTTTGAATATGCGGCGGTCCCTTTCGCATTCCTTTTCCGATACGGGGTACATTCTGTCCCATGCCTCGAATAGTTTGCGGTCCTGGTTCGAAAGTTTTACGCCGTAGGTTTTTTCCATGTAAAAACTGGCGCGGGCCACAATGCCGCGTGCTTCTTCGCGGGGTTGGACTTTTTTCTCCTTGAAGTCTACGATGGTCTTGCATTCCCCGTACATGGGCGTCGGGTCGTTTGTCCACTGGCTGTACATAAAGTTGTTGCGGTCTCCGTTCACTTCGCCGATGGCTGGCCACAAGTTGTGCATGTCGCCTTCCATCAGTTTGAAGGTGGAATCGTTCGCGCTGCAGTTCTTACGTCCGCCTTCTTTCCAGCATGGACGAAAATGTCCCATATTGTGGGCCGTTACCATGTGCTCCCATTCTATGCGTTCGGCGCGTTTGAAACTCGTTCGACGTGGATTGTCGCGCGGTTTGAAGTCGCAACTGCTGTAGTCCACGTTTTTCTTGTCGTCGTATTTGCATCCGCAGTAAAGGGTCTCCTGCAAGTCCCCGTAGTACACGCGGCGCAGTTGCTTGCTTGCGTCGCGGTAGTTGTAGTGCTGTGGAGGCGCCGCTGGGTCGACCTTTGCTTGGGATACGCTGAAAAACGCAGCAAGGGTTGCTGCAAATGTAAATACAAAGAAACGCCTAGACATAGGTTGCGCCTTGAACGAATAATAAAAAATGGGAATGCTTTTCTTGTAAAATATAAAGTTTGCAGCGATTGTCAATGCCCGCAGTTAAATATATTTGGGCTATGCAAAACGCCGGTATGGAATATCTCGAAACCCGACTGATGTTCGGGATTGTGCCTGGGCTTACGTCGACCCGCAAAATTTGTGAAGTTCTTGGTAATCCCGAAAAAAAGTTCAAGACCATTCATGTGGTGGGCACGAACGGCAAGGGTTCCACGAGTTTCTACCTGGCCGGGGTTCTACAGGCGCATGGACTTAAAACAGGGCTGTACACTAGTCCGCACCTGGTGAACTTGCGTGAACGTATTCGCGTGAACGATTTGCCCGTTGGCGAAAGCGATTTGGACCGCTTGATTTTGCAGGTCCGTGATGCGGCGAAGTCTGTGAATGTGGAACCTACTTTTTTCGAAGTCTTGACGATTGTCGCGTTTTTGTACTATGCTGAACAGGGAATCGATGTCGCTGTGCTCGAGGCGGGCATGGGCGGACGCCTGGATAGCACTGCTGTGGCCGATGGAAATGTCGCCGTGGTGACGAGCATCGGGCTTGAACATACCGAGGTCCTCGGGTCGACCGAGAGCGCGATTCTCAAAGAGAAAATGTGCGTGGTGGGAGAGACTTGCGAGGCTGCGGGTGGCAAGATTTTTGTGCTGGGCGGATTGTCTAAGGAATTGCTTGAGGAAGGTCGTGAACTAGCCAAAAAACTCGGGGCGTCCGTCAGGGTTCCCGAAATTCGCGATGACATTGTGTTGCCGAACTTGGGGCGGCATTACGTTGAAAACGCTAGCCTTTCGCTTGCGGCTGCGGCCATTTTCTTGAATGGTCGTGTAGGTTCATTGGGCGGTTGCGGCTATAGCGACTCGATAGCCCTGGATTGCCTGAAAAATCGCTCCTGGGCGGGGCGCATGCAAAAGTTGATGGATGGCGCCGGCAACGTCCGTGTTATATTGGACGGTGCCCATAATTCCCATGCGGTACGTCGCCTGGTACAGACTCTTGCACAGTATTACCCCGGAAAAAAATTCCATTGCGTTTTCGGGGCTCTCAAGGACAAGGACGTTGGGGAAATGCTCAAGTTGATGTCGCCCTATGTGAGTCACTGGCATATCACCAGGACTCCTTACCCCAGGTTCCGTGAACTTTCTGATTTGCGAGGCGAACTTGCCGGCCTTGGCCTGAACGTGGCTAGCGAAGGTGAACTCGACCGCGAATATATCGACGATGTGATGCACGATTTGGTTGAAGATGAACCGTTGCTCATTACCGGAAGCCTTTACATGATTGGCGCGTCGATTGAACTTTTGAAAAACGATTTCGAGGGGCTCGCTTTTTTCAGGGGCCTTGCGCCCACAACGAACGAACACCGCTAATGGCTTTTGACGGTAGCGCAGTTTAGCGCACTACGGATTCCACGGCTCCGTCCCTGAATTTTGTTTTCAGTATGTCGCCTGTTTTTAGTTGTGCCGCGTTGCGTATGAATTTCCCGTTGGAATCGAGAGTCAGTGTGTAGCCTTTGGCAAGTACGGTTTGCGGGTCGGCATTTTTGACGCGTGTTTCCAACAGTTCAAAACGGCTCTTGGCAAGGTCTAAAATTTTGCGGGAACCTTGGTGCAGGCCTTCTGCGTTTCGGTCCAGGTGCAGCGTTTCGTTTTTTACAATGAATTGGACATCCTTTTGCAAAACGGAACTGATGAGGGTGTGCCTTGTCTTTTCTTGCTGCAGGCGCGCCGACACTTTTTGCTGCAGGGCGTTCCCGGCACTTGCCAGGTCCTTGTTGTGGTCGTTCAGCAAACTTTTTGTTCCGTCGGCGATTCTTTTTGCCGTCGTGGTCATTTCGTTCCAACTTTCCTGCACGCGTTCCACGAGTCGCTTGGCGCAGTCGGTGGGCGTGATGCACGAAAGGTAGGCCACTTCGTCGAGCAGGCTCTTGTCAATTTCGTGGCCGATCCCTGTAAACACGGGAATTGGGCAGTTGGCTACGGCTCGGCAGAGCGCTTCGCTATCGAAGTAGTTCAAGTCGGTCTTTGAACCGCCTCCGCGGACAATGCAGATTACGTCGAGTTCCGGATTCTGCAGCAATTTTTCCATGGCCGCGATGACGCTTGCTTCGGTTTCGTTGCCTTGCATGCGGGCGTACTCTGTGGTCACTTTGAAATTGAAGGGGGAGGCGTCGAGCCTTGTGGTGAAATCCTTGTAGGCGGCGGTCTTTTCGCCGGTGATGAGCCCGACCTGCAAGGGGGTCTTGGCGAGTTCCAAGTTTTTATTTTTATCCAGGAGGCCATCCAGGGCGAGGCGCTTTAAAATGGCGGCGCGTGTGATGGCGAGTTCGCCCAGGGTGTAAACGGGGTCTATGTCCAGTACGGTTCCCTGCAGTTTCCCGAAGGGAATGTAGACGTCAGCCTTTACTAAAAAGCAAACCTTTAACTGGTCCTTGATTTCAAAGGGGGTGGGGCAGGAGGCCGCCTTGAGCCTGATGTCCATGAAGCGGCCTGCATAGCAACTCAAGGGCATCGTGGCCTCGGGTTTCACGTCGCCTTCCTTGAAATCGGCAATGTTCATGTACACCATGTTGCCTTTCTCGGTCACTTGCGTCAAAACCCCGTGAATCCACACCGTGGGCGTCTCTTGAAGTTTGTTTTTTATAGAGGTTAAGAAGTTTTTAACCGAGAATGAGCGAATTTGTGCGTCCATAAACATTATTTTGCATAAAAAGGTACATTTGGAAAAATAAAATTTTTTACCTTTAAAGAGTAACTTATAACGTTGATTAAGGAGTTATAATGAAATTTTCGAAAATTCTGTTTGGGATTTCCGCTGTGCTTTTGGCAGGCTGTGCAGGTAATCAGCAGGCCGTCGATCGTTCTATAGGACAGGCCGAGGCCGCCAAGGTCGTAGCCGATGAGTCCAAATTGCCCGCTTCTGTAACCGAAACGGCTTCGGCCACGTTGGATTCCGCCAAGGTGTTCCAGCAAAACGGCGAAGAGGAACTGGCTCTTGATGCCGCCGAAAAGAGTTCCTTGGAATATCGCATAGCCCTCGTTTCGGCTGAGCGCGATTCCCTCAAGAAGGCAGACGAACGCCTTGAAAGCGAACTTCGCAGTGACGTGGAACGCAAACTCCTCTACCAGAACATTTTGGACCAGGAAACCAAGGGGGCCAAGTAATGAAATTCTCTAGTGTACTTGCATTGGGTGCTTTTGTCGCCGGTTCCGCCGTTGCCCAGGAATCCATTCCGTCGTTGTACGACATGTGCCGTGAATCCCTTGACCAGGCCAAGAAGGCCGTGCCCGCCAACGGCACCAACGCAAAGATTGCCTTGCTCGAAGCCGAAGGGACTGCAATTGATTTGAAGGCTGCCGTCGAAGACGACCCGATGTCTCCCAAGTCTGTTTCCCTCGCCTCCAAGTGCTCGCTCTATGTGCAGATTGTGAAAATCGAGGCCGAATCCCAGGCTCTTCGTAACCACATGAACGAAAACTGGGAAAAGCGTGCTGCCACGGCCCGCTCCATCGAGGCTATCCAGGAACAGATTAACCAGGCCCGCAGCGGCAAGGTGAACGACCTCGAAGCTGAAAAGAAGAAGATGAAGGACCAGGAGGCAAGGCTCCAGGCCGAAATGCAGCAGAACCAGGAGAAGTTCCAGGCCGAGGCTGCCGCCCAGGAAGCCGCCCTCAAGGCCGCTGGCGAACGCGAAGCCGACCTGCAGCAAAAATTGGAAGCCGAAAAGGCTGCACTCGAGGCCGAAAAGAAGGCTCTTGCCGAAGAACGTGCAAAGGCCGAAGCCCGCCAGGCCGAAGCCATGAACAAGTTGAACGAACTCCAGTCCAAGTTGATTCAGGTTTCGAAGGACGCCCGCGGTATCATCCTTTCCATGAGCGATATCTTGTTCGACGTGAACAAGGCAAGCCTCAAGGCCGACCTCAAGACAAGCCTTGCGAAGGTCGCCGGCATTCTTTCTGTGTACCAGCAGTTCAACGTTTCTGTTGAAGGCAACACCGATAACACCGGTTCCGAAGAGCACAACATGAAGTTGTCGCAGCAGCGTGCCGACAACGTGAAGAACTTCCTTGTTGAACAGGGAATCGATTCAACTCGCTTGACTGCCAAGGGTCTTGGCATGACGATGCCCATTGCCGATAACAGCACCAAGGAAGGCCGCCAGAAGAACCGCCGTGTGGATCTCGTGATTCAGGACAAGGCCCTGCAGCAGAAGGCCGAGGAAACTCCTAAGGCTGAACCGGCTGCCGCTCCTGATGCCGAAGCCAAGCCCGCCGAAGCCCCGAAGGCCGAAGCAGCCCCTGCCGCAGCCCCCGAAGCCAAGCCCGCCGAAGCTCCGAAGGCCGAAGTAAAACCGGCTGCCGCTCCTGCTGCCGAAGCAAAACCTGCCGAAGCCAAACCCGCAAAGAAGTAATATGTCAAAAACAGTTACCGCCATGGAAGCCCGCCAGAACTTCGGCAATTTGCTGAACCAGGTGGCGCTTACGCAAGAAGAAATTGTCATCGAACGAGCCGGAAAACCGCTGGCCCGTCTGGTGAACGTTTCTTCGGCAGGTCATGGCGGCAAACTCGATTTTCGGGATATCGGAAAACTCCCGAACGACATCTGGGAAGAACTTTAAAAAAAGGTTGACCTCAAGGTCAACCTTTTTTTGAAACGAACTTATTTTTTGAATAAGTTAAGTATGGCTTGTGCCGTGTCCGACTTGGAAAAATCCCGTTCTTGCTCCGCAAATTTTTCGTTCCAGTATTTAGTGTGCTCGCTGTGCTGGCGTGTGCCTTTTTTGCATATCCACAAATCACAGTCCTCGTCGATTACCTCGTAGTCGGAACCGCCGTTAAACACGTTTGCCACACCGTAAACTTCGTGATGCTTGCAGAGCATTACCGTACAGTCAAGGATGAGTGACAGATTGACGCACGCCTGTTCCAGCAGGGGGTTCTCGATGTTTTCGCTTTTCATCGAAACAATTGCGCTGCAGGGGGTGAGGTCCACTTTAAGTCCGGTCGACTCGAAATCCTGTTCAATCCAACTGATTTTGCTTGCGAATTTCTGGAATTCGGAGGTTGTCTTGACTTGCTCTAGTTCCGGGAAAATCCTGCCGCTGATGGTGTATTCGTGGTCCATGGTCAAAAAATAGTTGTTTTCGGTGACGACGCCAAGGGCTGCCGAGAAGGAAACCTCTTGACATATTCAATTAATGGGGCTATATTTAGGGACATGAAAAAGAACCTTAACCTTCGACTTCTACTTTGCATCGCGAACGGAGCGAGGTTTTAGGTTATTTCAAAGTTTTTGAATAGAATTTCACTTAAAAGCCCGCTTCCAGTACGAAGCGGGTTCTTTTTTAGGCTTGAAATGCTATTTTTAAGGCGGAAAAATGACTTTGCGGCGTATTGGTGCCGGCAAGGAGATAAAAATGAACGAGACAAGACAACCTTTCTTTTACGATGTGACGCTGCGTGACGGCAACCAGGCGCTTCCGAAGCCCTGGAACAATGCCCAGAAAAAGGACGTTTACCTGCAACTTTTGAAGTTGGGTGTGCAGGGTGCCGAAGTCGGTTTCCCGGCCTCGAGCCAGATGGATTTCGAATCGTGCATGGAACTTGCGAAGCTCACGGCGCAGATGGCTGAAGAAGGTGACGAGTCCGCAAAGAAGATTGTGGTTTCGGGCCTTGCCCGCTGCGTGGAAAGCGATATCCAGCGCTGCTGGGAAGCGGTGCAGTTCGCTCCGCATCCGCGTATCCATACCTTCCTTGCCACAAGCCCGCTCTCCATGGAGCACGTACTGCACCTGACGCCGGATCAGGTGAAGGAAAAGGCCGTGAAGTGCGTGAAGTTCGCGAAGTCCCTCGTGGGCGACAAGGGCGACGTGGAATTCAGCGCCGAACATTTTGGCGACTGCCTCGAGAACATGGATTTTGTAATCGACGTGCTGAAGGCTGTCGTCGAAGCCGGCGCTACGACAATCAATCTGCCGAACACCGTGGAACGCTACCGCCCGAAGCTGTACGTGGACCAGATTCAGCAGGTGTACGAAGCCTTGCCGAAGAACATCACTATTTCTGTGCATTGCCACAACGACCTTGGCATGGCGACCGCCGCCACCGTCGAAAGCTTCTTCGTGGGCGCAACGCAGCTCGAAGTGGCCCTGAACGGCCTCGGCGAACGCTGCGGCAACACGAACCTGTACGAAGTGGCCGTTGGCCTGCACAATTCCGGCGTGAATACGGGCCTGCACCTGGAACGCATTTATGAAACCGCCATTTTGATTAGCCACTGGAGCGGCATCAACATTTACAACCGCGCCCCGCTGATTGGCGCCGAAGCCATCGTTCATCGCAGCGGCATCCACCAGGATGGAGCTTCTAAGACGAAGGACATGAAGAAGGGCGCCTACCGCCCGATCGACTACTCCATCATCGGCCGCAACCAGAACGACGCCCTGAGCTTCACGAGCCAGAGCGGCCGCACCGCCGTGTACGAAATTATCACGAAGTTCGGCTACAAGATGACCTTGCTGGAAGCCACGACGCTCCAGCCGGTGTTGAAGGCCTTGAGCGAAAAGGAAGGCGAACTCTGCGCCGACCGCGTGCTGGACGTGTTCCGCGAAAAGTTCGTGAACGTGAACGGCCGCCTGATTTTCAACAACATCGAAGTCGTGCCCGACGAAAACCGCTTCATCTTCCACTTCAAGAAGGATGGCGAGGCCATGGTCAAGTCCGTGACGGCGGAAGGCCCGATCGAAGCTGGCCTCATGCTGATGCGCGAAATTGGCATGCCGGTGGAACTCGTGAAGTACCGCCAGCTCGTTGTGCCCGAAAGCGACAAGGTCTGGGCCGGTCGCGGTCTCAGCCGCATGCTCTTGAAGGCGAACGACATGGAAGTCGAAGGCCGCGGCGTTTCGAGCGATACCTTGAAGGCGAACATGCGCGCCCTGTTCGGCGGCGTGAATTTGCTGTACAAGTAGTAAACAGTGGTTTGTGGTTGGTAAACAGGGGGAAGTATGGCGGCGATGCCGCCCACTAACCACCAAACACTAACCACCAACCACGAACCACTAGTCCCATGTCCTTGATAGAAAAACTGAAAAGACCTTTTGTAAAAAGAATCGACAAAGTCACGGGGATGTTCCGTGGCTTTGTTCAGCCTATTAAGTCGACGATTCAATCCGTGCGGGGCAAACTTCCGAACGCTAAGGGATTTGCCGGTTCCGAGGACTTGGGGAAGATGCCCAAGAAGCCTGGGCTGGGGGCCCGTCTCAAGGCGTTCAAGAAAAAGTTCAATGACTTGGGCGATTTTCAAAAACTCATCTTGCTGACGATTGCTGTCGTGTTGCCTGCGGGAATTTTGATTTCGACTATGCTCGTGAAAATGTTGAAAAAGAAATCGTAAAGGCGAAGTCTACTATGTTCTCTTCCCGTTTGCCGAAAGATTTGAATCCGAGTCCGTTCTTTGCTGAACTGGAGGCCGCGAAGGCCGAGGTCCGCGCAGAAATTGCTGCGGGTGCAGAATGCGTGACTGGCGCAGAAGTTGCGACGGCGGGGAAGAAGGCCGCACGCAAAGACTGTGCCGTCTTCATCGACATGACGGTGAGCAGTCCTTTGCGCGTGGGTTTGCCGTTCGATTTGCAGCCTGCGGTGGACGATGCCCGTCACGATTTTGGCACTTGGGTGGCTGACGCCGCTGGAAGGCGGGAGGCTCGCGAGGCGGTGGCGGAATACTACCGCGAAAGGGGAGGCTGGTTCAGCGCGGAACAAATCCTGCTTACCGCGAGTACGAGCGAAGCTTACAGTATTTTGTTCAAAACTTTCTGCGATCCGGGCGATGCGATTCTCACGCCGATGCCGGGGTATCCGCTTCTGGATACGCTTGCGCAGTTGGAACATTTGGAATGCTACCCGTATTTCTTGGAACTCAAGCGCGAAGAACGCAAACGTTCCCTGGCGGATTTGCGAGAATCCGTGCGTGGAGCGTCTAATATTTTCCGCTTTGCGATTGATTCCGATAGCCTTTTGAGCGCACCGGACAATGCGAAGATTCTCTTGCTTGTTTCGCCGCATAACCCCACGGGCCACTGTGTGAGCGAAAAGGAATGGAACGAAATTGTCTCGTTCTGCGAACAACGTAACATGGTCCTTGTAGTGGACGAAGTCTTTGGCGACTATGCCATCGACCCGAAAGTCCGCCGCAGTTGGGAGTTTATTAGACGGGAGACGGGGGGCGCCTCGACGGCTCTCCCGAAGTGCCCGATTTTCTGGTTGAACGGCTTAAGCAAGACTGTGGGAAGCCCGCAGCTCAAACTTGGCTGGATGGCATTTTACGCTCCCGAGGAACAGTTCGAACCGATTCGTGCGGCGCTTGAATTCGTGGCGGACGCTTACTTGAGCGTTTCTGCGCAGGCGCAGGCGCTTGCGCGCCCCATGCTCAAGCATGCCGCAGCGTACGAGGCCGCCATCCGCGAACGTCTGCAAGCAAACTGGGCCGCGCTCCGTGCGGCCTTCCCGAGCAAGTATTGCCCCGAGGTTCTCGGCGGCTGGTACGCTGCGGTGCGCCTCGGCGATGACGATGAGGAACTTACGCTCCGCCTGCTTCGCGAAAAGCATTTGCTGGTGCAGCCGGGATTTTTCTTCGACTTCGACGAGGACGGCTGGATTGTGGTGAGCCTTTTGCAACCGCCCGAAGTCTTTAACGAAGGCGTCCGGCGCCTGCTTGACGCCTAAACCCTTCATTTTGTATATTGCGGTTTGAAAAAGAATAGGTAATATCGTGGCCAACAAGAAGATTTTGCTCATCAACTGGCGTGACATCAAGAACCCCGAAGCGGGCGGCGCCGAACTTTACTTTCACGAGATTTTCAAGAGACTCAATACTCGCGGCTACGATGTGACCGTCCTTGCACACAAAGTAAAAGGAATGTCCGACGAAGAAGTTGTCGATGGCATGCGCACTGTCCGTATAGGTTCCAAGTTCCTGTTCAACTATTCCGCTTTCTTTTACGCCCGCAAGCATCAGAAAGAATACGACCTCATTGTCGAGGACCTGAACAAGATTCCATTTTTCACTCCGCTTGGCACCAAGACGAAGCGCCTCCATATGGTGATGCACTTCTTCCGCAAGTCGATTTTCCGCGAAGCCTTTTTCCCGTTCGCCCTGTACGTCTACTTGATGGAACGTGCTGTGGCGTTGTTTTACAAGGGCGAAAACTTCCTTGCCATTTCGCAGAGCACCGCAGACGAAATTGCCGACATGGGAATCAAGTCCAAGTGGACCGAAGTGGTGGAGCCGGGCATCGATACCGAATACTTCAGGCCGACCGAGGCCAAGGCGAATCCTCCCGTGATTTCGTACGTGGGCCGCCTCATGAAGTACAAGAACGCCCAGTTCGTTATCAATGCGATGCCTCGCCTGCGCGAACTTGTCCCGGGAATTGTGCTCGAGGTGGCCGGTGGCGGCGACTACCGCGCTGAACTCGAAAAACAGGTGGCCCAACTGGGGGTGCAGGATTCCGTTCGCTTTTTGGGGCGCGTGTCCGAAGACGAAAAACGCGACCTTCTAAGTCGCTCCTCCCTGTTCATCAACCCGAGTTTCAAGGAAGGCTGGGGCATCAACAACATCGAGGCGAACCTTTGCGGCACCATTTCCATGTCCAACAATGTGGCCGGCCTCAAGGATTCCGTTGTGGATGGCGTTACGGGCCTGCTTTACGAAAACGACGATCCCGAGGGGTTCTGCCAGAAGGCTGCCGCAGTTCTGCACGACAAGGACCGCCTGTCGGAACTCGAAAACAACGCAAAAAAGCGCGCTTTGGGCATGAGTTGGGACGCAATGACCGATAAAATGCAAAAAGTCGTAGAAAAAGCGTTCGTTTAGCCTAAATTTTTGTAAATTTGCCCACGTGATTGCCCTTTGGTTTATTGCTCCGGCGTAAACCGCTCGCTCCATAGTTCCGGATTTATCCGCAACGGAGCCCCTTGGCCGTCAAGCTTCTGCAGAAGCGTTATTAAGATGGCCCCAAATTAACACACACTTGCAATCACCCCGTCTGCAGGTCTTTTCCAGCCTGCAGTTGTGGTTCAACCCTTACTTATGAGGTGCCCGATGGAATACATTGCTCTCGCACTTTCACTCGTTGCAGTGATTCTGTGCATCGTTATCCTTAGCAAGGTTAACAAGATTCTCGACAATCTCCATACTCCGATTGTTAAAAAGCTCACCCCTGACATGAACTTGAAGCCGAACTCCCGTCGCCCCGTAAGCGCTCAGGAAATGGCTCAGCGTGGTGATCGCAATAATAAGGACAATCGTAACAAGGATCGTCAGAATAAAGAAAACCGCGGTGACAAGAACGGCCAGGCTCAGCAGGGTCAGAACCGTGACCGCAACGAACAGCGTCAGGACCGTGGTCCGCGCCGTGACCGCCGCGATGGTCGTCCTGATCGTCCGCGTCGTGAATTCAACGCCGAAGCTCCTGCCGCCGAAGCCGCCCAGGCTCCTGCTGCCGAAGTTGCCGCTGCCGAAGCTCCCGCTGCCGAAGCCCGCCGCCCGCTGGCTCCGCGCATCCCGGTTGAAACTCCGGCTGCTCCTGCTGTGGAATCCGCTCCTGCTGCAGTTCCCGCTGTTGCAGAAGCCGAAGTCGCTCCGGTTGAAACCACTTTTGATCCGTCCAAGGTTCGCTACGGCCGCCGCAACGTGATCAAGAAGGCTCCGGAACTCTCCGACGACGAAGCATAAGTCACGACTTAAAGCTTAAAAGAAAGCCCCGGTCTTAGGACCGGGGTTTTCTTGTATCTAGAGAAATTTTGTTGCAACTCGCGGTTTTGTGTGTGCTGCTTAAAACTCGATGAGTCCCTTCTCTGCGTCGGCCAAGATGACCTTTGTGGCCATGCCGATAAAGAGGCCGTGTCCGACAATGCCCACGATGTGTTCCAGGTCGCGAGCAAGTTTGTCTGCATTGTCAATGAGGCCGAACTTGGCGTCGGCGATGAGGTTGCCGCTGTCGCTGATGACCGGACCGTCCTTGCCCGGAGCACCCATGCGCACCTTGACTTCGCCACCGAGTTTCTTGACGCGTTCGGTTACAACGGCGATGGCGCCCGGGATGATTTCGAGAGGTACGGCGAACTTTTCACCAAGTTTGTTTACCTTTTTGCCGGAGTCCGCGATAATAATGTATTCGTCCGTCATGGACGCCACGATCTTTTCGAGCAGGTGAGCGGCTCCGCGGCCCTTGATCAGGTTCTTGTCGCTGTCGATTTCGTCGGCGCCGTCGATGACCATGTCGAGGTGCGAAACTTCGCCCATTTCCTTGAGGGGGATGCCGAGACTTCTGCACTGGAGCGTTGTGCTCCAACTGGTGCTTACTCCCGTTACGCGGATGCCTTCGGTCTTGATGCGTTCGGCGAGGCGGTTTACCATGTGGGCTGCAGTACTGCCCGTTCCAAGACCCACGGTCATGCCGTCCTTGATCATGTCGGCGGCACGCACGCCTGCTGCTTTCTTGAGTTCGTCCATCGATGCCATTAGCGCCATCTCCTGTTTTCGTTTTGGTCGTAACCGTCGTCGTAACTGTTGTCGTAACTGTCGTCGTCGAATTCGTCTTCGCCGTCGGGGAATCCGGATTCGAGTTCAGTGAAACTCGGGGCGTCAATAGCCACGACTTCGACTTCAAAAATGAGGTCTTTGCCGGCGAACGGATGGTTCCCGTCTACCAGCACGGTGTCTTTGTAAATTTCCTTGACCACGTAGATGCCATCGCTTTCTTCGTCGTCGTTCAAATTCAAATCGTCGCAGAATTCATCGGCGGTGTCGGGCAACTGGAATTCGCGGATGTCGTTATCCATGAACATTTCGAGTTCCATCCCGAGCCAGAGTTCACCAACGTCTTCTAGTTCGGCTTTGGGTACTTGAAGTACCAGGTCGTTGCGGTAGGCACCGTATCCCAAGTCGCAGGGAATTTCTGTGCTGAACTTTTCCCCCAGTTTTCGACCCGCGAGGGCGGTTTCAAGCCCGGGAATAATGTTGTTGTAGCCATGAATGTACACAAAGGGGTGGCTCGCAGGCACTTCTTCGAGAATGCGGCCCGTTGTTTCTTTGAGCGTATACGCTATGCTCACCTTTGTTTTGTCTTCTATGACTTCCATACGCGCCCAAAGATAGAAAAGAATTGTTAAATTACACGCATGCTTTACGGTATTTGTTCAGATATCCATTCCAATGCCACTGCTTTCGAGGCGGTCCTCCAGTCTATGAAAGAAAACGGCGTGGAACGTAGAATATGTCTTGGCGACTTGGTGGGTTACGGCGTAGATGCCAACGAGTGCGTTGCCCTGGCCCGTGAAAACATGGATGCTTGCTTGATTGGCAACCACGACAGTGTGGGGATCAAGTACGAATCCAGCGTTGGATTCAACCCCTACGCCAAGCAAGCCATTGAGTGGACGCAAAACAACTTGAGCGCCGAGTCACTGGCCTACATGAAAACCCTCCCGTACATTTTTGAAGAAAACGACATTACCTTTGTGCACGCATCGCCCCTTTCGCCTGCCGACTGGGTGTACGTGACGGACCTTGAAGACGCCCTCGATGCCTTCGACCATTTTTCGGGCAAGTACTGTTTTGTTGGGCACACCCACAGTCCGGTAATCGTTGCGAGTCGCCCCATGGCCATTCCAAAGATTTTGGACGAGTACGAGTATGTCGTCTCCGATACCGAGCGCTTGCTTGTGAACGTGGGTAGCGTTGGCCAGCCGCGTGACCGCGACCCCCGTGCCTGCTGGTGCCTGTTGGATACCGAAACCAAGTGCGTCCGCCTGATCCGCGTGGAATACGATGTTTTCCAGACACAGGAACGCATGCGCAAAGCCGGAATGCCGGCCTTCTTGATTGAACGCCTAGCCGTCGGAAGGTAATAGGTGTGAGGTATGAGGTCGCTTCGCTAGAGGGCGGCCTGCGGCCTTTGAGGTTAAAGAAAGACACCGCGGACACCGAAGGCGTCAACCACCAACCACTAACCACCAACCACTAATCTATGAAATGGGTATTAGCAGTTTTCGGTAAGGCCGGTTCGCCGTTTATAGCGGACGAGGTCGAAAAGTATGTGAAGCGCTTGCGCACCTCCGCGAAGCCCTTGGAAGTCGTGGAACTCAAGGAATCCAAGCTGGATGACCGTGTGCAGTCCTTGGCGCAGGAGGCCGCTCTTTTCGAAAAGAAATTCCCGCGTAATGAATACAAACGCGTTATTTTGTCCGAAGAAGGCAAACTGATGGATACGGTGAAACTTGCCGATACGCTGCAGGCGCGCTTCCCGGGGAATATCGTGTTCTTGATTGGTTCGGCTTACGGTATTGACGAGAATTTGAAGAAGTCGGCGGACTTGCTGCTTTCGCTTTCGCCCTTGACTTTTACGCACGACCATGCCCGCGTGATTACCGTGGAGCAACTGTACCGCGTGCAGATGGTGATGCAGAACCACCCGTATCATCATAGATGAGGGCGGCACATTGTGCCTTCGAGGTCGCTTCGCTAGAGGTGTGAGGGCGGCACTTTGTGCCTTCGAGGTATGAGGTCGCTCGTTTCACTCGCTTTGAGGTGCGTTGACAACGCGTGATTAACCCTAGCCTCTAATCCCTAAATCTCGGTATGCTTCAACGAGTTTCTCGAATTTGACGGCACAGTTGGCGGGGGAGGTGGACGGCAGTTTGATGGCTGGCATGCCGGTTCCCGCTTCGCAGTATTTTTGGTAAAGCTTGTGTGCGGTGGCGCCCGTGCAAAAGATGCGCTTGATTCTTGTCTTCGCGACTATTTTTGAAATGTCGTTCGGGACGACGTCTTCGATGCTCGTATCGCTTGCTCCGACGATGGTGCAACTGTCAAGGACGTCCCACAGGGCGATTTTGTGCTTCAGGAGCATTTTCTTCTTTTCGTCGATGGTTGCGGGGAGCGGTTCTCCGAGCACCTGCGCCATGACCTTCCAGAAGCGGTTTTGCGGATGCCCGTAGTAGAACCCCTGTTCGCGCGATTTGGGCGAGGGGATGGAACCGAGCATCAGAATCTCGGAATCGGGTGCGAACAGCGCCGGAAACTCGTGCGTGACGAACGTCCGAACCGCAGGGGAGGCCGCCTTCGCCTTTTTGGCGTGATTCAATGGCTTTGTGGATTTTGCAGTTGGCATTTGTTGTAAAACTAGTAATTAACAGCGGTCGCAACACGGCAGCCCCGCAGATGCTGCTCGAAGGAACCTTTTGAAACGGCCTTCTGGCGCCATTCTTTGAATTGTTCATTGTTAATTGTTCATTTAGCAAAGGCGCGAAGCACCGACCTCATACCTCAAAGCCCGAAGGGCGTCCTTCCTTCATTGCCGTCCTCGTTCCTTTTTTCTATCTTTGTGCGCGAAAAGTTAAGGATTGTTTCTGCGATACGGTCTGTTTTGCTGAAATTCCTCATACCTCATACCTCAAAGGGCCTTTAGGCCCGACCTCATAGCTGATTATGAATCCAGAAATTGAAAAACGCCGTACTTTTGCAATCGTCAGCCACCCTGACGCCGGTAAGACCACCATCACCGAAAAGTTCCTGTGGTACGGAAACGTCATCCGCGAGGCGGGCCACGTGCGCGCCAAGGCGAACAAGAGTTACACGGTCAGTGACTGGATGAAGATTGAACAGCAGCGCGGTATTTCCGTGTCGAGTTCCGTTTTGAACTTCCCGTTCGAAGGTTGCATGTTCAACCTGGTCGATACCCCGGGGCATCAGGACTTCTGCGAAGATACGTACCGTGCGCTTACCGCCGTGGATGCTGCGCTTGTGCTCATCGATAGTGTGAACGGCGTCGAAAAGCAGACGATTCGCCTCATGAACGTTTGCCGCATGCGCCACACTCCGATTATCACGTTCATCAACAAGATGGACTTGGACGGCCGCCATGTGCTTGACCTCCTCGACCAGATTGAAAACGTACTCCACATCAAAACGGCCCCGTTTACACTCCCGATTGGCGTGGGTAAACTCTTCAAGGGCGTCTATTCCATCGCCGAAAATACCTTCCATACCTTCAACCCGGACGACGGCAAGCAGGAAATCATTCAGATGACTGGCCCGGACGACCCGCGACTGGTTGAACTTTGCGGCGAGAACTGGGTGAACCAGTTCAAGGAAGAATACGAAATGGTCACGGGCGGCATGGATCCGTTCGACCACGAAATGTTCCTGAAGGGCGAAATGTGCCCCGTGTTCTTCGGCAGTGCCGTCAATAACTTCGGTGTGCGCCAACTTTTGAACGCCTTTGCGAAACTCGCTCCTCCGCCGATGATTCGTGACACGGACAAGCGTCCGGTGAACCCCGGCGAAGACGCCTTCAGTGCGTTTGTCTTCAAGATTCAGGCCAACATGGACCCGAAGCACCGCGACCGCACAGCATTCCTCCGCATTTGTTCGGGCAGCTTTACCCGTGGCGAGAAGGTTTACCACGTGCGTACTGGCCGCGACATTCGTTTGGCCGCTCCGACGGCTTTCCTCGCGAAAGACAAGGAAGTCATCGACCACGCCTGGGCTGGCGACATCGTGGGTATCAACGACCCGGGGCTTTTCCGCATCGGCGATACGCTTACCGACGGCGAAAAGATGAATTATACAGGCATTCCGGACTTTGCCCCGGAACACTTCGCCCGCGTGACGTTATTGAACCCGCTCAAGAGCAAGCAACTTGCGAAGGGGCTCGCCGAACTTTCCGAAGAAGGTGCTACGCAGTTGTACGAACCGCTCAAGTCCGCCATTCCGGTGATTGGCGTGGTGGGTGAACTCCAGTTCGACGTCTTGAAGTTCCGCCTCGAAAGCGAATATGGCGCGAACGTTCAACTCGACCGCGTGCCGGCTCACGGAATCCGCTGGGTCAAGGGCCCCGAAGCCGACGTAGGCAAGTTCGCCGACGAATACGCCATGGACTGTATGATGGACAAGGAAAGGAACTTGGTTTGCCTTTTCCCGAACGAGTACCGCTTGAACCTAGCCATGAAAAATTACGAGAAGTTGACGTTCGCCGAAACTTCGCAGGGCTAAGGCTTTAGCGGCCGCGCCGTCCTCGCGGCATTTGACCGCGTCATCCATGAACTTGAAAAAGACTCGCAGCAATGTGAGTCTTTTCTTTTGTAAACTTTTGTTATCCCTTTGGTGTGCCCTCTCTCCCAACCACTAACCCCTAACCACTAATTTCTCTCGCCTTTTTTAGGGCTTCTTTCTCTCGTCTCTCGTCTATTTATATATTTCCATTGAAAATGTGGGCGGACTACGCCCGCAGGACTATTTAACTCATCAAAGGAATAAAATGAAACGTCTCCCTATTATTGCCGGCGCTATTCTTGTAGCAAGCCTCGTTGCCTGTAACCAAGCCTCTGCTGGAGGTTCTTTCGGTGGCCAGGCAAAACTGGAAACCCTTGAAAAGGATTTCAATACCCTCAAGGAAGAATTCGAAGTTATCAAGTACGCTCTCGACAAGCGTGGCATCTCCCTGGAACAGGCTCGTGCCGAAATGGAAGCCGACAACAAGGTCTGGGACATTCCCGACGAAGATAGCCCGGTCTTTGGCAACACCAAGAACCCGAAACTCACCATTGTGGAATTCACCGAATTCCAGTGCCCGTACTGCTCTCGTATTGCTCCGACCATGCAGGAACTCAACAAGAAGTACCCGAACGAAATCAAGTTCGTGTACAAGCACTTCCCGCTCAGTTTCCATGCTAACGCCCAGGCAGCCGCGGCTTCTTCCATCGCCGCCCACAAGCAGGGCAAGTTCTGGGAATACCGCTATGCTCTTGCCTCCCACTCTCGTGAACTCGGCGATTCCATCTATGTCGAAGTTGCCAAGCAGGTCGGCCTGAACATCGACCAGTTCAAGAAGGACATGGTCCTCGATTCCGCCATGATGGCTCGCATCGACAAGGACTTCCAGTTGGGCGTCAAGGTCGGCGTGCAGGGAACTCCGAACTTCTACATCAATGGCAAGCGCCAGGATCGCTTCAGCGCCGAACTTGTCGAAAAGATGCTCAAGGAAGCCAAGTAATGTTTTCTAGCGTGTACACCAATACCCTTGGTGCGCGCGCTTATTTTTACGCGAAAGTTTAAATTTCAAAAAACAAAAACACAACAACAAGGATACGATATATGATTAAGCAATCATTGAAAGTTGCGTCTGTCATCCTCCTGGGTGTAAGCGTAGCTGCAATGGCTCAGCCGAAAAAGCCGAAGACTGTCGTGTACAAGTTCTTCGACGAACAGTATCGCCAGGGTGGTTTCGACTACTCCTATGGTGGCAAGAGCAAGGGCGTGACCATCACCAAGGATGGTGGTTACAAGTCCAAGGCTGCTTTGAACATCAAACTGGACCCGAAGGAATACTCCGGTGCATCCATTTGCTTGTACAACGAATTTTTCGACCTGAACAAGTACATGCTTGACTCCAAGGTCGAATTCATGATCAAGGGCAAGAATGGCGGCGAAAACGTGAAGGTCGGCCTCCTTGATGATGAAGTGGGCGATGGCAAGAAGACCCAGGTCGTTCTCCCCATGAACAAGTATATCGAAGGTGGAGCCGTCACCAAGGATTGGAAGAAGGTTTCCATTCCTCTCGTCGACTTCCCGGACCGTGGCTTGTACTGGGACAATACCCGCAAGTCCGAATTCCCGGCCCGTATCGACTGGGACAAGATTGCTGAAATCCGCTTCTCCATCGACAAGAGCGCTGCAAGCGAATTCGAAGTCTGGGTGGACAATATCGAAATCGTGAAGGGCAACAAGAAGGCTGCCCCCAAGAAGAAGATTGTCTACTGGGACGAAAACAACGACGTGATCGACGGCCCCAAGAATCCTGAAAAGTTGGATGGCAAGGCCAAGACCCTCGCCACGTTCTACGATAACCAACTCAAGGGCTTCAGTTACAGTTACGGTGGTCTCTCCGCCCAGCGCGAAGCGAACTCCAAGACTGCTGGCAACCCGAACGTGCTCGCCATGTACATCGACAACAACGACTGGTCCGGTGTGACCTACTCGCTCGGTGAAGGCAAGTTCATCAACTTGAAGAACGTCCGCAACAAGGGCGGTCTCTACTTCTGGATCAAGGGTAAGCTCGGTGGCGAAAAGGTCTACGTGGGTATCCTCGACAACCAGGGCAACGACATCAAGAGCCAGACCAAGATCAGCCTCAACGACTGGATTGAAGGCTCCAAGGTCGGCAAGGATTGGAAACTCGTCAAGATTCCTCTGAAGAAGTTCGTCGACAAGGGTAAGGCTTGGGACGCTAACAAGCAGGCCGAAGTCGCCAAGGACGTTCAGTGGGACAAGATTCAGGAAATCCGCTTCTCCGTTGGCAAGGGTGAAAACCAGGGCGAACCGGGCAAGCCGGCTCCTGTGACCATCTTTGTGGACCAGATTACCTTCACTTCCAATATTGACTGGGTCGACCCGGATATCAAGTGGGACAACTGGAAGTCCACTGCTCCTGACATGGTCATCAGTGACTTCGAAGGCAAGTTTGCCAAGGATAAGTGGGAACCGTCCTTCGGTCCTAAGTCCACTGCCGAAATCGAAATGCCGTACAAGACCTCCAAGCTCGATGGCAACAGCCTCTTCATCAAGCACTTCGAAATGTCCGACTGGGTCGACTTCGTTCTTGACTTTACCAAGAACACTGCCGCTCACGACGCCAAGCTCCGCGACTGGACCAACCACTGGGGCATCATGTTCGACGTTTACTCTGAACGCGCATGGCAGTCCATCACTGTCCAGATCGGTGACGCCGGCAACGAACTCTTCGTTTCCAATACTGGTGTACCTCGCGGTCGCAACACCGTGATCGTGCCGTTCCGCTCCTTCAGCAAGTTCCCGTACTACCAGCCGCCTAACGCAAAGGAAAACGGCGTGTTCGATCTTAAGAACGTCGTTAGCCTCGACTTCAAACCGGGTGGAGAAGGTTCCAACGGCTCCTTCGAAATCGACAACATCAAGCTCACCAACATGAAGCAGGTCAAGGCTGCAGCCCGTCCGGCTGTCGTCAAGGTCGACGTGAAGGGCTCTAGCGATGTGCTCAACCCGGCTATCTCTGGTGGCCTCTTCGGTATCAACGCCGCCCTCTGGGATGGCGACATGCTCAAGAATCCCAAGTTCAAGGTTCAGACATCTGATTTCGTCAAGCGCATCAACCACGGTATCGTCCGCTACCCGGGTGGCCTCCGTGCTGATGACGACCACTGGAAGGAAATCCTCGACAACCATGACTGGATGGTCGATACCGACGAATTCCTCGAATGGTTGAAGTTGACCGGTTCTAACGCCATGTTCACCGTGAACTTCGGTTCCGGTACCGAACAGGAAGCCGCCGCTTGGGTCAAGCACACCAACGTCGACAAGAAGGCCGGCATCCTTTACTGGGAAATCGGTAACGAAGTCTATGGTAACTGGCATCCGTACTACGAAAAGTATGGTAAGGACGGCGGTACCATTTATGGTAAACGCGCTCGCAAGTTCATCGAAGCCATGAAGAAGGTCGACCCGACTATCAAGGTTGCCGTTCTCGGTGTTCTCGATGGCCAGTGGAACGAAAACGTCCTTAAGGAAACCGGTGACATCGCCGATGGCCTTATCGTTCACCACTACCCGCAGCATTTCGGTGAAGAAAATGACTTCGCCTTGCTCTCTGCTCCGCAGGACTTGACTCCGATTTACAGCCGTCTGCACAAGACTGTTGACAAGTGGACCAAGCACTTCAACAAGGATAAGAAGATTGAACTCTGGCTCACCGAATGGAACTCCGTGGACTTCAACCCGGGTCCGCAGACCATCGCTATTGAAAACGGCTTGTTCGTTGCTGACTACCTCGCTATGCTCGCCACCGAAAACGTGGACAACGCACAGTACTGGGATATCCACAACGACATCACTCCGGAAGGCGGTGACTACGGTTACCTGACTCGTTCTGCTGAAGATTGCATGAACTGCCCGCGTCCGAGCTACTGGGCTTTCCAGATGGCTTCCGACGCTCTCCGCGGCAAACTCATGAAGACTGAAATCAGCGGCGACAAGGAATCCCTCCTCACGACTTACTACACTGAAAATGGTAAGAAGAAGAGCCTCCTTGTAATCAACAAGAGCCCCTACAGCGATTACGAATTGAAGCTCGACATTCCGGGCTTCAAGGGCAAGGCCAAGATGCAGACCTTGGACAAGACTTCCGAAAAGTTGAAGGAAGGCTGGGCCAACGATCCGTCCAAGAAGGCCAAGGATGTTGATCTCTCCAAGCCGGTTAAGGTCGGCAAGCGCACTGTCAACCTGATCGTGCTCGACTAACGACTCGCAAACTGCTTAACCGCGGTTTTGTGACACTCGTCAAAATACCCTGTCGGGAATCTTCCCGACGGGGTGTTTTTTTTTCTATTATGCGGATAAAAAAGTGAGTGTGTATGAGAATGAATAAAACCCTTTTGGTTCTTTCTATTGCTGCGTTTATGTTTGTTGCCTGTGGTGACGATTCCAGCAGCGCAAGCCCTACAAAACCTGTTGAAGAAAGCAACCTCGGCGAAAGCAGCTCTAGCGAAAGTAGTTCCAGCGAAAAGTCTGCGCCATTATCTTCAAGCAGTGTTGCACAATCTTCCAGCGAAATATCTGTGCCGTCCTCGTCTGACGACGTTGAAAGCAGCTCCAGCGATGTGGTTGCCGCGAGCAGTTCCAGCGAAACTTCTGCGCAGTCTTCGTCCGATAACGCCGAAAGCAGCTCCAGCGATTTGGTTGCCGAAAGCAGCTCCAGCGATTTGGTTGCTGAAAGCAGTTCCAGCGATGCGGTTGCCGAAAGCAGTTCCAGTGACGACGAATACGAAGACGAATACGAAGATGAAGAAGATTCCATATACGTAGCCTTCTATAGGTATCGCGATGAACTCTCCGATACCATACACATGGACTCCTCTTGGAAAAAAGCGGAAAACTGGCGCATCGCCTGCGTGGAGGAAATCAACATACTGCGAGCCACCGAAGGCTTGCCGCCGTTAGCCCGCGCCGCCGACAAAGAAGCCTGCATCGATGAACAGGCTCAATTGGACTTGGATGCCAATAAAGGGCATGCCAATTTCAGACATTGCGGAGAAACCTCTCAAAACACCGCCATTTCAAGCAAGATGTATATTGGCGATTGGACCGACGAAAATTTAAAATCGTATGCTTTCATGGCCAATTCTGGTTTTTGGATGGAAAAAGTTTACGATGTTATCTTGCCTGCAGAAGACGTGACTAATGAAATGGTCGGCCACTATAAAAATATGATAGACCCGAGACACACATCGGTGGCTTGCGGCTATGCAGCAACATCATCCATAATTTGGATAGACGTCGACTTTTATAAATAAAAAATCCTGACTTTCGTCAGGATGATTTTGGGACACTTATCGTTCCAGCTTGAAGAACACGGCGCCGAGAGGCGGCAACTGGATGGAGAGGCTCTGTGCGCGGTTCTGCCACGGGATGTTCTGCGTCCAGACTTCGCCGAAGTTGCCCACGTTCGAACCGCCGTACATGCTTGCGTCGGTGTTGAAGATTTCCTTCCACTTGCCGGCGGTCGGTGCCCCAAGGCGGTAATCGTTGCGGACCACCGGAGTGAAGTTGAACACGCAGAGGATTTCGTTGCCGTGGTCATCCTTGCGGACGAAGCTCACGATGGAATTGTCGGCGTCGTCGCACCAGATCCATTCGAATCCGGTGTAGTAGTGGTCGATTTCCCAGAACGGCGCGTTTTCCTTGTAGATGTGGTTCAGGTCCTTCATCATGGCGAGGACCTTGCCGTGGCTGTCCCAACTAATGAGGTGCCAGTCGAGGCTGCGCTTTTCGCACCATTCGCGGAACTGGCCGAATTCGTTGCCCATGAAGTTGAGCTTCTTGCCCGGGTGCGCGTACTGGAAGGCGTAGGTGAGGCGGAGGTTCGCGAACTTCTGCCAGTTGTCGCCAGGCATCTTGCCGAGCATGCTTCCCTTGCCGTGCACCACTTCGTCGTGGCTGAACACCTGGATGAAGTTCTCGGAGTAGGCGTACACCATGCTGAAGGTCAGGTTGTTGTGGTGGTACTTGCGGTGAATCGGTTCGTGCTGAATGTAACTCAAGAAGTCGTTCATCCAGCCCATGTTCCACTTGTAGTGGAAACCGAGACCGCCCTGTTCCGGCGGACGCGTGATGGAGGGGAAGCTCGTGGATTCCTCGGCGATCAATATGGCGTGCGGAGTCAAGCGGCCCATGATGCTGTTCAGGTGCTTCAGGAACTCGATGGTGTCGTAGTTGATGTTGCCGCCGTCCTTGTTCGGGACCCATTCGCCGGGGCCCTTGCCATAGTCGAGGTAGAGCATGCTTGCCACGGCGTCCACACGGAGGCCGTCGCAGTGGAATTCCTTGAGCCAGTACATCGCGTTTGCGATGAGGAAGTTCTTGACTTCGTTACGGCCGAGGTTGAAAATGTACGTGCCCCAGTGCGGGTGTTCGCCCTGGCGCGGATCGGCGTGCTCGTAGCAGGCGGTGCCGTCGAAGCGGCCGAGCGCATGCGCGTCTTTGGGGAAGTGAGCCGGGACCCAGTCAAGAATCACGCCAATTTCATTTTGGTGGCAGAGGTCCACGAAATGGCGGAACTGGTCTGGCGTGCCGTAGCGGCTCGTGGGGGAGTAGTAACCGGTAACCTGGTAACCCCAGGATTCGTCGAGCGGATGTTCGGCGAGCGGCAGGAATTCCACATGCGTGTAGCCCATTTCCTTGAGGTACGGAATTAGGCGTTCCGAAAGTTCGTCCCAGTCCAAAAAGCGGTCCGGGTTGGCCGGGTCGCGGCGCCAGGAGCCGGCGTGGACTTCGTAGATGTTCATCGGGCCACCGAAGACCTTCGTCGCCCAGTGCGTCTTCATGTAAAGTTCGTCGCCCCATTCGTAGCCGTCGAGATGCGTGGTGATGGAGGCTGTGGCCGGGCGCACTTCGCTCATCTTGGCAAGCGGGTCCACCTTTACGTGGAGGTTGCCGTCGGCTCCGTGAATTTCGAAGCGGTAGAGTTCGTTTTCGCCGAGGTTCGGAATGAAGATTTCCCAAATGCCCGAGGAACCGAGCATGCGCATCTGGTGGCGGCGTCCGTCCCAGCTGTTGAAGTTGCCCACTACAGAAACCGCGCGGGCGTTCGGTGCCCAGACGGCGAACTGCACGCCCTTGAACCCTTGGTGTTCGACGAGGTTCGCGCCCAGTTTGCGGTAAAGTTCGTAATGTGTGCCCGTCGCTATCAGGTGACGGTCGAAGTCGCTGAGGACCGGCTGGAATGCATACGGGTCGGTAAGCGTGTACTCGATGCCGTCGCCCTGCCTGATAATCAGGTTGTAGAAGAACGGCTCGTATTCCATGTCGAGGATGGCTTCGAAAAAGCCGGTGTCGCCGAGCTTAATGAAATCGAATTCCACTTCGCCGTCGCAGCTTTCGCCACGGATGAAGGCCGACTGCGGCTGGTACACGCGGATGACGGTCTTGATTCCCTTGTCGGTTTCGAGCGGGTGAATGCCTAAAATGGAAAACGGGTCACGAGTGTCGAAGTTCCAGATGGCCTGCATGTTTTCGGCGGTCAGACTCGTAAAATCATTCCAATCCATACAATCTCTCTTTGAGTTTGGTTTTTGCCTTAAAATAATAAAAAAACGCTTATTAGTGCGAAAAGCACGGAAAAAAGGGTGTTTTGCGGTATGTTTTATTTTATCTTTGAGTCCGCTATGTACAAAAGAGTTCTTACCATCCAGGATATTTCGTGCGTCGGGCAGTGCAGCCTGACTGTCGCCCTCCCGATTGTGTCTGCATGCGGTGTAGAAACTGCAGTGCTTCCGTCGGCGGTGCTCAGTACGCACACCGGGGGATTCAAGGGCTTTACCTTCCGCGACCTGACCGACGACATGCCGCTTATCTGCGAGCACTGGAAAAAGGAGAACATCAAGTTCGACGCCTTCTATACGGGCTATCTGGGCTCTGCCAAGCAGATTGAATTTGTGCGTGACATTATGGATTCTACGGGTGTCGAGGGGGCCATGAAGGTCGTCGACCCCGCGATGGCGGACAACGGAAAACTCTATGTGGGCTTTGACGCCGCATTCGTGGACGCCATGAAAAAACTCTGCGCCGAGGCGGATATATTGCTCCCGAACATCACGGAGGCGAGCCTCCTCACCGGCATGGACTACAGGGAAAAGTACGACGAGGCCTACGTGCGTGAACTCTGCGAAAAACTCTGTGCGCAGGGGGCGAAGAGCGTCGTGCTTACCGGCGTCGGCTACCGTGAGGGCTACACGGGCGTCGTGGTTTACAGGGACGGTGAAATCCGTTACTACGAACACAAGAAAATCGCGGTGGGCTGCCATGGCACGGGCGATGTTTACGCAAGCGTGTTCGTGGGTTCGCTGGTTCGCGGTAAGAGCGACTTCGAGGCTGCAAAAATCGCGGCGGACTTTACGCTCAAGTGCATCGAGAACACCGTCGGCGATAGGGATCACTGGTACGGCGTGAAGTTCGAGACAGTGCTCACCGAACTCGCGAAGATGTTCTAGAACGCAACGCCCCGCGCCGAACTGCCGCGACAGCACGACTCGAACCAAAATCCGCGCCTAGTGCCCGTAAAACCTGCGCCGGGTGCTCGCAATGCCCGCGAAATTCGCACAACTCCCGCGCAAATCTTTGCTAGTCATCCTGGAGCCGAAGGCGACGGGATCCACGATTGTTTGCTACTCAATGTGGTGCCCGTAAAACCTGCGCCGGGTGCTCGCAATGCCCGCACCGTCCGCCACATCGCCGATTTTGCTCAAATTACCGACTAAATTGCACTTGGGCTTCGTTTGGTCGGTAAAATGTTACTTTGTGTGTAGTGATTTTGGGGTTTTGGGGTTCTTTGCCACGTTCTGTTACCGACTAAATTGCGTTAGACTCGCTTTTGGTCGGTATTTTGTTGAAATTTATACCGACTAAATTGCATTTGGACTTCGTTTAGTCGGTAATTTTCGACTTTTGGCACGTTTTGCACGGGACTTTCACAGAATTTTTGCGAAAACCACCTACTAAATTGAAATTTTCGTGCATTTAGTGGGTGAAATATTACTTTGTTTGTAGTAAATCGGGCTGTTTTGCCTGCGTTTGCGTCGCCCTCCACCTACTAAATTGAATTTTTTGCAAGTTTAGTGGGTGTTTGGGAAAATTTCGCACCTACTAAATCGATGTTTTCGTGCATTTAGTGGGTGCTTTTCGTGTTTTTGCATATTTTGAGAGTGGCTTTCGCCGATTTCTCGCTGTTCTAGAATCTTTTGATGAACTTTAGCGCTTTTTGCATGAATTGCGTAAGGCGCTTTTTGTTGTATGGCGCGTGGAACAGCGAAACCGCGTCAAAGAATCCCTGCTTCATCACGTTGCGCTCGTGGCTGAACGCCTTGAATCCGTAGAATCCGTGGTAGTTGCCAGTGCCGCTGTTGCCAACTCCTCCGAACGGAACGGAAAGGTTCTCAATTTGGATGATGGTGTTGTTCACGCATGTGGAGCCTGACGTGGTTTGCGTGAGTACGCGCTTGATGTCGCGGCGAGCCTTTCCGAAGATGTATAGCGCCAAGGGCTTCGGGCGGTTTTGGATAAACGAAATTGCATCGTCCAGGCTGTCGTAGGCGACAATGGGGAGAATCGGACCGAAAATTTCCGACTGCATGATTTCCATGTCGGCCGTGACGTTCACGAGGATTGTGGGCGGTTCCGCGCGGTTCAAATGGGGTTCCGCGCGGTCCAAATGGGGTTCCGCGCGGTCCATGCCGATTACGGGAATCGCGCCCTTGTCAACGGCGTCTTTGATGAGTGCCGCGTGGCGCTTGAGAGCGCGTTCATCGATGATGTGCACGAGGTCCTGACTGTTGCGTCGGTCGCTTTCGGATTCACCGTACATACGCCTGATTTCTGCGGCGCAGGCTTCCGCGAATTCGTTTACGAGTGCGCGCGGGCAAAGTACGTAATCGGGTGCGATGCAGGTCTGGCCCGCGTTGAGCATCTTGCCCCAGGCGATGCGCTGCGCGGCGGTTTCAACTGCTTGCGAAGCTTTGTGCGCATTGCCGGACTGCGCGGCGGTTCGTTTGCTTTCCAAGTCGGGAAGGATGACGGTGGGCGATTTTCCGCCGAGTTCAAGCGTAACGCCGGCATGGACTTTCGCGGCGCATTCCTCCACGTGTTCGCCGACACGCGGGCTCCCGGTGAAGAACACGTGGTCGAAGGGGAGGCCGAGCAGCGCATCCCCGATTTCCGCGCCCGCCCCTTCGACAATCGCTATCTCGTCGCTTTCGAAAATCGACTCGAATAGCGATTTGAGGAATGCGCTTACGCGGGGAGTCTTGTGGCTCGGCTTCGCCATGACGACGTTCCCGGCGGCAATGGCCGAGACGATTGGCGAAACAAGCAGCAACAGCGGGTAATTCCAGGGGGCGAAAATCAGCACGCGGCCCTTGGGCTCGAAATGGCTTACGCTCCTGGTGGTGGGCAGAAAGAAGACTCGCTTTGCGGGCCTGTCCTTCATCCAATTTTTCAAGTTCTTTATGGCGCAGTCGATTTCTTCGATGGCGGGGAATATCTCGCATTCCCAGGCCTCGAATTCGCTCTTGTGGAAATCCTGCCATACGGCGTCGTAGAATTCGCGTTGCCTTTGTACAAGCGCCTCGCGCAACTTCTTCAACTTTGTGATGCGTTCCTTGGCGCTCGTCTGCGCAATGGCCCAGCGGCGTTTGCCCTGCGCTTCAAAGATTTCCTGTACAGAAGGCGTTCCCATGCTTCAAATATAATTCCGTGCACTTGTCAAGAATTCCGCTCACTTGTCAAGATGAACGCAAAAATCCGTTTTGCAAAAGAAAATACCCCGAAAGTAGAACAAAATACCCAAAAAGTAGAACTTTTGGGTGAAAAATCTATCAAAAGTCCTACTTTAATTAGTTTGTATGTGCCGATTCGTGTCAGGAATGGTGCCGAGGAGGCGCTTTTTTCTGTTTTGTGGACGAAATAACCCCTATTTAGGGTGGCTTGTCGGTGCTTTTTTGCAAAATACTATGAATAAATTAACAAAAGGTAGGACTTTTTTATGTAAAATGTGCAAAAAGTTCTACTTTTCGCCCTAAAAATTTTGCAGAGCTTGTTACCCGACGCTGTGCTCAAGTTTGAGCGTCAAAAGCTGGCGTGCTTCGGTCGCGAATTCTCCGGGAAGTTCCTTGAAAACGTCCTTGCAGAATCCGCCCACCATTGTTTGAATGGCGTCTTCGCGCTTGATGCCGCGGCTTTCGAAGTAGAATAACTGGTCTTCGCTGATGCGGCTCGTGGTTGCCTCGTGCTCGGTTTGGGCGCTGGCGTTCGCAACCGTGATGTAAGGGAACGTGTGCGCGGCACTCTTTGTGCCCACGAGCATGCTGTCGCACTGCGTGTAGTTCCTGGCGCCTTCCGCGCTCTTGCGAATAGAAACTTCGCCGCGGTAGGCGTTGCTGCTGCAGTCGGCGCTGATTCCCTTGCTGATGATTGTGCTGCGAGTATTTTTTCCGATGTGGATCATCTTGGTGCCGGTATCGGCCTGCATGTGCCCGTTCGTTAAAGCCACGCTGTAGAATTCGCCCACGGAATTGTCGCCGAGCAAAACGCAACTCGGGTATTTCCAAGTGATGGCGGAGCCGGTTTCCACCTGCGTCCAACTGATGCGGCTATTCTTGCCGGCGCACTTGCCGCGCTTCGTCACGAAGTTGTACACGCCGCCGGCGCCGGTTTCGCGGTCGCCCGCGTACCAGTTCTGTACGGTGGAGTACTTGATTTTAGCGTTGTCCTTCGCTACGAGTTCCACGATGGCACTGTGCAACTGCTTGCTTGAAAATTCCGGTGCCGTGCAGCCTTCCAGGTAACTCACGCTCGCGTCGTCGTCTGCGATAATCAGCGTGCGTTCGAACTGGCCCGCTTCCTTGTTGTTTATGCGGAAGTACGTGCTCAAGTCCATCGGGCACTTGACTCCAGGCGGAATGTAAACGAAACTTCCGTCGCCAAAGACGGCGCTGTTCAAGGCCGCAAAATAGTTGTCGCCCGCCGGCACCACGCTCCCGAGGTATTCCTCGATGAGTTCCGGGTATTCCTTGATGGCGTCGCTGATGCTGCAGAAGATGATGCCCATTTCCATGAGCTTCTTCTTGTGGCTCGTGTAAATGCTGACGCTGTCGAAAACGGCGTCTACGGCCACGTTGGCGAGTCGCTTCTGTTCGTCGAGCGGAATGCCGAGTTTTTCGAAAGTCGCGAGCAACTCCGGGTCCACGTCCTCGATTTTGTCGTGCTTCTTTTTGTTCTTGGGCGCGGAGTAGTAAACGATGTCCTGCAGGTCCACCGGGTCGAAATGGAGTTCGCCCCAGTTGGGCTGTTCCATGGTCAAAAGTTTGGCGTAAGCCTTCAAGCGAAAATCGAGCATGAACTGCGGTTCGCCTCGCAAGGCCGACGCCCTGCGGATGATATCTTCGTTGAGTCCCTTCTCGAAGGCCTCGTTTTCGATATCCGTGACAAATCCGTATTTGTAATTTTCGCTCATTTTAGTCCTTTTCGCGCACAAATATACAAATTTTCGCATCCAAATGTAGAATTTTAATTTTGGCCCACAAACATCTTTGTTATTTTAGAGTTCAACAAAGAAAACCGACGAAAAAGGAAAATACAAATGGGCGATAATCGCGAAGGATTTGGTTCTAGACTTGGATTCATTCTTGTGGCGGCTGGCTGTGCCATCGGCCTCGGCAACGTGTGGCGCTTCCCGTTCATCACGGGCCAGTACGGTGGAGGCGCGTTCGTGCTTATCTACTTGCTTATGCTGTTGATGTTCGGTTTTCCGATTTTGGTCATGGAATTTACCGTGGGTCGCGGTTCCAAGCGTGGTGTGGGCCAGTCCTTCCAAGTTTTGCAGAAGCCTGGGCACAAATGGCATTACGCCGGTTTCCCCATGATAGCGGGAAACTACATCTTGATGATGTTCTACACCGTGGTTTCCGGTTGGATGCTCTATTATTTCTACCGCATGGTCACCATGGGCGACCTCATGTCCATGACGCCGGAACAGATCGGTGCCGAGTTCGGCTCCATGTTGAGCAACGGTCCGCTTCTCTGCTTCTGGATGGTTGTTGCCGTGTTCCTCGGTCTTTCCATTGTTGCGCTTGGAGTCAAGAAGGGCGTGGAACGCATTACAAAGTACATGATGGCAGCCCTCCTGCTTATCATGATTGTACTTGCGATTCGTGCAGTGACGCTTCCCGGCGCATTCGAAGGCATCAAGTATTACCTGGTTCCCGACTTTGGACGCCTCAAGGAAGCTGGCGTTGGCAAGGTGATGTTCGCCGCCCTCGGACAATCCTTCTTTACGCTTAGCATCGGTATTGGCTCCATGAGCATTCTCGGAAGTTACATCGACAAAAAACGCTCCCTGGTGAACGAGGCTGCCCATGTTTGCGTTCTCGACACCTTCGTCGCCTTGATGGCTGGCCTTATCATCATTCCGTCCTGCTTCGCTTTCGGTGTCGAACCGGGTGCCGGTCCGGGACTTATTTTCGCAACGCTCCCGAACGTGTTCGCCAAGATGCCTGCCGGCCGTATCTGCGGAATTTTCTTCTTCCTGTTCATGTCTTTTGCCGCTCTTTCAACACTGGTGGCCGTGTTCGAAAACATCATCGCCTTCTGGATTGATGGCCGCGGCATGCAGCGTGAAAAGGCTGTGAAGGTGAATTTCCTCGCCATCGTTCTTCTTTCCATTCCTTGCGCGCTCGGCTTCAACGTGCTTTCCGGTTTCGAACCCTTCGGCCCGGGCTCCTGCGTGCTCGACTTGGAAGATTTCCTGGTCTCCAACACCTTGCTGCCCCTCGGCTCCTTGGTGTTCGTGATGTTCTGTAACCACAAGTTCGGCTGGAAGCAGAAGAACTTCATGACGGAAGCGAACTTCGGCAAGGGCCTTAAAATCCCTCCCAACCCGGTTCTCATGTTCTATTTCAAGTGGGTTTTGCCTGTTGTCGTCCTGGTTATCTGGGCTATGGGCTATATCGAGAAGTTTGCTCCCGGAATTTATGCAAAAATCTTTGGATAAAGTTGCTTTTGCGTAGATTTATGCTAATTTTTTGATACATAGTTTTACAGCGGTTATAGTATGAAAATAAAGTAGCTTGTTCTGTTTCTGGCTGCAGCCCTGGTTTCCGGGGCTTTTGCTGACCCGTCCGTTTCCATTTTCGTGAAGGATGCTCAGGAGTTCGAGACTATCCAGAAGGATTTGGAGTCCTTGAAAAGTGAAATGGGAGGCAATCCTGAATTGGATTCCTTGTGGAACTTGGCGGGGCGCATTGCGCAAATGAACGACCGATGCTCCATGATTTCTATCAACGAAGTCCTGGATGATTCCTGTAGCCACTTTTACGCCGTAGAACTCCCTGCCTTCGAAACCAAGTACATGGAAGTGACCGGTGAACTTCGTTTGGGCTCCCTCTCCATGGGCAACTCCCTTGCCGAACGTACGGAACAGATCAAGGTCTGTGCCACCGCATTGAGCAAGGTCGTGGTTTCCAAGGAACAACTGCTTAAGTTGAATGGCTCCCTCGATTTGGAACCGCTCGATATGGAAGGCGTTTTTGATGCCACCTATAATTTCAACCTTTTCTTCGATTCCCGCCGTATGGAGCAGCAGCGCCGTATGGTGGACAAGTGGCTGGGCAAGTGCGGCGATATCATTTTGCGCAAGTCCGGTGACGAATTTGCCCCCTTGTTCTTGGAGCATGTGAAGGCTATCAACGATTCCTTGAAAAATGCGAACGTGAACGTGAAGATTGTGGTGGAACCCGATTTTCTGGACTTCTACCTGGATTTGAACAAGTCCGTGCCGGGCTACTACTACTTGAACGGCGCCCAGTTGTTCAGCGTGGCCGCTCTTCCTACGGGCCGCAATTATTCCCACCTTATCGTGAACGTTCCTCGTCGCAAGGTGAATCTGCCCTTGGGAACCGATGGTGAAATGCAGAACTTCAAGGGCCGCGTGGAATTCAAGTCGGTGTACCAGGATAAAGATTTGGTCGGTCGTTGGACTTGGGGACTTCCCAAGAGCAAGACTTTCATGGAAGTGAAGGCCTCCGTGAAGGAAGAATCCACTACCATTGCCGAAGGGGATTCCGCCAAGTTGGCCGTAGAAGCCCGACCGGCCCCCAAGGATACGACCGTTGCCGATACAGCGACGCCTGTGCTTGAAACTCCCGAAAAGGCTCTGGAAAAGGACATGGCCGAACAAAAGGCCAAGGCAGATTCCGCCAAGGCCGCCGCAGCCGCTGCGGAAGCCGCCAAGAAAAAGGATGGCTCGGGCATAAAGGTCCACTGGATTCCGCTCGCCATTTGTGGTGCCGTCGCCGTAGGTGGCGGCGTGATGGCAGCCGTGTTCAACAGCAAGGCCAAGAGCGAAAGCGAAAAAGACCCGATGAACAACGAAGAATACAACGACCATCACGACAAAATCAAGGATGCCCAGTTGATGCGAACGATTGGGATTAGCATGGCTGTAGTCGGCGCTATAGGCGCGGGCGTGACGTTCTTGTTCTAGGGGGAGGTTTGAAAATGAAAAACATGTTTAAAAACAACTTGAAGTTCGGCGCTCTCCTTTCGTCTGTGGCCTTTGCTCTTTCTGCTTTGTCGGCTTGTTCTGACTATGCCGGTGATTACGAGGATAGTTGGGATTCCCTCTATGGTGACGACGCCAAGGTTGATGGCGAAACGGCGCATTATTCCATTGATTGCGAAAACGTGCTGTGGTATGCTTTCGACGGCGAAAACTTCATGAACCAGACGGTTCTCGGAACATCTTGGGAAAGTTTTACCAAGGGTTCCTCCGACATTCTTTTTACCGGCCTGGACAAGAACAGGATTCGCTTCAATGCGAACTTCCTGAATGCCGATTTGACATCGTATATCAGGTACAAAGGTGGCATCTCGGGTGAACTACTCGTTCCGGAAGGCGCCTCCGATTTCCTTGCGGGTGTCCGTTTTGGCTTGGAAGGCATTGACCTCTCCGACAAGTTGGAGTACGAGGGCTTGTGCCTGGCCTATAGCAGCGCCTACAATGAAGTTATGCTGAGTTTGATGGAACTTGGCGACAAGGGCAATATCCAGTCGGAATACCGCTCCGAGCCTCTCGGTGCATCTGATGATGTGAAAACGGTCAAGGTCCCGTTGGAATCTTTTTCGTTTAAAAGCGGCGAAAAGAGTTTCAGCAAGTTCCTCGAGAAGGCCAATTCCCTGGGCGTCATCTTTACCTCTACCAAGAGGAACAGCGAAGGCTTCGTCATCGTGGGCGTTGGCACCTATGGCGGCAGCTCAAAGGGCTCGTCTTCTAAAAAGACTGAGGCTTCCAGCAGCAGTTCCGCGAAGGCTACTTCAAACTCCAGCAAGACAAGTTCCAGTTCCGCGAAGGCAACCTCCAACTCTAGCAAGACAAGTTCCAGTTCCACAAAGGCAACGTCCAGCTCTGCTAAGGCAAAATCAAGTTCCTCCAAGTTTTACTGGAACGGCTATTTTGAAGATCATCAGTTGCATACGGGTTTCGAGGGTGATGATGCGGGTTGGTGGTTCCACTATACGGATTCTTCTGTAAATGGAAAATCTTATTTCCAGTGGCCGGCGTCCCTTGAAGAAAATGATGGACTCAGTTTTGTCATTGATACGTGCAAAGGCGTTTGTGGCTCTGTCCACGTGTGGCCCGGCTTCGATGCTCCCTTTGCTGGACTCGGCTTTGCCGTATCTTCGAAGGCTGTGGACGTGTCCAAGTGGGAAGGACTTTGCGTGGAATATGCTAGCGATGTTCCGATAAAAGTGCGACTGGAAGTGGCTGATCCGGAATATTACGATTATGACATCCCCATCAAGATATTGGATGCCAGTTCTGTTAAGACTACCATGAGAATTTCTTGGGACCAGTTCTCCGCATCTGCTGCGGGATCCGGAGCGGAAGTTGCCGCTAAACTGAAAACAGTTTCGTTCTATTTCGATGACTTGTCAGTGAAGGACGGCTTCTTTGATATTATTGCTGTAGGTGAATATGACGCTTGTGATGCGACAGGTGCCGTTGATATTTCAAACTCTAATGTGAAAAAACTACAAAATAAGATAAATGACAACATGGATTTGTTTGTAGACTCTACTCATGTCACGGGAATTCCGACAGAAGACATTTTGTGGTATGGCGCGAATATGGTCAAGAACAATTTGCCTACTACAAATTCTTCTATAGTAAAATATAGTTGGGTTGACGACAACACCTCTAAGTATGTGAAATTCCGTTCGGAGAATGTTCCTAAAAATGCGGACTCATTTACGGACGTATGCAGGGGTGGTTTCTGTGGAACAATAACATCTGTTCCTGAGTCTGGAGTGAATGAATATCCGGCAATGGGATTGGAGTTTAATAATACTATCGGAGTTGCTGACTTTGGTGGTATTTGCGTAACCTATTCAGCCTCGACGGATGCTTTGTATTTGAGCCTTCAATCGCCATCTGACGAAGATAGAGAATATTTTGATTCAATTAGCTGGAATCTGTTCCAAGTTCAGTTAGATGCTTCTGATTCTGTCGATACGAAGTGCTTCAAATGGGAGAATTTCAAGGTTAATGACGAAAAAAATCGCCCGAAGATGTTTAATTATTTGCAGCATGTTCATAATGTCAAGATAGGCTTTGATGCGGTTAATGCTAAGGGTACGGAATTCAACATCGTTGCCATCGGCAAGTATTCCGAAATGAAGGATGAGGGCTTAAAGTATTTGAACAACAAAATGAATCGTCCTAGCGCCTGGGATTTTTTGAATCCTGAAGTTACGTACGATACCTTTGTTGACTCCCGTGACGGCCAAGAATATAAGGCAGTCAAGATTGGCGAACAGGTGTGGATGGCCGAGAATTTGAACTATGTGGATAGTGCCGCGACTCAAAGTTTGAAGGGCAATGTTGATTGCGCGTATGATGAAATTGGGGCCAATTGTGACTTGTTGGGTGCCATGTATACATGGAATGCTGCCATTGATGATGCGAATATTTCTACGCAACACGGTGTTGGAAAATTGCTTGACTTAGGAGATAAGCATCAAGGCATTTGCCCAGAAGGATGGCATTTGCCCAGCAAGGGAGAATTTGAAGTCCTTGCCGCCGAGGTGGGATGGACTGATGGCGGAAAATATATGTCCACCACGGTAGGTTGGGGTAAATACATTGGTCCTGTAACAAATGAATCTGGATTTTCCGCGCTTCCGGCGTCTGTGAATTTTGTATCTACCTCGTCTTTCTGGACATCGACCGATATGATAGGCGGAAGTATCTACGATGAGGTGAATGATTTTGAAATAGGGAATACTAGTGGTGATTCCTATGCGAGAGTTTCTTCGGTTGCCAATACAAACAAATTCTTTATCCGCTGCGTTTCTGACACAACCTTTGTAACGCAGACAAACTCTGAAAAATGTGAAAAAGGTCTCTTTTGCAGTGTCTACAACGAATCTGCAAAGACCTTGTTCGACGGCCGCGATGGCCAAACCTACAAGACGACGACCATCGGCGACCAGGTGTGGATGGCCGAAAACTTGAATTATGACGACGACAACGTCAGCGCCGTTTGCTACAATGGCGAAGATTCCATGTGCGAAACATACGGAAGGTTGTATAGTTGGCCTGATGCACAGAACGTCTGCCCTTCAGGTTGGCATTTGCCAAGTGAAGTTGAGTTCAACGAATTGCTTACCACAGTTGGTTCTGAAAATGCGACCAAGCTTATGGCGGTTAGTGGTTGGTACGATAACGACGGACAAAATAATGCGACAGAACCTGTTGCCGGATATGATTCAAATGGATTTTGCGCTCTTCCCGCCGGTACGTATGGGGGCGGTTCCTATAAATTTGAAAAGATTATTACATATATGTGGAGTACGGACGTATCTACCGAAGATGACTTTGCTGAAGGAAAATTTGAAAGCAATAATGCCCGTTGTCTTTGGTTTGCTGGTAACGGCATTGTTGATATGCCGGAATATTATAAAACGAATGTTAGGAATTTGAGCAAAAACTACAAGTCCTCCGTCCGTTGCCTAAAAGACTAAATCCGTTGATTTTCATCATTTTTTGACTTACATCACGGAAGGGTGCATTTTCTGCCCTTCCGTTTTTGTTTGCCCCGGTTTTTACTAAATTAACCTCTGGGAACGGTTTGGGTGGTTAGTGAGGTCTTGCTAGATGAACGTGTGTAGTACGCTCAAATTTGTTGCGGCATTATTCCTGGGGTGCGCCTGTTTTTCCGCTGCGTTGCCAACGGCTTCCATTTTCGTGAAGGATGCCGAAAGTTTCCGAAACATCAAAAAGGATTTGGAGTCCCTCAAGTCGGGCCTGGGCGAATCGAACCCGCAGGTCAACGCTTTGCTGGCCAAGGCGGAACGCATCGCCGAGATGAACGACCGCTGCTCGATGATTTCCATCAACGAGGTCCTGGATGAATCCTGTAGCCAGTTCTACGCGGTGGAACTCCCCGAATTCGAAACCAAGTACATGGAGTTGACCGGCGAACTTCGCCTGGGCTCTCTTCGCATGGGCAATTCCCTTGCCGAACGCACCGAACAGATTCAGGTATGCGCCGCGGCTCTGGGAGGCATCCTTTTTCCGAAGGACCAGGTGCTCAAACTCAGCGGCGGCATGAACCTCGAACCTCTCAACCTCGAAGGCGCCTTCGACGCCACCTACGACTTCAACCTCTACTACGACGCCACCCGCATGGAACAGCAGAAGAGCCTGCTGGAGCGCTGGCTTGACAAGTGCGGCGAGATTGTTTTACGCAAGGAGGGGGACGAATTCGCTCCGCTGTTCGTCGACCGAATCCAGGCTATCAACGATTCCCTCGGCAATTCGCCATCCAATGTGAAAATCGTGCTTGAACCGGAATTCCTGGATTTCTATCTCGATTTGGCGCACCCAGTCTCGGGCGAATATTTCTTGAACGGTTCCCGTATATTCTCGGTGAACAAGCTCCCCATGGGGCGCAACTATTCCCATGTGATTGTGAGCCTGCCGAACCGCATGGTCAGCTTGCCGCTGGGCGTGAACGGTAAAATGCAGAACTTCCGCGGCCGTGTGGAATTCACTTCTGCATACCAGGCCGAGGATTTGGTTGGCCGCTGGATGTGGGGCGACGTGAAGAATTCCAACAAGGCCGTGGCCAAGGGCGAAATCTCTTCTGTGGCCGTGGTGGGCGATTCCACGAAGCCGACCCCGGTGGTCAAGCATCTGGATTCCCGCGATACGACAGCGCTCATCAAGTCCGTCGCCGACGTCCCGGAAGAGGAAAAGTCCGCGCAGGATGCCGCACAGAATGTGACTGACTCGCAGAAAAAGGGCGTAGGCAGGGATTCCAAGAGTTGGATCCCGCAGATTGTGGCGGGCGCCGTCTTCGTGGGCGGTTCCATCATGGCGGCTGCGTTCAACAGCAAGGCCAAGTCCGAACGAGACAAGGCTCCCGTGGACGAAGCCGACTACAACAGTATTTGTGACAACATAGACCACGCGCAGACCATGAGGTCCGTTGGCCTTGGAATCGCGGCTCTGGGCCTGGTTGGCCTCGGCGTGACATTCTTATTCTAGGTGGGGGCGAAAATGAAGAAGTTGCTTTCTCTCGCTTTGATGACCGTTTTCTTTGCTGCCTGTTCCGACTATCTTGACGAATTCAAGGACGAGTACGAGGATTCGTTTGTTAGTGTTGATAATCCCGAAAATATCAGTTCCGACAGCCATGGTCAAACCCCGGGCGATGGGTCAAAACTCTCCTCGGCGCAGACGGATGCGTCTTCGTCGGATGCGGAAACCGGTGCGTCATCATCCAGCAAGAAGGACGATGAACATTATGATTGCTACATGAATGACTCTGCCTGCATTTCGAAAATCGCGAATGAATTTGGCAAGACAGTTCGTTTGCTCGATTTGCGCAACAACAACGTCTATACCGCGATATACGTTGGGGGACTTGATTATGAAACTGCGAATGGTTATGGTTCTATATTTGACGATTACGTTTCGTTCCTGCTGATGACGGAAAATCTTGAATATGAAGGAGATAGTGTCACTGCCCTGGATACGAATGGCGTATTCTTCTACACGTACGAGAATGCGGAGAAGGCGTGCCCCACGGGGTGGAGGCTACCGAAAATTACGCCGGAATGGTTTTTTCTTTTGACGGGAGATGGCCATCAATTCAATATAGAATTGCCCGACGATGAAAAAGGCTGTTATACAGATGGTAAATTCGACTCTGGCAAATCAATCTTCTATTGGGCCCAGAAAGAGGGTGAAACAAGTTGGTTTGTGAAAAAAAATTACCTCGCTAATGATTATGATTTACGTGAATATGATAGATGCAATACCTTCCCGGTACGCTGCGTGAAGGAATTTGGTAAATACGCGGATTATGCGGGCTCCAGTTCGTCTTCCGGCGAGACTAAATCTTCTTCCAGCGAGGGAGGTTCTTCGTCCAGTGTGAATCCTGTGTCCAGTGCGAATGTTCCTGTATCTTCGCAGGCGGTTGTGGTCTCGTCGTCTTCTGTGACGATTTCGTCGTCCTCGTCCTCTTCTTCGTCGTCCTCTTCGTCGTCGTCCTCGTCGTCGTCGTCCTCGTCGTCATCGACTAAATATAAGCAAGTTGATGCGTGTGATGGAACGGTACTATTTGAAGCCGAAAAACATGGTGATTGGCTGTCTGATGCCTGGAAATATCGTAGTGGAACTATCCCGAGTGATAAAGAACAATTACCTGGGGATTTGTATGCCTATTATAAAAAAATCAATGGTAATCTTTTTGACTACGCTTTGTTTTTTGGCCCTGCTGATTATGATATTGAAAGTTGGGAAGGTTTCTGTGTGACATATGCTTCGCCCTCGAGTGAATTTACTATGGATCTACAGTCGGCCTCTAATTATAGTGATGCTTATTACGTTACCCTGCCAAAGGCTTCTAATCAAATATCGGTGCAGGTTCCGCTTGATTCTCTTAAAAATAGCGAAGGCAATGCTTTGGAAAGCAAGGTTTTACATTCTTTAAATTTTTTTGCTAAAAATATTAATCTAAATGACATAAGAATTGAAAAACTTACAACCATAAGCAATGGGAAGTGCGATCTTGAAATTTTCCCGGATTTCCGCAATCTTGATGGAAAAGTGATCGGTGTAACCCCCGTTGCAAGTGCTGGGAAATTGCATGAAAATGAAGAAAAGGATACAGACTCCCCCTTTACGAGTGCGGGTGCTTATGGAAGTGCTCTGAATCTTTCTAAAGACGATATATTGAAGGTTTATAGGACCTATCATAGCTCTCAATCGACAGATGGGGCTTCATTTTCGGTTAATTTTGATTGTACAGAAGAGTTGGAAAAATTCAAAGAATGGGGTGGCATCTGTATGGAAGTCGCCGCCACTGATGGTGTGTTTACGATTCAGGTAAATGTAAGCGATAATGGTGATGACAAGGAAATCGGCAGATACAATGTGCAAAGATTGCTTGATAAAGCACAACTGGTATGTGCGAAATGGAACGACTTTAAAAATAATGAATCGAAAATGAATGTTGATAATTTTTCTTATTTAAATACTATCAAACTTCTTATGTCTGATACTACCGATAAGTACGCCATCTTCGTTCGAAACATTTATACGTACAAAGACGCATGCAAGTATGCCGACGTAAGCAGGTGTAATTAACTGCTTGTTATCTTGATGTTCTAGCAACGTCACCCTATAGCGCTAGTCATTCTGATGAAAGTCAAGATCGGCAATTCGCTGTCACCCTGGGAGTTCTTTTTTCGCTGTTACCCTGGGTGCAACGAAGTTGCGAGCAGGGTCCATACGTCTTGTATATCACTCGTCATCCTGGAGGGGCTTTGCCGGTTGATATCAGTGCGTGGGGTGGCATCTGCATGACGTACGCCTCGAATGTCGATATTAATGTGGTGGCTCATGACCCTAGGACTGAGTGTGAAAATGTGGAGTATGTGACGAAGTCGAGTAAATTTGAAGCGACAAATGGCAATCAAGCTGAATTCGCATGCGTTGATTGGAAAATGGTGAAAACGATAATCTGATGGAAATATTAACTGCTTGTTCTACTGAGATCCAGCCAGTCACAAAAGACGCTTGCCAAGACCTGAAAGTATTCCTTGATTTGCAAAGCCCTAAATTGATAGGAATTCAAGGGACAGGATCGTTTGAAAATTTCTATTCCATCACTTTCCATCCAAAGTCTTGGTACGCCGCTAGCAACGCTTCGTCTAATCTAGAATAAAGTTTCGTTTTTTACATTTGTTTTACGAACAGACCCTTTACAACTTTTTTGAGTTGTCTATATTCTGTGCGCATTGTTCCGGTACTCTTGAGCGACTTCAAAGAAGTCGTTTTTTCATTTAAGGAGTACTATGCCTACAGAAAATCTCAAAAACAAGAATACGAATCAAAATCCGGAACGCCGAATTCCCGAAATCCTTCGGGGCCGGACTTATCTCGATCCGCGTTACGACCCTGCCTTTCGGGCGTTCTTCTCGGACGAGGCTGCCCTTACGGACTTTCTGAACAGCCTGTTGCATTTGGAGCCAGGCCGCCGCATCAACCGGCTTTCGTTCACGTTTGCGGACCCGCTGGAATTTCGCATTCCCGAACCGAAAACGGTGATCTTCGACATCCACGCAGTGACGGAGGACGGCCGTTTCTTGGATGTGGAAATGCAACGTGCGAAACATTCCTTTTTCGTCGATAGGGTGCTTCTCTATAGCGCGTTCCTCGCCATAAAGGGAAAGCATGCCATGGAAGCGTCCGGTGAATTTCTTGCGCTGGACGACACGGAGCGTAAACGTCGCCGCTACCAGCTTCCCGAAACGATTTCCATTTGGATTTGCAACTTCCATCCGATGAAATCGTTCGAGGGGTATCGCGATACCTGGGGCTTTTACAGCGAAAATCGCCTTTCCAAGGGAGAATTTGTTGCTGTATCCGAAAAAATGAAGTATATTGTCATTGATTTGCCGAATTTTGCAAAGGAAAACAAGGTCGGCTCCCGTGAAGAAATGTGGCTCTATCTTTTGGCGAATGCCGGGGATAGCGACGATCTTGACGATTTTGACGACCCGCTTGTTGCCGATGCACTGGAGCGCATTCGCGTTTCGACGGCAAGGGACGAACTTTTAAGCGAGCAGGCCAAGGAAATGACGACTCAAGACGAAATAGACGTGCGCATTGCAGACGGCATCATTCTTGGCCGTGCTGAAGGTCGCGAAAAAGGCTTGGCGGAAGGTCGCGAAAAAGGCTTGGCTGAAGGTCGCGCTGAAGGTCGCGCTGAAGGTCGCGCAGAAGGTCGCGTCGAAGGTCGCGCCGAAGGTGTGTTGCAAAAGGCTCGCGAGATGGCGAAGGGCTTGTTGGAAGATGGAGTCCCTTTGGTGATTGTGCAGAAGCACTCCGGACTCTCCGAGGAGGAAATCAAGTCCTTGTAATTTCCTGTTTACCCTTTTTTCGGGGCGCCTTTTATTACTTCCACGGTGAGCTTGTTGAACGCGAGCTTACCGTTTTCTTTTATTTCGAGGGCGGAGCGGAATGTGGTTTCGTTCTTCTTGAAGGGCTCGAGGACTGGCGTGAATTTGTTCTTGAGGAGGCTTTCGACTTCTGCGTCGGTGAATTCGCGCTGGTAAAAGACTTTGGGAATTCCGTAGCCGCATTGCGGGTTCATGCAGATGTAGGCGGCGAGGCTTTTGGTCGCGTCGCTTGGGGCTGTGCCGGGAGCCTGGGCTGCGTTCGGGGCTTGTGTGCGGATGATTCCGCTGCGGAAACGCAACTGGTCGCCGCATACGGGGCAGGGGAAATTGTGCTTCGGAAAGTCAAATACGGCCCGGCCTTCGGGACTGAATTTGAGCGATGCCGAAAACTCCGTGCCTTTTTTGCTTTTGAAGTCCTGGATGAGCGGGGTGGAGCCGTTTGTGAAGAGTTCACGGATTTCGTCTGCGGTGAGCGTGTGTCCGGCGACAGTTTTGAACAAAGTAAACTTGCATTCGCCGTTTCCCGTGCAGAACAGCGTGTTCTTGTTTTCTTCGAGCGGGCTTCCGCATAGGGGGCATTTGTATTCGGTCGCCGTTCCGTGGAATTTCCCGTCGCTCACGAATTCAAATCCGATGTTCCATTCGTCGTCCATTTTGAGCTTTGCGGCGAATGTCGTGCCTTTTTTGCTTTTGAAGCCGTCGAGCGTCGCTGTTTCGCAATTGGCGAGCAGCCCGCGCATTTCTTCGTGGCTTAAGGTGCGCCCCGCAATCGTGTGCCCGAACTTGAGGCCGCAATTTTCGGCTTTGCAAACGTAGCCCCATGGCGCGATTTCGAGCGGGCTTTGGCACTTGGGGCAGGGGATTGCCTCCGTGACGGTTTCGCGCTCGAACTGGCTCCCGTATTTTTCGTGGAGGTGCTTGAAGAGTTCCTTTACGTATTCCACGATTCCGTTGCGGAATTCAACAGGCGAAAGGTTCCCTTTTTCGACTTGCGAAAGCTTGAATTCCCATTCGCCGGTCATTTCGGGCGACTTGACTTTTTCGTCCATCAGCGTGATGACTTCGCGGCCGCGGGCGGTGCTCACGAGGTAGTTCTTTTGCGCTTCGATGAATCCGCGCTTCTTGAGAGTCTCGATGATGCCCGCCTGCGTGGCAGGGGTTCCGAGGCCTCTGTCCTTCATGGCTTCGGCGAGTTCCTCGTTTTCGATTTGCTTTCCGGCCGTCTTCATCGCGGCAAGGAGGGTCGCTTCGGTGTAGTATTTGGGCTTGCTCTTCTTTTTCTTGAGGAATTCGAGCGTGTCGAAGGGGGCCGAGTCGCCTACGTTCCATTCCGGGAACGCCTCGACGATGTTCGTGATGTCGTCGGAATTGTAGGAATCGTCGGCGCCTGCGTCGGGCGCATCGCTTTCGGAATCCTTTTTCTTCGATTTTTTCGTCTTCTTTTCTTGTACCAGGGCGCGGAAACCTAAATCCTCGTTCCGCTTCAACTTCAACCGAAAAACTTCAGCCTCTCTCTCGTCTCTCGTCTCTCGTCTCTCGTCTGAAACATTCAGCTGCACTTCCATTTCGCTCCACACGTAGGGCTTGAGCCACGCCTGCACAAAGCGTTCCCTCGCAAGTTCGTAAATCTTTTGCTCCATTTCGGGGAGCCCCTGCGGGGTTTCGCCCGTCGGGATGATGGCGAAGTGGTCGGTGACCTTGCTCGAGTTGATGAAGACGAAGTTTTCGTTCCCCGCGCGCATGGTCGCCTTTTGCTCCGGGGTCGCGAGTCTTTGCGCGAGGGCGTAGGCTTCCTGCTGCATGGTGTCGGGCAGGTACTGCGAGTCGGTACGCGGGTAGGTGAGGAGTTTCTTTTCGTAAAGGTTCTGGGCGCAGTCGAGCACCTGCTGGGCGCTGTACTTGAAGCGCTTGTTGCCTTCCTTTTGCAGTTCCGTGAGGTCGAACGGCTTTTGCGGGAACTGCTTTTTTTGCTGGACGTCGATTTTTTCGATGCGCGCCTCGGTGGGCGGGGAGCATTTTTCGACGATGGCTGCGGCCTCGGCTTCTTTCTCGAAGATGGCGACTTTCAGGTTCGCACCGTCTTTTTTTGCGCCGTCTTTCTCGGTGTCCGGCCGCAAAAGCTGCGCCTGGTACCCCTTCCATGTCGCGACGATTCCGTAGTAGAACAACTCCTTGAACTGCTCCACCAGCGCATCGCGTTCTACGATGAGGTTGAGTGTCGGCGTTTGCACTCGCCCGACCGAAATCATCTTGCCGCGGCCGGCCGTGAGCGTGTAGGCTCGAGTCGCGTTGAGACCCACCATCCAGTCGGCGCGCTGGCGGAGCCTTGCCGCATAGCTCAGGTTCAATCGCTGCGTCGCGTCCTCGAGGCTTTTCCACGCCTTGTCCAAATCTTTTGCCACGTAACTGTTCACCCACAGGCGTTTCACCTGTTTTTTGCGGAAGTCCGGGGTGTAGTCGAGAATCAGGTCGAAAATCAGGTTTCCTTCGCGGCCGGCATCCGCGCCGTTCACCAGTACGTCCGCCTTTTCCATCATCGCGCGCACCACGTTCAACTGTTTTTTGGTGCTCTCGATTTCCATGAGGCGGAATTTTTCGGGCAAGAGCGGCAGGTTCGAAAGCCGCCAGCCGCCCTCGAAACCGGGGTAGGCGTCCAGCGGGGCGAGCGTAATCAGGTGGCCCACGCACCACGTGATGCAGTGGTTTTGGCCTATCAAGCATCCGTCGCCTTGCGTAAAGTGTTCACCTTCAACACGTTCCAGCATTGGCTTGTAATGCTGGTTTGCGACGGATGGTTTTTCGGCGACGAGGAGGATCATTTTTGGTCAAACTTTTTTCAAAGTATAATAAAATTGAGTGTCAAAAGTTTGACGTTTTGAATCCTGTTTTTATGGAAAAATTACGTATTGCAAGAAGATTGTAACAAACAACGCCTGCGCAAGGTCTTGGGCGAACGGCTGGCGAACAAAAAGAAATGTAAACTGTGATTTTACGCACACTTTGCGAAAAAAACTACTACATTTATTTTTGTAAGCGTGAGGACCTTGGGTCGATCGCTACAATAAGTTCCTGTCACCCCGGCAGGAACTTCTTGTTTTCAGGTCACCTCTAAAAATTCAATTTTCAAAAATTTGGTTGCGACTCTTCGCGTTGGTTCGTCATTCAAAGAGGCAAATACCACCAGTATTCGCCACTTTTCATTCCTGCCATCGCTCGGTCTCACTCAAATTTTCTTAACCACATCCGTTTTAGACGAACGCCGCAGAGGCAAGCTTGCTTGCCTCTATGGCTGAGTCGCACGGATGACACTCTGTGTAAAGCAATTTTTAGAGGTGACCTTCAGTAAAATTTCCCTTTTCGGTAATCTTCTGAATTTTCTAAATAGTTCTCGTCATCAAAAGGGAGACTATATGAAATTCTGTCTGTTCGGGGATTCTATTGCAAAGGGAGTCAAGTTTGACGAAGAACGCAGGCGTTACGTCCAAATGGAGCCGTGCTTCGCGAATCTCTTTCGCGAAGAAACGCACTCCGATGTCGAGAACTTTGCGTGCTTTGGGAGTACCGTCGATAAGGGTGCTCAAATTTACGAACGCAAGCAGGCGAGCCTTGCCGATTGCGATTACGTCGTATTTGAATTTGGGGGCAACGATTGCGATTTTGATTGGGAGCAGGTTTCAAAGTCGCCTTCTACCGATATGCTTTGCCGCACGCCCATGGACCGATTTACGGAGGTGTATGGTGGATTGGTGACTCGGGCGAAGGTACTCGGTAAGCGGGTTGTGTTGTTGACGCTTCCGCCCCTGGATCCCGAGCGTTATTTTTATTGGATATCCGAGAACAGGAATATAGAGAACATCAAAAATTTTTTAGGGGGATCCATTAGCTTTTTGTACCGCTGGCAGGAACTCTATAATAGTGCGGTGCGTTCGCTTGCTGCCAAAACGGATGCTGTGCTCGTGGATCTTCGGGCGGCTTTTTTGCGGGAACGTCACTATTCCGACGGCCTATGCATCGATGGAATCCACCCGAATGAATGGGGACATGTGGTCATGAGTCACGAATTGGTGGATGCCTTCCGGACACGTCTCCAGAACCGGATTTAACGATTCTTGGATGATTTCCTAAAATATTTTACGCCTGTATACACTTTTTCTTTAAAAATTTGCCGTTTTTAGTATGCAAATGTCTATTTTAAACACAGCCTTGTTTGGGGCTAAGTTTAAAAGCGCTTTTGCGCAAAGGGTTTGTATATGATTGATGTGAAGGGCAAATGGTGCCTTGTGACGGGTGGCTGCCGTGGGGTTGGCCGCTTGACCGCGATTGAAATGGCGAAACTCGGGGCGAACATCATTTTGCAGGGACGTGACAAGAGCCATGCCGAAAAGGTGATGGCCGAAATCAAACCGTTCGGTGTGGAAGTCCGTGCCGTGGGCTGCAACCTCGAAAACGAAAGCGAAATCGATGCAGCCCTTGCCGAAATCGATTCCTGGGGCGTCCAGGTGGACCTCGTGTTCAACAATGCCGGCCTCATGAGCCACTACTTCACCGATTACACCACCAATACCATGGACGATTTCCACCAGGCGATGGCGGTGAACTTCTTTGCGCCGATGAAGATTGCGTATCACTTTTTGCCAGGCATGATCAAGCGCGGTTTCGGACGCATGCAGCTCACCACGAGCGGTATCGCGAACGAACCGGAACTTGCCGCCTACGCCTGCGCAAAGGCCGCCCTCACCAAGTTCGTGAAGGATTTCGCCTGCAAGCTGAACGGCACCGACGTGATGATGAACGTGATGGATCCGGGTTGGCTCCGTACGGACCTCGGCGGCCCGAACGCCCCGAACGCCCCCGAATCCGTGATTCCGGGCTCTATGATGAGCGTGCTCCTCGACGACAAGAAGAGTGGCCGCTGGTTCAGCGCCCAGGACTATACCGGTTTGAGCCTGGAAGCGGCCCTCGAAAAGGCAGCCAAGGTCGAAGCCTAGAACTTTTTCGCAAAAATAGGCTATATTTCTAGCCATGAATAATTGTAGTTCCCGTAGCAAACTTCGCGACGAAGTCTATACCCAGATGATGTGCGCCCAGGCGCGCCTCTCCAAAGATCAGAACACCCAGATGGGTGCCGTGCTCGTCAGTGCCGATGGCCGAGTCATCAGTACCGGCTACAATGGCGCTCCGGCTGGCTTCGACGACGAAACCGTGCCCTACACCCGCGAAAAGCAGTTGCTGGCGTACGACCTTCTGGATGCGGACTCCGGCGAACTCCTAAGCCATCACGAGTTCGAGGCGAACAAGTACCCGTTTATGGTGCATGCCGAAATCAACGCTCTGCACTACGCCCGCGGCAAGGTTCCTCCTGGTTCCAAGCTTTATGTGATTGGATTTCCGTGCGAACGCTGTGCGCTCGACGTGAGCCTTTCTGGCGTTTCCGAAGTTTTCGTGACCAAGGACGATTACGACCCGAAGTCTACGCTCAATAACAGCCGCGATACGGCCTACTACATGTTCGCCCAGGCAAAAATCGTGGTGACCCTTTGCGGCAAGCGCATCCGCCCTGTAGTCTCCAAGCCTGCAAAGTAGCTTTTAAGGAATCTTGTACCTCAAGCCGTGAAATCGGTTTTTGAGGTGCATTTTTTTTAAGCCGTTTTTTCTTCTAGATTAATTTCGCGTTCCGTTTCCGAAATGATTTCAATCCGAATCACGTGGGTGACGCTGCTGGTGTCGTCCAGCCTTTCTGGCCATTCAATGAGGCTGATTCCCTGCGCCAGGTAGTCTGGGTCGAGCCCGACTTCGTTCAAGTCGGCGCCGCCTTCCAGCCTGTATAGATCGAAATGGAAAATGGGCGGCTCGTTGGGGTATTCGTGGAGAATGGTGTAGGTGGGGGAGCACACGGAGCCCTGGAATCCAAGGCCTGCGCAAATGCCTCGGCTTATTACGGTCTTGCCGGCACCAAGGTTTCCGAACATGGCCACCATGTCGCCAGGCTTGAGGCTCTTTGCAAAATCCTTCGCCCAGTCGAAGGTTTCTTTTTCGCTATTGAATCTCACAGTTTGTCCTTGTATTGCTCGTAGGTAAACTTGTGCAGCAAGTGGAATTTGCCCTGCAAGTCGAACATCCCGATGCTCGGATGTCGTACCCCGTTGAAGAACGTGGTTTTTACCATGGTGTAGTGGATCATGTCTTCGAAGATAATCCTGTCGCCTACGTTCAAGGGCTTGTCGAAAGAAAAGTCGCCAAGTTGGTCGCCGGCGAGGCAAGTATTGCCAGTTAGTTTATATGTAAAACTCTTGACGCCGGGGAGGTCGGCGCCGGTGACGGCAGGGCGGTAGGGCATTTCGAGGCAGTCGGGCATGTGGGCGCTCACGCTCACGTTCAAAATGGCGATGTCCATTTCGTTGTGCACGATGTCGGCGACGCTTGCCACCAGTTCGCCGGTTTGCCAGCCGATGGCTTCGCCGGGTTCCATGATCACTTGCAGGTGCGGATAGCGGGCGCGGAACTTGTTCAGCAGTTCCACCAGTTGCTCGCGGTGGTAGTCCTTGCGGGTAATGTGGTGCCCTCCGCCGAAGTTCACCCACTTCATTTGACCGAGGTATTTGCCGAATCGCTTTTCGAACGCCGCCAGTACGCCTTCGAGGGCGTCGGCATCTTGCTCGCACAGGGCGTGAAAATGCAGCCCTTCAATCCCTTCCAGCAGTTCCGGTTTGAACTCCTGCTCTGTGACGCCCAGTCGGCTGAACTTGCCGCAGGGATTGTACAGATCGGTTTCCACTGTGGAATACTGCGGGTTGACGCGGATGCCGCAACTGACTCCGGCTGCCAGTGCCTTGTCCTTGAACCGGCACCATTGGCTGAAACTATTGAACGTGATGTGGTCGGCCAATTCGAGGATCTGGTCGATTTCGTCGTCCTCGTATGCCGGTGCGAACACGTGAACCTGCTTGCCCATTTCTTGCTTGGCGAGTTTGGCTTCGTTCAGGCTGGAGGCCGTGGCTCCCGGAAGGTATTCGGCGATTACAGGGAAACTTCTCCAAAAACTGTAGCCCTTGAGGGCGCAAATGATGTTGACTCCGGTCCTTTTTTGGATGTCAGCCAGGATTTCCATGTTCTTTCGCAGGCGCAGTTCGTCCAAAACATAGCAGGGAGTGGGAACTTGTGTATAATCTAACATACCCCAAATATAGTTTATTGGTGTTTTTACCCCTTCAAAAGGGCATATTTAATGTTTTCTTTGTCTTTTAAAAAATCCTTTTACTAATTTTATTCACGATGATTTGGTCTTATTCTAAGTGTATTTTCGCTTCTATTTTGGCCCTCGCCATGGCTGGGGTTTCTTTTGCACAATCCGCACCTGCCGCCCAGGCGGCTCCTGCCAAACAGCCAGCTCCGGCTGCCGCTCCTGCTCCTGCTCCCGCACCTGCACCTGCCCAGGCCGCTCCGGCACCCGAGGTCAAGCGCGACGTTGTCGCTCCTCGCGGAACCATGACTCTTGACGAGATGATTCAAGCCAAGATGGATTCCATGGAACGCAAGGGTGCTTCTCCCGCTGTCAAGGTGAACTCCGACAGTCTTGCCAAGGCCAAGGCCGACAGCATCCGCAAGATGATCCAGGAAGGCAAGTACGTCCAGCGTGCCAGGTACGACAAGTCGAACTTCGACCACTGGAAGGTCGACACCGTTTTCCAAAAGTCCATGAAGACCGAAGTCGTGGGCGTGTGGCGCACTCCTATTGTTAGCCACGGTCACGCATTCCGTGATGCCGAACTCCGCTTCGGCATGAACGACACCCTTTACGGTGTGACGAGAACCTACTCCGATTCCGGCCGCTACCAGATGACCGGCGAGTACACCTACAAGGCCCGCTACCGTTTCGATAACGATTCTTCCCTGGTCACTCGCGAAGTCTTCAGGGAACGCGAAGTCATCCGCTGGGACTATGTCACGTTCCGCATCAGCGGCGATTCCCTCAAGCACAATCTCAAGAAACTTGAGTTCCGCGACTTGAACGATAACTGGCTCAATGCTCTCCAGGGCTTCGAAAACATTCCGCCGGAAATTTATATCCGCGATAAGAAAGCCTCCGAAGAAATGGCCAAGGAACAGGCTCAGGCCAAAAACAAAAAGTAGGGCCCAGTGAACGCCGGTAAGTTGAACGCTTCCGGACTGGGCACTTCCGTTAGCGCATCACGAACGACTCTCTGTTTTGTCACCCTTGCGGTGGCCGTGATTTTTTGCGCCCTGTTGAACCTAGCGTGGGGCGAAACCCGGATTCCTCTTTCGAAATTGATTGCCGCCCTGGTCGAACCACGGGGGGTGGATGCAGTTCAAAGAGTCCTATGGGACTTGCGCATTCCTCGCGTTTCGGCGGCGATGCTATCGGGCGTTGCGCTTGCGGTTTCGGGCCTTGCGCTGCAGACTGTGTTCCGCAATCCGCTGTGCGGCCCCTTCGTGCTTGGCATTAGCAGCGGCGCGAGTCTTGGCGTTGCTCTTGCCATGCTGGCCGGTTTTGGCTTCGGCCGCCTTGGTGTACTTGGGGCTGCGACCGTGGGTGCCGTGGTTGTGACGGCTTGCATTATGGTTCTTGCGTCCCGTTTTGCCCGCGGCTCGGTGCTGCTTGTGGCAGGCCTTCTGGTGGGCTACTTTGTGGATTCCATGGTGAGTGTTCTTATCTCAAGTGCGGATGCCGAGGCGTTGCGCGTTTACGTGGCATGGGGCATGGGTAGTTTTGGACGGCTGCTTTTGGGCGATGTCTGGATTTTCGCTTTGGCCGTCGTTGTTGGACTTGCGTTGATTGCGTGTTCCATGCGGTACTTGAATGCGGTTGCTGTGGGCGAGGATTTTGCGGCCGGACTTGGGGTGCCGGTACGTTGTTCAAAAAATTGCGTTCTGCTGGGGGCGAGTGTCTTGGCTGGGGCTGTCACCGCGTTTTGCGGCCCCGTGGCCTTTGTCGGGATTGCGGTTCCGCATCTTGCGTTTAATTTGTTCAAAACATCGAACAACAGGGTCCTTTTGCCTGCGTGTTCGTTGCTCGGGGCCTTGTTGTGCTTACTGGCGAGCCTTTTCCCGGTGTCGATCCCTTTGAACGCCGTCTTGAGTGCGGTTGGTGTTCCTGTTATCTTGTTTGTGATTCTGCGCGATAGCCGTTCGGGGGTGCTGTGATGGACTTGCTCGAATGTAAAGCGCTGTATATCGGCTACTCGGCCGAAAATCCGTTGATTCGCAATATGGATTTTTCGCTTGCCGCCGGCGAAGTCGTTGCCCTGATGGGCGAAAATGGTTGCGGCAAGAGCACCCTTCTAAAAACGTTTGCCGGGCTTGTTCCCGCACTGTCTGGAAAATTGCTTGTGGGCTCTTCACGGAACTTTTCTGCGCAAGTGACGGTGGAATCTTTGCATGCCCGGGCTCCGCGGGAACTAGCGAAACGGATTGCCCTTGTTCGCATGTCGGGAATGGAACCGGGGCGATTGACCGTCCGTGAATTCGTTAGGCTTGGCCGCATGCCTTATTCGGGATTCCTTGATGGCAGAACTGCAGAAGACGAACGGATTGTGGCCGATGCTATGTCTCTTTTGGAAGTGGCTGGCTTTGCGTCGAGGCCAGTAGCGGAGTTGAGCGATGGCGAGCGTAGCCGCGTTTTCCTGGCGCGGGCCGTGGCGCAGCAGGTGCAAGTCCTTTTGCTCGACGAGCCGAACGCTTTCCTGGATATTCCCAGGAGTCACAGGCTGTTCAAGATTTTGAAAGACTTGTCGAAAAATCACGGCATGGGAATTGTGGTTTCTACACATTCCGTGGAATACGCCGAAAAGTATTGCAATCGCATTGCCGTGATAGACGGTGGCGAATGGAACGTGGCGGATGCCCTGGTGGCTCGTTCCTGTGGGCTGTTCCGATGGGCCGAAAAGGAGTAGGGGGATGTTCCGTAGTTTGAAAATGGTCTCTTTTGGGGTGGCGGTCGCTGTTATTGTATCGCTCCTGGGTTGTGCCGGCAGTGCCCCAAATCAAAACACCGCAAATCTTGAATCGCATGGTTCCAAAAAGCATTTTCTGTGGAAAGTCTCCGACGAAAATTCCAGCGTTTGGGTGCTTGGAAGCGTCCACTTTGGCGATTCCAGTTTTTATCCGTTCGATTCCGTGATAGAAAACGCTTTTGCAAACGCCGAGGAATTGGCGGTGGAAATAGATATGAGCGATGATTCCGTAAGTAGCGAAGTGGCTTCGCAAAGTGTTGCCCGCGGCGTGTACGAAGACGGGACGCGCTTGCAAGATGTTCTGCCTGCTGAAATTTGGAATTCGTTCGACAGCGTCTGCGCGGCTTGGGGAATCCCGAGTGCAAATTTTCAAAGGTTGCGGCCCTGGTTTGCTGCGACTTCGCTGAGTGCCATCGCCATACAGCGTTCAGGAATTGATCCTGCCCTTGGCGTCGATATGGTCTTGATGGAGCGCGCATCTCAAGAAGGCAAGACTATCGTGGGGCTTGAAACGGCTCAGGAGCAGGTGGGCGCGCTTGCCGATTCCAATGATGCGGACTCCACGGAAACGGGTGTCTCCGATTCCGCAGGAATCTATTACCTTAAAACGACTCTTCGCGAAATTTCGGAACTGGATTCGCTTGTGTCGCAGATTGTTGTCGCCTGGAAAACGGGGAACGATTCCCTGTTGCGGGCCGCCATGGGCGAAGATGACGAATCTGAAGACGAATCGCCTGCCGAAAAGAATTACAAGGAAAACTTGGAAGAACGGGTCTATACGAGTCGCAACGAAAAAATGGCGGCTTCCATCGGTGAATTCTTGAAAGAAGACCGTAGTGTATTTGTCGTGGTGGGGGCGGCGCACCTTGCCCTGGAAAAAGAGAGCGTGATCGAGTTGCTGAAGAAAAAGGGCTTCGGCGTCGAACGTTTTTGACGCTAGGGACGGATGTCCTTGACGTTCATTCCCAGGCGGGAGAGTCTGTTATAGAGTGCCGTACGTTGCATGCCGAGGCGTTCGGCGGTGAGGCTCACGGAGCCGGAGTTTTCTGCGATTTTGGCCTTCAAAAATTCGCGTTCTTCGTCCAGTTGCTTTTCGCGGAATTCGTCGTAGTTTTGGGCGGATTGCGGCTTGCCTAGAGATTCTTCGTTCAGGAATTCCATGTTGCTGTCGATTTGAAGGTCGGTGGGCTCCAGAATGCCGGGGTCGGTGAAGCAGAGGCTGCGCTGTATTACATTTTCCAGTTCGCGGATGTTGCCTGGCCAATTGTGGTTTTGCAATTTTTGCAGGGCGGCGGGCGAAAGCGTGTAGGGCTCGCCGGCAGGGGCGTACTGGCGGATAAAGTAATTGGCCAGGTCCTCGATATCTTCTTTGCGTTCGCGCAGGGGGGATAGTTGCACGGGAATCACGTTCAGGCGGTAGTAAAGATCTTCGCGGAATTTCTTTTCGCGGATTTCTTCTTTCAAGTCGCGATTGGTGGCGGCAATGATGCGCACGTCGATATGGCGGGTCTTGTTGGCGCCGATGGGGCGGATTTCGTGATTCTGGATGACGCGGAGCAATTTTACCTGGGCGTGGAGCGGCATGTCGCCGATTTCGTCAAGAAAAATGGCGCCTCCGTTCGCATCTTCGAACAGGCCTATGCGCTCGTTTTGGGCGCCTGTAAACGCGCCGCGCGTGTGGCCGAACAGTTCGCTTTCGAACAGTGTGTCGGGAATGGCGCTGCAGTTCACCGTCACGAACTTGTCGTAGACGCAGGCGATGGCGCGTGCGATAAGGTCCTTGCCGACGCCTGATTCACCTTGGATAAGTACGGGGCCAGTGTGCAGAATGGCGCGTTCCACGATTTTTCGCAGGTCCTGTACGGCCTTGCTTTTGCCGACCAGGTGCGACATCCTTTCGCGGAAAACCTGGCGTGCGGCGCTGATTTCCCTGAGTTTTGTAATCTTGCTCATCAAGTGGAGTCGAACGGACTCCTCCGAGAGCATGATGTCGTAAAGTTTGCCGGGAAGGCTTGAAAAGTTTTCGGGATTTTCCGCATAAACGAGAATCATCGCGTCAGGGAAACCTTTGCGGATTTGTGTAAGTGCTGCGTTGTTCTCGTTTTCAAAGGAGTTCAAATCCCAGATGATGATCGGGGCGCGGATTGCGCTGTCATCGCTTGTCTGTGGCTCGTCGAAAACCTTCACCGAGTAATCCACAGAAGAAAGCACGTCCAAGATGAACGAGGACGTGGCTGTTTCTTTTGTGAAAAAATCGATGAGCATAGGTAGCGCTTGCTATGGACCGGGGCTTACTTGCCGAGTTCCTTGCTGCGTTCGGTGCCTGCGACAACGGCCTTGATGAGCGAACTGCGGAAGGCGCCTTCTTCGAGGGCGTCTACGCCGGCAATCGTTGTGCCTGCCGGGGAGCAGACCATGGCGCACAAGTCGCTCGGGCTCTTGCCGGATTTCTTTACGAGTTCTACGCTGCCTTCGATGGTGCCGAGGGCGAGTTTCAAGGCGACATCGCGAGTGAGACCTGCCTTGACGCCACCGCGGGTGAGGCCTTCGATGAACTCGAAAACGTAGGCGGGGGCACTACCGGAAAGTCCGGTGACGGCGTCCATGAGGACTTCGGCCACGCGGCAGGTGACTCCAATGGTTCCGAAAATTTCTTCGGCAATCTTGAGGGTGTCCTCATTGACGCCGTCGGTGGCTAGCGCCACCGTGCCCTTGCCGACGGTAAGTGGCAAGTTCGGCATCACGCGCAGCACCTGGTTCTTGGCCCCGAGAACTTCGGTCAAGTTCTTGCGAGCGACACCTGCCATGATGCTGATGAATGTCTTGGTCCCTTTGATTGCCGTGACGGCTTTTTTCCATTCGGCGCCGACCATCTTGAAAATCTGCGGCTTTACGCAAAGGAACGTGACATCGGCCTTCTTGACGCCTTCGGCAAAATTTTTCACGCGAATGCAGCCCATTGCAGAGACAGCCTCCGCGGCTTTGTCGTTCGGGTCAAAGAAGAAAATGGTGGCGGGGTCGGCTTTAGCCTGCAGGAGGCCTCCGAGAATGGCACCGCCCATGTTGCCTACGCCTGCAAAGAAAATTTTCTGTTTCATTTCTGTGTTTCCTTTTTCAAATTAACCGTTCATGGAATTCAGGAAATCCGTGTTCGTCTTGTACAACTTGAGTTTGTCTCGCATGAATTCCATAATTTCGACTGTTGTCATATCTTGCAGGTAACGGCGCAGAATCCAAACGCGGCGCATTTCCTCTTCGGTGAGCAGGAGTTCTTCCTTGCGGGTTCCGGACTTGAAAATGTCGATGGCCGGCCAGATGCGCTTTTCGGCGATACGGCGGTCGAGTACGAGTTCCATGTTGCCGGTGCCCTTGAATTCTTCGAAAATCACTTCGTCCATGCGGCTGCCCGTTTCGATAAGGGCCGTGCCGATGATGGTGAGGCTTCCGCCGTTTTCAATCTTGCGGGCTGCACCGAAGAACTTCTTGGGGAGTTGCATGGCGTTGGCGTCCACACCGCCCGAAAGAATCTTGCCGGAGTGCGGAATGGCGATGTTGTTTGCGCGTGCGAAACGCGTGATGGAGTCCAGAAGAATCACGACGTCGTTGCCGTGTTCCACCAAGCGCTTGGCCTTTTCAAGAACGAGGCTTGCCACCTTGATGTGTCGGCCCGGTTCTTCGTCGAATGTGGAGGCGAGGACTTCGGCCATGATGTTCTTGCCGCGTGCGTTGCCTTCTTCCTTGAGCCGGTCGATGAGCTTGCGCATTTCGGTCACTTCTTCGGGGCGTTCGTCAATCAGCAAAACCATCAGCTTGACTTCCGGATGGTTTGCCGTGATGGCCTTCGTGACGTTCTGCAAAAGAACGGTCTTACCGGTGCGGGGAGGAGCGAGTACGATACTGCGCTGGCCCTTGCCAATCGGCGTGAACAAGTTCATTAGGCGCGTGCTGTATTCCTGCGTGTCGAATTCCAGGTTCAGGCGTTCAATCGGGTGGATCGGAGTGAGGTATTCGAAGGACACGCGGCGCTTTGTCTTTTCGGGGACTTCGAAGTTTACGGTATCGATGCGGAGAAGGGCGAAGTATTTTTCGCCTTCGCGGGGTTGGCGGACCTGGCCCGTGATGGTGTCGCCCATCTTGAGGTCGTAGCGGCGAATGATGTTCTTGCTTATGTAAATATCGTCGGGGCCGGCGAGGTAGTTGTGTTCGGGGTTGCGCAAGAATCCGTGGCCGCCATCGGGAATGATTTCGAGGACGCCTTCGGTGTAAATGGGGCAGTCTTCGCCGCTGATGGCGCTAAGAATGCTGTACACCAGGGCCTGCTTGCGCATTTTCTTGAAGTCGACGATTCCGAGTTCTTCGGCCTTGCTCTGCAATTCAAACATCGGAAGTCCGCGGAGTTCCTTCCATTTGGCGCGTGCGGCTGCCACCTTTTCGGGGTCGGGAGGTGGCAACTGGATGCTTTCGTCCAGGAAATCGTCCTGGGGCAGGTTGCCACGGTTGTGGCGGTTCTTGAACTTGTTGAACTTGTTGAAACGGTTGTTTCCGTTCTGGTTGTTGTTGAAACGGTTGTTGCCGTTTTGGTTGTTATTCCCGTTCTGGTTGTTGTTGTTGTTGTTGTTGTTGAAACGCCGGAAATTCTGGTCGCCCTGCTGGCCGTTATTATTGTTGTTGCTCTGGCCTTCGACGGGAACGTTCTCGGGTGCTTGAGGCATTACGGCGCCTGCTTCGAACTGTTGAGAATCTTCGCTAGGTGTAGGTGCCGGAGTGAAAGTGATGTTTTCCTGCGCAAAGACGTCGCTCACCGGGGAATCGAATGCCGGAATTTCGTTTTGCTGTGCGCCTTCTTCGTTCCCGTTTTGATTATCTTCGAATCTGCGGCGTCTTTCTTCGAATCTGCGGCGTTTTTCATCGCGGTTGAATTGGAATTTTCCGGATTTTGCTGCGGGGGCTTCGGGGGCTGCGCCATCTTGGTTTTCTTGGACCTCGGGTGCCTTGAACTCGGCCGTGGGGGCTGCAGATTCCTGGATGCTGGATTCCTGGGCGATTGATTCTTGTGCAGAATCTTCTTTTGCCTTTTTCGGCGTGCGGCCGCGTTTTTTGGGGGCTGGGGCTTCGCCTTCGTTTGCAGGGGTGGATGTTTCAATTTCTTCTTCAATATTCTTTTTTGTTCTAGGCACAGTAAACGTCCTTTATTATTTTGTATTAAGTATTTATGATAAACTTGTTTTTTGTAGGGGAAATTTCTTGTGTTTTGTTTTATATAACAAAAAATCTAAGTTCAGCACGAATGTTGCTCGTGTGAAAAAAGAAATGTAAGGGAAAAAAGTTCCTCCAGGAACGCCCAATAAGATACATAATATTTCAGGTTTTGTCATAAAAATCACACTTTTTTCCGACTTTTTTTTTGAAAAATATCTTTTGCCTGCATTTGACCGCAATTTTTGGCTGTTTTCGATAGATTGACTTCGCTTTGAATATCTATATTAGGGGTGTGGAATCTTTAGATCGTGTATTTGTCGCCTTGGGGAGCAACCTTGCTCCGCGTTCTCGTCGCTTGAGCGAAGGGCGTGACATGCTGCGTCGCATAGCGAGTGGCGGATGGCTCGAAAGTCCGATATACGAGACTCCACCCGTAGGTCCGGCGGGTCAGGGTCCCTATTTTAACCAAGTCGTGAGTTTCTGGTATTCGGGAACCCCCAAGCAGTTGCTTTACTATTTGAAGGGGGCCGAACTTTTGCTGGGTCGCAAGCCCCGTGGCCACTGGAATTCCAGGGAAATAGACTTGGACTTGCTGTACTTTGGGAACCGGACCATGGTAGGCCGCCCCAATATTCCGCATGTGGAAATTCCGAACAGGCAGTTCGTGCTTGTTCCGCTGAACGATATTGCTCCTGATTGGCAAGATCCCCTGAACTGCGTTAGGGTGAGGGACATGCTTGCCGATTTACTTTCGCGGGAACCCAAAATCCCGTTCCGCACCATTACCGGGGAGGAACCGTAATGCTGACCGACAAAGGCGTACATTTTTTGGCCATCGAAGGAGTTATCGGAGTAGGGAAGACCTCCCTTGCCCGCATAATCGCCGACCGCTGGAATGCCCTGTGCATCGAGGAAAATTACGAGGAAAACCCCTTTCTTGAAAAGTTCTACGAGAACAAGGAAGCCTACGCGTTCCAGACCCAGTTGTTCTTCTTGCTGGACCGCCACAAGCAACTCCAGAATTCAGCGCTCCAGAGCGACTTGTTCCACGACCTGCTGGTAAGCGACTACACGTTCGACAAAGACCAGATTTTTGCCGCCCAGAACCTCGAAAACGATAGCGAGTACGCCATGTACGAGGCCGTTTCGAAAGCCCTGAGCCACGACATGCCGAAACCCGATCTGGTCGTGTACCTGCAGGCGAGTGTTCCTACGTTGCTCAGTCGGGTCCGGTCCCGCGGTCGCTCCATGGAAAAATCCATCGAAGGGAATTACCTCAGGGAACTCCAGGAACGCTATGATCATCATTTTTGGCACTATAAGGATGCTCCGGTGCTCATCATCAACACCGACCACATCGACTTTGTGCACAACGAGAACCACTTGCAGTTGGTTCTTGACGCCATTGCGGAATGTCCGCAACAAACCACATATTTTGTCCCCGAAGGAATTTAAAAAGGTAAAGTAATGCAAATTATTCAGTCTATCGATGCCTTGCGTGCCGCTTTGAAGCCGCTCTCCAAGCAAGGCAAGACAATCGGCCTGGTACCGACAATGGGCGCCCTCCACGACGGGCATGGCGCCTTGATCAAGGAATCGGTCAAAGATTGCGATGTGACGGTTGTTAGCGTGTTTTTGAACCCTATCCAGTTCGGCAAGAACGAAGACTTGGACAAGTACCCCAAGCGCCTGGAAGCCGACGCCAAGTTGGCCGAATCCATCGGTGCCGATTTCGTGTTCGCCCCGAGTGTTGCGGAGATGTATCCCGAAGGCGATCCTCTGACTTTGGTTCGCGACGAATCCCTGGAAAGCATGTACTGCGGCGCATATCGCCCGGGACATTTCCGTGGCGTGCTCACGGTGGTTTCCAAACTGTTTCTCATTTCTCATGCCGACCACGCCTACTTTGGCGAAAAGGATTACCAGCAGGTGTTCTTGATTGAACGCATGGTCCGCGACTTGAACTTCGACATCCAGATTCACCGCGTAAAGATTGTCCGCGAGGCTTCGGGCCTTGCGCTTTCGAGCCGCAACGAATACCTCTCCGACTTGGAGCGCTCACAGGCGCTGAGCATCAGCGAAGGGCTCAAGACGGCGAAGGAAATGTTCGAGAAGGGCGAACGCCGTGTGGCCTTGCTGCGCGATTGTGTCATCAAGTCGATTCTTGCCAACCGTGGCCAGGTCCAGTACGTGGAAGTCGTTAACCAAAAGGACTTGCAGAAGTTCGCCGGTGCGCTCCCTGCCGATGCCAAGGTGGTAATTCTTGTGGCGGCCTTCTTCGGAAAGACCCGCCTTATCGACAATATCGAACTGAACTGATTGCTGCGATTGTTGAACGTAGAGAGGTCCGCCATGGGGCGGGCCTCTTTGCTTTCCGTTGCTACTTCTCTGTAGCGGTGAACACGCCGTCCCAAGTTTCGCCTTCGGCGACGGGCGGGTTCTTCTTGTAATTTTCGCAGCGCTGGATGTATACGAGACTCGGGCAAGTCTTGCTGCCGGGGTCGCGTTCCGGGAGGTGCGGCTCGAATTCCAAGCACTTTGTGAAGAGTTCTATCGCCTTGTCCCATTCCATGTTCAGGTAGGCTGCGCGTGCTTTTTCCCAGTTGTACACGAGCGTGTTGAGGGTCGAAGCCTTGGCGCTCGAAGAACGTTCCAGGAGTTCGAAAGTCTTTACGGGCTGGCTCTTGCCCACCACGCGGATGGTGTCCAGCGAACGGTAAATGAAGTAGCCGCTTTCAAGGTTGATTTGCGTGTCTTCACTCATTTGTATGTAGGCTCCGTACTGCTTTGCTGCACTTTCCAAGCGGGCTGCCAGGTTGACGGCGTCGCCCATCATGGTGTAGTTCTTACGCATCGAGGAACCCATGTTCCCTGTCACGATGTCGCCGGTGTTGATACCGATTCTCATATGCATTTCATGGACGACCTTGGGCCATTTTTTGCCTTCGGCCATCCATTTTTTACGCAGGGCCAGGAGTTTGTTCTGCATGTCGATGGCCGAATTGCATGCGCTTTGGGCGTGGTTTTCCAAGGGCATGGGCGCTCCGAAGAATGCGATGATGGCGTCGCCTTCGTACTTGTCCAAGGTGCCCTTGTTCCCTAAAAGGGTGTCGGTCATTGCGGTGAGGTATTCATTCAAAAGGTCGACCAACTTACTCGGGTCGCCGATTTTTTCGGAGAATGTGGAGAAACTGGCGATGTCGGTAAAGTACGCGGTGATGTTGGACTTCGATCCGCCCAACGTCGGCATCACTTCGTTGTTCACCATCTCATCTATCAATTCGGGAGAAATGTACTGCTTGAAGGCGTTGTTCAAGAAGTTCTTTTCCTTGGATTCGTAATAGAACTGAACGACCAGAGCCGAAATCGTGGTGAGCAGCATGGTGAACCATTGCTTCGAAACGCCAAGGTAAAGCCCAGTTTCGAACAGGCTGTATGCCACGAATGCGTAAATCATCATCAAAAGCACGGTCATCGAAATGGCCTTGTAACTCTTGAAGTGCAGGCCGATTATCGTGCATATGATGGCTAGCAGTATGGAAATAATTCTTTGGTAGTTCTCGTTGAGGATTAGCAGGAACTTGTTGTACAGAATGTTGTGGATGATTGTTGCGTGAACCAGAACACCGGGGTAGTGTTCTTCGTGCGGGCCGGAAATAAAGTCGAACAGGGCCGGTGCTGCCGAACCGAGGATAAAGGTTTTTCCTTGATAGAAACTGTTGTCTACGCGGCGTTTCAATACGTCGTAATAAGAGATATGCTGGAACGCCTTGTTCCTGTCGTCAGTGTTGAATAGACTCTGGTAGTTAATCAGGTAGTTGCCGTACTTGTCGATGGGGACCCGCTTTACATTGCCAAAACGGTATTCTTCGCCGGGTTTCAGTTTTTCGTCGATGCCCTTGGGCATCTTCATGATGTCCCGGATGACATCGGGACTGAGAATCGCTATGTTCGAAACGAGTTCCCTCGATTCTTCGTCGAAACGAAGGTCCATGTCCATGGACAGGTGCTTTGTTTCGCCGTTCTGCATGTTGTCGAGGGTGTCAATAAAGAACTTGATTGTGCTTATTACAAAATCGGAAAGTTCGATTTCCTCTTCGTCTTCGTTGTCCACCAATACGTAATTCGTCGTGTCGTCTTCGCTGATTTTTATGGAGAAAGTCTCGTCAATCTGTTGTTCTTCTTCGTCAAGATTCGAAAGGATGGCCGTGTCCAGTTCGACGATTTTCCGGATGACCTTCTCGTTGATGGTCTGTCCGTTGAATATATCCATGGACAGTTCATCGTCTTCCTTGCTGACGACCATCTTGGAGGATAGCGTGATGAAGTCGGCCTTGTGCTTGTCTTTGGTGAATTTGCGTTTCTGCTGCCTACCCATGGCCTTGAGGGTGTCGCGGAGCGATGTGAACATGGGATAGGTGAAATGGGGATAGGTGGTGTGCATGGCGCCCGAGGAATCTTTATAAATGCCGAATGTCTTGCCGAGGTCGATGTACTTGCCCATTTTTACGGTGACGTCTTTGGGCTTTTTATGGTACAGGTGCAGCATGGTCATTAGCGAGACCGTGCTGTACACCTTGATGTCTTTCGGGTCTATTTCCGGGTTGTTGTGGATGTTCGGAAACAGGTAGAGCATGGCTGCCCTGCGCTGCACGCCGTCGTCGTCGGGGTAGGCGTTCACTGAGCCTGTGAAGGTCGCCGCCTGTGCCAGTTCCGGGAAAATGTTGTCCAGGAGGTCCTTGGATTCAATCTGGTTAGTGTTGTCGACTTGGGACTGCTCCAGGGTGGAACTGAAACCGATGGATTCCGCACGTTCCTTGGAGTTGAGCAGTTTGCGTTGAGTGTCGTGCTGATAGTCGTTGTTGTCGCTCATGTTCAAACACATAATTGTGTTTTGACTGTTTTTGAGCGAATTGACGAGAATTGAATCGTAGTTGTAGAAACTCTTGATGGCGGCAAAAAGGGTGTCGGCCATCAGCATTGTATCAAGTTTTAGGGAGTCCTGCTTGTAAATTTGCTTTCTAAGGTTGTTGGTGAATTCCCTGTTGGATTCTGCGATGGAGTCAAGTTTTGCCCTCTTGATCACGTTGTAGGTGGAGTCGTCTACGTTGTAGTTGCTCATGACAGCCTGCAACTGCTGGCCTCTGAGCGAATCCAGGGAATTGTTGATTATGTTTTTTGAAAATGTTGCCAAGGAGTCGAGGATCCTGGACTGCTTGGTGGAATCGATGACGTTGAAACTGGAAGTCAATTGCTTGTTTCTTTGCAATTTGCCAATCATGTTGATGGACTTCTGGGCATTGACCATGCCGAAGTCTGCCGATTTGAACAGAATATCGAATACGATTGCCGAGGCTCCGCCCTTTTCTAGTTCGTTCACCACCTTGGCGTGCATGTCGCGGCCCCAGGTGTAATAGTAGCCTAACTTTGAAAGCGAAGGCTCGTCAATGTCGATGATCAGGATGTTCGGGTCGTAGTTCTTGTAGGCGGCGACAGTGTTGTCGTTGTCGATGTTGTTTGTCTTGCCAGTTTTAATCTTGAAAAAGTTGTCGTAGAATAGGTTTTCAACGGATTCGGCTCCGGCTTTGAAATTTTGGAATACCGGTTCCTGAACGCTTGCAAAAACCAAAATGATAAAGACAAGCAAAGCCGAGGCGCAAAACCCGACTACGACCTTCTTTATCTTTTTAGAAACTTTTTTCTGCATACTTTAAAAATAATAAAAGAACATAAATTATATTTCTATAAAAATAAGCGAAGGAGCGAAATTTGGCGACTACAAAGAAAAGAAATTCGAAAAAAACGGGGTCGAAAGGTCGTGGCGGCACGGCGGAAAGTGTAGAAACTTCGTTTTTGTGGATGGTTTTCGGCTGGTTTTTGTTCGCGGTGGGCTCGGTATTGATGCTTGGTTGCGTCAGTTCGGTGTACAGTGGCAGTGAAGGCAACTGGCTTGGTCCTTTTTTCGGAAAGATGGTTCCCGATATATTCACCTTTGTTTTTGGTCGCTTGCCGGTAATCTTTTTTACGGCATCCCTTGTTTTGTGGGGCTTGTTCATTGCGCTCAAGGGATTGCGCGGTCGCCTGCTCAGTTTTTGCGTGGGAATGACTTTGCTTACGTTGGACCTTTCGTGCCTTTTGGCGTTAAAATCCTACGGAATGACCGGGCTCTCTCGTGATGTGCTGTTCTCCAATGGCGGTGTTCTTGGACAGTTCATAATGCAATATGTTTTCGTTTCCGTTTTCGGAACGGCCTCCGTGATGGCTCCGCTCATGATTTTGCTTGCTGTGCTTGTCCTGGTGCTTGTACTTTCGTTTGGACTAAGGCCTCGTCATTTCAATTTCTTGATTAAAACGGCACAGTGGGTGGCTGGCTTGTTCCATAGGGAACCTCGCGAAGAGTCGGCGGGTTCACCGTCCGAAAAAAATGTAGAGTCTCCGTCGAACCGCAATGATCTGCTGATAGACGACAGTACCATCTATTCTGTGCCTGATGGTTATAAAATCCGTGACAAGGCCGATATAAAACCTTTCAAGGTGAAACGCGGCATGAACGCCATGGGTATGGTTCGCGAAGAAGACGACTTTGCACCGAATTTACCGGACAATCCGTATGCCCCCGACGCAACGACTTTGGCTCCTCCGGCGACCGTTGTTGCTGGGGCAAATGAGCCCGTTGTAACCGAAGGCCCGACAGACGTTAATCGTGAAGATCCTGAAATTCTCCGCCTGGAACAGGAACTTCGTGAAAACGGTCGCAACATGAGTGCTTTGCAGATAAAGGAAATCCACGACAAGATTTCGGCGATTCGCCGTGCCCGTGATGTGCTGAACTGGGAAAAGTCTCACAAGAATAAACTGGTGGTGAAGGGTGCCGTGCGCGGTGGAGCCGTAGACGATGCGACCGCCGATGCCGACAAAATCGTCGAAACCGCTAGCGAAGAAGCGACAAGGGTGGCTGGTTCTTTCGAAACCACGAAGTTTGCGGGTGCCCAGAATGACGCAGAAACGATTTCTGCGGCGCAGACTCTTTTTGCATCCGAAGATGCCGGTTCCGAAGAAGACACTTTCGCCCCAGTAATTGTCGGTTCCGACGAAGTGGGCGAGGACCCCGAAGGTGATTACGAACCGCCTAACGTGATTGGTTCCGGCGAAGGGACTGCCGGTCGTGGGGCGTCTATTCCTCAACCCGATCCGACGGTGCATTACGACGAGTACAAGATACCTACGGTTGACGATATCCTGGATACTCATGATCCGCAACCTGCGGATTACACCGAAGAGGAGTTGAATGAAATCGGCCACATGCTCGAAGAGAAACTTGAAAACTTCAAGGTGAAGGGCAAGGTGGTCGGTTGCGAAACGGGCCCTGTGATTACGCGTTTCGAAGTGGAACCGGGTCCTGGCGTAAAGGTTTCCCAGTTCAGTTCGCTGCAGGATGACCTTGCCATGGCGCTTCGTGCGACATCTATTCGCATATTGACGCCGATTCCTGGCAAGGGTGCCGTGGGTATAGAAATTCCGAATCGCAAGTCGCAGATTATCTATGGCCGCGATATCTTCGAGAGCGAAGCGTTCAAGCCGAGTTCTGAAAAAATCATGGTGGCGCTTGGCAAGGATATTTCCGGTGAGCCTTTCGCCATGGACTTGGCCAAGGCTCCGCATTTGATGATTGCCGGCCAGACGGGTTCCGGTAAGTCCGTTTGCATTAACGCGCTCATGGCGAGCATTCTTTTTAGCAAGACGCCCGATGAACTACGCATGATTCTCGTGGACCCCAAGGCCGTGGAACTCAAGATGTACGAGAACATTCCGCACCTGTTGGCCCCCGTGATTACGAAACCGGAAATCGCCATCCAGGCCTTGCAGTGGCTGTGCTACGAAATGGACCGCCGTACCGAAGTGCTTGCCGCAGCCAAGGTGCGCAACTTGAACGGCTTTAACGAAAAATTCGAAGCTGGGGAATTGCCTGAGGAAGTTCCTGAAGAAGATCGCGGTCACCGCATGGCGTTTATCGTGGTGGTCATCGACGAAATGGCTGACCTCATGATGACTGGCGGTAAGGAAATCGAAAAACATGTGAGCCGCTTGGCGGCCAAGGCCCGTGCTGTCGGAATTCACCTGGTCCTTGCGACACAGCGCCCATCCGTGAAGGTGATTACGGGTAACATCAAGGCGAACATGCCGACTCGAATCAGTTTCAAGGTGGCTTCGCAGACGGACGCAAGAACGATCATGGACCATGCCGGAGCCGAAAAACTTCTTGGCCGCGGCGATATGCTTTACAAGGCCGTGAACGCCCCCGACCCGATTCGAGTGCACGGAGCATTCTTGAGCGACGAGGAGGCTGAAAAATTGGCCGACGCCTGTAGCGACCAGAACGTTTGCTATCCGCAACTCGAAACCTTTGAAATTGAAGGCGAAGGGGAGGATGGCGAAGATGGCGAAGGCAATGCCGCCATGGGCGAAAAACTTGACAAACTGCTGTTCGAAGTGGCTTCTTGGGCGATTGAAGTTGGAAACGGTGTTTCGACTTCTGCCGTGCAGCGCCACTTCAGCGTGGGGTACAGCCGCGCGGGTAAAATTGTGGACCAGTTGTATGGCCTTGGCATTTGCGGACGCAGTACGGGTAACTCCAAGCCGCGAGTGCTCCTTGTTGGCATGGACGAACTCCTGCAAATGCAGCGTTCCGGAAGGTTTGGTTAATTTTTGACAGGTCGCTACGGCCGATTAGGAATATATTGTGAGCAACGAAATGACTTTGAAGGAATACGCTCCGGCGAAAATAAACTTGTTCCTGGATGTGATTCGCAAGCGCGAAGACGGCTACCACGATTTGGGAACCGTTTTCCAGACGGTGGATGCCGGCGATATGGTTAGCGCCACTTTGCGCATGGATGGAAAAATTACGCTTGCCTACAACAAGCCGCAGGAATATCCGGTGGAGTCCGACTTGGTGTACAAGGCGGCGGTGGCGTTGAAAAAATTTGCGATTGACGCCGCTGTGGGCGATGGAAAAAAACAGGCTGAAAATTTTGGGGCGGACCTGTATCTTGAAAAGGTGATGCCGTTAGGTGCCGGTCTTGGCGGCGGCAGCGCCGATGCTGCAGCAACGCTCCGCGTGCTTTCCCGCCTCTGGGATTTAAATTACGAAGCATCGTTGCTCGAAGAAATCGGCGCAAAACTCGGTGCCGATGTTCCGTTCCTGGTCAGAGGCGGCACGGCATTCGCCGAGGGCATCGGCGAGCGTCTCTCTTTTGTCAATCCTCTGGATTTGCCTTCGGGACAAGTGCTCTTGATTGCGACCCCGCTTGACGCTGTTCCGACCAGGGATGCCTACGCTGGAGTCCCGAAGTCGGGTCCGGACCGCTGGGAGCGGTACAAGTCGGATGTCGAAACGGCACTTTCCGAAGGGACGCTTGTTTCTCGGCTTTCGTCTTTCGTCTCGTTCAATGCCTTCGAGGAGTCCGTCTTCCCGAAACATCCTTTGGTGGACGAAATGAAGGTGAAGTTCCTTGAACTGGGGGCCAGGGCTGCCTTGATGAGCGGTTCCGGGGCTTCCGTTTTTGGCATTTTTGAAAATAGGGAAATCGCCGAAAGGGCGGCTGAATCGCTTGGACCGATATCCAGGTACCTGAAAATCACCCGTTTTTGGCATAAATAACCCGAAAATTTCGCTTTTTTGAACGCTTTCGGCCTCTTTCCCTTTAAAAAATTTGCGATAAATACTATCTTTGTGCCACCATTGGGGTATCGTCAAGTGGTAAGACAACGGATTTTGATTCCGTTATTCGTTGGTTCGAGTCCAGCTACCCCAATGAATTTTTTTTCACAAAATCCAAATTGGAGATAATAAAATGGAACTCACAACGCTCAAAGCAACCTCGAGAGTGGTAGCTGCAAACCGCGACAATGCCCGTTTGCGCAAGGCTGGTCAGATTCCGGCCGTCTATTATGGTAAGGGTGCCGAAGCCAAGAACATCAGCGTCAGCGAAATTGACGTTCGCAAGGTTCTCGCTCCGGGCAAGCGTTACACGCTTCTCGACCTTGAAATCGATGGCAAGGCTGGTAACCCGGCCGTCATCTACAACTACGATAAGGATTGCCTCTCTCAGAAGATCATCCACATCGACTTCCTCAAGATCGCAGAAGATTCCAAGGTCAAGGTTCGCGTTCCTGTCAAGCTGACCGGTCTTCCGGTTGGTGTCAAGACTCAGGGTGGTATCTTTGCTCAGGAAACTCGTTACCTGATGCTCGCTGCCAAGCCGACTTGCATTCCGACTATCCTTGAAATGGACATCTCCGATTTCGAAACCAACGTCACCTTCTATGCTAAGGATTTCAAGCTTGGCGAAGGTGTTGAACTGGCCTCTGGTCCGCGTACGGTTATCTTCTCCATTTCCTCCAAGGCAAAGAAGAAGGAAACTGCAGAAGAAGCTGCTGCACCGGCCGCTGCCGCTGCCCCGGCCGCTGCTGCCCCGGCTGCTGCCGCTCCGGCTGCCAAGTAGTTGGCTGGTCGTCTTTGACGACCGAAATAGCGAAAACTTTAAAATACCCGCAAGGCAAAGCCTTGCGGGCTTTTTTTTACTGAATTTGCATTACTTCGCCTAGAAAGGCCTTGAGCAACGGCAATTATGAAGATTCCGCATTTTTCACGCATGATTAAAGCAAGCAACTCAACTGGTGAATACATTCCCAAATCCCAAAGTTTGCTGCTAAAAAGTCCTGCACAAAAAAGAAATAGTTACATTTGTTGCATGACTTTTCCGTTTGCAAAATTGTTGATTGTTTCTGGTGCTGCGTTGATTTTGTGTTCTTGTGCTGGCTCGGCTTCCAAGGATGATGCCGATGATGCCCGCGCAAAAGCAGAGGCCGCCTATGCCGATAGTGTTCGTCTTTCACAGATGGATCCTGCCCTGGTTTCCTGTCCGGCTGATCTTGGTTTGCGCGGTCAGGGTGTTGCGGGTTCCTATCAGACCGCTTTGATGCTTGCGCAGCGTGATATTGCAGCCCAGATTGAATCCGTGGTCAAGTCCAAGACGGAAGTTTCCTCAACCTCCAATACCGATGCCGAAGGAAACGAAATTGTGCAGTCGTCCTATGCCGCCCGCACACAACTTTTGACGAAACTTGAAAATGCCCAAGATGCCAAGGTGGTTTTCAAGGGCGAAAAGAACGGAAAAGTATCTGTCGTGGCTTGCATGTCGTATGCCAACGCCGCACTCCCTTTCCAAAAGAAACTGGGCTCGTTGCAAGATTCCGTAAAACTTGGCATTGCCCTTTTCCAAAAACAATCGCATCCGCTTGAACGTCATGAGGCCTACAGGAATGCCAAAAGGCGTTTTGCGAAAATGCAGGCCGTGGAACACATTTTACAGGGACTTGGATTTGCGGACACCTCTTCGTCTGCGTTGAACAAGGAGTTTGAACAGGTTAAGGCAGGTTACACCCAATTCCGTGCGGGCTTTGCCATGTATTTTGAATCGTTGAATGAGACGGACTCGGCGGTTCAGGCTGGTGCTTTGCCGGAATCGATTGCTCGCCATCAGAAACTTCTCTTCGAGCGCGTGTCCGGGAATTACAGGGTGTTTAGCGGGGAATGCAAGGATGGCCTCCGACTTAAACCTACTATTTCTGAAGCTGTTTGCGCCGATGGATCCCTTGGTGTTTCATGCTCGGTGGATATTTCGCTTCAAGGTGAAAGTTGCGAAGGCGAGGCTTATTTCAGTCTGAGTGCCAAAGTGAAAGGTACTGGCCGATATGACGAAGCCGAAGCAAGGACCCGTCTTGAAAAGAACATCTTGGAGGGAACCTGGTTCGAAGATTGGATGAAGGAATTGAGCAAGTGGAAACTCAACTGATTCGTGTGATGAATGGCGCTAAGTCTAGCAAACTACTTGGCGCAGGAGCCCGCGTTGCGTTGACTGCGCTGTTTTTCTTTTTGCTTTGCAGTGTGGCCGCTGCCGCCCCGGCGGGGAGTGCTGGTGTAGCGAAGTCTGCTCAGTCTCAAAAACAAACGCTGCCGCAAACTCTTGCGGATTCCCTGCCGTGGTTCGCCATTCGCGAAATTGCCGACAACAATCCTCCGTTTACACGTACGCATCTTTCCCAGATGGCGGCCAAAAGTGATCGTGTTGCCCTCGTATATTTTGCCACTTGGTGCATACCGTGTCGCGTAGGCGTAAAGAAACTAGCCGAGAATAGTGCGGAACTCCAAAAGCATAATGTTCAGGTGGTGCTAGTGAACGTCGGCGAACGTGATGAATCCATGATACAAAAGTGGGTTGGGAAGACTGGTGCCACCATGTTCAAACTCGTAGGCGATCCCTTTAAACGGACGACGGAAGGTTTTGGCTTGGTCGGTGAAAATCAAGAAATAAGTCTTCCAAGAACTATCGTGCTTGATAAAAATATTAAACCGCTTTTCATGCTTGGCGAAGAAGGTTCTGACTGGCCTGAAGTCTTGTGGAAATAATTCAATGCCGTGTCTTTGCCGAACGAAAAAGGAGTTGCCCTATGGCAACTCCTTTCTTAAGAATTTCAAAGAAATTACTTAACGATGATCTTCTGGCTGAAGTCAACGGTCTTGCCAGCGACGCGGACCATGTAGACACCGGCGTCGAGGTGAGAGAGGTCGAGAG
>JAZLMK010000046.1:0-15845 GCA_045598645.1 Fibrobacter sp.
TATCGTATCGACAAAAGAAGTATCAACTGATGTATCCGTAAGTCCATCTATCTGAACATTATACAGCCTGCCATACTTACTACAATTTTCCTCATTAAGATCGACACAGACACTACGTTCTGACTCATAATTCAAATTCTGTGCCATCCACACTTGGTTGCCGATGGTGGCGTACTTGTACTCTTGGCCATCGCGTTCGTCAATGAACGTTCCACGATTCGGCATGCCATACTTATTAGAACCATCGGCAGGGCAAACGACAGACGCATCGAAATCATCACCATCATCACCAGAGTCTGTCGAACAAGCAATGAAGAAAAGAGCAAATGTTAAAGCAAATATTATTTTGTGCATTTTTAGTCCTTTATGCAGCGAATTGAATTAATACTTTGATCAGGATGAATAGACATCTCTTTTTGAACCCATACCACATAAGCTATGTTTTCAACCAGCAAAGTCGCCGTCCAAAATTGCAAACAAGTTTCAATATCATGAAAAGAGCTCGAATAAAATAAACCCGACGGGAATGCTGAAAAGCCACACACGTCCGTCCCTTCCGGCTTATGCGTCACATCCCATGCACCATGAACCCTTAAACGTGTTGAGGCATCTTCAGATTCAAATCCTCCCATAAGGTTTATCATAGTTTCCCATTCTGTTTTTGTAGGAAGATGCCACCCTATCGGGCACGCAGAATCCGCTAGGTCCCTATCAAAATTATCGCCAATCTTCCCTTTTTCCAGCAAAGGATACAAACGTCCGTAAATGTCGCAATTTGCGCTGTCATTGTCATAGCACATGCTAAATCTTAAATCATAATTCAAGTTCTGCGCCATCCACACTTGGTCACCGATGGTGGTGTACTTGTACTCCTGCCCGTCGCGTTCGTCAATAAACGTCCCGCGATTCGGCATGCCATACTTATTAGAACCATCGGCAGGGCAAACGACAGCCGCATCAAAATCATCGCCATCATCAGAATCCGTTGTACAAGCGACAAATGCGAATACCCACGCATACAGCAAATTTGCAATTACTCTTTTCATTTCTTGACCTGTTGATTTTTTAATAGAGGGTTTTTCATAAACCATATTCATTAGCTGTTGGAATAAATATACACTTTTCTTCGTATTAATTGTTAAAGTTTATGCGCTAAGTTTCCGCAAGCGGTATGCAACCGGACTCATGTACCCTAGGCTGCTATGCAAGCGCTTGCGATTGTAAAACAGTTCGATATACTTGAACAAATCCTCCTTGACCTCGTCAATATCTGCGTATGTCCTGTGGTGAACTTGCTCCTTTTTCAAGCTGGCGAAGAAACTCTCCATCGCCGCGTTGTCGTACGGGCAGCCAGGCGCACTCATGGAGGGAACGATTTTTTAATCGTCAAGCATATTGCGATATCCGCGGCTGCTGTACTGCGTTCCGCGATCCGAATGGAAAATAAGGTTTTCGTGCTTGCCGCGGTTCGCCACAACCAGATAGACCCAGCCAAGGTTTGTGCGGATCATAGAGACTATCACTCTTGCCTGGTTTGTAGGGTTTGAACTTCTTAATAACGATAGAATATAGGCCATTTTCGCGCATGATGAGAAGTTTTGTACAGCCGAACTTTCGTTCAAACTCCTCAAAGGTCTCCCGAACAACCTTCACACAAACTCTTCTTTATTTGTATTGACTACTTTGCCGCGGGGGCATCGTCGGCGACGGCCTGCATTTTTGTGGTTTTGGCAGCCTTTTCCTCGGCTTTCCAAGGCGTGAGACCCACCACGTTATCCACAGGGAGCGAGAAGGCGATTCCCTGGCCCATGGTGTCGAGGCCCGCCTTCTGGTAAAGGGAGTGCAGCACCGCATCCTTGATTTTGGCATCAACAAGAATCATCACGACTTCTTTTTCGGGCTGAATGGCAATGTGGAAGAACGATTCCGCTTCTTTGTTCGCCGTGCCGCGTCCATTGAGGATGGTACCACCGCGAGCACCGGCATCCTTGGCAGCCTCCATCACCGTTTCGGAGAAACCGGTATTGACAATGCACATGATAAGTTCGTGGTTGTTCGTACTCATTTTTCGTTCCTCCCAACTTGATTGCGATTGTCGCTCAAGAAGTTGAAAATGGATTTGCCAATAATGCTTGCCATCGGGATTGTGTAGGCAATGCCCTTGCCGCCCACGATAGTGTTGAACTTTTCTTCGATGCTCTCGAGCGCCGCCGGCAAGGATTCCTCGCCAATGACGCTTAAAATGACGGCGCGGTCGGAATCGGCAAGGCCCATGGCAACCAGAATTTCTTGCGGGGCCGTGCCCTTGCCAAAGAACACCATTTGCATGTTCACGCCAAAAGACTGGATGTGGTCCATGTAGAAGTCCGCCTTGGCGCGGCTCACTATAGTCACAAGAATCTTGAGGCGGTTCATGGAGACTCGTGCATGACCGTCGATCGAGCGGAAGCGGTGCCTTGTTACAACTTTCTTTTTCTCTTCAGCCATAGTCCCCTACACAAAATCAATAATCTGTTCGTCATCCGCATCCTGGATTCGACGCATCATCAAGCGGTTCTTGAGTTTCTTGGAAACAATCGCCTTGAAGCCAAGCACCTGGATGGTAATGAGCGGAGTCATGGCCACCATGGCAACAATGCCAAACGCATAACTTAAAATAGAATCGCCGCCATCGTGAATCACGGAACACGCGCCAATGGCCAAGGGCAAAATAAAACTGGAAGTCAGAGGACCGCTAGCGACTCCACCGGAGTCAAACGCAATTGCGGTATAAAGTTTTGGAACAAAGAACGACAGTCCAAGCGAAATGAAGTATCCGGGAATCAAGTAATAGATGATGGGGAACCCGACGATAATGCGGAGCATCGAAAGTCCAATGGAAATGCCGACGCCAACGCTCAAGGCGATGAGCATGGAGCGCTTGGTGACAAGGCCTCCGGTAATTTCTTCGACCTGCTTGTTGAGCACGTGAACAGCGGGCTCCGCAAGCACGACCACCATGCCAATCACAAATCCGGCACCCACAAGCACACGAGGCATTTTGGCGAGTTCACGACCGAGTTCAAAACCGATGGGCATAAAGCCGACGGCCACCGCCGTAAGAAAAATGACAAGGCCCGCAAACGTGTAGCAAATGCCAAACGCAATCTGGGCGAGTTTCGCCCTGGAGAGTTTGAGGGCGAAAAACTGAAGAATCAGGAAAAATACAACAATGAGGCCGAGCGCCACAAGAACTTCCTTGGCAACGCCCAGCACGGTCGGCAAAAAGTTCTCGCCGAGGCTTGCGTCAATAGAATAACTAGCCACCGAAAGTTCATACGTGAGGTCCCCCTTCGAGGCAATCACGAGGCCCATCAGCGCAAGAATCGGCCCCACGGAGCAAAGAGCAATCAAGCCGAAACTGTTTTCGCTGGCATGCTTGCCGCCAATCGCACCGGCGACACCCACACCGAGGGCCATGATGAACGGCACCGTAATCGGCCCTGTGGTCACACCTCCCGAATCGAACGCAAGCGGGACAAACGTCTCCTTGCCGCACGAAATCATGAGCATGCCGAACATGAACAGGACCATGTAAAAGAAGATGATGATGGACGACAAATCCTTTTTCCATACAATCTTCACAATCGCAAGCACAAGGAACATGCCAACACCAATTCCGATGGTCGCAATCAGCAGCGTGGGTTCCACAGCGTTCTTGACCTGCTCCGCCAAAACCGAGAGGTCGGGCTCCGCAATCGTAATGAGCACGCCCATCACAAAGCACACCGACACGAGCAACTGCAACTTGCGCGACTTGGTAAGTCCAGAACCCACATGTTCGCCCATCGGGGTCATGGCGAGGTCCGCACCCAGGTTAAAGAGGCCTATACCGGCCACCAGGAACAAGGAGCAGGCAGCAAAGACAATCAACTGCTTTAGGGAGAATTCTACCAGCGGGGTAAACGAAAGAAGCACCACAATAACCGCGACCGGCAAAACCGACGCAAAGGCTTCTTGCAACTTTTCGTACAGAATCTTAAACATTAATCTCCAAGGTACTCAACAGCGAAGATGAGCGTCGAACCGCCAGGAATCGGGCCTGCGGCGCGGCTGCCATAGCCAAGTCCAGGAGGCACTATCAAGATTCTCTTTTCGCCCGGGAGCATTCCGGCAACGCCAAGTTCCCAACCGCGAATCACGCGGCCACCGCCCAGGGGGAATCCAAACGGCTGTCCACGGTCACGCGAACTGTCGAACTTGTAGCCGTTCACCAGCCAGCCCGTGTAGTGGACCTTGACCGTAGCACCCGTTGCGGCAGGTTCGCCTTCACCCTGCTTGATAATAGCATAGCGGAGACCTTCGGAACCATTTTCGAACTTGAGACTCGTCGTATCGGGGAAGAAATCCATTTGGGCGATGACTTCTTCATCGACATCGGAAGAAACCATCTCGACGCGGAAAATCAGTGTGGAGTTGGAGGGGATCATGGCATACGCCGTTGCGCCATAGCCCATGGAAGGCGACACGCGGAGCCAGCGGACGCCGCCTTCTTTCATGCCGTCAAGGCCCTGTTCCCAGCCCTTGATCATTTTGCCGGCCCCCATCACCACAGAGAGCGGCTTGCCCATATCCTTTGAACTGCCGAACTTGCGGCCATTCAGGAGCCAGCCCGTGTAATGAGCCTTAAGCGTTGCGCCGGCGATGACAGGCTTGCCCGTACCGACTTTTTCATCGTATATCTTGAGGCCCTTGGCCTTGTCCTTCCATTTTAATTTGTCTACATTCGCAGGAAACTTGTCCGGGTCCAGCGGCTTTTCGGCGTTCACCAGTTCGACTTCGAAGTATAGGTCGGAGTAGGGCGGGATGCCTTCCAGGGAATTTTCGCCATAGGCCATCTGGTAAGGCACGGTAAGTTTGCGGATTTCGCCCACCTTCATGCCCATGAGTCCCTTATCCCAGCCGGGAATCACCTGGCCCACGCCGAGAGTGAATTCCAGAGGTTCGCCTTCGTAAGAGTTTGCAAACGGCTGCAGAGTCTGGGGAGCGAGGGAGTCCGCCACCTGAGTGGAGTCTGCAGTTTGCGGAGCGGCGGCGGTTTTTACGGAGTCCGCCACTTTCGTGGAATCGACGACCTTGGCGGAATCCTGCATAGCGGAAAGCAAAAAGCCCTTGTAGTGGACCTTGATCAACTGACCGGCCTTAATTTCGTCTCCGGAGCCCTGTTTGACCACATCGACCTTGAAAGGGACCGCCCAAAGATTGCAAGAAAACAACAAGACTAAAAAAATCTTTAATTTTGGCATAAAATCTCCTGTCCCACAAGATAGAAAATGCTAGTTTTAAAGAGAATAGTTTTTTCATAGAAAACGGATAAGATTATGCTATCGGTCATTATCGTCATTGCGATTGTGCTATTATCAATCATTCTCGCAGGAATCGGAGCCTACGTGGTTATACACAGTTCCGATGAAAAAGAAGAAGTGAAGCCCGTCATCGATGTTTCGGGCCAGTACGCCGTCGTAGTCCGCCCCGCCCGCGAGTCCATTACCGCCGTCAAGCCCAGCGAGGCTTCGCTCCGTTCCTGGCTCGATACACAGGAACAACTCACCCCGGAACAGCGCAACGCCCTTATTGCCGACTGGAACGCCACCATCGAGGAAACCATCAAGACCATCGACGAAGGCGACAAGAACGGCGTAGCCACATACCGCATTGAACTCGGCCCCAAGGGCAAGAACTACTGCAAATTCGTCAACGAAGACAATTTTATTACTCGCGAACAAATCCGCAACCATGCCGAAATCCTGCCGCCCTACGTATTGGGCTGCGACTGCAAACTTTTGCCCAAGCAACCTTGGGACAATCCCAGCAAGTCCGGATGGAAGGCGGTGGTCCCCACCCAAGGGAACAAATACGACGTTCCCAATTGGAGGCAACTTGCGTAAATCCCTTTTATCCGCTCTTTTACTCGCACCCGCCATTTCGTTTGCTGCAGGCTCTGCAATCATCACTCTTGAAATGCCCGTTGGCGCTCGCCAATTGGGTATGGGCGAAGTCGGTGCAGCAATGGCAGACGACGCTACGGCTATGTACTACAACCCGGCAGGTCTTGCTTTCGGGCCTTTGGCTGACGAATGGAAGATTTCGTACGCGAAAGACGCCAAGCAGGCGCCGTTCTTCACTAGCATGGCAAGCAGGTCCAAGAACGGATTCTTCTCGAAAAGCGAACTCTGGGCAGGTACCGCCGACGGCATTCTCAAATTCGACGGCGAGCAGTGGGTAGACTACTATTCCGTAACACTGCAAGGCAACGCCAAGGTCAAGGACGCCGTACGCGTTTACGTGGGTACGGAACGCGGGCTAGACGAATACAGCCGCCAGGTGAAAAAATTCAACGACATCAAGAACGCCGACGACGAATCGCACGTGGTGGAAGTCAAGATGCCCTGGAACCTCGTCGTCAAGGATACCATTACCGCGGTTCTCTACGACGATCGCACCGAAAAACTCTGGGTCGGCACCCCGAAGGGCTTGTTCCGTTTCGACGGCAAGGCCTGGAAGAACTACACCGATGAACTCGGCACGGTACGAGTGACCAGCCTCGCAAGTCAAGGCGCTTCGCTATGGATTGGAACCGAGAACGGTCTGTTCGTGTACCGCAACGGCCAGTTCGAGCAAAAGGGCAAGGTGCTCCCTAGCCAAAAAATCAACGCCCTCGTATGGTCGGAAAACCGCAAGGAACTTTACGTGGCCGTCGATGGCGCAGGCATTGCACGACTCGTGCCCAAGAAGAGCGTGAACGACAAGGACCGCTGGAGCCTGTTCAACGAAGAAGACGGAATCATGGACCTGCACCCGACCAACCTCGCGGTCGACAGTTCCGGCCACGTTTGGGCGGCACACAACGGCGGACTCAGCCACTTCACTTTGCGCAAGTGGGAACAAGTGCAGTTCGCCAACAACGTGGTGAATTCCGTCTCGGTCGACCAGCGCGGGTCCATCTGGATTGCAACGGACAAGGGCGTGTGGCGCCACCTGCCCGACTACGCGACAGCAAGCGGCCGAAAGGCGGAACTCGAACGCGGCACCGCCGAAGAAGAAGGCAGCGTAAAAAAGGACGACGAATGGACGCATTTCCATTCGGGTAACGGTCTCAGCAGCAACAAGGTGTGGGTCGTTCTCCCGCAAGGCAACGACGTTTGGTTCAGTACCGCGAACGGCATGGAACAGTACAAAGACGCCGACTACCAGTTGACCGCCTTCTACGAAAAACTCTTGCCCATCTTGAACATCCCCGACCTGTACCACCTTTACGGCGGCCTGACCATTCCGCTGAACGACTGGGGTACCATCGGGTTCTCCGTGAATTTCGTGAGTTTCGGTTCCACCGTGGTTTCGGGCGACATCGACGCCGACGACCTGGTGGCCTACAACAGTTCCGAAATCGTGGGCGGCGTAAGTTATGGCACAAGGTTCCCGAACGACTGGGGCCTGGGCCTTTCCATTAAGTTGTTCTACTCCGACTTGAGTTCCGGCGCATCTACCGGCGAAGAAGAAGCCACGACGTTCGGTTACGCTTTCGACGTGGGCGTGCTCAAGAAAAATCTTTTCGTAGACAAGTTGAACTTCGCATTGGTTTTGGCGAACATCGGCCCAAGCGTCTACTACGTTGACAAGACTATCGAAGACCCCATTCCGCTGACCTGGCGCCTTGGTCTTTCTTACGAACTGCTGAGCCTTGCCGACTACAAGTGGACCATCGCCGCCGACTACAACCGCGAGGTGGTTTACGACGACGACAAGGGCGACCCGGAACCGTTCTACATCGCTTCCTGGAAGTCCCTCTTGAATCCGGAACGCGAAGGCGACGGTTTTGACGCCGTCAAGAATTCCGTGATGCAGGGCGTGTTCAACGTGGGTACAGAATTCATCTACTCCAACACGGTTGCTCTCCGCTTGGGTTACCTTTACGACCAGACCGGCAAGCGCAACGAAGTGGACTTCGGTTTCGGTTTCATGCTTTCCGACGTGCTGCAGTTCGACTTTGCCACCATCAAGGACGTAGGCGACAACGACGGCGTGCGCGACGGCCAGATGCGTTTTGGCATGTTGTTCAAGTTCTAGCCAGGCAGAATCCACATGCCTAGCAGCAAGCGAATTCAATACATCGACGTTGCCAAGTTCCTTGGCATTCTGCTTGTCACATTCTCGCACGGCTACAAAGAAGGCATTGCGACCTGCTTTATCTTTTCGTTCCATATTCCAGTGTTCTTTTTCTTGAACGGCATGACGCTGAAACTGGACGGAATCAGTTTCGGCGATTTTCTGGTCAAGAAACTGAAGGGCTACATCGTGCCCGCGCTCGGACTCGGGCTCTTTTGCGTTCTTTTGGACGCCATCATCAGGACATCCGCCGGTTTAGTCTTGGACGATGTGTTCTTCTTTAGAGGTTTCGCCCTGACGGTCAACCAAATTCGCTTTATGAGCATTTGGTTCTTGCCGGCGGTTTTCTTCTGCGACTTGTTCCTTTACGGCATATACCGCGCCTGCAAGGGGAAGATTTTCTTGACGGGGCTTGGCGTTCTCGCGTTACTCGCGTTCGGCATTGTCTACAACAAGTTTTACAAGGCGCCGCTGTATTGGAACATTGACACGGCGTTCTTCGCCACGACCTTCACTTATTTCGGTTACCTGTTCACCAGCAAAAAGATGTCCCGCATCTACGAGCCGCTAATGCGCACCCGCTGGATTCCATTGCTCATCGGTCTCGTGCTCATGGTCATCACGTACTTTGCCACCGTCCGCAATTACGAACTCACCCACACGCACCTTGCGATGTTCATGAACTTCTACGACAAGTACTACCTGACGATTCCTTTTGCCGTAATCGGTTCCCTTGGGTTCACGCTCATCTGCCGCGGCATTACGAATACAGTTCTCGCCTACCCCGTAAAATTCAACCTGATGTTGCTCGCCGTCCACCAGGTGTTCACGTTCCCGCTGTTCCAGGCTTTTGTCGCTCGAGACTGGTGGGTCAGAACGTTTGCGCTCCCTCCCGAGAACCTGGACTTGATTCTATTCGTCCTTGCGATGACGCTGTTTTCCGTGGTGCTTGCGATAGTCATGCACGGCATCGTCATTGTAACGCCGTTCAGCCGTATCGTGAACAAGCAACGCTATCCGCTTTTCGAAAAAATCCGCGAATTTTTGCGCAGGCGCAAGTGCACAGACAGGCGCGCCGCCTAAACGGCTAACTATTCCACACGTTCCAAGACAATCAGCGCACGATCCTGCGTGCTGTTCGGAATGGTGTAGAAGTGCTTCCCTACGAACTTGTACCCGAAATCCTCGGGGTGGAAAACAGCAAGTTCATCGGCCACACCGGGGCCTTTCATAAAGTACACGCGGCCACCGACCTTCAGCGAATTTTCCAGGCGCGGCAGAGTTTTTTCCATCCATTCGAATGCGCGGCTGATGACGCCGTCGACAGGGATGTCCATGCTGCGGCTCGTGACTTTGTGGCCAAAGACGTCGATGCCCTTGAGGCCCATCTTTTCGATGACCATGTTCAAGAAGTTGATGCGGTTCGGGCGCGGTTCGCAAAGCGTGAGGCGGATTTGCGGGTTCACGAGTTTCAGGGGGATTCCCGGGAAGCCCGCGCCACTGCCCACGTCTATCATGCGCGCAGGCCACTTGGGCACAAAAGCGTTGATGAGCGTGCAGTCGGCATAGTGGCGTTCCACCATGGTTTCAAAAGCATTGAGGCGGGTCAAGTCCTGGTCGTCGTTGTTCGCGCGGAGCAACTGGTGGAATTCCCAAATCTGCTTCAGGGTATCTGCCTGCAGTTCCACGCCGTAATAGTGCAGGAGTTTGTCGAGGCCCGCGAGCGAAGGCGTCACGCGCTTGCCACCGAAAAGGGGAAATTCCGTGCGCGGGGATTTTAGATGCGGAACAAAGTCCTTGCCCACAGCGTCGGCTGCACGGGCGGGAGTTCTGCCGAAAGATTTTTTTGACCAGTTGGGATTCGCCATGCCCCAAAGATAAAAAGTTATCGAAAGGCTCATTTTGCCGGAAAAATCCGTATATAGGGTATGGACCCCCAAAATACCGCAAAATTCTTTTTTAGCATTTCGAGCGCCGTTGCGGCCACACGCTCCGATTTAAAAAAATGGGTGGCAATCTCCGTTTCAATGACTGTAATGGCGATTGCGCTAGTCGCAGCCACTCCCGCCCACGCGCAGGTTTCCGAGGCTCAAGTGTTCGAGTGGTGGGACGCGGGAGTGATTACTCCGGAACAAGCCGAAGAAATGCTTTCGCTACTGGACGATGGCGAACTGGAGGAAGCCTGCCTGATGGCCGAAGTGTACGCCCAGGAAAGCTGCCTCGCTCCGGACGCCGCGAGCGCCAATCGCAAAAAAACGAGCAAAACGAAAAAACGCACGAAAAGCCAAACGCAAACGGACAAAGCCCCAACGCGGCCAAGCCTCGCTCCGCATGGGCTCATCTTGTACAAAGCCCGTTTCGATTCCCTGGGGCACCAGGAAAGCCACCGCGAAGAACTGCAAGTTTCCTTTTACAGGTACACGTTGAAACTCGGCTCGCAAGAACTATTCGCCTACAAGAACAGCGGCAGCGAAGCCTATTTCGGACAAATTTCCTCGCGCGAACTGCACAGCCATTTTTTGCTGGACACGTTGTGGGGAACAGCGTTGCTCTACCCCATCGGCCGCATTCACGTAGCGGGGCTTTTGGACACGTCCATGGTGACGCAATTCCGGTTAGGGTACCGATTCGGAAAAACAGGATTTGCGGAGGGAATATATTGGGAAACCCGCGCTAGGGAAAATGGAGACAGGGAGCGCTCCGTAGCATTACAGACAAAGTCTAGTGCCGGCAAGATTTCGGCATGGTATAAACAGGGCGCCGATGCACCCCTTGTCAAAGCGGATTTGCATGGCGGGGACGGCGAAGACGACCGCGTCGGCAGCGAGGCACTATCTTTAAGTTGGCGTACCACGGCCTACTATCACGGAGATTCGGTTCCGGACTTGGCGCGACTCAGTTCCACCATCTTAAAAAGCCGACTCTGGGGTTCGCAGACCATTTCGGCCAAGGCGAAAAAAGCGATGAACACTCTGGTTTCCGTAAACGTACGAATCATCAACCCACTCCACAGCGACAGTGTCTCTTCGCGCATCAAGGGAACCGTACAAAGCGGTCCAGCGTTCTTGCGAGGAACCGCGCAGGCGACTTGCCTGGAAGCCCAGGACAACTGCGAAAAAATGGACTACAGGGGGGCCCTGGAATGGACCGCCACCGAGCACTTGCGAACAGGTGCGTCGGCCCGCACACGGCACACACGGCACGAAGGCCTCTCGACCCCGAACCTGGAAGCCCACCTTCAATTCCAGGACAATCCCGGGAATTTCGCCAGGATTTCGGTGAAATTCCCTGAAACGCACCCCGAAAAGAGGCTGCAAATCCAGAACGAGGGCCATTTTTCCGCCGGATTCCTGGAAGTTTCGCTGGTCACCACATTCAAAAAATCTGCCGAGAAAGGCCTCCACCCGAGCCAGGGAAATATCACCGTAAAAGTGTCTTTTTAGGCAAAAAAAAAAGAAAAAAACGGGACTTTTCACCTCGTTTGCGTATACATGATGTATACCGAGGTATACACAAAAAGCAACTTTTTATGGGTTTTGCCCGTTCAAAATTGTATCTTAGTGGCATACCCAAACACTCCCTGACCCCTTTAGGTTACCTCCTTTTACCTGAAGGGGTCTTTGTTTTTGATAAAAACACCCCTATTTTCTATATTCTGGCCCATGAGCATCGCCGCCATCATTGGTTCCATAACATTTTTGCCTTCTATCGCACTGAACATCGCGCTCGCCTGCGGAGCGCCTCTCGGCATGTACGCCATGTGCGGCCGCCATAGAGTGGTGCCCGAAGAAGTGCGCAAGGCGTTCGTGCTGCCCATCATCATGCAATTCGTGGCACTGTTCGTTCTGCTGAGCGCCGGAAGCATCATCCCTGAAATTCTGCCCAATGTCGTAACACGCATTCTTGCATTTTTCTTTTCGCTTTACCTGACGTTTTACGCAGCGACAGTGCTCTTTAGCACGAGCAGCAAGGAACGCCATGTGATGGGGACTTTTGCTGTGGTTACAACCATTTGTTACTGGAGTACGGCCTTTGGCACGCTGGAATGGTGACAGATCTGGATGCGCCGGGAATGGCGCGACGACCCCCAAGGGGACGAAGCCGCCTCCGAACTACCAGGTGGAACTGAACCATATTATACGCAGGCTCCAAAGAACCGGCGAAGTGCCCCACCTGCTTTTGCATGCCTGCTGCGCGCCTTGCAGCAGTTACACCATCGAATACCTTTCGCAATATTTCAGGATAACGCTTTTCTACTACAACCCGAACATCGCCCCCGAAGAAGAATACCGGCACAGAGTCAGCGAAATCAAGAGGTTCGTCAGTGAATTCAAGACAAAGTATCCTGTAACGCTTATTGAAGGGGAATACGTTCCCAAGCGGTATTACGACGCCATCCGCGGTTTGGAGCATGAGCCCGAAGGAGGCAAGCGCTGTCGCAAGTGCTTTGAACTGCGGCTTTCGGAATCGGCGAAACTGGCCAAGGAACTCGGAGCCGACTACTTTACCACCACGCTCACCATAAGCCCTAAAAAAGACGAACAGGTGCTGAACCAAGTGGTGCAGGAGCAGTGCGAGATATACGGAATCAAAAGGCTGCCCAGTGATTTCAAAAAGAAAGGCGGATACAACAGGTCGGTGGAACTCTCGGAAGAATACCACCTGTACCGTCAAGAATTCTGCGGCTGCGTTTACTCCATGCAGAAGGCGAAAGAAGACGCCGCGCTGGACGACCTCGGTTCAATAAACGCCGCGCTGGACGCTACACAGGACGCCACGAAAAACTAGTCGCAGTCAACTACGGGAGTTTCTTCCCAAACGCCCGACTTGCAAGTGTAGAGAATACCGATAGTCGTGTTGAGGACGGTCCAACCTTCAGAACCGCCATTGCACGACATATTGATATTTTCAATATTCGAAACCGTTACCTGAGGGAAAACCTCGGAACTGCAAATAGAACCTTCGGGAGCCGTACCGCCAGAAGTATTTCCACCATCGGCAGAAGATTCCGGAATCTCGGCCGACGACGAAGCGGGTTCGCTGGACTGTTCCGAAGAAAGTGCCGCGCCATTGTCAGAAGAAGCCGGAGCAAGCGACGCCGAAGATGCCGGTTGATCTTCGGGAGCGGAAGTCGCAGACGAGGAATCATCTCCACAGGCGATAATGAGAGCGGAGGCTGCAGCCAAGGCCCAAAAAACAAATTTTCTCTTGTTCATAATCCATTCCTTTTCCTTACTCTAATTCTACACTTTTTTTTCACATAGCGCAACAGTCCATTTGCAAAAAGTACTCCACAAAGCCCTCAAAATGCCGGCTAATCGCACTGGCCCTGCATCCAATCCGGTAAAAATCGCAATTCAGGCACAAGGAAGGTGAGAAAAAAACACTGGACCATCAAGTTTTCTACATTAGGGTTTATGTACGATCCGAAGTTTTTACCGATTTGCAAAGAGGACCTGGACGAACTGGGCTGGGACTACGTGGATGTCATCCTCATCAGCGCAGATGCGTACGTGGACCATCCGAGTTTCGGGCATGCGGTCATCGGGAGACTTCTGGAGCACGAGGGTTTGCGGGTCGCGATTCTGCCGCAGCCGAACTGGCGCGATGACTTGCGCGATTTCAAGAAGCTTGGGAAGCCACGAATGTTCTTTGCCGTAAGCAGCGGCATGGACAGCATGGTGAACCACTACACGGCAGCGAAGCGCCTGCGCCACGACGATGCGTTCACCGCGGGGAACAAGGCCGGATTCCGCCCGGATTACGCGACGTACACCTACGCGAAGATTCTGAAGAAACTTTACCCGGATGTTCCGCTGGTGATTGGCGGGCTCGAATCGAGTCTCAGGCGCGTGACGCATTACGATTACTGGAGCGATTCGCTGAAGCCGAGCATTTTGGCGGACACGCAGGCGGACCTTTTGATTTACGGCATGGGCGAGCAGCCCATGAAGGAACTCGTGCGCCTGTTAAAAAAGGGAGTGCCTTTCAAGAACCTGAACAGCATCCAGCAAACGGCGTACTTGGCGCCGAAGGGCGACGTGCCCGCGAACAAGAACTGGGTGGACATGGTGCTTGCAAGCCACGAGGAATGCATTGCTGACAAACGAACGCAGTTGAATAATTATCGCAAGGTGGACATCGAATCGAACAAGATGTTCCCGCATCGCATTCTGCAAGACGTGGGCGAACAGACGGTCGTCATCAATCCGCCATACCCGCCGATGGAATACGGCGAACTGGACGAGAGTTTCGAATATCCGTACGCACGCGCACCGCACCCGCGTTACAAAAAGCGCGGGGCCGTCCCTGCGTTCGACATGATCAAGTTCAGCATCAACACGCACCGCGGATGCTTCGGCGGATGCAGTTTCTGTGCCATCAACGCGCACCAGGGCAAGTTCATCGCGAGTCGCAGTCGCGAAAGCATTTTGCGCGAAGTGGAAATCGTGACGCAGATGGAAGGATTCGGCGGGACGATTACGGATTTGGGCGGGCCGAGCGCCAACATGTACAACATGCGCGGACGCGACCGCAGCCGTTGCGAAAAGTGCGCCCGTCCGAGTTGTCTTTTCCCGAAAATCTGCGACAACATGGACACGCGCCATGCGGAACTCTTAAGCCTTTATCGCGAAGTGCGCAACCATCCGAAGGTGAAGCATTTGTTCATCGGTTCGGGAGTGCGCTACGACTTGATTTTGCAGGACACGGCCGATGTAGAACTTCGCCGCGACCACGAGGAATACGCCCGCGAACTCATCGAGTTCCATGTGAGCGGCCGCCTGAAGGTGGCGCCGGAGCACACGAGCGACGCGGTCTTGAATCTGATGCGCAAGCCGAGTTTCACGCTGTTCCACAAGTTCAAGGAATTTTTTGACAAGGAATGCGAGCGAATCGGCAAGAAGCAGAAAATCATTCCTTACTTTATCAGCAGTCACCCGGGATGCACGGAAGCCGACATGGCGGAACTCGCGCTCGAGACAAAGCAACTCGGATTCCAGTTGGAACAGGTGCAGGACTTTACGCCCACGCCCATGACGATTGCGACGGAGATGTTCTACGCCGAGATGCTCCCCGACGGAAGTCCGCTCTACGTGGCGAAAACGCCGGAACAGAAGGAAAGCCAGAAGCAGTTCTTCTTCTGGTACATTCCCGAGAACCGCCCGAAACTCCGTGCCGTCCTCGAGCGTCTGAAAATGGGGAAAGTCGGAAGGCTGTTGTTGAGCAGGAGCGCACAAGCCGAAGGGCGCGAATTCTTCCCGAGCAAGGAAAGGGACGAGAACGCGGATTTCCGTGAACGCGAAATGCAGAAGCGGGGCGAGCGAATCGCCGCCATGATTCCGAAAAAGGAAAAAACGCGCTGGACCGACGAAGAGCGCGAGAAAAGACGCAAGGAACGCGCCGCCAAGGAAGAGCGTATGCGAAAAGCGAAGGACCCGGCGTTCAATCACGGGCCGAAGCGTCGCGAAAAGCGCTTCAAGAAACCCGACTTCGGAAAAAGATAGCAGAACGGCGCTATTAGTACTGCGCGGGCGATTGGACCGCGCGGACTCTAAAAAATATTATTAGTGTCCGGAGAAATTTTTCAAAACGTCTAGGCCTTAGATTTTACGCGGTCTAGACTTTTATTTTGCTGTTGCAAGCCCCCTCCCTAGAAATTTGCGTGCTACAATGGGCTGGGTGGATGCTGCAGCATGCAT
>JAZLMK010000047.1:0-8319 GCA_045598645.1 Fibrobacter sp.
AACTGGCTGACAAAATCCATCAAGGGAAAGATGGAATCCAGTATCTGGACTATAAGGTCTTGGTGCAGATACTTGTTGATATGGGAGGTTAAGCCATCTTGGAGATAATCTCTGCGAATCCGTCATTGTCCGCCAGGGCAAGAACGCGCTCTTCACGCTCCTTATCTTTGTGGGTGCGCCGATTGCACAGACGATTTACGGTATGCTCCTGATGATGTTCATCCTGAACAAGAGTCAGGGGGCTCCCGAGAACTGGGCCGCCTACCTCGGCGTCGGTATCTTCGGCGGTATCGGCATGGCTGCTTCCGCCTGGTACGTGGGCAAATCCGCGACGGACGCCTGCAACGCCCTCGGCGAAACGGGCAAGGGCCTTGTGAACTACCTCATGGTGCTGGGTGTCGGCGAAACCGTCGCGCTATTCGTCATGGTGTTCTCCATGATGCTGGTGAGCTAGACGAGAGAACGCTTCGCTACAGACGAGAGACGAGAGGAATTTTGTCTTGATAGGGTTTGAGTGAAGTGGCTCTGTAGACTGTAGGAAGTGTTTTCCTTAGCCTAACATTAAGACAAAGCGCTCCGTTCTGCGGAGCGCTTTGCGTATTGAATCACGGTCGTTTTGGAGGCAGTCGGTCGCGATGTTTACTCTAGGGTGACTGAACAAGTTTGGTAAGTAGTGCCCATTTCAGAGTGGGCAGCCAGTGCCCCTGTTCCTTGTAAACATCCGGCCAGAAAAGAATGGTTTTGGGCATGGGAAATCCTTTTTTTTGCAAGTTCACGAAATAATATACGTTTTTTTTTTACAGATTTTCATTTGCTGTTCACTTTTTTGTAAGTAAAATGTATATATTGTTAACAACATTAATTCACCCCGTTTTATAAAGGAGTTCCTATGTCCTTGACGCATCGCAACTGGTATATCCGCGGTACGATTCACAACGCGAACGGTTCTGTATTTCGCAATCAAGGACGAATTCTGGCATATCACCTTTTCCCGCAAAAAGGGTGGTATTGGATTGCGGAAGCCAATATTGATTCCAACACGGGCTATTTCGAACTGCAGTTTGAAACGAGTTTTTTCCAGGAGAGTGGCTCCCCGGAAATTGAATTTCCTACATTGCAAATTCGCGTAACGGACTATAACTATAATACATTGTGGTTTTCCCAAGTTTATAATACGCCCCCGACAGAAATGTATCTTGGAGACATCATTGTCAATGGCGATATAGTTGACCCAACAGCATCTCTTGCCGAAGAAGACGTTCCCTCTAATCCGGAAGAGCCGGGAACGGACAATCCAGGGACGGATTCCCCTGTAAATCCGGGAACGGAACCGGAGGGTGAAACTGATTCCCAGTCGGGTGACACGAATGGGCGCGATTGCAAAATCTACGGAACGGTCAAAAACGCACTGAATTATCCCTTGACTAATGATATCGAGGTTGCCGCTTTCTGTCTGTACTATCAGGAAAGTTTGAACGAAGACGGCTCGAAAACAGGTTCCTTCGTTAAATTGATGCTTGGGACTCCTGTAGGAACGGATAGCTTCGGCAATTATGAAATACCGTACAGTTCCTCTAAAATACCGGCAGGATTGATGCTGGACGGCAATGCCGCCAACGGCAAGGACAAGGCGTCTCTCTTTGCCGAGGTGCACTACAAGGCGGGTGGAACGTCCCCCTCGCAAAAGCGTCCTTGCAGTTTCTATTCTGCCCCGCTGGTGTTCAATGGCCAGTCTGTCCAGGAAATAAACTTTGTACTGGATCTTAATGCGTCGGGGGCGAACAAGTCGGAGTTTGAAAAGCTTGACGACTTGCTGAACATCTATTACCGTACAGTGATTTTGTACGACAAGACGATTTTGTCGGAACCGCACGATAGAATTGCGGAATTTTTGAGCGATGTCACGCGTTTGCCTTTGGTTGTTGGTCGCGAAAATTTGGACGAATACAAAGTTCGTGCGTATTTCAGGGCTTTCCAGTTCGCCCATGAAATGAAATTTGTGAACGTGATTGAAGAAGATTACGTTTCCAAGGCTGCGGAATATCTCTATTCCCTTGTTTTGGGCAACAAGATGACGGATATGTCAACGTTGCTTTCCTTGGGGATTGACAAGTGTACTGAGATTATAAACAAGGCCATTGCTGAATCCGTTATCAGTTCTAATTTGTCCGCGGAAGAGTTTGATGAAAAAATTTGGCGAAAATTGCAAACGTCCAAGGAAGCAGTAGCAAGGCAAAATGACCAACTTTCCCCTTTTACCTTTTTCTACCTTCTTTTGGCAAAGAGTTTCGGCTTTGTTAATGGAAAGCCGGCCTTTGCATTGCTTGATGAGAATAGTACAGACATAAATGATATTTTATTCCGTGCAAAGCATTCTGCGCTTGTAAATGCATTTATGGAGGCGGGTTGTAATTATCGTGATCTTATTAGAAATCTTGTAGAAAACGGGTGTTCCTATACTTACAAACTTGCCGATGGCACCGAACTTTTGAACAATGTCTCTGTCGAGGATATTGAAGATTTTAAGTTGCTGGTAGATATCCTTGATTTTTGTGACGGGAATGCAGACTTGGTTGTTGGGCTATACAATATGGCAAAGGCATGTTACGGCGACCAAGTGAAGAAACTTGAGGATATCCTGAATTTGAATGAAGGCGAGGATGGTTTTTGGAGTGGTGTCATTGGAGTAACTTATTCTCAATACTGCAATTGGAGTAAAGATAGTTCGGGCTGTCTTCCAAAGGATTATTTCCCGGGGACGAATTATCAGGAACAAAGAGATATCGCCATCCGTAAATTGAAGAAAAAGCTCAGGGAAAAATTCCCTCAAACAGGCTTGACGAAATTGGCGGCGCAATTCGTTCCGGTCGTTAGCTTGCCTTATGCGCCAAATGGTAACTTGACAGAAGAACAAAAGGAAGCCAACCGAAAGGCAAAAGAACAGAATGCCTGGAATGCCTTAATTCTTAAGTTGCAGAAAGACGCCTGGAAAGATTTTGATTTAAATTCATCTGACCTTGACACATTCGTGAAAGACAATAGCATTACGATTTATGAAGATGAAAAAGAAAAAATCAAAACACTTCAGCGTCTTTTCCGCCTGACGAACGACGCGGAGGCGGTTTCTTACCTTATCCGCAATGAAATTTATTCTGCATCCCAGATAGCCCTCGTTGACGAGGAACGCTTCGTCGCGGAACACGGGCTTGGCATGGGCGACAAGGAGCTCGCGACAAACATCCATCGCCTCGCGAAGAGTTTTGTCGCCAGCGCCACTCTCGACATAGAGCGCTACCACGGCAGCCTGAACGAAACCGGCGAAGGGATTCTTTCGATTCCCCGCGGATTCCAGGGAACTGCAGAAAGTTCGAGTGCAGAAGATTCTTCGGACAAATCGTCCGCTTCCAGCAATGTTGCAAAACAGAGGCTGCAGAACAAGAGCTACGCCAACTGGAAAACGCTATTCAGCAGAATCAATCGCAATCCCGGAACGCAGGGACAGTCCATATTGAGCGCTTCGGCTTACCTGCTTGACTTGTTGGAGTTCCTGAAGCAGGGGCGTGCTTACGGCCGATTTATCAACCGTCGCCCGGATGTGTTGAACTTGAAGATGACCAAGGCGAATGCGGAGGTTTCGCTCCCGACAATTGATTTGGCTATTGAACTTTTGGAGAGCCTTGTTTCCAAAAAAAATAAAAAGGGAGGCGTTGTAGTTCCGTTCTGCAACCAGACTCCAGATGACGCCACCGTGGAAGATTTGAGGGCCAATCCGTGCCCATGGGCGGAAATAGAGAAAAAAGACGAAGGCTCAAATTCTGCGGTAGAAGAATTATCCGGTGCAGAGATTGAGCAAGCCGCCATGGCCGCTCTTGAAAGCAAATGTTACCCGATGCTCCTGCTAAAGAACTTTGACAGGGAACGTGCTTCGGGCATTCTTGAAAACCTTTCCCTGAATTTCGTGTCGTTGTCGAGAAAGCTTCATGATGACTTGGATGAAAATATATCCATCCTGTTAAATGGCTATGCGCCGGAATATCTTTCGAACGACTCAAGTACATATACGAAAAAAGTTTGGGAACTTTGGGGCCTGGACGAATATGGCAATGAAAACCTTTTCTTCCCGGACAAGTCCAGGCGCGTAAAGGAAAACGAGGAAGACAAGGGGGATTGGCACCATGTCCTGAGCTACCTCGCCTTTGTACTTGACCGTGCGAACTTGACTTACGACGAATTTGTTGAAATATTCAGTTCGCCAGTATTCCAGGGTTCGGGAGTATCACTGAACGCTGACTCGGAGTCTTTCCAGCTTGCCGATGTCAATGGTTACAGGTTTAATTTTGAGGGTGATGACGAAAACGAAAAGAAGATCTTCTTTTTCAAGCTTTCCGTTTTCGTTCGTCGCCGTGCCGCATTGGGCTGGAGCATCGATGAAATCGCAAGGACTTGGGATTGTAGCGTTACGGATTTGGCCACAATACAAGAATTAAAGACCCGGCTCGGTTTGAGTCCCCTTGACTCCGCTCTCCTTTTGGGAAAATGCTCCCTGACTCGAGATGATCTGGAAAAAATTTTCCCCATTGATTCTCTATTTGACTCATATCCCGAGAATGTTTTTGAACAGGACGAAAACGGATTGACTTATGACGAACAAATTAACAAGCTATGCTATCAAATAGCTGTTGCCGCCAATGTCTGCCTCAAAATGGATCCTCAGGATGCCGTGCTTATCCTGCAGAATTTCGGGATAATTAAAAGGGAATCTGAATCTAAGGAAATCCCGTTATACGTCGTTCTCAGATGGAATCTTGAAATTCTCTACAAATACAATCTGTGGATTACCAAGAACAACCTTTCCGTTGAAGATTACCTATTCCTGCGTCGTATTGATTTCCCTGTTTCATTCGGGGACCGCACGCAATGCAATTCCGCCATAGATGAATTGGAAATACTTCGCAATTCCTCGCTCTCGGTAGGCGACTTGAAATCGATTCTCGAGCCGGAGCTGATGAACGCCGAGGATGCCGAAGTCTTCGCCCGCGAAATGAATTCCGCTGTTCAGGAATCGCTGAAAGAATGCGAAGTACAGGAAGACGACTACGACACTGCGATTCTCGGTCTCCTGAAGACGCTCGGCTACGAAAACGCGGAAGGAGTATTCGAGGAATGGAAGGAAGAATCGGAATACACCGCAGGTTACTACGGCACTCTCCGCAATGAGCTTTCCACAGAACGCATGCTGTCGCTTGTTGCAGAAAAATTCTCGATGACTGCCGAAGTCGTCGCGGAACTTTTGCAGAAATTGACGGTTGACGACGGCAGCGCTCTTGAAAAATGGACTGAGTTGGCGGAAACGCCTGAAACAGAAGATGTTGATTCCGCTGCCGCCGAAAGCCTGTGCAACCAGATTGTTCGCTGCGCTGCCCTGTACCAGTTTACGCAGTCCGTCGAACTCGGCTTTGAATGGGACTGGAATTTACTTGGAACGTCCACAAACAAATACTCGTCTTTCAAGGACGTTCTTTACGCCTTTGCCGCTTCTTCCCAAATCATGGGCGAAGTCTACAAGTTTGCCGAATTGAAGGAATTATCTGCCGGAGACGGAAAACTCCAAGTTTCGGACGACGTGTTCAATAAAATTCGTACGGAAGCGGGGATTGAATCCGAAGAATCTCCTTCGGCGTGGTGCAAGTTTGCAGACCTGCTCCAACTTTACAGAAAAACGAACAGTTTGCCGGATGAATTGAGGAATCTTCTCCAAGTGTCGGCATCGGTAGATGTGTATTCCAACTGCGTCGACGCCCTGGAAGAAAACCTGAAACTGGTCCGTACCAATTCGGAATGGAACAAGTTCATCCAGGGAGTACACGACAAGGTCCGTCAGTCAAAGCGGAATGCGCTTGCTGCGGTTGTATGCCACGAGTCTCAAAATCCGGCTACAAGCGATTATTATCCAGTCGCCTTTGTAGACGAGAACGACATATATTCCTATTACCTGTTCGACGTGAAGATGGAACCGGACATGGCCATTTCGCGTACCGTGCAGGCGGTGTCGTGCATCCAGCTCTATGTGCAGCGGGCCCTGATGGGTCTTGAAGGCGGCTATACGCTGAACGACACGCAAAAGGAACAATGGGAATGGATGAAGAACTTCCAGGTGTGGGTGGCGAACCGAAAGGTGTTCCTGTACCCTGAAAACTGGATAGACGGCGATTTGCGCGAAGACAAGACTCCATTCTTCAAGGATTTCGAAGACCGTCTTGCAGAAATCGGCAGCGACCAGGACGCATTGACGGAAGCCCTCGGCGACTACCTGAAAAAGGTTTCCGACACCTCCGAGATAGACATTGTTGGCGCATGCAAGCAGGACGGCGGTGTTCACGAAGGGACCATCTACACGCTGCACATCATCGGCTGTACCCGCGGCGAGCCGCACGCCTACTACTACCGCACGTACGAAGCGACAGCGCTCTATGGAGGCAGCTGGAGCCCGTGGGAAGAGGTGCCTGTGGAAATTGATGGGGCGTCAATACAGCCAGCAATCCTCGGAGGCCATTTGCATATCCTTTGGCTGCAGGTGGTGCAGGGCCAGAGACAGAAAAAGAGCGGCGAAGACGGCGGGCAGCAGGCTGCCGTGTCCGTTGAATACTTTGCTGAAATCAGGATCAAGTGGGCAAGCTACACCGGTACGAAATGGACAGGCGTCAAGGTCGGCAAGCAGGCCGTCTATGACGTGTCCGAAAACCAACTGGACTTCATCCTCGGCGAAAACGAGACGCTCGCCAACCGTTACTTTATCATAGATGTTTCCGAAAATGCGGATTCCTTGATTTTGCAGGTAAGGCGAACATTCCCGAATTTCGAGGACGTCACCACGACCAATTTTGTAGGCATTGCCGGCAATGACCCCAGTACAAACAACGCGAGCACGTACGTTTTGAAAACGGAAACTTTGCGTGAATACAAGAATGGACAAAGGATTGTCGACATCGGTTCCATTTTCTTGTCTCCCAGCGGAGACGACTCGGTGGAATCGCGACCGAAAGAGTACAAACCCGACATGGGTGAATTGCTGGAAAATCATTGCCCGGCCCATTGCAAGCTTGTCGGCAACATGTTCCATAGCGATACGGAAGAACTCGTTCTCTTGGATGGAACCGAAATTTTCAGGAACACCCGGGGCCCGTTCAAACTGCTCTCGGTGAACATGGGCTTCATCAGCCACATGGATTGGCCTTTCTTCTTTATGGACTCCCAGGGCACTTACCTTGTCCGTACGGTCTCCGGCGACGGCGGTTCAGGAGCGAACAGCGTTCCCAACTACTATGTCGAGATGATTTCCAACCCGCAGACGCCCGAGTTCCGCAGGCGGTTCTTGCAGGGAGGAACCAAGTGGCTCTACACCCGCGAGACCGAGGCCCTGCCGGTCTCCGACAGCTATTACTACTCGTACTCCTACTACAACTACTACTTCAGCGTCTATCTCGGCTACTACACGGCTGGCGACTGGCAGGCGTGGGACCTGTCGCAGACGTTGTTCGAACACAGTTATCTGCCTGGTCCATCTGTCGCCGAACCGTTCCCCTCCTCGATGGTGGATTTCAGCTGGGGCTCGTCCTCTGCCATCTACAACTGGGAACTATTCTTCTTCGTGCCGATGCTCCTGGCCGACAAGATGCTCGCGGAGCAGAACTACGCAGCGGCACTCGAATGGCTGCAGCTCGTGTTCGACCCGCGCATGGACCTTTCCAAGTACGAGAAGACCAAGCGCTTCGTGCGCGACCTGCCGAAGGGCGCGAAGTACTGGAAGTTCCTGCCCTTCTTCGCGAACCAGGATGCGGACAGGTCCATCCTTACCGAGCTTTCGATGCCCTCGCCGCACGATTCCCTGCCCGACTACAAGTCGCTGCAGCTTTTGATTGACCGCTGGAAGAACGACCCGTTCGACCCGCAGATGATTGCTCGCTACAGGAACGTCGCCTACCAGAAGTACGTGGTGATGAAGTACCTCGACGCGCTCATAGGCTGGGGCGACCAGCTGTTCACGCAGGACACCACGGAGTCCGTGAATCTCGCCATCCAGATGTACATCCTCGCCGCGGAAATCCTCGGCCCGAAGAGCGCCGAGGTCCCGGGCCCCGGCACGACACTCGCCGCCACGGTCGGCGACATGCTCAAGAGCTCCATGGGCGTGATGAACAACGCGTTCGTCACCTACGAGGACACCGTCCTTTCGGGCAAGTACCGCGAGAAGGAGACTCCGCAGCGCCTGCTGCCGGGCAACACGGCCCAGCTCGCGCATACCACGGGCATGATGTTCTA
>JAZLMK010000048.1:0-13281 GCA_045598645.1 Fibrobacter sp.
TGTCTCGGTTAAGTCTCATCGCTTGTCCTTTTCTTGGTCGAAAACGCAAGTTAGAAACCTAACCATCCCTAGAATTCGCTTTCTAGGGATTTTTTTTGCTTTCAGCCAGGATTGGATTTACTTGACGATGAGAATTCGCGAGTTTTAAAACAGCGTTTACAACCGCGCGGTCCTTCTCGTACCACTTGTCGATGTTGTGAATTGCTTTCAGATTTTCTAGTTTTAAAACAGCGTTTACAACAAGAAAAAAAGAAGAGATAGACAAATCAAAGTTGTGAATTGCTTTCAGATTTTCTAGTTTTAAAACAGCGTTTACAACACCTTTTTAAGTTGATACTCGATGTAATCCGTTGTGAATTGCTTTCAGATTTTCTAGTTTTAAAACAGCGTTTACAACTGAGACTCTTGACTATCCAGGGGGACCGAGTTGTGAATTGCTTTCAGATTTTCTAGTTTTAAAACAGCGTTTACAACAAAACCCGTGGAAAAACTTTGATTGCGGAGTTGTGAATTGCTTTCAGATTTTCTAGTTTTAAAACAGCGTTTACAACTGCAAAAACCCGGCCACATCAATCACCGGGTTGTGAATTGCTTTCAGATTTTCTAGTTTTAAAACAGCGTTTACAACCAAAGTCATAGCTTGCCGTGATGTAAATCAGTTGTGAATTGCTTTCAGATTTTCTAGTTTTAAAACAGCGTTTACAACCGTTACTCGACTTTATCTTGTCACGCTGACGTTGTGAATTGCTTTCAGATTTTCTAGTTTTAAAACAGCGTTTACAACTTTCTAGTGGCTTCCATACCAAGGGCGTCAGTTGTGAATTGCTTTCAGATTTTCTAGTTTTAAAACAGCGTTTACAACATCAAAATGAGGTTGCCGATAATGCGGATTGTTGTGAATTGCTTTCAGATTTTCTAGTTTTAAAACAGCGTTTACAACTCAAGAATCTGCCGGTCAGTCACCATCGGTGTTGTGAATTGCTTTCAGATTTTCTAGTTTTAAAACAGCGTTTACAACCACGGAGTCGCACAATAAACTGACGGACGTGTTGTGAATTGCTTTCAGATTTTCTAGTTTTAAAACAGCGTTTACAACGAGACCTTAACTCGTCTTGCCCCGATGGTGTTGTGAATTGCTTTCAGATTTTCTAGTTTTAAAACAGCGTTTACAACTCCTTGCTTCCGTCAATGTTTTGGATTTCCGTTGTGAATTGCTTTCAGATTTTCTAGTTTTAAAACAGCGTTTACAACGCCGTCGAAGACGCCCTGCAGCAGTTCCAGTTGTGAATTGCTTTCAGATTTTCTAGTTTTAAAACAGCGTTTACAACTGACCACGAATCCACGGGAGCCATGACCACGTTGTGAATTGCTTTCAGATTTTCTAGTTTTAAAACAGCGTTTACAACAACTCGCTGAACAAAGCATATCCACGATTGGTTGTGAATTGCTTTCAGATTTTCTAGTTTTAAAACAGCGTTTACAACGCACGACATGCAGCAATGCGAACTTCATTGTTGTGAATTGCTTTCAGATTTTCTAGTTTTAAAACAGCGTTTACAACGGTTTCCGTTCCCACTTTTTCCACCCCGTAGTTGTGAATTGCTTTCAGATTTTCTAGTTTTAAAACAGCGTTTACAACTAATGAGCATATAGTAAGCCGTTTGCGTGCGTTGTGAATTGCTTTCAGATTTTCTAGTTTTAAAACAGCGTTTACAACGAGGAGTGGCGGGGCAAATAAAGCCTTTATGTTGTGAATTGCTTTCAGATTTTCTAGTTTTAAAACAGCGTTTACAACTTTTTTAACATAGGCGACGAGGCGGTAAATGTTGTGAATTGCTTTCAGATTTTCTAGTTTTAAAACAGCGTTTACAACTTAAAGCAATAGCCTACAGTATAAGGACGAGTTGTGAATTGCTTTCAGATTTTCTAGTTTTAAAACAGCGTTTACAACACGTACTTTGCACAATAGGACGCAGTTGCAGTTGTGAATTGCTTTCAGATTTTCTAGTTTTAAAACAGCGTTTACAACAAGGTCGCTATCGTACTTAGCAAAAAGTTCAGTTGTGAATTGCTTTCAGATTTTCTAGTTTTAAAACAGCGTTTACAACAATTGACAAGCCTTTTTTTATTCGCACCTAGTTGTGAATTGCTTTCAGATTTTCTAGTTTTAAAACAGCGTTTACAACCCTTTTGGTTGGCATAAGTGCCACCATTATGTTGTGAATTGCTTTCAGATTTTCTAGTTTTAAAACAGCGTTTACAACGAATCGTAAAATGCTTGCAACAACACTTAGGTTGTGAATTGCTTTCAGATTTTCTAGTTTTAAAACAGCGTTTACAACCCACAGTACCACCCATCAAGGACGGATGTAGTTGTGAATTGCTTTCAGATTTTCTAGTTTTAAAACAGCGTTTACAACGGTGATTTATGGTACACAATTGTTTCGGGGTTGTGAATTGCTTTCAGATTTTCTAGTTTTAAAACAGCGTTTACAACAAAACGGCTCAAAGGGCGGACGCCCTCCGAGTTGTGAATTGCTTTCAGATTTTCTAGTTTTAAAACAGCGTTTACAACTATTCGGGAGGAACGAAATTGAGTTCGTTGGTTGTGAATTGCTTTCAGATTTTCTAGTTTTAAAACAGCGTTTACAACCCCATTTCATGCTTAGTGTTCTCGTTTTCAGTTGTGAATTGCTTTCAGATTTTCTAGTTTTAAAACAGCGTTTACAACCACAATAGGACGCAGTTGCACTGGCGCACAGTTGTGAATTGCTTTCAGATTTTCTAGTTTTAAAACAGCGTTTACAACTCCTCATCGGACATATCTTGTATAAAACTGTTGTGAATTGCTTTCAGATTTTCTAGTTTTAAAACAGCGTTTACAACGCGTGGCGTTTCCGCTTGCTTGCTGAGTTTGTTGTGAATTGCTTTCAGATTTTCTAGTTTTAAAACAGCGTTTACAACCAACTTCAAGGCGTCATCCACATCAAAGCCGTTGTGAATTGCTTTCAGATTTTCTAGTTTTAAAACAGCGTTTACAACAGGGATGTAAAGCACCATACAATTGAACTGGTTGTGAATTGCTTTCAGATTTTCTAGTTTTAAAACAGCGTTTACAACAAACGGCCACATTACCATATGATACTTGGGTTGTGAATTGCTTTCAGATTTTCTAGTTTTAAAACAGCGTTTACAACGCCATCTCATGTTTAGTGTTCTCGTTTTCCGTTGTGAATTGCTTTCAGATTTTCTAGTTTTAAAACAGCGTTTACAACGCGACCTAGTCTGCAAGTGGAAAGAAACGGTTGTGAATTGCTTTCAGATTTTCTAGTTTTAAAACAGCGTTTACAACTTATTGGCAGTCTCAAAGTCTGCATTGTACGTTGTGAATTGCTTTCAGATTTTCTAGTTTTAAAACAGCGTTTACAACTAGGCGACAAGGCGGGAGATAACACCGCCAGTTGTGAATTGCTTTCAGATTTTCTAGTTTTAAAACAGCGTTTACAACCGAAGTCCAGCCGTTAATGTGTAAGATGATGTTGTGAATTGCTTTCAGATTTTCTAGTTTTAAAACAGCGTTTACAACTACTTATCTGCCGTTTACCTTGGACAAATTGTTGTGAATTGCTTTCAGATTTTCTAGTTTTAAAACAGCGTTTACAACGACATCGGAAATCGTTATAACGTCTTCCGTGTTGTGAATTGCTTTCAGATTTTCTAGTTTTAAAACAGCGTTTACAACATATGTAAAAGTCTTGCCTTTGGTGTATTGGTTGTGAATTGCTTTCAGATTTTCTAGTTTTAAAACAGCGTTTACAACCTCGCGAGCGTCCCCGATGACTACGACACCGTTGTGAATTGCTTTCAGATTTTCTAGTTTTAAAACAGCGTTTACAACCGTGGAGGACGAGGGCACCTACGACATGGGGTTGTGAATTGCTTTCAGATTTTCTAGTTTTAAAACAGCGTTTACAACGTGAAGGACGGGCGCAAGGTGGAGTGCCGCGTTGTGAATTGCTTTCAGATTTTCTAGTTTTAAAACAGCGTTTACAACCGTGGCGCTAATCCACCCGGACGACCCGGTGTTGTGAATTGCTTTCAGATTTTCTAGTTTTAAAACAGCGTTTACAACAGATGCTGCGTAACTAGAAGAAACTCAATGACTTAGACGACGAATCTAAGCAAAAAAAAAATCGGCCTTGAAAAGGTCGATTTTTTATTGCTTAAGGGCATTTTTCAATTTCTAAAAAAGAGATAATTGACCTGTCGCCTTTGGTGCAGGACGTTCTCGTCGACTGAAGAATATTTCGATTTTCGCAAATTGCTTATCTGTAATGCAAAGAATGCTGACATTGCCATCTGGAGGCATGAAATTTTTTATTCTCCGTATATGGACTTGCGCATTTTCCGAACTTGGACAATTCCTAACATAGATGGATAGCTGAAAACGTGAAAACCCGTCTTTTAGCAGATTCTTGCGAAATTCACTATGACGATGCCGTTCTTCTTTTGTTTCTGTTGGCAAGTCGAAAAAACATAAAACCCACATAATTCTGTACTCGCTAAATCGATTCATCCGGCACCTCCGGATAGAGAATTTTTCGGCTTTCTCCGGAATAGCACTTGGCTAGTGATGCGGTTGTTGTTGCAACGGCATTCATTAGAGGGCTTCGCTCTCCATCAATAAATGTGTCTAGAACGGGAATTTGAAGGATTTTGGCTTTTAGTTCGGTGTTTAGTTGACTTGGGTATTCGCTAATTTCGTTGCAAATTTGTATGATTATTTTGTCTATAATAGGCCTGTACGGTTCCATGATGTCGTCTGCCAAGCAATAGGCGTTATAGCGGTTGTGATGGAAGATGCCAAGTGTGGGCAAAAGACCGCTGGATACAAGGCTTCTGGCAACAACCGCGCGCAATATTGCATAGCCATAATTCAGCATGTTGTTTGGAGCGATTCCATAACGATCTCTGAAGAAATTTGGAATGTCTGGAAAAATTTCCTTCCAATAATAGGCCGCAGCCACGGCTTCGCGATTATCCGAATCGCCGCTTTTGACGGATTTTGCCCAAGCGAGCATGTTGCCCGTTTCTGCTTTCCTGCAATTCTTCAAGACCATAGCCTGGTTTAAAATTTTTTGTTGAATGGTTTGTTGCCATAATTGTTTTTTCAGGGGCATGGACGCCTCAATTTGGCTCTGAAAACGTTCGCTTTGAATGGAGTTCCCCGCTAAAGGTAAAAGCAACCCTATAGGTAAATGATGGCTGTCGCATGTGATTACAGCACAGTTATTTTCTTCCAAGGCCGCCATTGTACCCTGTGTTATTGTAATCTGTTGGTTGTCTAAGATTACATATCCAATATCTTCTATTGGAACGGTTTTCGTTTCGTCATTTTTTAATTTGACAACAAGCTGATTGTCTTTTAACGACAAGTATGCCGGATTGCCAAAATAGAGGGTTCGTTTGACCATGGTGCCTCCTTGGCAGGTACAACCAAAAACTGCACCTGTCATAGTGTATTTGGTGAACGAAATTGTTAAAAAAGACTACTTAAAAATCAATTTACCGAGTAGAGAAACTTTAACTTTGTGAGGATATAATCTTGAGAATGCTCCTAGACTTTTGACACGATAAAATTTTTGTGCATTTCTCGCTTCTTGTGAATTATCTATTTGTGTTTCTAAATGGTATCTGAAAAAATAATCTGAAGTAGATAAACTTTGTGTTCTATACAAGTATTTGTTTAGTAACGAGTAATCCTTATCTGCAACGGCTTTTTGATACACTTCTTCATCCATGCCCATAATGAACATTTCGTTGACCTGCAAACTTTCAACAAACGTCCATTCTGGCTTTGGCAAATTAGACAAGAAACTTTCAGGACAATTGCCTTCTTGTGCCTTGGTCCAGGATTCCGCTGGGGTTGTAATAATAACGGGTAACCCTTTGTTTTTACGTTCTATGGCATGCCAGAAAGTAACAACATTTTCTTGAAGGTTTCCTTCAGAATCTTTGTAAATTGCGACATGGTGGTTGTTTTTTGGCAATACGAATCCGATATCTTTGCCGCTTGAATCTTTTTTGATTGGAGCCAACGCTTTCAATTTTGTAAAAAGACGGACGCGCTTTGTCTTGATTTTGTGAGCTGCATCTGCATAAATAGGATTGTTTTCCAAGTCTTTAAAGGCTTCTTTTTCCTTATTGTCAAAATCTTCAAGTCTTTTCTGTACAACTTGTTTAATGTGCTCGTCTACAATATACGGAATATCTTTTGCCTTGAATCCTTCTAATGGGTATTTGAGAACGCTTTCTTCTCTATAGCAATCTGCTTTTTCCAAATTCATTCCATTTGGCAAAACAATAGGATTCTTCTTTAGAGAGGCGATTGCTTTTTTTGCATCTCCTTCAAATTCGGCCAGCCGTGCGATAACGAGATTCTTTATTTCCGGTCGCACAATGGAACTTGCGTTTTCAAACAGATACTTCACAGGTTTATTCGAATCTGTAACTTTGATTTTTCCGTATACAGATTCTTCACTCAAAGGTCCACGTGGAATAACGATTCCTGTCTGCAAGACCTTCTTTTTCCCATGTTCATATTTTACACGTTTGCCCATTGTGGCAACGCGCTTGCCTGCCTTGAACGACACAAGAATTTCGGCCACTTTTTCCGAGACTTCTTTTGGAGAAAAGTGTTTGCGTTCCCGTACCCATTCTTGCAACAGACAATAATCATTTTTCCATTCAGAGGATTGCTTTTCCACTTCCTGGAACATCGCATCTCGTTCAGTATTCAAATGATTTAATCGCTGAATGATGGACTGTTTGCTCATCGCAATCACCAAAGCATCAATGGCGTGATGACGATGGTCAAGACGTTTGCTCCAGTTTTTAATACGCTCTTCTTCATGCTCTTGGCCTTTATGGTCAAATTTTACCAATTCAGTAAGTCCGCCAAGTTTGTATCGATCCAAATTTAGTTGGTGCAATATTTCGTCGTAACCCCACAGATGCCTAATAAAATCGGTAACGCTGCCGCTTGTCGCATAAACGTTGCGACAAACCTGTTTCAGCATTTCCATAGATTTTTTTGCAATGTATTGTGTTTGACGAAGTTGACGTTCAATAAAATCAGAAGGAATTTCATTTTGCGGCGTAAGCAAGCGTTCATGCTTGGTTTTGCCAATACGGTGTTCTTTATAATATTCGTCAACTCGCTTTATATAGGCGTCAAAAAGCTCTGTACTTTGGGTCTTCATAAAATCATAGGCCGTTCTATTACCCTTAGCCGCATTGCATTTACGGCAAGCACAGACTTTATTTGCGAAACTGTCGTCGAAAAGCAGCGATTTTGGAATGACATGCTCTACTTCGACTTCAAGGCCGGAAAGAAATTCTACTGCGTTTACAGGCTGACCACAATAGAAACATTTGTGTTCTGATTCTTCCCACATTCTGTATTTTTGAATTCGGTTACGACTAGGGGTAATTCCGAATTCCTGTATTTTTTCGGCAAAACCCTTATTCTCTTTTTCACGAGTTGCAATATTTTTTGTGGTTTCATTTCGTTCGTCTTTACTCTGCTTTAATTCACGAGCAAGTTCAACGCGAATTTCGTCAACGGAGCCATATTCGTCATAAATGGCATTAACAACATTGACCATTTGATTTAAAATCTTCTCGACTACAGGTTGACGTAATTCATTTTTCTTTATCTGAGGCAAACGATCCAGTAATTCTCTAGCTTCATTTTCAGCGGACGTCAAAGAATTAGAATGATTATAGCCTGCTTCTGCACAGGCTTCGCTGTACATTAAACCTTGTTGCAGGAAGGGGAGAATCCTACGCATGGCTTTAGCCGATTTGTTGCTGAAGCCCGGCTTGACAAAGTCAATCTTAAAAAGATTGTTCGCAGTGGATTCGTCTGTAATGCCAAATTTTTTTGTCAAGGCACTTTTCAATTCTTCTTTATCAGAAATAGAATATACTGTGTGCCAAAGTGTATATAGCGGTTGGTTTTGGAAATCGACGCTAACGCATTTTAATACTTCTCCTGTAGACTCATTGACATAATTTGAGTCTTCAAGTTTTAAGTCAAACTGAAGTAATTCACTTGAGGCAGGAAAATCTGCCAAAGCTTCTTGAAGTTTCGCTTTTGTGGTATTTCCTTGAACACCATTCTTTCCAAAATACTGGGTTAAGTCCCACCCGTCCTTCTTATTGAGTTTCAACAGCTTTGTAAAATCGGTCGCCGTCATTTTCTCATGATTGTCTAAGAAATCAACGACTTTTTGACGGTCTTCCAACGTCAATTCATATTTTTCTCCATAGCCGTTAACTAGGCGCAAATTATTAACAAATTCCCAGATTCGGCAAATCTGCGCTAACGGAGATGTTCTTGGAGCAACCTTAGGACCATCGAAAACCTCTTTGCCATCTTTATTTTTGTAGGCTCTTTTTTCAAATTCGCATAACGAAACAAGGTGCTTGCAAGATTTCAAGTTACGTTGATAAAAGATTATCTCGTTGCGAAGACGGTTGATTTCCTTATCCGTAAAAACTTCAGGGTAGAACTCCTTTTGAACGGAAATCACTTGATCAAATTCTTGTTCATATGCTTTGCGCGGGAAAACCTGTTCCTTTGTGCGATAAGTGTAAAATACGCCTTTTTCGTTCTTAATTTCAGAAGCCTTTAACTGTGTGGCAAAGAATTGGCCTACGGTTTGATGAAGTTCTTGAATTTTTGCAAAGCGACCATTTACTGCTTCCACATATTCGGTTTGCTTTTTATCTCCTGCTTCATCGGCTTTTGCATGTTTATAACCGCGTTTTTGGTTGATGTGATAAAAGACTCGACCAATTTCCGGAAGTGTCAACTTGCAACCTGGTGTTGCCGCGTTTGCACGCAACGTCCATAAATCAAGTACAGGCAGCTTGATTAAATGTTCATCCGGAAGCATTTTTAATTTACGGAGTTCCGCCGTCAGATTCTCTCGGCGAAGCTGGTACCTGTCGTACCCTTTTCTAATCGTGCGCTTTGTTGTACGCTTTTGGTTCTTGGAAATTGCATTCCCTGTAGAAAATTCATTGGCATCGTCCGTTGACAAAGGAATAATGCGGCTGCCCATTCCAAGAATTTCAGAAGGATCGCCATCGTCATCTACGGAAATGACGCTCCAACCAACAGAACTGACACCCAAATCAAGGCCAAGAATTTTCTTCATAGAGATATACTCCATTTTTTTAATGTTTAGGTTTAAATATATGTTCTTTTTTGTTTAAAAACGCCATTTTTCACAAGAAAAAATGATTTTTTTTGCAATTCATAAACAAGCAAAACTATTAAATATAATTCAATTTTAGCGTCATATTTTGACACTATTTTTTTTGTTACGCGACACATTTTTTTTCAAAAAAAACTTGACTTTATAAAAAAAATGATTTATATTGTGCTCATAAATCTGAAAGCAATTCACAATAAGGATTATTCCGTTGTGAAAACATTTAGAGCGGCACCACAAGTGTCGCTCTCTTTTTTACCCCGAACTCAAAAATCACATTCAAAAAAAATCTTATTATCTAAATTCTAGGAAATGTCATTCCCCGCAAATTTTACGGCGTAGATCCCGTCGCCACTGCGTGGCTCCAGGATGACGCGAGAGGGGACGCGCATGAGATTTTCGTAGTGCATCCAGGACAATTGAGCAGGCATTGGTTACCCTTTTTCCAAATTTTTAAAAAGGGCAATCATTGGTTGCCCTTTTGGGGCGAGAGCATTTCTGAAACTTTCCGAAACAGAATTTAAAACTTGAAGGTTTTTAAACGTCAAGTAGAATTTGCGGAAACTTTTGATTGTTGCAACAGAATACCCCTTCCCGAATTTTTCGGTCAGCGCCTCCGAAGCAATTGGATAACATAAGTTTAGCGACATACTGTGCGCTACGCCAAAGACAACTTTTTTACCCTCAATTCCAAGGTTTGTGCATTCAAAGACAACTTTTTAAAAGCAAATCCCGTTTTTTTGGGTGCAAATCCCGTTTTTTGAAGGGCAAATCCCGTATTTTGGGACTGCGCGTTCCGTGGATCCCGTCGCTCCTGCGGAGCTCCAGGATGACGCGGGCGGGGGCGCTTTTGGATCCCGTCGCTCCTGCGGAGCTCCAGGATGACGCGGGCGGGGGCGCTTTTGGATCCCGTCGCCACTGCGTGGCTCCAGGATGACGCGAGAGGGGGCGCACACAATGCGCGAAAACGGGCGTTTTTGGATCCCGTCGCCACTGCGTGGCTCCAGGATGACGCGAGAGGGGGCGCACACAATGCGCGAAAACGGACGTTTTTGGATCCCGTCGCCACTGCGTGGCTCCAGGATGACGCGGGCGGTTACTTCACGGCGATTTTCTGGATGCCGCCGTTCACGCGGGCAAGGTAGATGCCGGGGCGGGGCGCGGCCAGTGTCGCGCGGTTCGTGGAGAAGGTCCCCTTGTACACTACGCGGCCCTGCAGGTCCATGATTTGCACGGTGGCGAGGGGCCTATCGGCAGTCACGAGGAGCATTCCGCCCTGCTGGACGGCCGTGAACCCGGACACGTTATTTTGTACAAAATCCAGGGATTCCGTCGAAGAGGACTGCACGACCGACGTCGAAGATTGCGCGGTCTCTCCGCTCGAGGACTGCGCGGGGGTCACAGAAGAGGAGGAGTCCGGTTCCGCGTCGCCGAAGGGTGCTGCGGGGTCGATTTCGCGGATGGTGACCATCTTGTATTCGCCCTGGACTTCGTTGTCCCTCTGTCCGTCGGTGCGCATGAGCACTGCGCCGTGGCCTTCGAGGATGGGCGACATGGCGTCGGTCAGGCCGTTGTAACTTGCGCAGCCGTCGATTGTCGTTTTGCCCGCGCCCGCGCCGGACCAGTCCTCGCCGGAGTCGTCAGCCTCGCCCACCTTCTGCCATACGGCCTTGGCGGCGTCGCCACCCGAGACGGAGTCAATGTAGAGTTCCAGATGCACGGTGTTCGCGTCGGAGTTGTACACGATGTACTTCATGCCTATCCAGCGGTCGGCGGGGAGTTTCGCGCCGCCCCAGAGTTTCGTCTGCTGGCCCACCACGCCCATGCTCTGGTAGTAACTGTCGGGGTGCTTCCATTCCTTCTCGAAATCCCAGGCGCCGTCGTGACGGAAGCGCGCGTAGTACGTGCTCGCGTCGCAGTTGTTGCCGCCCGAAGATGCGTGCCCAAGGTTTCCGCTGCGCACGCCCACGACCATGCCGCCCCAGTTGGGCGCGTCGGTTGTAGTGGCACCCCTGCGGTAGTAGCCGGTCCATTCCACGTTCTTGAAGAACTGCTTTTTCGCGGAACTGTTGTCGTAGGCGTTTATGTGGAATCGCGGTTCCTTGCTCATCATCTGCATCACGCCCTGGCCGTCGATTTTGAAGTACGGGCTAGCGCTGCCGCCGCTGTGGTTGTCCGTCCAGCCGAGCGGATCGTAACTGTCGCCGTCCCAGTCGAGGTTGCGCGCCGTGCCGTTCGCCCAGTGCGCGGAGTTCCACTCCACGGAGCCCTCCGCGGTCCTGAAAATCTTCTTGATGCCGAAGGTATCGAGCGGGTTTTCGGCGGCACTCACAGCGAGCGCCCAAAGGCACACCGCGCCAAACGCAAATTTAAACACGCCACATTTCATACTTACCTCCAAGAAGTAATATACACTAATGCGAGCGTTTATGCAAAACTACCTACTAAACGCAAACCGGATTCAATTTAGTAGGTACAGGGACATGCCAGCACCCCCAAAAAGCGCCGTTTTACTACAAACAAAGTAATATTTCACCTACTAAATGCAAGTTGAACTCAATTTAGTAGGTGATTTTCAGCATTTCGCCTACTTCACGATGACTTTCTTGCCGTTGTTGTAGTAGGCGCCCTTCTGCGCGGGTTTCTTGTTGCCGAGGTAGCGGCCCTGCAAATCGAACCAGCGGTCGTTTGCGAACTTGAATTCGCCCGTGCGCGTGTTGATGGTGCCGATGACTTTCATGGTTCCAGCATCCGCACCGTTGACAGATTCCGCGCCAGCGACCACGACACGGATTTCCTCAGGAAGTTCCGTCATCATTCCGGAGGTTCCTGCCGCACCCGTCATTCCGGGAGTCGCGAAGCGACGAGCGGAATCCATACTTCTCGGAGCCGGCGTTACAGAAGGCTCCACGTATTCCAAGTACGCGCGCATCGGGTAAATGTAGGCGCCCGCGCCGACCTTCCTAAACTCACCGACAATGGCCGGGTCATTAACACCGTCGTTTGCGGCAAATCCGTACGTTGAGCCAATGCCCGCGTCACCGGCATTCCACTTCTTGTACGTGTAGGAGCCATAAATGGACCAGCCGGCGCCATCACCGCCGAGTTCGACCTTGTACTCGCCGGTCTCGGAATTGTACACTCCGCCGGTCATCGTATTGAACGTACCGCCGTTTTTGAACACAAGTTCGTTAACGCCTGCGGCCTGCACCAGGTACGGCGTGTTGGCCTGAAGAGCGCTCGGGCTTACCTCAGTGACACGGACTGTCGCATTCGCATAAGAACCGAATTCGTAGAACTTCACATTTTCGCCGTTCTTGATGCAATCACCTTCAGAGCAGTTCGGCTGGAACGGCAACATGATGGTGGAGTAGCCGCTGCCTGCGAACGTACGCTTGAACTTGATGGGACCGGAGACGACGATATTTTTCGTGAAACTGATAGCAAGTTCGGACGTAGCATCCACTTCGGCGGAATCGAAAGTACCGTTGACTTTTTTGTCAAAGAACACGACGCTTCCGTACTTGTGCCCGACTACGCCGCTGAAGTCCGGCAGGGAATTCGCATTCGACAGGTCTTGGCCCCACACGGAGCCGTATTTGCCGCCAACCTTGCAAGTTTCTGAGCCCACTTTCTTTTCACACCAGTCGTGCAGTTCTTTCGCGACTGTACCATTGTGGAAATCGTCAAGGGTCTTAGCCTTGCCGCCGAGGTCATCGCCACTTTTGCCCGTCGCAAGGAAGAAACTGTTCGTGATGGTCAAATTAGAGCCAATCCCCACAAGGCCGCCGACATACAAGTCAGTTCCGCTCACGGCGCCAGCGTTGTAGCTGTTCTCGATGATCAATGTACCGCCATACCCCACAAGGCCGCCGACTTCATATTCTCCCGTCACGGCACCCGCGTTGTAGCTGTTCGTGATGGTCAATGTACTGCCATACCCCACAAGGCCGCCGACATACCCGCCAGTTCCGCTCACAGAGCCCGCATTGTAACT
>JAZLMK010000049.1:0-6049 GCA_045598645.1 Fibrobacter sp.
ATGTTGAACGGCCAGGGCGTTGTGCAGGTGCTTAGCAGGATGCATTTTTTGCCTGGCATCAGGGGTTCCGGGAAACGGTCGGTTTCGCGCATCATTCCGTAAACCATGCGGTCGAAGGCGAGCTTCAGCTGGCCGGGAATGTTTCCCCAGTAGCAGGGCGCCCCGATGATGACAGCGTCCACCGCCCGAATCTTTTCCAGGAGCCGCACGGAATCATCTTCCGGAAGCACGCATTTGCCCGTTTTGCGGCATGCCATGCAGCCAAGGCACCGAAATGCATGGAAAGCGTCACCGGCTCGCTGTTTTTTCTTGGATGATTTCTTCCAGGATATCTACGGCGTTTGCGACCATGCGCGGGCAGAATTCCGTGAAGAGGTTGTTCTTTTTCGCAAACTCAATCCCTTCCATTGTGGAAATGTCGCATTTCAGCAAGTCGTTGCATAAGTACGATCCGCAGACCTTGGCGAAGCGGTTCATCATGGCGTCGTTGACTTCGTTCGCGAGCATCCTGCTTTCCATGTCGCCTTCCTCGTACTGGCCGAAGAGCGCCCCGAGAACGAGGAGTGCCCCGGTGCAGGCTCCGCAGACTTCGCCCTTCCGCATGCCGCTTCCAAAGCAAGCCCCGAGTTTGAGCGCCTGTTCTTCCGTTATTCCGCATTCATCGGCAAATGCGGCAAGGACCGCCTGCGAACAATGAAATTTACGACTAAAGTAATCCAATGCTTTTTCTTTATGAGTCATGTTTCGCCAACTATTTTAAATTGTACTTTTCGCTACAAAAATAGTCTTTTAAACTTGATCTTGTCATGGATTTTTTTCTTTACTTGACTTTTTAGCGTAATTATGCTAAATTATGAAATGAGTTCAAGGAGCTATCATGAGCAACATTAGACCCGTATCCGACTTGCGCAACAACTTTGCGGACATTTCTCGTCAAGTTCATGAATCCGATGAACCGGTCATTCTTACCAAAAATGGCTATGGGGATATGGTTGTCTTGAGTATGGAAGCCTTTGAAAATATGGCATTCCAGAGTGAAATTTTGGGCAAATTGCAAGAGGCGGAAGAACAGGCCCTCGCCAGTGAAAAACGTTATTCCACTAAAGAAATTCTGAAAGAAATCAAAGCTTTATTTTAGGCGTTTTTATGTACACAGTGGAATATTTGCCGCTCGCGCTTAACGATTTGAAAGAAATTGCAAAGTACATCGCCGAAAAATTAGGAAGTCCCAAGGTGGCCATAAACCTTGTAAAAGAAATTACAGAGGCGGTAGAGGCCGTTCGTGATTTTCCCTATTCTCAAAGTCTTTATACGCCGATAAAACCCTTGACGCACGAATACAGAAAGTTGGTCGTGAACAACTTTCTTGTATTCTATTGGGTTTCGGATTCCACACAAGTTATCACGGTAGCAAGAGTTCTCTGCAATCGGAGGAACTCAATTTGCTGTTTAAACGACAAACAAGCAGCAAAGAACTATCGTTAAGGTTTCACGCATTTTTTTTCGAAAGATGAAGCTTTTTTAGTTCTTCTATCATGGCTGGTCGATTCTTGTGGCGTTCCTGCCAAATATTTTGCAAATCATTTACCACGGTCAACCCTCCGTTGTAAGTAAGGAGTGTTTTAGCTTCGCTTACAACTCGGTGGTATTCCCTGCGGGTTGTGGCGTTCATCATTTCGTTATCAAGATACTGTCGGAAAAATTCTACGACTTGCGTTTCGTATTGGGGGCAAAGGGCTTTCCCGTACCAATCAAAAGCGTAAATCGTCAAGCCTGCTTTGGCTATGTCGCAAAAATCTTTGTACAGTTCGTCGGTTAATTGTTCTTCCTTAAAAATGTCCATACGCAGTTTGTGGCTATTGACTGTCTTAAGAAAAGCGTCCCGTTCTTTAACCCAGTTTTCTTTGGAAATCATGGATTTGAATTCTTTGAACAGTTCCATGCTTTCTATGTCTCTGACAAGGTTCTTTACAACTTCAAGAAGTTTGTCGTTCTGCCTTGTCTTTGTATAAAGCACCTTGAGTTTTTCCGCTATTTCTCTTTGGTAGATATGATTGTCTTTCTTTAAATCACCGAACTTGAGCAGAATTTTTTCAGCATCAGCGAATCTTCTGACTTTCATGTACAAGTCAAAGAGTTTGAATGTTGGCTCTTGCATCGTTCTGTAGTTCATCAGAAATACTTCTATGTCAGAAAAATTTGTATGCAATTTTTCCATGACGTCCGCTTTTTGTGCGGCCCATTTCGCGATATTGAATTCTCTTGAATAGGATTGTTCTGTACTTTCTTCAGCATCCTTTATTAGTTTGTCATAGAATTTGAGTTTTGCTTTCAAGTTTTTCTCGTCATTAAAACTTGCGCAGTAAATGTCTTCAAGATTATCTTCCATCATCCACATGTTTTTGCTATACATGTGTTGTTCAATCCATTTTCGAATTTCTGTTTGATTTTCTGTATTTGCATTGGCGATGTGGCTATGCCAAATGTTGGAGAGAAGTTCACACAGATAGGTCATGGATCCGTTGGAATCGTCAATCTGTAAATTGCCAAATTTTTTTGTGAAGTGGGTAATGGATTCCATTGCGGAACTGTCGTTGGAAAAGCTTGAATTCTCGAAAAGATTGCCCAGGAAATCAGCCATTTCGCGTTCAAAGCCGTAACTTGCACGATAGTCTATGAAACCATGATCTGAATGATTCTTGATGATATCGTCAAACTGTTTGATGAAGGTGTTTTTCTTTTTGTTATTTGCGGGTTCTGCAAATCTCGCCACCAGCGCTGTCAGAAATTTTGTGTGGTTTTCTGCGTAGGTGGCGACGAAGTCGATAAGTTCGTTCTGTGGTATTTTGGAAACAAAATCTTTCATTTTTTTCTAGATGAATTTAAAATATTTTCAATGATTCATTGTACATTATTCGCCTCAAAACAGGTCCAGCGAACTGTCCAAATAAATTTCTTCGCGGACTTTGAGCTGGTATTCGGGCTTTGTTATGTAGTAGAGCAAAAATTCCAGGATGACGGCGCTGCCGAGGCTTCGGCCTTCGATTTTGAAGTGCGAAAATCCGGCGGGTGCGTACACGTTCTGGATGTCGTCGATTCCGATGAAGCCGGGGTTTTTCATGGCGTCGGAGAAGCGGTAGCCGCGCTTAGCTGTGGGGGAGGCGCATACGTGATCTTCGCAGGGGTCGCCGAGGCTTTTGCGGCTCACGTTCTCGTAGCATTTTTTGCGTACGCGGCAAGTGAATGAACAGCATTCGTTGCACAGAAATTCAACTTTCTGTTTTTGCGCAGGCGTGAGCGCGTCCAGTTTTGCGAATTCCTTGTTCAAGCGAAAATCGGGAACCACGAAACGAAAATCTTCGCGGTCGAGTTCTGCTTTAAGTTGCTCGAAATCCGTCAGCACCTTCGTTGTGGAAGAGACGAAGTAGAATTCGGGATAATTCGCCTTGAGGTAATCCAGCAGCAAGTCGGAATGAACGATGATGCCGTTTTGCGCTGCGCCGCATTCAAACTGCCTGCACAGTGAATTGCATAATTTGTCCGAAAGATGTTCTTCTCGGAGCAGGGAATTGCTGAAAGTGAGTCGTGCCGAGATTCCGTATTCTCTTAAAAGTGCCGACACGTTTTCGGGCGGTTCCTCGCCAAAACCCACGCGGCCACCGCCCCAGATGCAGTCCTTCGGGGCGCCATAAATAGAGCCGATTTCGCACCAGTCGTAAAAGTATTCCCGATGCTCGCGAAAAAGCGCGAGGAACGCCTTGTACAAATCGTAGAACTCGAATAAGCCTGGCAGGTGGTAGAAGATTTTCATTTTTTGCTTTTTTCCCATTCATCGCGGGTGAGGCGCATGACTTTCACGGGCTTGTCGCCTCCGACGTCCAATTTGGGGCAGAGCGTTTCTCGGCCAGTGTCCTTAAATCCGCATTTTTCCATCACCTTGCCCGAAGCCGGGTTGTCGGGGAAGAAGTTGCCCCACAGGGCGGAAAATCCTTTTTTGCGAAAGCAAAGTTCAATGACCGCGCGCATGGCTTCGGTGCAAATTCCCTTGCCCCAGTAGGGACGGGCTATCCAGTAGCCCACTTCGCATTCGCCTTTTTCAATCGGCAAATTGGCGTTCAATGCAGGCAAATAGCCCACGCAGCCGATGACTTCGCAAGTTCCTTTCAACACCACGGCCCACATGCCTTCCATGCTGAAAACGGTCTTGATGATTTCACGACTTTCTTCGACGCTTTTGTGCGAAGGCCAGCCTGCGCGGGGGCCTACATCCGGGTCCGAAGCGTACTTGAACAACATCTCGGCGTCGCTTTCTTTCCAGACGCGAAGAATCAGCCTTTCTGTTTCCAGGTCGTGCATTCTTTAACCCTCAGGTCCAGAGGCTTGTGATGAACATGGCGCTGTCGTCTTTCGCCTTTTCAAATCCGCAGTGTTCGTAAAATCCAAGTTCTTTGTCGTAGGCGACGAGGACGATGCGGAGGTAATCCTTGTAGTGCGCTTTCATCTTTTCGATGAGCGCTTTCCCGATTCCCATTTTTTGATATCCCGGTCGCACCAGCATGTAGTGGATGTAGGCTGTCATGACACTGTCGTCCATGGCGCAGACGAGTCCGACTAATTTATCGCCATCCCAGGCGGTGAAGACGGTTTCGAAGTGCTTCATCGCGATGACGAGTTTGTCTGGAAAATGCCCCGAGGACCATTCTAGCGAAAGGAATAAATCCTGCAGTTCCTCGGCTTTAAAATCGTGCGTGTCTTTGTACGTAATCATGATTCTTTAATGCTTATTTAAAAATGCTCTTATGTAAGTCCTGGTCGCCGGAGCGTAGCAAAATGCGATTGCCGCAGCGATGATGGACGATACAATCTCTCTTGCTTGAAAATTTATAAAAAGACTGCACAAGCCTATAAAAGTTCGGCTTGCAAAAGCGAAAAAAATGGCGCTGATGACGAATTTTTCAAACGGAAGCTTCAGGAAATTTCCGCATGCCGAAAGCGAGTAAAAACCTGCAATAGCAAAGCCTCCAATCAGGGCGACCGTAATCAAGTAGGGGAGAGCGGCGCCGTGGCTTGCAATTTTGTTCATAATTCCGTCAATCTCGTAAAAACGAAACGCTTCGCCTAAAAAGAACAGTGCCGCAAAGTGCCCTGCAGCCAACAGAAAGTTTAGTACGGCTCCAACACGCAGCATTCCAATGGTTTTGCTGTTAAAACTGAGCATTGTTCATTTTTTATCGGTGGATGTTTATCGCAAGCAAAGGAACGGTCAAAACGAGTACCGCCCATGCGCAAGGGTTGTGCGGCATGCAGCAGGCTGCGAGGATTCCGTCAATAGCAAGGAGTATGAGCGTGAACAGAAACGGCCTGCGCAAAAAGGAATGTTCGCGGACTTTGCTTGCGAGTGAAAATGCCAAAAATCCGCCAAGAATCAATAACGCTCCGCACATGAGACTCATGTACAAAAAAGCGGTTTGAGCGCCGGCATCGAGCGGGGCAAGTTTTCCTGCAATGACAGGCGTAAAGGTTGCTGCTGCATGAAGTAAACCCATGGCGATAACGCCGATGGACAATCCTTTTGTGACTTTAAGTTTCATATTTTCCTCGCTTATTAAACACCTAAAGAATGCGAAAATGTCACTTTTACTTCAAAATTCAATATAATAAAAAAGGGGGGAACTCGACTACGATTGAGCTGAATATACAACAAAGCGCTCCGTTCATCTGCGGGGCGCTTGTTGCATATCTTGACTAAAGTTTTTTTTTGATATTTCGCTAAAGTTTTGCCACTTGTTCTTCGGTGAGCTTTAGGATTCGGCAAATTTTATCCACGGAGTCACCCTCGGAGAGCATCGCTCGCGCCGAATCCAGCTTGTCGGCATCGGCCTTTTGCCGTTCCGCCTTGCGGCCGATTATTTCACCGCGTTTTTCGCTTTCTATGCGGATTTGCTTTTCACGTGCACGGCGGACGTCCCCGGCACTGACAAAGCCCAGTCTTTCTCCCAAACTTTTTAATGCCATCTTCAGTTCCTCCAATGCGTCCGCGTTGATGTAC
>JAZLMK010000050.1:0-27900 GCA_045598645.1 Fibrobacter sp.
GGCCACCTCTAAAAATTAGTCAAAATCCACCATTTACAAACAAACTAATATTTTCTATATTTAGCCTCGTAACAAAAATGAGGCTTTTATATGGACCAGCTCAGTTTTTTCGACCTGAACGACAGACTTGAACAGATTTCCAAGATCGGCGACCCGCTCGAGGTTCTCAACGAGATTGTGGACTGGAGCGGGTTCGACGGCATCCTCCTCAAGGCGAAGGTGAAAGACTTGACGGACCGCAAGGTCAACGGTAACGCCGGCCGCAAGCCGTTCAGCCTGCGGCTCATGCTGAAGGTGTTCGTCCTGCAGAGCCTCTACAACCTCTCCGACGACCAGATGGAATACCAGATCAAGGACAGGCTCTCCTTCATGCGCTTCCTGGGCCTGGGCCTCAACGGGACCGTGCCCGACGCCAAGACGATATGGAACTACCGCGAGATGTTCATACGGACGAACGTCTGGGAGAAACTGTTCAGGAAGTTCGACAGGATGCTCGAGGACAAGGGCCTGTTCGCCAGGGGCGGCACCATCATCGACGCAACGATCGTGAACGTCCCGGTGCAGCGCAACAAGGGCGACGAGAACGAAGCCATAAAGGAAGGAAAAGTTTCCGAGGAGTGGAACTCCCGGCCCGCAAAGCTCGCACAGAAGGATGTCGATGCCCGCTGGGGCAGCAAGCACGGGACATACACCTTCGGCTACAAGGCGCATGTCGCCGCCGACAACAGGAACAAGATCGTGCGCAACGTAATCGTCACGGCGGCCAACGTGCATGACAGCAACGTCTACGGGAAGTTGCTGGATGGCGACAGGAATACTAGCAAGGACGTGTGGGCCGACAGCGGCTATGTCGGAAGTTCGGACCCGTTGCCGGAAGGCTACCGCGAGCACGTCTGCAAGAAGGGCTTCCGCGGAAAGCCGCTCACCGCGTTCCAGGAAAAGTGCAACGTGAAGAAGTCGCGGACAAGGTGTCGCATAGAGCACGTGTTCGGCTGGGTCAAAGGGAACCACGAACTGTTCGTGAGGACAATCGGCAAGGCAAGGGCGGAGGCGAAGATACTCGCGTCGTTCCTTACTTACAACATGTACCGGATGGTTGCGCTTACACGCCCGAAATGGGCCTAGCCCGCGCGGCGGGCGCCCTCCGGGGCGAAAAACCGGGCCGAAAGGCCCGGGATGAGGAAGGGGAAACGCCTAAAACGCGACTATTTTACGCCTGAAAACGACAAACGGTCCCATTTTCAGGAAAAGAATGTATTTTTAGAGGTGACCTTTTTCTATTTTTTTCGAAAATACCTTTTCAGTGGAGCTGCTTATATGATGCATCGTAGTTTAAAGTCGTTGCTGTTTGGAGTTGCCGTGTTGCCGCTTTTCTCGTTTGCTGCAAACAGTGCTCCGACGATTACGCCTGTTATACCGCAACAGGATGCCGCTGACAACTGCTATAAGATTGGCACCGCCGCGGAACTGTACGGTTTCGCAAAAATGGTGAACGAGGGTGACGGCAATTACGTTTGCGGCAAGCTCACTGCAGACATCTGCGTGAACGCCTGCGGCGAAGGTGAGTCTGTGCTCAATGCCGATGGAACCTTGAATGGTGACGGCAGCAACTTTATTCCGTGGACTCCGATTGGATTGTGTAGTGATGGTGAAACACATGATGAAATATTATTCCGTGGCGAGTTCCATGGTCAGGGGCACACCATCAGTGGACTGTATTTCAATGATCCTACTAAAAGTTGTATTGGTTTGATTGGCGCTGCTGCTGGATACTCTGCTGTTGTCACTGTTGATAGCGTTGGCTTATTGGATTCATATTTCATGGGGAATGAGTTTGTTGGTGGACTCGTTGGAACCGCAGAGAATCTGACCATCACCAATTCGTACAACATGGGCGCAGTGTCTGGAACAAAGGAAGTTGGTGGCCTTGTTGGGAATTCATGGCTTGGCCTGACCATCACCAATTCGTACAACAGGGGTGCCGTGAGCGGATATTGGTATATAGGTGGCCTTGCCGGGTATGGTGGAGAATCTGTTGTCAGCGGTTCGTACAACATGGGCGCAGTGTCTGGAACAGAGGAAGTTGGAGGCCTTGTTGGGGGTGTGTGGGCCGATGGAGACGATAATGATTTGGAAGTCATCAATTCGTACAACGTTGGCGTAGTGACCGGATTAGATGAGGGGTGCTTTGATGTAGGTGGCCTAGTCGGGAAAGTTGAATCGAGTGGGACAACTGTTGTCCGCGGCTCGTACAACACAGGCATGGTGACAGTATCGAGCGAGGTTGCTAACGACTATCATTGCCATTATGTTGGAGGTCTTGTTGGTGAAAACGCTGGTTTATTGATTATCAGAAGTTCGTACAACGAAGGCTACGTGGGCGGTAGGGATGTCTATTCTGTCGGTGGCCTTGTTGGGTACGCTAATGATTCCCTGAACGTATTCAATTCATACAATACAGGTGTTTTGGAGGGAGGTTGGTACTTAGGATTCTTTGCCGTGGGGGGTAAAATTTCTATCGCCAATTCGTACAGCATGGGAGATGTCAGGAGTTCAATCATCTATGATGAAGGAGAGTACGCTAATGTTGCTGTTTATGATGCACGATTTGTTCCTTCTGGTTCTTGGAATGGCGATTATGTAGTAGGCCGTCCTATGCCTACTTATGTATCCATTGAAGATTTTGCCGATGGTACGGTTGCAAAAATGCTGCGTGATTTCTGTGATAATAAAGGAACTAAGTCTCTTTGTGATTCTAATGAGTCCTATATCTGGGGCCAAGCTATTGGGCGTGACAATCACCCGACTTTATCGGGAGTTATTGGTTATTCGTTGGTCTTGCATACGTTTGACGACAACGTAATTGATTCCGTCTATAATGATGAAAAGTCCGATTTACTTACGCCCAAGCGAAAGGGGTATACGTTCACGGGTTGGTTTGCAAATGAAGCCTGCGCAAACGGGACGTCTAAAGAGGCGTGCACTGCCGTGACAAAGATTCCTAGCGGTACAACGGGAGAACAGCATTTTTATGCTCGGTGGTCAATGAATCCGCCTTTAGCCGATGGTTGCTACGAAATTGCGAATGCGGATCAGCTTTACTCTTTTGCTGCACTTGTGAATACGGGCGAGACGAATGCGTGCGGCAGGCTTACAGATGACATCAAGGTGAATGATAATGTGCTGAAGGACGGCGCTCTTAATGGTGATGGCCGCAACTTTATTCCGTGGACTCCGATTGGAATATCTAGTAATTCGTTCAAGGGAACGTTCCATGGTCAAGGGCATACCATCAGCGGGCTCTATTTCAATAATTCTAATGAAGATTATATTGGCTTGTTCGGTAGCGTGCAGGGGGTGAATGTTGTTATTGATGGCGTTGGCTTGCTGGACTCGTACTTCAGTGGGAAAAATTATGTCGGTGGCATTGTCGGGAGTGCAAGTAAATCTTTGACTATCAGTGATTCTTACAACACGGGCTTTGTAAGCGGAAAAAGTTATGTTGGTGGCATTGTCGGGGGTCAATCTGGATCCGTCGCTGCAACGTCGTCCTTGACTATCGCTAATTCGTACAATGCTGGCGAAGTGTCGTGCAATACAAACAACGCGTTTGGAACCGCGTATGTCGGTGGCATTGTCGGTGGGGCCTCGTCATTGTACGCCGAATTGACCATCTATAATTCGTACAATGTTGGCTCTGTGAATAAGAAAATGGGCAATGCTATATTTGGTGGTAACAGCTCTTTCGGTTTGCTGATTGATAATGTCTTTTATCTTGAAGGTTCTGGTAAAGTTTATACTGGTGCTAAATCCAAGTCCGGAACAGAATTCGCCGATGGTTCGGTCGCCCTCCTGTTGCGTGGCTACCAAGAATCCGGCTGCACCGAGAATTGCATCGATGGTTCCGTCTGGGGGCAGAATATTGGCGTTGACACGATTCCTAATTTAAGTGGCAGGGTGTTGAGTCCCGTGGTTCTTGATGCAAAAGGCGGTTCCATTGCCCCAAGCGCCCAAATTGAATATGCAGACTACGAGGCTGCAACAGCTCTCCCGACGGCAAACGACGTGACTCGCGAACATTACGTGTTCCAGGGTTGGTTTGTAGATGAAGCCTGTGCGGACGGGGCTTCTGAAAAGGAATGCTCTGCTGTGACGACAATTCCCAAGGAAACCCTGGGCAAGCAAACGTTCTTTGCCAAGTGGATTGTTGAAAAATATTCCGTCAAGTGGACAGTGGATGGCAAGGTTGTTCAAGAAGACAAATTGGAATATTTGGCTGTGCCAGAATACAAGGGCGAAACTCCGGTGAAGGATACCGTTGGCAACCTCGCTTACCAGTTTACTGATTGGACTTGCGATATCGAAGGCTGGGAAAAGTCGATGGGCGTGACTTCGGATATGACATTTACCGCGCAGTTCAAAGAATCGGTTGTGCCGAAGTCTTCCTCTAGCGTGAAGTCGAGCAGCAGCACAGCGAAGTCTTCCTCTAGTGTGAAGTCGAGTAGCAGCACAGCGAAGTCTTCCTCTAGTGTGAAGTCGAGCAGTAGTTCTGCGAAGTCTTCGTCTAGTGTGAAGGCCAAGTCCTCCTCCAGCGCCAAGTCGAGCAGCAGCTCTGCGAAGTCCGGCAAGAGCAGTTCCTCGGGCAAGAAGGATGCTCTTGAAATTGCAGTCGCCGTTCCGCAGTTCAGCGTGAATGTCGTTAATCGCAGCTTGCAGATTGCCGGCGCAATGGTCGGGGCATCTCTCGTCGTGTTTGATATGCAGGGCAAGGTGGTGCTCTCCTCGAATGTGAACGCTACGAACTTTGTCGTGAATCTGCCGCATGCCGGTGGTTACCTGGTACGCATCGGATCGCAGGCAAGTCGCGTGAACGTGCGGTAAAAACCTTACGAGTCCTTTAAAGATGAGACATCTCTTTGGAGGTGTCTCTTTTTTTGTTGTGCGAGATGATTTTTAAAATAAAAGCGATTTAAAATATTTTATTTCTTCGCTTAAGTCTAGACCCGCAATTTGCGATTCTAGAAGGTTTGCTTGTGCAATTTGCTGCTCGGCGAGTGTGGCAGTCTTTGCAGAATCTGCATTGATAATGCGGTGATTTGCTGTCTTCATAAACTTCTCAACGCGCTTCATTTGGGCGAGAGTTGCTGCTTCGCAATAGGCGCTTGCCATGCATTCGAAAATGTAATCTTCGGTGACTTCAGATAAATGAACCATATCGTCGGCGTAAAAGCGGTAGTCGCGCAGTTCGTCCATTACGATTTCGTAGCTCGGGAAGTAACTGGCGGAGCTATCCTCGCAAACGTTCTCCACGGCGAGCAGGAGTGTCGATTTGGAAAGGTTGTTTTCGTGGGCCCCGTCGCTCAAGTGGCGTAACGGCGAAACCGTAAATACAATGTGAATGTTTGGGTTGATGGCGCGGAGTGCTACAATGGTTTTGCGTAGTGCGGTTGCGGTTTCTTCCATCGAAATCATTCGTCGTTCAAAAAGGTCCGCGCGTTGCTTGTGGCAATTGGCGACGACGGCCCCGGTTTCTTTTAAAAAATATACGAATGCGGTTCCTAGGGTGATGAAGATGGCGTCCGCTTTTTTCAGGAAGTTGTAGGAGCCGCTTGCTGCTTGGTTCAGTTTTTCGATGAAGGTTTCCCGGTTCTGGTCTTCGCCAACGAATTTGCTGCTAGCGTTCCAGCAGCACCAATTTTCACCATCGAAAAACACGTCGCCTTCCGTGAATGCTGCGTTCGGCGCAGTTAGCGGCGGTTGTCCTTCAGTATCCTTTGGCGATTTTTCGCACCTTGCAATCCTTGCGAACATTTCCGCGATGGAAAGAGGATTGTAAATCGTCCCAAATGGATTTGAAAGTACATTGAACTTCCGCTCGGTCCATTGCCTTGAAATGTTGTCTGCAAAGCAGGAACCGACAAACATTAGGCTTGACCTGTAGTCGATTTTGAAATCCGTTGTTGGGATGTTTACCTTGGTGAAAAAATCCATGTTTGCAAATATAAAAAAACGGAATGCTTTTTTTTGAGTGTGAAAATCCCCTGTTTGCGCAAAAAAAATGTGCGGTACATCTCAAAAGGGCCTGGAAGTTTGTTGAATCTGTTGTGCCTTTCTGTGAAATGTGCTATATTGAAATTAAATCTTAATTTTTAGGCGCATTATGAAAATCGGAAAGACTGAAGCTCGCTTGAACGCGGAAATTGAAAAGCGCGGTGCATTGTTCGCCGTGCTCATTGACCCGGATACCTCCGACGAGGCCGCGTTTGTGAAGGCTGGGACCATGGCCGCCGAAAATGGAGCCGACGTGCTTTTTGTGGGCGGTTCCTATCTTGGGAACTTCACGCTCCCGAAGCAGGTGGCTGCCCTCAAGGCTCATGTGGACTTGCCGGTGGTGCTTTTCCCCGGTGGAGCTTCCCAGGTCGTTCCCGGTTTTGACGCCATGCTCTTTATGACCCTCGTGAGCGGACGCAACCCGAACTACCTCATCGACGAGCAGGTTCGCGGAGGCGCCCTGGTTCGCGCGCTCAACATGGAAGCCATTCCGACGGCATACCAGCTCATCAACAGTGGCAAGCGTACCACGGTCGAGTACATCAGCGGTACAATGCCCGTCCCCGCCAATAAGCCGAAACTCAGCATGGTGAACTCCATCGCTGCAGAACTTATGGGTATGCGCTACGTTTATCTCGAAGCAGGCAGCGGCGCCGAGGAGCCAGTCCCCGTGGAACACATCGCCTACACCCGCAAGGCGACCGAAATGACCATCATTACCGGTGGTGGCATCAAGGACCCGCAGACCGCCGCCATGCGCGTAGCCGCCGGCGCAAACATCATCGTCACTGGCACCCTCTGGGAAAAAGTGAACGATCCTGCGTTGTTGAAGGAATTCGCCTCCGCAATCCACGTCAAAGGCTAGTTTTTACCTAGTTTGTAAAAATTCACAAGTATTTAAAAGCCCCGAAAGTTGAACTTTCGGGGCTTTTGATTCTTATTTTTCCATATCTTCGATTTTCTGTTGCCACCCTTCGGGCAGGTCTTCAGGAATATTGAAATCAATGAAGTTGACCTTCCAGAAATCGGCGACGTCATAAGCACGGCTAAAGAGTTTGTGTCCAAAGACGCTGACTTCTGCGCCTGCCTCGAACGTGAAGCCTCCGTCTATCTTGAGGTGTCCTTCGTCTGGAATGTAGCCTGTCCACTTGCCATCGCTGTTGAATTGCTTTTCGCTTTTGATTTCACCGTCTATGTCAAAACGGTAGCCTAGACCAAATGTCGGGCCTGCTACGCCATAGAGCAAGAATGCGGTGCGCAGGTATACTCCTGCTGAAGCCTGTCCGTCGATTGCCACATCAATATTGTTGCTCATAAAGTAATCGCCGAATGAATCGTATTTGTCGTGGTTCGAGTAGGATGTGTCCACCATCTTGTCCGAAATAATCTTGAGCCCCTTGCCGCTTTCCCAGGAAAGGCCGGACTTAGACTTGCTTTCGGATTTGTACTGCCAGTTGTCGTTTATCATGGCGTAGACGTCCATTTTGTATTTGAAAACGAGGTTGGGTTTGATGGTGATGGAAACCGGGATGATGCCGACGGAGAACACGAAAGTCTTTCCCTGGAAATGGGTCAAATAGAATTCTCCTGCTTGGTTTGCGCCAACGCCTAAACCAAAATTTGAAATTTCCATGCCGCCATTTGACGTTGTGTACAGGGCGAACTTTTTGGGAATACCCCAAGAAGTGTTGATTTCCAAATTGAAGTCCACCTTGTTTCGAAATTTAATGGTGTCTACCCTGACATAAATGTTGGCGAGAACGCCTTCGTCTTGTTTGTCAAGGGCGCTACCCTTTATCAATTCATTTTGTACAACGGAGTAACTTCCTTTAAAGGCTCCCTTAATGCTGCTCTTGATGAAATTCCCCCAAGTCCCCTGCTGGTCGCCCTTGATTTTCCCGAGGAACGGCATGGCGATGGTTCCCGGATGGAATTCATAATCGTAGTCGATGATGGTCTTTTTTATAGAAGCATTTTCCTTAGCCGCTTTGCGGAGGTCTAAATAACCTTCTTTTTCAACGATGTCCATCGGATTTTGCGAGTCCTTGAGCGGTTGCGTTTCGGGAGTGAGACCGTACTCGCCATTTTCATCCAAGGCCTCGTCGGGACTGTTGATAATCACAATCGGGTGATAGGTGTTTTCTTCTTTGTCGAAAAATGCGGCTGCGTCGGGGGTGTCGGAGTTGTCTTCGCTTTTGCTCAGGTCGTAGAAGACTTCCGTAGAGAATTTGAACTCTCCATCAGGAATGGCGCTAAATACGTTGGTCGGTTCCACATTGATAAGCAGGCGTTCTTCGTCTTTCTTGGTGGAAAGAACGCGCAGGTAGAATGGTGGATTGTTGACGGCGTCCCAGACAACAATTACGTTTCCTGTTTTGGGAAAATCTTTTTCCACTTCCTTGGCGAAGAGGGTGTCGACGGAAATCTGTGTGGTGTCGTCATCTGAGACGACGACATCACCTTTCCCTAGGAACTGATCATAGCGGTAAACTATAACCTTGGCGGAATCTTCTTTAGTCGCAGTGGAGACTGCGGGTTCATTGTCATCCACTGAATTGGAGGAACTGTCGTCCGAGCAACTCGCAAAGAAGGCGAGTGTTATAACGGAAAGTGAAATGAGGAATTTTTTCATATTTAATCCTTCCTAATGGTTTTTTAATAGTAAATCTATAAATGGTTTGGTTTAATGGTGAGATTCTTTCTCGTTTTTTTTATATTAAAAACATAGGATTTCGCGAAATGGCCATCATATCGAAAAGGGGTGTGTGCAATATCACAAAAGGGCTTGCGGCGAGGCTGTTCATGGCTGCGTTGCTTATAATCCTATGGTCCTGTGGTGACGATAATTCCAGCGAACCCGTTCTGGCGGGGTATAGCCGTGGCGGCCATTATGCCTTGGTGGTCTATTCCAGTGCGGGCATTGGCGATGGTGGTTTTGAAGATAACATCTATACAGGTTTTGTCGCCTCTGCAGACAGTTTGGGATATGTGCTGGAAAACCTTAACCCTTTGGATCTGAATTCTGCCGAAGAGTCCATCAGCCGTTTTTTCAGTGAAGCCAAGGACAGCCCTTACGAAAAGCGTCTTTTGGTATTGGCCGCAAGCGAATATTTAGAGTTGCTAAAAAAGCATTCGGAGTGGAAACAGAATAAAAAAAACGAGATTCTTCTCTTGGATTCTGCTCCAGACTCCCTTGACATCTATACGCGAGACATTTCTCTCTATGGTGCAAGTTATATGGCGGGTGCAGCCGTGGCAAAAAAGGGGCTTAAAAACGTTGAACTTGTGGGCGCGAATTCCAAATCCAATGCTGTGAATATGGCTATTTCTGGATTCAGGGATGGCTACAAGTCTTCCGGCGGTTCCAATGCTGATAGTCTCCATGCCCTCTATCTTGGTGACGAAGAAAACGAAGGGTTTGATGTCGACGAGACCTATTATCTCTCCCATTCCTATGCGCAAGAGAATGTTGATTTTGTTTTTCCGGTAATTGGAGGGAGCAATGCCGGTTTATTCCGTTATTTGCGAGAGAATCCGGACGAAAACCTTTTCCTTACTTGCGGCATGGATACGGATCAGCAACATTTGAGCGGGAAAATTGCATTCTCCATTGTGAAACGAATGGACATCCTTGTCAAGGATTTTATGCGCGATTGGGCGGAAGACGAAGATCTTCCACGGAAATTTTTGGGAACGCTTGAAACGGGACTCGTTGATATTGCCGTGGCTAAAAATTACAGTTCTTGGTCCGATGAATTTGAAAAAGTTCGCAGTTCCGCTGTAAAGGCCGAAAAGAAATTTTTGGAGAGGAAATGAAAAAGTTATTCCTCCTTCTTTTCGCAATTGTATTCGCTGCATGTTCGGATTCCAGTAGTGGTGCGGGCGGCATTTCTACCACGCAAAAGGTGGATACACTGAAGGTTGCCTTGATTTTGCCCTTGAACAAGGAAATGGCGTCGCATTGGAAAAATACAGTAAATCTTTTTCAGGAGAATCTGGAAAAGGCCTTCGCCATTTCTTCTCTTGATACAACCTTTGTGTTCGATGTGGAATGGATTGACGAAGACAAGGCGGACATGGACAGCGTAGGAAGGGCTCTTGCCTCCCGCACCAAAGACATTTCTGCTGTCATTGGCCCGTACTACTCCAAGAATGTTGATATTGTCGCTTCTTATTGCGCTCGTGCGCAGACAAAAAAAGCCTTTATCAGCCCTACCGCAACATCTACGGAAGTCATTCGCAAATACAGCAAGGAAAACTGGTTCTATAGCCTTACGGAAACCGATATCACCCAAAGTGAAATGATGTTGCAGCAGGCCCTTGCCGATGGAGCCGAGCAGGTGTCGCTCCTTGCCGATAGCACCATCTACACGGCAACTTTTTTGGACTGGTTCGCATTCCAGGCAACGGAAATGGGACTCAAGGTTGGGGGTGTTTACATCTACGAAGGCGATTCCGAAATCGATGCCGTGGCAAAGGAAGCCTTTAAAAACGAAAGCGATTACATCATTTGTATTCCCGACAAATACAAGGACATTTCGCGTTATTTGGAAATTCGCAAAAAGACGAAATCCAAAGCCAAGATGCTGTTTAGCGACATTGGACACGATAAGAACGTGTTGAAGATGGATGGCGTCGATGGGCTAGAAGGTTTTGCTATTGGAAGCAATCCGGAAAGTGGCTTCGACATGGCTTATCAAACTAGGTTTGACGATTTCCCAATTTCTGGAGAATCTCAACTTTATGATGCGCTACTTCTTTCCGCTTTCGCGCAGTTGCGTTTGCAGGGCAAGCCTTCTGCACGTTTCTTTGAAGTTTTCGCTACAGAAACAGGCGATGGTGAAAGTGAGTTTTTGGCCTGGGAGGCGCCTGCTATGGCCAGGGTCTTTGAAGGAATTGTGAACAATGAGGATATTAACGTCAGTGGCGCTTCTGGAAATTTGAATTTTTCTTTGAGTGATGGAGCCATCGTCAACCAGTCGGTATATGTTCATTGGGTGATTTCCCAGGGCAAATTCATTCCGTTGGAATATGTTTCTTCGAGTGGCTCCAAACGTATTGTGAAATCCAAAACTTCCATTAACTGGATGGTGCATAACTATGTCGAAGACTTTGATTCCATTTCTGTTTTCCGTTATCCGGAAATCAGCGATAACTATGCGTTGTTGGTGGCCGGATCTACAGGGTGGAGTAATTACAGACACCAGGCAGATGTGTTAAAATTCTATAAAAAACTCAAGTCTTTAGGAATGGATGATGACCACATCATTCTCGTCATTGAAGACGATTTGGTCAATGATGAAAGTAACCCGTATCCGGGCGATTTGTTTGATTACGAAGATCAACTCATTTACGAGAATGTCAAGGTAGATTACAAAACCAGCGAAATTATGCCGGAGGATTTGATATCCATTCTTGGTGGCGAAAAGAAGGATGGGCTGGATAAGGTCATACATTCCGACTCAACCACAAATATTTTGGTCTTTTGGAGCGGGCACGGGGTTTTGGGTGCGTTGAAATGGGGGCCGGATTCCCTAAATCGGAGTTTCTCCTATGATAACATGACAGAGTTGTTGGAAAAAATGTCCTGTGAAAAGAAGTTCCGTAAAATGCTGTGGTTGGTGGAGACATGTTATAGTGGTAGTGTCTGTAAGAGTTTTGAGAATCAGGCTGTTCGGGGGACGATGTGCGTTTCTGCCGCCAATGAATATGAAACTTCAAAGGCGGATTTGTACAATAGTGTGATGGGAACCTTTATGACGAACAGTTTCACGCGGAACTTGATGACATCTATTGACGACGTTTATGAGGATCTCTTATTCACTGTTTCCATGATGGATTTATATGTGTACACTGTCAAAAACACCATAGGTTCCCATGTGTCCCTGTACAATTCGTCTAATTTTGACAACCTGTATACTAGTGGAATCAATGAATTCTTGATTCCTGCAAGAAAAGACGGACGCGAGTAAGAATATTCAGCCTTATTCCAATTTGGAAAGGCGTGTATATCCATTTCACTTGAAAAAGGTGTATTTTAATTTAAATACAGAGAGGTGAATTATGGATTTCAAGAAGAACGCCACTATAATAACTTTGTTTGCTGCATTGACAATGGCTGCCGAGTCCATGGTCGGTGAGCCGGTGTTCATCACCGTCGACCAGTTTGGCTATCGTCCTGCCGATACAAAAGTGGCTGTTCTTCGCGATCCTCAGTTGGGCTATGACTCCTTGCAATCGTACACCCCGGGTACTTCCATAAGCGTTGTTGATTCCGCGACGGGGAAGGTCGTCTATTCGGGTGTCGCCATAGCGCACAACGAGGGGAATATCGACACGGCCTCGGGCGATAAAATCTGGTGGTTCGACTTCAGCAAGGTGACGGATGTTGGAACCTATTTTGTGCGGGACGATGCCGACACTGCTAAGAAGTCTTTCTATTTCCGAGTCAAGGAAGATATATACAACGATATTTTGAAGGCTGCCGTGCGCATGATGTTCTACCAGCGCGTGGGCTTTGCGAAAGAGGCGAAGTACGCCGGTGCCGAGTGGGCCGATGCGGCGAGTCACACGCAAGATACCAAGGCGCGCCTCTTCACGGATTCTACGAATACTGCCTTGGAACGCGACGTGAGCGGCGGCTGGTACGATGCGGGCGACTACAACAAGTACACCGACTGGAACGGCAACTATGTCGAGGAACTTTTGGACGCTTACTTTGAACGCCCGAAGGCTTTTACCGACGATTACAACATTCCTGAATCGGGGAATGGAATTCCGGACGTGCTCGACGAGGTCAAGTGGGGGCTTGACCACATGCTGCGTATGTATAACGAGGATGGTTCCGTGCTTTCCGTTGTCGGGGAATCGCACGAGAAGTCCGACGGCTCTGCGGCGACTCCTCCTTCGACGGCTGCTGGCCGCACCTATTACGGTGCACCGAACGCCACAGCGACTTACTCTGCTGCAAAGGCGTTCGCCTACGGCGTCAAGGCCGCGAAAATTTTCTGGGGCGAGGAATACGCAAAGACTCTCGAAACGGCGGCCATCAAGGCATTCGACTGGGCCGAATCTCACCAGGATTCGCTGTTCTACAACAACGACGCTGCCCACGGCACCAAGGGCCTTGCCGCCGGCCAGCAGGAACAGAACATCGACGACAACGAAAGCACCGTCTGTGTACGCCTGCACAACCGTGTGAATTCCGCACTCCGCCTGTACGAACTCACCGGCGACGCCAAGTACAAGAAGATTTTCGAGGACGACTACGAAAGTTTCCCGCTGATGCACGGTTGGGGCGACTCCTACCGCTACGACCATCACATGACCTTCTTGCGCTATTACGCCTACGCCGATGCCGATGAAACCATCAAACAGAAGATTGTAGATAAATTAGTCGCTCTTATGGAAAAGCCTGCGGACTTCGCCGGCGCCTTCCCGACGGACGGTTACCGCGCTTTTGTACGCGACTATAACTGGGGCTCCAATTCCGCCAAGGCTTCTTACGGCGTACTCTTCTCTCGCCTTGCTGAACTCAAGTTCCCGGGAATCGACGCCAATACATACAAGGAAATGGCCGAAGGCTATGTGCATTACATGCACGGCGTGAATCCGTTCGGCATGGTCTACCTGTCGAACATGGCAAGTTACGGCGCCGGCAAGAGCGCCACCATGATATACCACAAGTGGTTCGACGTGACGAGCGAAAAGTGGGGAATCGTAAAGGAAGGCTCCATCGGGCCCGCTCCCGGTTACGTTCCGGGCGGCGCCAACAGCCGCTACAAATGGGATTCCTGCTGCGACCAGGGCGAAACGGGTTGCGGAAGCAAGTCCAATCACGAACTCTGTTTCTCGCAGGATATTCCCGTGGGCGAACCCAACGAAAAAATGTACCGCAACTTGAATCGCGGCTGGCCCATTGCAGGCTACGAAATTACCGAACCGAGCCTCGGATACCAGACAAAGTTCATCCACATGCTTTCTAAGTTCGTCGAGGAAAAAGGCGGCGAGGGTGTGCTTGGCGTTCCTGCCAAGAAGATGGCGCCGTCGGTTGCGTCGAATATGGATGTTCGTTTTGCGGGGGCTACGTTGCAGGTGGTTTCCAAGGCGGGCGATGCCATTCGAGAAGTGCGCGTGTTCGACTTGCAGAATCGTGAGGTTTTGTGGGGGACTGCGGCTGGAATTTCTGCGAATTTGGACGTTTCCGTCTTGAAAATGGGCGTTTATATGGTCCGCGTGGCAACGGCAAGTGGCGTATTTAACGCTCTTGTTGCCAAAAAATAGGGATATTGGGGACTCCCACGTCCTTTTTCCATTATAAATGTGTATTTTTCAAAGAAAAACGCCGCACTTTTGTACGGTGTTTTGTGGCTTGTTTTAAAAAGAGGAATTGATGAACAAACTGGTGATTTTGACCTATGTTCTCCGTGGACTTGGATTCGTTCTTGTGCTGTTAAGCCTTTTTGGCCATGGCCTGATTTTGAATATTTTCCCCGGTCTCGAAGGTCAGTCCATAAATCCCATTTTCTATTCGGGGTTGGGCGTGTACCTGGTGGGTGCCGTTATTTACTTCTTCGTGAACAAAAAGATTCGCGCAGAACGCCGTCGTGCCGAAATTGAAGAGGCTACGGGTCGTTTGTTTGGCTCCAATGACGAGTCCAGCGAAAAGTGAGTGATGTGTTTTCATGATCAAGATTGAACATTTGCATAAAACCTATCGCAGTGGGTTCCTGATGAAGCCGAAGCTCGCTTTGAAGGATGTGAGCTTTAGCGTGGAACCTGGCCAGGTGTATGGGTTTATTGGCCCCAATGGTGCTGGTAAATCCACGACCATCAAGGTACTTACGGGACTTTTGAATTTTGAATCGGGCAGTGTCCTGGTGAACGGCCTTAGCCCTCGCGATGTCAAGAGCCGCCATTTTTTGGGCTATACTCCGGAACAGCCGTACTTTTACGATTACCTCACCGGGCGTGAACTTTTGCAGTTTTACGGCAAACTGGTCGGTCTCGAAGGGAAGGAACTGGATTCCCGTATTCACTGGGCCTTGGAACTTCTGCACGCCGACAAGGATTGGATTGACCGCCGTTTGCGTTCGTATTCCAAGGGAATGATGCAGCGTGTGGGTATTGCCCAGGCCATTCTCGGCAAACCGAAACTTTTGATTCTTGACGAACCCATGAGCGGTCTCGATCCGATGGGTCGCCGCGATGTTCGCGAAGCCATCCAGCAGTTGAACCGCGATGGCGTGACAATCTTCTATTCCAGCCACTTGCTCAGCGATGTGGAAAGCATCAGCCACAAGGTCGCGATGATTGTGGACGGCAAAATTGTGCGCGAAGGGACTGTCGACGAAATTACGGAGTCGTGCGGAGTGGAATACCATGTGCGTACGCGCCAGGCGATTCTCCAGGGCGACCTGCCCCAGGGAGTTTCTTTGACGGGCCACCCGCAGGAATTCATTTGCGAAGACGACGCCGCTCGTGACCGCCTGCTTTCGTTCTGCCTTGCAAATGGCGTTGCTATAGAAAGAATGGACCACAAGCGTCCGAGCCTCGAAGACATTTTGACAGAGGAGATTGCCCGTGCAGACGCTTAGGAATATCGGTATTATTGCCCTCAATACATTCCGCGAATCTATTCGCGACAAGATTCTCTACAACATCGTTTTCTTGGCCATCGCCCTTACGCTGTTCAGTATCGTTCTTGGTGAATGGTCGGTGTTCGATCGCGCGTACGTCATCAAGTCTACCACGCTTTCGGTGATGAGCCTTTCGGGGCTCCTGATTTCGATTTTCGTGGGTATCAGCCTTGTGCAAAAGGAAATTCAGCGACGGACGGTCCTGACGTTGCTGTCGAAGCCGATAAGCCGTGCTTCTTTTATCGTGGGCAAGTACTTGGGCCTTTTGGCCGTGGTTGCGGTACACCTGCTTATATTGACGTGCATCTTCTATGCGATGCTCTTTATCATAAGTGCAGAACCCACGTTCAACCTGCTTTCGGCCATCTACCTGATTTTCTGCGAAATGGCCGTGGTCATTGCCGTGGCGCTTTTGTTCAGCAGTTTCAGCAGCACGGTGCTTTCGGCGCTTTTTACGCTGGGCGTGTACTTTGCGGGGCATTTGAGCAATCAACTTTTGGAACAGGTCCGCTTTGCTAGCCGTATGGGCGAAATGGGCGATTCCAGCAGTGCGATTTTTGAGAAGGCTGCCGTGGTCATTCATGCAGTTTTCCCTGGACTTTATCGATACAATGTGACTACCTACGTGGTCCATGGCGTTGCTCTTCCGGACATGTACTTGTTCTGGAATACGATTTATGCCTTGGGTTATGTTGGAGTGTTCCTCGCCATCGCCAGTTGGTGGTTTAGCCGGAGGGATTTCCTATGAGAAATCAGTACATGGCAAAGGTTCTCGTGCACAACAAAATGGTGACCGAAGAACAAGTGCAGGCCCATTGGGGCAAAATTTCGGATTCTATGGATATCGGTCAGGTCTTGGTCAATGCCGGTTTGCTGCAGCAGGCCGTGTACGTCAAGGTCCTTGCTTTTGTGCAGAATCTCGAAGCAAAAAATGCAGCGGCGCAGCCCGCTGCGGCTCCTGCGGAAGCCCAACCGAAAAAAAGTTCTCCCGCTGCGGTAAAGCCTGTCGGTATTCCATCTCCTGCGGCGCCATCTCCTGTAAAGGTGGAACCCAGGGACGAAGAGCCTACGCTTCAAATCGAAGGCAACAATCTCTATGGCGAGTCTACTTCGTCGAATATGGAAGTAGAAACGGTTTCGGGCCTTGAAACCACGAGTATTTCCAGTATTGGAATTTCATCGGAGGACCTTACGGTCGATACCGAGGAAAATGGAGAATTGCCGGCTCGTTTTGCCCTGATTACAGGTGAAGGCGATGCCGTGGAAGCTCCCGAGACATTGACGCCCTTGATGTCGTTGAAAAAGATGATTGCCTATGCACGCAAGTTCGGTGCAACGGACATATATCTCTTTGCAGACCGTCAAATCATCATGCGTCAGTCCGGTTCGTTGTTCCCCGTTACCGAAGCGGTTGTCGATAAGACTCGCTTGAGCGAAATTCTGAGTGAAGCCTCCGAAGGCTTTGCCGATGGTTACAAGGTTTCCATGGGCAAGAATTTCAGCAAGACGTTCGGACTTGCCGGTGTGGGCCGTGCTCGAATCTCGGTGACTTGGAACAAGGTCGTTCCAAGTATTTCCATTCGCGTAATTCAAATGGAATCGGCCACTCTCGAAAACCTTTACCTGCCACCTTTCTGCAGCCGTTTTGCGGAACTCCATAGCGGATTGGTATTGATAGCAGGGCCCGCCTCCAGCGGACGCTCTACCACCATGACGTCTTTTGCCGAGACCATTGCTGCCAATCGCCAGTGCTACATTCAAACTGTTGAACGCCCGATTGAAAGGCTTTTGCAGAATCCAAACGGGGCCATTGCGCAAAAAGAAGTTGGACTCCACGTTCGTTCTGGTACGGCAGGTATTGAACTTGCCATTCGTGATGGTGCCGATGTAATTTGTTTTGACCACCTGGAAAGCATGGAAGAACTTTATTTGCTGTTGCAGGCGGCGAACGCTGGTGCTCTGGTGTTCGCTGTTGCCGATGGCAACAATGTCCATGCGCTTCTGTCCAGGTTGCTGGTGTCCGTTCCTGAATCCGGACGAGCCTCTTTTGCCTGCTCCCTGGCAGAGCAACTCAAGGGTGTTGTCGTTCAGCATTTGATTCCTGTGGTACAGAATCAGGGATTGGTCCTTGCTTGCGAAGCGCTGCGTGTAACCTCCACTGTGGCGAACATGATTCGCAAGTGCGACCTTACGCAGATCGCGGCAGCCATCAGCAGCCAAAAGGATCAAGGCATTACCTTGGACGATTCATTGCAGAAATGCGTGGAATCCGGCTACATAGAAGGTGCCGAGGCTTGGAAACGCGCTTACGACAGCCGTCGTTTTGCGGCCTACAGACCTACTGGAAAGGAGGCTTAAAATGGCTAGCGAAATTGAATCCCTCTTGGATTATGTGATTAGTATCGGTGGAAGCGAACTGATTATTACCGAAGGTGCTCCTTCTGCTGTTCGTTTGGCAGGAAAAGTCTGCAGTGTTCCCGACGCGCCTGCCGTTGGCCCTGGCGCCTTGCGCGAATTTCTAGGTTCTATCGAGGGTGAGTCCGGTTCGCTGATTGGTGGCCCCTGGGCCAATTGCAAATGGCGTGTTCGCTATTTCCGCGAGGCTCTTGGAAATTCCGCCGTGTTTCGCCCGCTGATGGCCGACAGCCCGGCTTTCGGTGATTTGGGCGCACCTCAGTCGATGGCGAATTTGCTTGGACTGAATTCCGGCCTGGTGGTATTCGCCGGTCCTGCGTGTTCCGGAAAGACCGTGACGGCGACATCCTATGTGAGTACGCTATGCGAATCTCGTGTTTTGCGTGCTAGCATACTGGATTCCGACGAAGAACTTTCTGTGCGTACAGGTGAAAGTCTTGTGTTGGCGAATTCTAGTGGCACGGTTCCCGAAAAAATTGCGCAAGCGCTTCGCTTTGGTTGCGATTTGCTTTGGATGGGCGATTTCAATGCGGAAAATCTTTTGCCAATGCTCAAGGCGGCCGAATCTGGCGCACTTGTCGTATGCACCATAACTGCGGGCAATGCGGTAGGCGTATTGGACGCCTTGCTGGCCAATGTTCCTGCAGAACAGCGAGTTCTTTCCAGAACGATGCTGGCGGCGGTTCTTAAAGCGATTTGCGTTCAAAGACTGTTGCCGGGTGCTTCGGAAGAGGCTGCAGCCGTTCCCGCCTGGGAAGTTCTTTTCAATTCCCAAAACGCAGCCACGTCCATTCGCAATGGTGACTTCTTCAAACTGCCGTCCGTAATAGCCTCGTCTCCATCCGAAGGCATGGTGCTGATGGACGACTATCTGGCGAACCTTGTGCGAGGCGGTTATGTCGCCCGTGAGGAGGCCGAAAAGTATGTTTCCAATGCGACGCGCCTTGGCTAAATTTTTTAATGCGAAATATGCGGCTCTTTTCCTGGCCGCGTTTTCGCTAGTTCCCGCTCAAACGGCAGTTCCTGCTCCCGACTCCGCGGCCGCTCAGGTTGCCGATTCCGCTTTGTCTTTGCTGGGGAGTTTTCAGGCCGCTCCAGATTCCCTTTCTGCGACTGTAGACTCGTCTTCGCAAAAGCCTGCTGAAAAAGCGGACGTTCGAAAGCCCGTGAAATCGGTTCTCTTTTTGAGCGGTGGCGAACATTCCGTCTGGTTTCACTTGGGAGTGCTCTACGCTATAGAAAGTTATTCCATTCCTGTGGATTCCATTGTCGGTACTTCCTGGGGAGCCCTTGTCGGTTACCTTTGGGCCAAGGGAATGCCGTTGGACGACATTCAGCGTGTCTTGCGGAACCCTTATGTAGAAGGCTTTGTCGGCCATAACGAATTCGAGGATCTGTATACGACAAAGGAGGCCTCTCGCGGCCTGCCTGTTTCGCTAAACGGGATTCCCAGCGTTCGCCAGCGATTCACCCTGTCCGCCGATTCCAATGGAACCGTTCATCGCCATTCGAAATCCTTGGATGTGGATTCCGCTTGGGTCGAAAGTCGACTTGCTCGCCTTTACCTGCAGCAGTTCATTTACGGAGATTCTTCTGAAACGAAAGTCCCTTTTGCGGTGAGTGGGGCCCATGGCGAAATATGGCAAGGACCCGGTGCGGTATTCAAAACGCTGCCTTTTGTTGATAATGCGAATTCCGGTGAACTGGACCCGTACATAGCGGTTCCCCTCGAAGACAATATCGATGAACTTGCGATGATATCGGTTGCGCAACCGCTTTCTGCCGTGAATTCCGATTCAAAAAAATCTCCTTGGCAACGTGCACTGTCCGAAAGAAAACTGGAAAACCTTTCTACGCAACCTGGCGTTGTAATTCGAGCCCATACAATTCTCGATACTTCGTACACGTCTTGGATTCAGGCGGGATTTTCATCGTTTGAACGTAGACTTGGTGAATTGGGAGATTTAAGAAACCGTCCCGTAAATTATGCTACGCAAAAGAAGGCTGTATCGGTTTTGCCAAAAATCAGTCCCGTTTACGACAGCGTTTCTGCCGAATTCCAGGCGCCGATAAAAACGTATTGGAACGATTCTGATTCGGGAATGTCGGCGGCGGCGAACTTTGCCACGGCCCTGCTTTCGCAACCGGCTTACGACTCGGTGAAATTCGAAATGCTGTCGAACGGCGAAACGGTGATTTCGGCCTCGGTGAAGCCGACCTTCGATGTCTTTGCCGGCGGATTCGGTTCCAACGCCATCGGTCCAAATGTTTATGCAGGGGCTTCGCTTGCCTATGTAGATCAAATGGAATTCAATGTGACCTTGCCCGGATTTTGGGGCGGTGAATCGTACGGTTTTATGCCCGAACTGCAGGTGTCCCATCTTTGGAATAAAAGTTGGTCCTTCATGGTGGGCTACGACTACATGAAACTTCGTCCACTCAAGTCGTTCGCCAACGAAACTCCCGAGAGCGGAAGAATTTTCTCTGAAAAGCGCAGCGATCTGAAACTGGCCGTAGGCTACCGTCTTGATGAATTGCAGCAGTTGTCGCTTAATTTCCTTTTTGGGAACAGAACCTTTGAACTCAGTGAAAAGTTTTACGCAAAGCATGATTTTGAGACTTTCCCTGTCTCGCCGAGTTTGAATTATGAACTCTCATCAGGTGAAAAGGACCGCTGGTTTTCTTCTGAGGGCTACTCCCTTACGGGAAGTGTAGCCATGCAGTCCATTGGCTTTGAATTCGGTTTGAGCAATGTAATTCCCATTTACTGGATGGTGTCTGCCGACGCCCGCTACAGCATGTCGCCTACGGATTTCTTCACTGTTACGGTGGGAGCGTCTGCCGGAATAGATTTTTATCATGAAGAAGGTTACGGCTATGTGTATCCGGAATCGTTTGATTACCGCGTTCTGGACAATTGCTTCCGCCAGCATGTCAAGGCTACGCCATGGAGTACGGAGTGGTATAATGCCGATTTTTCGTCGCACAATTACGCGCTAATCCGCGCTAATGGCGGCTTGCATTACGGATGGGTCGGCGCATGGCTGTTCGGGGCGTACGTCATGGACTTCGAGGAAAACTCTACCGCAGTACTGGATAAAAACAAAATCATCGTGGAACCCGCCCTCAGACTTGCTTACAAGTCCATCAGCGTTTATGCGGGCCTTTCAAGAATCGTTGACAACCATACTTTGAGCGACCTGAAAGAACTTAAAGATTACAAATACTTTGTACGTATTGGCAACTACGACTTGTTCTGACAGGTCTGTTCTGATGAACTCATTCGCCGCGGTTCTTTGCGGCTACATCCTTGTACTTGTTGTGCTGCGTAAGGGTCTCGCTAAAGAAATGCGTTCCTGAACCATCGTCTTTTGCAACAAAGTAAAGTGCCTTGGTGTTTGCCGGATGGAGCGCCGCCTCAATGGCTTTGCGACCAGGATTCGAAATGGGTCCCGGCATGAGTCCCTTGAACCTGCGTGTGTTGTAAGGGCTGTCGCTGTTCAACTGGCTCTTGTAGATGGGGCCGGTCAAGTTTCTGAAGATGAACCTCACTGTGGGGTCGGCTCCGAGCGGCATGCCAATGCGCAAACGGTTGTGGAACACGCCGGAGATTAACGGGCGCTCGTCGGCCTTGCCGGTTTCTTCTTCTACCACGCTGGCGAGGGTCAACACGCGGTGCCAGTTGCCGAGAACTTCCCACATGGAATCTCCGACCTTGCCCTTCAGTTCGTCCCGCAGTTTCAGGTTGGCGGCGACCATTTGCTTGAGTATGGTCTCCTCGTTTGCATCAATGGGGAATGGGTAGGTGTCGGGAAGCAGGTAGCCTTCCAGGGAGTTGGCTTCGACTCCAAGGGAGCGGGCGAACTTCGGGTCCTGGACCAACTTGTTCCAGCGGTCCTCGTCCAGGTTGGGGTAGGCCTTCTTGATGTAAGTTGGGATTTCCCAGGAGGCCCGGCCTTCGGGAATGGTCACTTTGCGTACGGCGTTCTTTCCGCTCTCGATGATGCCGATGATGTCCTGCAGCGACTGGTGCGGTGGAATTTCAAACCAGCCGGCTTTGAGTGCCGGAGGGTTCATTTTACACCACAAACGGAAGGCGAGATTGTCGGTCCAGACACCCTTTTCTTGTAAAATTTGGGATACTTTGCCCGCGGAACTGCCTTTTGGAACCTCCAAAAGCACGGTTTCAGTGTTGTTTGAAAGAGCATTTATGCGTTTTTTCGCTTGAAAACCGCAAAAAAGCCCCGCTAGTACGATCAAAATGAACAGAATTGCAAAAATCTTCTTCATAGCGTAAAAATTTAAAAGAAATTTCAACGAAAGGCAAAAATAAAAGGTATATTCCTTATGCATTGTTGAATATTTTACCTTGTTTTTGAGGAAGGTTATGAAAATGATCAAAAAGGTTATGTTTGTCGCCCTCGCTGTTTTGGTTGCTTCTTCTTTTGCAGCCAAGAAGGTTAAGTCCAAGATCGGCGATATCGATCTCACTAAGGAAAAGGGTGGCGGAGCCGTTGTTTGCACAGCCGGCTTCAATGATGAATTGACCATCGTTAAGGAAGGCGATACCGACGTGCTCGTGAAGGGCAACTGCGGTCAGGGCTGGGTTGAAAAGTCCAAGATTGAATACGTTGCGCAGGCCGCGGGCGATAAGTCCATGAAATTGGAAGGCGTGGACGTGGTCGGCTGGCTCGATAACCCGAGCGCCGTGTTCGTGTTGGAAAACGATGACATCGACTTCGACGGTGTGAACATCGACCGTGACTTCAAGGAATACTTGCAGCACACGATGGACCGCGAACAGATGGAAATGCACAACAACGAAAACTAATCGTTATCTCGCATCGGTTTGAGTTTGGAACCCTGCACATGAGTGCGGGGTTTCTTTGTTCGAAAAAAAACAGATGTATGCATATATATGCATATTTGCATTGACGAAAAAGGTTCATAATGCTATATTTGGGCTATGAGTTTTTTGAAAGGTTTAAAGGATGGGTCTCCAATCGGGCTAGGCTATTTTGCTGTCTCGTTCTCGTTTGGTATCGCCGGGGCAAAGGTGTTGACCTGGCCTCTGGTGACTCTCATCTCCATGACGAACCTTACTTCGGCGGGGCAGTTTGCGGGGCTTCAGATTATGGCCGATGCGGCGGGGACTCTCGTCGAAATGGCGATAGCCTCGTTCTTTATCAATTTGCGCTATTCCCTGATGGCGATTTCCCTTTCGCAAAAGGTAGATGCTAATTTTGGTACCGGCAAGCGCCTACTGCTCTCGACGGGCATTACCGACGAAATCTACGCGGTCTCCATGAGCCAAGACGGGAAAGTGTCCGCTCGATATTTTTTGGGGCTTTCGACGCTTCCGTACGTGGGCTGGGCTCTTGGGACGTTCACGGGTGGCATCTGCGGTGAAATTTTACCGGCAATGGTGACGAATGCCTTGGGCGTTGCGCTCTATGGCATGTTCATTGCGATTGTGGTTCCGCCAATGAAGGGGAGCCGTCCGACTTGCGTTGCGGTCGCTATCGCTATTGCCTTGAGTCTTTCGTTTAGGTATGTTCCTGCGTTGAGCGGTGTGACGGTTGGCTTCGCCATTATCATTTGCGCTGTGGTTGCTTCTCTCGTTTGTGCGTTCTTCTTCCCTATGCGGGAATCTGGCGATGATTCCCACGAGGAGGCTGCATGAACATGGAAATGTACTTTAAGTATTTGTTTGTAATGGCGGGCGTCACGTACTTGCTGCGTGCAGTTCCTTTCATTTTGCTCAAGGGCGAAATCAAGAGCCCGTTTTGGAAGTCTTTCTTGAATTACATTCCTTATACCGTCCTCTCGGCGATGACGGTTCCTGCCATCTTTTATGCGACGGATAGCAGGCTCTCGGGCGTGTGTGCGCTGTTGACGGCTGTGGTGGCTTCGCTCTTTGGCGGAGGACTTGTCACGGTGGCTATTGTGGCGTGCGTTACAGTCCTTGGGATTGATGGCGCCGCGCTGCTTTTTTAAGTCTTGTAATACCCATGTCCGGAATCGAACCGGAATAACGCCCTTCGGAGGGGCGGACACTATCCATTGTGATACACGGGCAAGGCCGTATGATGACTCCGCAAACGATATTCGTCAGTCGGAGACCTCTGTCAATCGTTTGCTCCGCGCTTCATCGACTTTTTACCAAAGTCGATTTCGCTTGGCGGATGACTCCGCAAACGATATCCGTCAGTCGGAGACCTCTGTCAATCGTTTGCTCCGCGCTTCATCGACTTTTTACCAAAGTCGATTTCGCTTGGCGGATGACTCCGCAAACGATATCCGTCGGCTTAAGGACCTCTGTCAATCGTTTGCTCCGCGCTCCATCGACTTTTTACCAAAGTCGATTTCGCTTGGCGGAAGCGTAAGTCATCATCCTATTTTGTTGCGGGAAATATAGTAAAATAGTGCCGTGTGAGGGCGGGCCTGCGGCCCTTTGAGGTATGAGGTCGCACCTTCGGTGCTTTGAGGTTAACGAATGGCGCCGAAGGCGCATCATGAAGAGGCAGCGAAGCTACGAACCTTAATCCTAACCACCAACCACTAACCACTACCCACTAAACAATTTTCACAATCAGTTCGTGCGGTTCCGCGTCCACGACGAGCGCGTTGCAGAAGTCGCCTACGCTTGCGTCGCCTTCCTGCACCTTCACGATGTCGTCGTTCTCCATGGAGTTGCCTTCGGTGCGGCCGTAGAAGTGGTATTCGCTTTCTTCCGCTTCCTGGTCGATGATGATGCGGACCTTCTTGCCGATCATGTTTTCGGCATAGTCGGCGGCGAGTTCCTCCTGGAAGTCCGTCACGGCGTCGAGGCGTGCGCGCGCTTCGCTTTCGTCGACGGCGGGGAGTTTCATGCTCATCACAGGGGTGCCTTCTTCGGGGCTGAACACGAATCCGCCCAGGTGGTCGAACTGCACGTCCTGCAGGAGTTCCATGAGTTCTTCAAAATCCTCGTGCGTTTCGCCGGGGAATCCGACAAGTACCGTGGAACGCAGCGTGACGCCCGGGATGCGCTCGCGAATCTTGTGCAAAAGGTCTACGAGTTCCGCCTTGCGGTAGTTGCGCTTCATGTTCTTGAGCATCTTGTCGCTCGCATGCTGGATAGGCATGTCCACGTACTTCACGAGGCGCGGCTCGCTTGCCATCAGGTCCAGAAGTTCATCGTCCACGAACATCGGGTACCAGTACAAAGTACGGATCCACGGAATGCTCGTGTTGTCGAGAATCGCTTTCAAGAGTTGCGCAAGCGTTCCGCCCTTCTTCCCTTTTTCACGACCAAAGTAAGTCGTGTCCTGCGCGATGAGTGTAATTTCCTTGACGCCCTGCGCTTCGAGATCCTTCGCTTCGGCGACAATTTCTTCAATGGAGCGGGAAACCTGCTTGCCGCGGATGAGCGGGATGGCGCAGTAGGCGCAGCGCCTGTTGCAGCCTTCCGCAATCTTCAGGTAGGCATGGTGCGAAAATCCGCCCAGGTTCATGCGCGGGAGGTTTTCCGCATCGCAGTTTTCAGGGGCCACGAACCCCATCTTCTTCAAGAGTTCGCCCGGCTTGTACGTCCCTACCCAGTAGTCCACCTCGGGTAGTTCCTTCATCAGCTCTTCGCCGTAACGCCCGCTGAGGCAACCCGATACGATGAGCTTCTGCTTTGCCTTTTTGCCCTTCGCCTGCGAAAGGATTGCGTTGATGGATTCTTCCTTCGCGGCTTCGATGAATCCGCAGGTGTTCACCAAAATGTAGTCGGCTTTCGCGGCCGAGTCGCAGGTGACGAATCCTGCATGTAGCATTTCACCGACGAGGCATTCCGCGTCGACCTGGTTCTTGGCGCATCCGAGATGCACGACGAAAACTTTGGGCTTTTTTGTAGGCATGTCGCAAATATAGTTTTTTGGCAAGCGCGTTTGCAGTGGGTTGAAATATGTTATTATTGAGATTAGTTCAAAAGGAGTCCCTATGAAATCTCGGTATATGCTTTCTATGGCAGCCCTGGTGGCGTCACTGTCCCTTGTCGCATGCGGTGGTGACTCCAGCAGCACTTCTGTGGTGTCGGTGGATGACCCTCAGGAAATGGGCAACCAAGAACTTGGGAAAAGTTCTAATTCGGTTGCATCGAAATCGGATGAGCCTGTCGGCACCATACCGAGCAGCGCGTCAGGAGATCTTGTTTGCGATGTGCAGGAGACCGCAACGACGGTTGTGGTGACCCAAATTTTAAAGGGTTGGGGCTCCTACAAGGAAACCGGGACGCTTCGTGACGGCAACATATACTTTGTCCAGGAATATGAATTCGAAACCAACACGAAGGCTGCGGAGGAATGCGTGAACTTCATAGAGGAAGCTGCCTCGTGGACGGACGGTTCTGTTCAGGTGAACTGCGATGGCAGACGAGTTGTCCGTGAAGACTTCTCCGAAACCGACGATATCGCTGGATACGCGGCTGATCAAAGGGAGCTGTGCAAAGAGATTGTTGAAAAGTATAATTCTGGAGAACTGTTTGACGACGATGACTACGATGAAGACGACGATTGGTAGTGTAATGAAATTAATTTGTTTGTAACGAAGTTTTCTCGTAAAAAAAGAGCCGTAAGGCTCTTTTTTTTTGTTGAGATAGAAAATAAGGATGTCTTATTCCCAGTCATCCACGACGTCTGCTGCCGGGGCGGCGGGAGCTTCGGCGGCTGGCGCCGGAGCGGCTTCCTGTGCGGGTGCTGGGGCAGGTTCTGCCGCGGGGGCAGGTTCCTGTGCTGGCTCAGCAGCCGGAGCGGGTTCTGCAGCTGGTGCCGGAGCGGCTTCTTCGACTGGGGCGGCTTCTTGTGCTGGAGCCGGTTCCGGTTCGGCGGCCGGTGCTGCTTCTTCGCTTGCGGAAGCGTTGTACTGGCTGTAGTCGATGTCTTCTTCGTCGCTACCGCTGCTAGGGTTGCCGACTTCGTCGTTGTGGCTGTTGTCAACCCACCAGGCGAAGTTCATAGAAGAAAGAACCTGTTGACCGTAACTTTGGGCGTCCTTGATGGAAGCGAAGTAGCCCACGCGAACACGGTAGTATGTTCCTTCGAGTTCGCCAGGGTTTTCGACTTCGGCGATATAGGCGTTCACGCTTTGTTCGGAAAGCTTATTCACGATTGCATCGGCGGCCTTCTTGGAGGGCTGGATGCTCACCTGGATAACGTAAGAACCTTCGCTCAGGGGTTTGACATCGCCCTGGAGTGCCGGTGCAGCCGGAGCGGTTGCGCTTTCGGTCTTTGCTTCTGCGGCAGGTGCTGCCTTATCGCCGTTCAATGACTGGATGGGAACCAGTTGCGGTTCTTCTTCGGCCGGTGCTGCTGGTGCGGGGGCCGGTGCCGGCTTGACTGCGGGCTTGGGTGTTTCCATTTGAGGAACGGTGTCTTCTTCGCTGCTGCCGCAAGCTGTAAATAGGGCGCAGGCGAGTGCTATGGCACCAAGGCGAGAAACCGAGAACGATTTCATTAAAAACTCCAGGTTGTCGTTATTTGAACCAGTTGGCTGGCTTTTCTGTGAAAAATATACATAAGTCTTTGATATTACGCAAGTTATAACAGTCGAAAATGTGCTTTTTTGGGGCGTAGTGTGATATTTGACCATTTTTTAGCCCGTAAAACCCATTTTTTCGACCCCCTTGACGAAATTGCGATAGTTAAATATATTTGGGCTCTCAAACTGAATTTTTTAACCAAAGGATTATCGTGATCGGCGTTATTGTTAAGTCCAACGAACCTTTCGAACGCGCTCTCAAGCGTTTCACCAAGTCTTGCGAAAAGAACGG
>JAZLMK010000051.1:0-44508 GCA_045598645.1 Fibrobacter sp.
CTATGGCGAAGATGTGTTGACCAATGAGGAGGTGGCTGCAAACTGCGCCAAATACGGTCGTCTGTATACCTGGGAAGTCGCCATGGATAATGCAGACTGCGCATATGGTAAGACCTGTACGCTGCCGACCGTTGTGCAGGGCGTGTGCCCCGAAGGCTGGCACATGCCGAGCAAAGATGAATGGAATGCGCTATTCACGGCTGTTGGCGGAATAGGCGTTTCGGGGAAAATGCTGAAGTCAGCCAATGGTTGGTATGACTATGAAGGTTCCACCAGTGGCTATGGATCGGATGCCTACGGCTTCTCCGCGCTCCCTGCAGGCTTCAGATTCAGCAATGGCAGTTTCGTCAGTGCCGGCAACTTAGCCTACTTCTGGTCTGCTAGCGAGTACGATAGCCGCTACGCCTACAGCATGTATTTGAACTACCACGACGAGAGTGTCGACCTGAACTACTACGCTAAGAACTACGGCTTCTCCGTTCGTTGTCTCAGGGACTAGCCCTTTTTTTCAAAATCCCCGCGCATAACCGCTTTTGACAGAGTTTCAAAACGAAACTTATCCATCTAGGTTTATTTTGTATGTGCCTAACTCTTGTTTTTCTTGTTCCATGAACATAAGCATGTAGATGGGCATGTAACAAATTCCGCTATCAGTTTTTATGTTGCCGTTGCAGAAGACCATGGCTTTTTCAATGCCGTAGTTCTCCGTGCGTAGAACATTGGAGAGTGCGTTGTGGCGCTTGTAATCCTTGCCGGATTTGATTTCCAGAGGGAGCACAGTTCCGCCGCGCTGAATGACAAAATCCAGTTCGCCAAGTTTTTTATTGTTAAAATAATATAGTTCGTAACCCTGATAAAGCAGTTCCTGGGCAACCACGTTTTCATAAATGGATCCGTAGTTGATAGCCTCGTCTCCGCTCAAAATTTTAAGTTGCACTCCACTTGCATACTGGCAGGCTAGCAGTCCGACATCATTCTGGAACAGTTTAAAAAGATTCCGGGATCGAGATAACAGCAAAGGAATTTTCGGCTCGTCAACATTATAGACGGGAATGGCAACACCTGCCTCCTTAAGCCAAATAAAGCTGTTCTCGTAACGGGAAAACTTCATGTTTTCATTGAGGTTCTTTAGAATAAATCGTTTGTTCTGGGCGTTCAATTCGGCAGGGATAAGGTTGAAAATTTCTTCAAGGTACAGCTTGTTCCTTGGATCATACTTGGCAATGTCCTTTTTATACATGGCGATAATGCTTTGCTGTATAGAAAGGACTTTCTGCAGGTTGTTTGTTTTCAGGTATTCGTTCACGACGGCAGGCATGCCTCCGACAACCAGGTAGAGCCTGAAAATTTCCATCATCTTTTTGTGGACGAAAGGATCGACCTCACGCCCGTTCCTGAAAGAATCTTTAAGGGAATCCAATACCAGGTCTTGCACGCCGACTGCTCTGTAGAACTCCTCCAGGCTAAGAGGATACATTTGCACGATTGTTAAAAAGCCTACGGGAATGGAGCGAACGTCCTTCAATTCTACACCCAGGAGCGAACCACTTAAAATGTAGCGGAAGCTCCCTTCTTCCACAAGGAATTTTATAACCGTAATGGCTTCGGGGCACTCCTGAATTTCGTCGAGAAATACGAGTGTTTTGTTTTTTTCTAACGGGACCTGCGTATAGGCGCTTAACCTCAACAGAACTTCCTGCGCATTGGATGCGCCCACGAAAATCGCTGCGGCGTCGGGAGACTCAATGAAGTTGATTTCCACGAAATTCTTGAATTCCGCCCGGCCAAAGGCCCTGATAGAGCTCGTCTTGCCGATTTGCCTTGCTCCAGTCAGTAACAATGCGTTGCGACTGTTGGTGAAATGCGTTTTCAGAATAGAGTCAATTTTACGGTTTATCATGGATTTTTTTACCTTTTCTATCCTAAATATAAATGTTTTTGCCCGTTTTTCCAACCTGAATTTGCGAAATTCTGCACTTTTTCTAACTGCAATTGCGGATTCTGCATCGGGGCATTTTTGGAACACTTGGGCCTCGGCACGAAAAGACATCGATTCCCCTAAACATCGTGCGCTATAATTTGCCTCGAGTTTGTAATTTTGTGTCTTCGTGGCAAATTATATTATATCTAGGGCATGAAGGAACTTGTTTTAGGCCGTTATCACGCAGTTCACGTTGAATGAAACAAGGCAATTCCTAGAAAACAAAGGTTTCAACGCTTCACTCTACGACATTTCGACACTTTACATGTGCATGGGTGGCGTTCCGTTTTACCTAGGCATGCTGGATTCTTCCAAAAGCCTAACACAAAATATTGACGACTTGTTCTTTAAAAAACAAGGGGGCTTGCATAACGAATTCAAGAATCTCTATTCAGCCCTTTTTAAAAATTCAGACGACTACATTAAAATCAGGTAAAGGGCTTTCCACGGTTCTTGAAAATTATTCACTATTCTATTTCAACTTTATTGAACATGGAAAAACGTCCAGTTGGCAACAGGTTCAAGGAAAACCAGTTTTTTACGTCTGGGCTGGTTTAACCTTTGAAAACCTGGTCATGCAGCATGTTCAAAAGATAAAAGAAAAACTTGGAATCTCCGGAATCGACAGCAGGAATTCGATAGCACAATTCGCAATCAAAGAAATCAATACAGCTCACTTTTGTAACGACTTACGGACTTTCAAATAGCAAATACAACGAAATCGTAAGCAACCAAGTCGTAGCAAGGGATTTGTTTGGATAGACAAGGTCGCCCCTAGCTTAGACGAGAGAACGGCGCTCCGCGCCTACAGACGATAGACGAAAGGGAATGCATCTGGAAATGTGCCGGGGTTCTCGCTTGTGCAATCTTTTACCTATTCAACGCCGCAAATCAAAAGCATCTCCCGTTGCACACCTCCGCAGTTTACCTTAACAATCCTAGCCCCTAAATCCTAACCCCTAGCCACTATTTTCTATATTTGTCTCAAAATCTTTGGAGCTGTCCTTATGAACAAGAAATACCTTTTGGCAGTTGCTGCCTGTACTTTGATGTTTGCCGCTTGCGGCGACGATGTGACCGAAGTGACCAATATTCAGCAGTCCGGCATGGCCGTGCTTGAATCGGGCGAGAAACTTTTGAAGCAGAAATGCGACACAACGAACGCGGGCGAGATGCTCTTCGTGATGGACTCCTCCGAGGCTTTCATCTGCGATGGCGAATCCTGGCAGACGCTCAAGGGCGCCGACGGTAAAGATGGCGAGGATGGCGAAAAAGGCTCAAAGGGCGATTCCGGCGAAGATGGCAACAACGGTACGAGTTGCACGGCGACCAAGAACACCGATGGCAGTTTTGACTTGGTCTGTGGCGGTGAAAAAGTCGGCACGATTACGAACGGCAAAGATGGTGCCGATGGCAGGGACGGCAAAGATGGTACTAATGGCAACGATGGCACGAGCTGCACTGCGACCAAGAACACCGATGGCAATTTTGACTTGGTCTGTGGCGGTGAAAAAGTCGGCACGATTACGAACGGCAAGGATGGCCAAGATGGTACTAATGGCAACAACGGCACGAGCTGCACCGCGACCGAGAACACCGATGGCAGCTTTGACTTGGTCTGTGGCGGCGAAAAAGTCGGCACGATTACGAACGGCAAAGATGGTCTGAATGGCAACAACGGCACTGACGGCACGAGCTGCACCGCCCAGTCTGTGACGAATGCTGCAGGCCTCGAAGGTCTTGAAGTGACTTGCGGTGAAACCGTCGTCGATACGATATGGAACGGCGCTGACGGCGAAAAGGGCGACCCGGGAACGAATGGTGACAATGGTAACGATGGCGTGGGCTGCTCGCTTGAAGACGACGGCGAAGGTGAAGGCGCAACGACAACGACCATTTTCAAGGCCATGTGCGGCATGAAACCGTACGACCCAGCGAAGTCGTTCTGCTCGGAAGGCGAACTCTACAGCTGCGACGACAAACCGTACGACCCGGAAAAGCAGTACTGCTTGAAGGTGACTCGTGACGGAACTGATATATACAGCGTGGAAGACCTTTTGACGGACACCCGCGACAACCAGGTTTACAAGACCGTGAAAATCGGCGACCAGGTTTGGATGGCGGAGAACTTGAACTACTCCGTGAACCCGGGCGAGCAGAGTTGGTGCGGCGGTGGCGAAAGCGAAACAACAAATGAGGGCGATTGCTCCGTGTATGGTCGCCTTTACACTTGGGCCGCTGCTGTCGATAAGTCGGAAGATGAATGCGGGTATGGTCTCGAATGTGATTTGAGTGGAGCGAAGAATGAAAAGGGCGAGGTCCGCGGAGTTTGCCCCGAAGGCTGGCATCTGCCGGATACCACGGAATGGGAAACACTGCTTGCGACTGTTGGCGGACAAGACGTTGCGGCGAAAATGCTGAAGTCCGCCAGCGGTTGGAAGGACGATGAAGGTTCCAGTGGCAATGGATTGGATGCCTACGGCTTCTCCGCGCACCCTGCAGGCTACAAAATCATCGGTGGCGCTTACTTCATCAGTGCCGGCGAACGCGCCAACTTCTGGTCTGCCTCTCAGTTAGAGGACGATAGCTACAACGCCTACTACTTGAACTTGCACAACAACCGCGAGGATGCCGACCTGTACATCGGCGATAAGCGCTACGGCCACTCCGTTCGTTGTCTCAAGGACAACTAGGAGGCGAAAGATTCCCAAGTGAGAGTCGCAAGAGACTGTGTACAGGCTCTTATGACCGAACGCAAGAGTCTCGCGCAAAGCGCAATCCTGCACAGAAATGCTTGCATTTCTGTATAGGTGAGCCGAACTGTTGTGCGCTTGCGCCACTCCAACTAGGGAAACGCCCTCAAATTAGGCATGGCGTAAGCCAAGGACGCCTCCGAAAATAAAACCGGTTCGTTTGAGCCGGCTTCTTTTTTTGGGCCCGTTAGAAAGCCTTTAGCTATCACTTCTGCATTGACCGTGGCGGATGCCGAAAAGATGAAACAAGAAACGGAATCGTTAAGGCGAACCTCAGGCAGTTCCTGCTGAACGAGAGTTTGCTCGAACTAGTCTAGTTTTCTCTCAATAGATTTCACGCTTGTTTGCTGAATGCGTATTTCTATTTTCTCAAGTCAACGATGATTTGGTGTTTCCCTCGTGTTTCAAAAGAACCCCTATAAGATTCTAAAGAAGTAAAAGAAATTCGCGTTTAGCCCCCCAAAAAAAACGTTCAATACAAACGAAATTGGGAGGGGTGACGAAAAAAGTGAAGAAAAAAAACAAAAAGGGTCACTAAATCACAAAAATTTCCGGTTTAGTGACCTATTTTACACACAAATTAAACGCAAAACACCTTTTTCAGGAAATTTTCGTTATCAAAAGTGTTACTAAAATGAGAAAAAACTCAATTTAGTGACACAATTTTGCGCAGTAATCCTCAAAGTGCCCCTGTTTTTTATACACAAACTAACATTTTAGGTCACTAAACTAAAAAAAATCTCACTTTAGTGACCCATTTTGCCCAAAATCGACCCCGAAAGCGTCCGAACCGTTTCAAAAGAGCACCTATAAGATGTCCTTTGCTAAAATACCTTGTTTTATGCGGGTTTGCAAGCGATTTGGCGTTGGAAAAATCAGAAAAATTCAATGAAATCCCTGGCTTTGGACCAAATTTTGACGCCTTTGGCGTCCGTTCTACGCCTCGGCAATGTGTACGAAACTTGAAGCCTTGGCTTCTTAGTTGATTTTTTCTAAATTTGGGCGCGCTATGGGAAACTTACGTGCTATTCTTATGCCCATCGCGATTATCGCCGGCATCCTGATTCCTCAGGCGCACTTCTTTGCGCCAACGCTCCCGTTCCTTATCGGGCTTATGATGTTCCTTACGTTCGTGACGAAGATTCCGCCGCAGACGCACGGCTACACGTTCAAGATTGAAATCCGCGCCCTTGTGGCGAGCTTTGTCCTCATCGGCGTCATCTGGGGTGTCGTGAAACTGTTCGGCCTTCCGCGCGAGGTGCTTTTGGGGGGCGCCATCATCGCGCTTTGCCCGCCCGCGAACGCGGCCCCTGCCATGGCGAAGATGCTCGGCGGGAGCGCTTCCCTCGCCTTGAAGATTTTCTTGAGCGGGAACCTGATCGCCTGCTTCAGCATCCCGATAGTCTTTGGTTACCTCACCGGTTCCGACGCCCCGCTCAGTGAAGTCGCGATGAAGATTTTCAACACCATCCAGCCGATTATCAGCATCCCTCTCGCCTTTGCGCTTGGGCTCCGCGCGTTTTACCCGGAACTTGCCGACCGCGCCGCGAAATTCCAGAAGTACACGATGATTATCTGGACGGTCTCCGTGTTCATCATCTTGGCGAAGGCGAGTAACGACATCCGCGAGATGGGCTTTTCCGATTTGTGGAATAGCGGTAAACTCCCGATGATGGCCATTGTGTCGCTCGTGCTCTGCATTCTGCAGTTCTGGGTGGGCTGGGTCTGTGAAAAGGGGCGCCGCCCCATCGAGGGTTCCCAGAGCATGGGGCAAAAAAATACTACACTTGTCATATGGGTATCCAGTCTGTATGCTGGCCCGGTCGTGGCGCTTGCGCCTACATGCTACGTGGTGTGGCAGAACCTAGTGCTCAGTTACATGACCGCGAAAATCAAGAAACCTCAATAGTGCAGGTGTAAAATGAAGTATGGAACATCGCTATCGACATTGGCTTTGTTGCTTGTCGTTGGGTGTTCCGATAATGGATCCAGTGATTCCATTAGCCCCGTAGATATCCAGGAATCCCAAGAAGAACTTTTGTTTGCCAAGGACATCGATGGTTTTGTTCGTATTTTCGCCGTCGGCAAGCATGTGAATCTGGGAACCGACGAACCCACGGCGAAGGCCAACGAAAAGCCGTTGATGCCTGTTTACTTCACTTACGATTTCTGTATCGGCGAAAGCGAAGTGACCTGTGCCGAGTACAAGTCGGTAATGAAAGACGAAGGCTACGATGTGCCCGTGGAATGCGCGGGGAACCTGCCTGTCACGGATGTTTCGTATTTCGATGCCGTGCTTTTTGCAAATGCCAAGAGCAAACAGATGGGCAGGGATTCTGTGTACTCGTACTCCAAGGCGAAATTCGACGATTCGGGACGATGCACATCCCTGGATGGCTTGAAGTTCAATGCCGAATCCGAAGGTTTCCGCCTGCCGACGGAATCGGAATGGGCACTGGTGGCTTCCCAAGGTTGGAATGCCGAAAATTCGTGGAATGCGAAGAACTCGAAAATGGAACTTCACGAGGTTTGCAAGAAAAGTCCGAATAAAGTTGGCGTGTGCGACATGGCCGGCAATGCGATGGAGTGGGTAGGCGACTGGCTCGGAAAAAACAAGGATACCATTTTAGTGAATTACGTGGGCTCTTCGGATGGCGGAAGCCTGGGTGAACGCATTGTAAAAGGCGGTTCGTTCCACACCAATCCCGAGGCCATGAATTATTACAGTCGCGGAGATGTATATACGGTGACGTCGTCGACGCATGCCGACTATGTCGGGTTCCGGTTGGCGTACGGGGCAATCCCGAAACCGGTGTGGATGAATTCCATGGGACACGCGTCGGAGTCGGTAATTTCCATTGTCATGAATTCCACCAAACTTCGTTCCTACATGGAAACGTACAATAGCAAACTCGCCTTCAGGAACGATATTTCGGGCAACCTGGTGTTCGTGGACTATTCAACGGGGGGGACGTCCGTTGTTGAAATTATGGATTCCGTGGAAGTTTACCATCCGGATATTTCTCCCGATGGCGAACGCGTTGCCTTTTGCACGGGAATGGAAGGAGTCGATGGAAAGTCGTCGGTTTACGTGCGTGACTTGAATGCCGCCGGGACGAACTTGGTGAAACTGGATGTGGAATCGGCGGCGATTCCGCGCTGGCGTGTGGTGGATGGCGACACGGTTATCGTGTATGTGACGAATGCCGGGAACAATGCCGAGGATTCGGAATTCAAAAAGGAGTCCACCTGGCAGATTCCCTTTGCAAATGGGAAGTTCGGCAAGCCTCAAAAACTTTTTGATGGGGCGTACCACGGCGGCGTTAGCGCCGACAACCGCCTTGCGGTTACGGGATCCCGGCTTTTGCGGGCCCGTGTGGCGGAAAAAGGCGAGACACTGCAAGACGGTGGCCGGGATACCGTGTGGTACGCCGGCGAACAGGCGTGCAACGCAAGTCTCGACGTTTATGGCAAGCGTACTCTGTTCCTGGATTTTGGCGGCGAAACAGGGCAGGATTTCGTCGGAAAAAAATACGACATTCACGAACGTTTGCTGATTGTCGATAGTGCCGGCGCCTTAATCCAAAGTGTTGCCGCGCCAAAGGATTACAGTTTTGACCATAGCGAGTGGGTCTTGAACGGCCCGGATTCTGTCGTAGTCGCCACCTTAACGAACATGAACGGCTCCCATACGAGAATCGTGTTGGTGAATTTGTCGGATTCCAGCGTCAACACACTTGTCGAAGGGGATGAAATTTGGCATCCGTGCTTGTGGAAGGGCGAGAATTTCTTTAACAAGGTGGAATCCTCCTTGGACCCGGACAGCGCTGGCGTCTACTTGCATGAAGATGATGAATGGTGGATAAGGATGATTCGTTACAAGATGGAACTTTTGTGGAAATACAGGGATTCCATCAACGTTGCTATATTGGGATCTTCACGACCGCTAGACGGTGTGAGCCCATCGGCGTTCAGCGATGAATTTTTCGCTGTGAATTTCGCCCACACGCCCAGTTCAATATACGATTCCAGGGATTTTTTTGCGAAGTACCTTTACCACAATGTGAAAAATCTGAAGTACCTGGTCGTTTCGCTGGATATCGATTTTTGGTACAAGACGGGAAAAGATCTGGGCGACGACTTCTTTGTGAACGAATACATCTTTTCTGCCGGCTTTGTTTACGACAAGAATCACGACTATTGGCAGGATGGCTATCCGGAAGGGCTCTTGGAATATACCCAGGAAGGGTTGCAGTATGAAGATCGTGCGGAATATATGGACGATCGAGGCCGCTGGACCGGGACGCTTTGCAGTTACTGGGGCAATACCGCCGAAGTCGAAGTGGACAGCACTTACTACGACCAGCATCCTTTTGTGATGGACAGCAGTTTCCATGCGCTCGAGACTCTTGTGAAAACGGCTGCGGAAAAGGACATCTACGTCATTGGCGCCATTTTCCCGCAGAGTCCGCTATATCGCATGACCGGCGCCTTTGGCCGATATGGGCTGCGTCGTAGCGTCGCCGAAAAGATGATTGCCCGACTCGAAAAACTGAACAAGGAATATCCAAACTTCGTTCTGTTCGACGAGAATAAGATGGGGTATCACGATTACACGTCTGATATGGCTATGGACTACGACCATCTTTGCGGGAAGGGCGCGACCCATTTCACAAGCCGATTGGATTCCTTGCTCAAGACCTTGAAATAAGAAAATCCTGCCGTTCGGCAGGATTCCTTTGTGATGTGGTATGTTGAGTATTATCGGAACTTGATCAGGTAGATTCCCTTGGCGCGGTTGCCGGAATTCCCGATGCGCTCGCCGCGGATGTTGTATGTTCCCGTGGCGCGCTTGCCTTGGATGCTTTCGCGCACACGTGGGGTGAGCAGAGTGCCTTCTTCGCTGCTGCTGGATTCCGGCTCGCCTATGCTCGAGTCTGCGCTGAATCCCGGTTCGCGTTCGCCGCCCACGATTTCGATGTCCGGCGCCTTGGGCGCGTCCATGTCCCAGCCAAGGTAGTAGTCGAGCATGCTGGCCTGCACGTAGCCCTTGGCCGTTGTCCCGTTGCGGTAGCACGGGTTTTGCATGTGGGTGTAGAACTTGTAGTCGGTGGCGATGTCCGTCGTGAAAATCACCAGTTCCTTGGTGTCGTAATTCACAAGGATGCTTTCTTCGCGCCAGTCACCAAGGATGTCTCCGTGGAACATCCCTGCGCCGCGTTCGCTTCCGCTACTGCCGTACACTTTCCATGTGGTCGTCTGGCGTTCGGTTCCCTTGGTGTCGTAGTTCCAGTTCTCGATTTTCCCGTCGTTGTAACTTTCGGCGCCGAGGTCCGCGTCCCACCAGTAACGGATGACGGGGTAAAGGTAGTTGTCGGCGATTTTCTTGTTGCTTGCGCCATTGTACGTGCCCTGGAAACTCCAGACTTCAAGGCCTGCGTAGTTGGGGTCGATATCGCCGATGTTCCCGCGCGCCACGTCGCACTGCCCGGCGCAACTTGCATCGCCGTAATGCGTCCAGACGACCTTGCCGGTGCTCGCGTTGTAGTAGTATTCCAGCAAGTTCTTCGGATGGTCCTGCTGGATTCCGTAGCCCATCATCTCCTTGTCGCCCTTGTTGAATGCGCCCACGTACCAGCGGTCGCCATGGACGACTTCCGGAATCTGGTAGCGGAGGGTTCCGTCGCCGTTCAGTGCGTAGCCCATGTGCAGCACTTCGTCCTTGCCGTCGTAGTCCACGTCGGCGATGCGAATCTGGTGTGCTTCGGCGCCGCCGCCCTGCTTGCTCGCGTTGTATTTCCAGCGTTGCACGAACTTGCCGTTTTCGTAGCCGTAGGCGACCATCAGGCTGTTGAAACTCTTGTCGGCGTTACGGTTCTTGAACCAGTAAACGGCGCTCGGGTTCACTCCGTCCAGGTAGCCGATTTCCACCATGGCGGCGAGCGGGCCCTCCTTGATGTAGTCTTCGGGCGCGGGCACTGTGGCCTTCATTTTGCCGGTGCGTCCGTCCAGCACGGCGATGGCCTGCTTGTTCGTTCCGCTCAGGCTGAACTTCTGGCCGTCACCGAACGTGACGCCGTCGGCGATGCGTACCACCACATCGGCGAATCCGTCGCTGTCCATGTCATAGACCGTGGCGCCGTCCCACATGCCGACATCGAGCGTCGAGGCCCCCGGGCTGATGTTGTTCTTGTTTTCGCTGTTGACGCCCATGTCCATGGTCCATAAATGCTTTCCGGTGCTGCTGTAGGCTTGCAACTGCTGGTGATCCAGGTTCGGCTGGTCGACCAGATAATCGTAGGCTCCGTCGCCATCCAGGTCGCCCACCCATACAAAGTGCACGTCGCCGGTAATCTTTGCTACGGGAACCGTGACGAACGGGCCCACGGCCTTGTTGGCGGGCATGGTGTAGCTGCCCTTGGTCTCGACTTCCACGCCGTCCAGCACCTTCTTTACGAAGTACGTGTTCGCCTTCGAAAAGTCCGCCTTGCTGTCGACGAAGTTCGTGCTCTTGGTAATCACGTCACCATTGAGTTTCGTCGTCTTTCCGTCGGTGGTGCGGTACACGTTGAATCCGAGCTTGGCGTCGTCGCTCGCGAGGCTTCGCCAGGTCACCAGCGCGTTCGTGTTGTTCTGGCGTACGGCTACGACACCGCGGTCCAGGTATTCGAACTTGCGGGCGGCTTCCGCCTCTGTCGCAAGAAGCGTCCCGCAAATCGCGGTGGACAGTGCCACCGCACCCATTTTGCTGCAGAAACATCCCATAAACACCTCGCTTGTGCCCTCGGGACTCCCGTTCGCCATGCCGCGAGAGCGTGGCATCCAAACAGCCCGAGAAGACCGAGGACTATTTTCCTTGTGTGTACTATATAATGTACTACAAATTTTTCAAAAAAGCAAGAGAAAAATGAAAAATCTTCAAAAAAGCGTGTAAGAGGTGTGCTAGCGAACCCAGTAAGTTAGGGTAAGACCCATTTGCGGAGAGTCGATATTACTGTCGAAGTATCCGTGCGGAGTGGGAATTTGGCAAATGAATTCAAGGTCGAACTTTGTAGTGGAAAATCCGAATCCGGCGGTGACATCGTTAGGCTCGGTGAACAGGTTTTTCGCAAAACTGGGCGGCCGGAACTTGTAGCCCAGAAAGTACCATACGAATGGGATGCCTTTTGCATGCTTTCTGATTTTGAGAGGTATCGTGATGCCGTAACTGTACCCGTTTTCGATGGAATGATAATCGTAACTGTTGCTTGCACCGTAATATTCGGTTTCGACTTCCTTGTCGGCGGTGATGTGCTCGAAACTCAGGCCTATCCAGACGTCGATTGTTTCTGTAATGCCGAAGGACATCGCGTAGCCGATTTCGTAAGACTGGGCGAGACTGAATAGTCCGTCTTCGTCGGAGAATTGACCGAAGTGGATCCAGGGGCCATGGCGGAATAGTGAACGCTCGAACGTTAGGCTATCTTGGTTCGATACCAGTGTGTCGGGTTCATATTCTTCTGTTTTTGTGGGAGCGGGCGCTTCGGCAATTGGCGTTTCTGCAACGGGAGCTTCGGCGATTGGCGCTTCTGCAACGGGTGCTTCGGCGGTGGGTTCCGGCGTTGCAATCGTTGTGTCGGCGGCCGTCGTGTCTACGGTAATGGCGGGTTCCGCCCGCTTTGCTTTTTGGAATAGTGCGGGGGCTTTTTCGTTGATGACGGTTGCGAGGCCCTGGATGTTTTCACTGCGGCCATTTGCGCTTGCTACCAGTTTGCTGCTTGCCGTTTCGTAGAGTTCCACGTTGATAGTGAGTTCTTCGCCGAACTTGCCCACCACGGCTTGCGCTACGAAATCGGCAGAAATATTTCGGCCAGTTTCGACGGCGCAGTTGCCTTCGCAGTCTTCGATATTTTTTCCGGGCGGAAGCATCGCGTTGATGTTCTCGCGGGTCATGATGGTGTAGTTCTGTTCGGTGGGGAGTTCCTGCAGCGCCAATTCTCGCAGCACATTGGTGATGTACAGTTTTTCCGATTGGGTCAAGAGTCCCTTCGGGTTTTCGACAGTTTCTAGCACGGCGATGAACTCGGCCATGGAAATGGCAGGAAGGCCGACTATCAGCAACATTGTAAAAAACAACCGATTGAACAGGTTCATGGCGAAAAAATACTTTTTTTCAAAAGATAATCTTGGTCGGTTTGTTTTTTTTGTGCGTTTTTGCACGTTTTTCAACTTTTACTATAAAGTGTACTATCTTTTTTGCCTGAAAAGTGTATATTTGTAGTATGAGCGAATACGCAAACATTTATGAATTTACAAAGTTCCGCAAATTCTTGGCGGAATATCAGGAACGGCGCCAGGCTGCCGAGCCGAGTTTCAGCCGTACGGAATTTTGCAATCTTCTTGGCCTCCCGAATACGCGCAGTTATTTCAATGATGTTGTTCAGGGGAAAAAAGTGACGGCGACCATGCTAGTCCGCTTCATAGATGTCATTGGGCTCAAGGGAAACGAAGCCAAGTACTTCGAGGCCATGGTTAATTTTGATCAGGGGAAGACCGCCGAAGTCCGCGACCAGGCCTTTGACGCCATGATGAAATTGAACAAGTCGCCCCAGGCTATTGTAGACCCCGACGGTTATGAGTTCTTTGGCAACTGGTACAACAGTACCGTGTATGCCATCCTCGAGGTGATGGACGTGTCCGACGACGTAAGCGAACTCGCCGCGAAGATTTTCCCGCCGGTGAGCGAAAAGAAACTGCACGCGAGCCTCGCCCTGATGCAGAAGATGAATCTTGTGCGCCGCAATGAGCAGGGCTTCTGGAAACCCACCAAGGAAAGCCTTGCCACGGTTCAGCAATGCAAGAGCCAGATGGTTCTGCAGTTCCAGAAACAGTGCTTGGAACTCTCCAAGCAGGCGCTTGAATCCGAAGGCGGGGAATCCCGTGACATGACCACGTTCACTTTCAGTGTTTCCGCGAAAGCCCGCAAGAAGGTGGAAAACGCCGCCGAAAAATTCAAGGACGTGGTGCGCAAAATCGTCGCCGCCGACTGTGACGCGCCTACCGAAGTGGAGCACATCAACCTGCATGTTTTCAGCAACTTGAAATTAGACGAGAATCGATAAGTCTAGGATGAACTTATTTGGGGAAAGGAATCTTGGGTATGAGAAGTTTTAAGTTGTTTGTGAATGTAATCCTCCTGTTTATGGTGGTGCTGTTTGCTGTCGGGTGCAGTGAAAGCAGTGTCGCCGGTACCATCATTGAAACCAATACCGGGAACAAGGTGCTCATCGAAACCAACACCGGCAACGGATTTGCTCGTGTCATGGTTTCTGTTACCGATTTTGAAATTTCCGAAGGCGATACCCTGCAGATTTCCCGCACGCTGCGCGACACCGTAGGGGATACCGTGTTCGCCTCTACGGAATATCTGGAGAAGGTCGCAACGGAAGCGAACATCGCTGCAGGCCATGTTTCCATGGATAGCGTCCCTGCCCAGGATTACGACTCCCTGACCATCCTGCCCGCGAAGGGTGGCGCGCGTTCGTTTGCCATTGACCTAAACGCCGAAGAAGGGGAAACTTATCACATCAGCGATAAGGGCGCCACCAACCTCACCGTAAGCACAACTCTCCGAACTCATAGCAGCGACTACCCTGTTGATTCCAGTGAAATGAAAATTGAGCATGTGTTTTTTGATGCAAAATCCTTTGGCACGAACACTTTTTTGAAATGCAAGTACGAGGAATTCAGAAATGATTCCCTGATTATCTATGATGCTAGTTTTGGACATAATGCGGATTCCTCTGAATATGCCCTAGGAATATTGGATTTTGAGTGGAAAATGGCTGGCGGTCAAATCTGCGATTCCGCTGTCGTTTCTAATGGAGATGGAGACGAAAGAACCATCTATGTTCATTTTGAACTGGGTAATTGTGCTGCCTACTACGTAGACTCCACAGGAGCCAAGTGCGTTGAAACTTCCCATAAGGAAATCACGGAAGGAAATGCCGGTGCCTATTTTGACTTGAGGCCTTTTGACCGCAAAATTGGCGACACCATAAAGGTTTCAGTGCCTGTCGCAAGGTCCTTAAAGAATGATACCATCTACTCCACCTTGAGTGTCGTTAACCATGTTCTGGATTCTGCCGACGTGGCAAATGGTCTAGTCAAGGTGAACGCACTTCCGGAAATTCCCAAGGGATATTGGGCGGTAGATATTACTGATGAAGGAATGTTCTGGTCAAATTTCGCTTTGGATGATGAAGAAACGACCTTTGTATTTGTGGGCAAATACGAATCTAATGGTTACACTAAAGTGATTCCGTTGACCGTTTCGCTTCCCGAAGGTTTTGGGGATTTGTCTTCTGCAGATGAATCCTTCAGGGATATGCCATTGCCCATTCGTCTGGAAAAGCCCGCCACGAAGGCCTGCCTTGTGGATCCGTTGGGTAGGATTGTTTCTCTGCGAAAGAGCGAAGGGGATTCACTGCTGTATTGGGGCAGCCTAATGGAAGTTGTCTTCTCAGAAAATGGCTCCCTCACATTTGACTTGTTGAATAACTGTTATTACGAAGATTGGGGCAAGCTCGTAGGCGACACCACCGTAGTGCTTTCCCGCCATACGGAATCCTTCGATAATCTTCCGGCCTCTCAAAATGAAGGCGCCCTTGGTAACGCCCTCTGGACGGATTCTACGGACAAGTGGATTTTAATCAACGACTTCGAACCTTTCACCAATGACGGAACGCAGATGTCCGCTTCCATCTGGATCAAGGCGGATAGCGCATCCCAGGCGACGCCGGGCAAGAGTTACACACGCATTCTTTCGGCGAAGAAGGACAGCGTGGCCTTCATTTTGCAGCAGCGCGGAAACCAGGCCGCGGTGAACCTGCGCTTGGATGCCCGTCATGATGGCGAAGGCGTTTACAATACGACTTACGGCACCGCCCGCATTCTGGACGGCGAATGGCACAACTACTCGTTTACCATCCGCGGCGACAGCGTCTTTACCTACGTGGACGGTGTCACCCTCAGCAAGGACCAGTTCGAAAACGGCGGTGATTTTTCCGCCTGCACCAACCCGGCTGTCGGTGGTGACAGCCCGAATCTCGTGGGCGGCCTCGACGAAGTCTTCTTCTTCGACGGCTCGCAGAGCGAAAATTGGATGCGCCTGTTCTACGCATTGCAGGCGCAGGCGAGATAATCGCTGTGAAATTTGATTGATTTGCCTAAAACAAGAAGCCCCCTTTCAAGGGGGCTTCTTGTGATGTTGAGTAGGTCTCTGTAAAAAGGCTTCTGCTATTTCCGCACAGTGAACGTGGCGAGTGCGCGGCCGTTCTGCATGATGCGTGCGACGAAGGTGCCTTTGGCGAGCCCTGCGGTGAGTTGCGAGGTTTCGGCGAGTCCCGTCTGCGCGATTGTTTTCAGGCAGTTCCCTTGCAAGTCGAAGACCTTTATGACGAGCGGGCTATCGAAAAGTTCGTGGCGGAAGTCCCGGGCAATGATGCTTTCGGTGGCGGAGGAACTCGGCTCGATTCCACTGGAAGAAAAGAAGTCGGCGAAACTCGAGGAGGATAGCGCGGGTTCGATGCTGGAGGAACTTTCGGCGCTTTCGCTGCTTTCGGGGTCGACCTGGATGAGTCCGCCTTCGGTAATGGGTGCTTTCGCCTGGGTCAGCACGTCGAGCGGGTCCGGCTTCTTGGAATCGAAGGCGACGTGGTCGTCACGCAGGTGCTTGGCGAGGTCAGGGACCTTCGCCTTGAATTCCTCGAGCATGGCGCGGGCGAGTTCGTAGGCGCCGTATTCGCAGAAGTGCGTCTTGTCGCTCGCGGTGTGCATGTAGATCATGTATTTCTGGTCGCCGAGCGCATTCTGCAGGTTGATGGAATGCTGGTTCAGGTCGAGTACGGTGACTCCCAGTTTTTTGCCGATTGCGCGCATCTTCTCGGGGAGCCCGCCCACGCTTGTCTTGGGGTCGAGTTCGCCCTGGCGCGCCGTGGACGTGACGAACAGCGGGATGGCTCCTTTCGCCTTGATGTCGTTTACGTACTTGGTGAGCGTGGTTTCGTAATTGGCGACGTCGTTCGCGTTCTTTTGGTCGTTGTGCGCGAACTGCACCGTGACGAAGTCGCCCTTCTTTGCTTCGGCGAGAATCTTGTTGAGACGTTTCATGCTGTAGAACCCGCTTGCGGTAAGGCCGGATTCCGCGTAGTTTGCGACGGCGAGGCTCGACTTGAAGAATCCCGGCGACATCTGGCCCCACCCGGCCCACGGAGCAGTGAGTTGATCCACGACGGTGGAGTTCCCGCAGAGCCACAGGGTGGTCACGTCGTCCTTCTTCTTGATTTCCATGCCGGCGATGGCGGGAGCCTTGCCGTTGATGATGAAGGTGAGTTTGTTGTCCCAGGTCCTGTAGTCCTTTTCGCGGTCCTTGATGCTCATGGTCACCTTGCCGTCGATGCTCTTGGTTTCCATGCGACGGAGCGAAACGCTTTGCGTGCTGAACACGCCGCCTGCGGTGGTGACGCGGTCGAACATCAACTTGCGATTTTCCGCCCAGACGGTGGTCTCGCTTTCGTTCTCGCCGTCGCCGAAGGTGATGGAGACTTCGTAATTGCCCTGTGGCAGGATTACGGAGAATACCATGTCGCCTTTGACGGTAAGAAAGTCTGTTTTCAGGTCGTCGTCCCAAAGACGGTCCACCGACTTGACCGAGCCCGATTCGAAGCCGTACCCTAACGATTCGCTGAACTTGGTCGTGGATTTAACTTGTGTGTAACCCGCGGCGACGGGACCGTCGCCAAAGTCGAATTTGTAGTTTTCGGCGGCACCGACAAAGGTGAATGCACCCAAGAGAAGTGCGCCGATTGTGAGAGTGGAGGCCTTGATGGCCAAGTCGATTTTTTCCATGTTGACATCCATACGTTGCTCCTTGCCTTGCCACACTGGCGTTATTGCTACAGGCCGGTCCCCACCGCCCTGTACTATAAAATGTACTACAAAATGTACTATAAATCAAGAACTTTTTTTAAAAAGATGAGAATGTGTGGATTATTTTGCGGTCAAGTCACAGTTTCAACAGTCTATTCACAGAAAAATTAAAAAATCCAAAAATTATAGTACGCTTTGTAGTAAAATTGATTATATTGTGGTAGTACGAATTGTAGTACAAAGTGTAGTACGGTCGAAAAACGGCTCTTGTGCTGCAAAAGATGGGATATCAAAAGGAGTTTGGATATGAAATCATCATTCATAAAGACAATGAAGAGGACTGCCGTGGTTTTGGGAGCCATTGCCGCTGCAGCCGTGGCTCGCCCTTATATGGTGGGCGTGGACATTTCGTGGGTTCTCGAGGACGAGTCCTTGGGCGCCACTTATTATCATGAGGGCAAGAAGATGGACCTGTTCGATATCCTTGCCGATCACGGCGTGAACTTCATCCGTGTGCGCACGTTCGTGAATTCGTGCATTGGCTATGCCAAGGAAAGTTATTCCGGCGCCAATTCGAATGTGTGCTGGTGCGACCTCGAACACACCATCCAGTTGGCGAAGCGCATCAAGGCCCACAACATGGGATTTTTCCTGGATTTCCACATGAGCGATACTTGGGCATCGATCGGTCACCAGAACGTGCCGGCCAGTTGGGCCGGAAAGTCCAATGCCGAAATGGGCAAACTTGCTTACCAGCACGTGAAAACGACCATGGACGCTCTCGTGGCGGAAGGGTTGAAGCCCGACATGGTCCAGGTGGGCAACGAAATCAACTCCAAGGTCGCCGGCGTTTCCATGAGCAAGACCGCCGACTTCGCGAACATCATCAATAGCGGTGTCAAGGCCGTTCGCGAAATCGACCCGAATATCAAGATTGTGATGCAGCATGGCCAGCCCCGTCCGGACAAGGGCTTTGCGGACTGGTACAAGAAAATCCACGAGAACATAGACTACGACGCCATTTGCGGTTCCACCTACGGAACGACCAACAATGGTAACGATTGGCGCGAAATGTTCGGCCTTGTCACGAAGAACAAGAAGCCCGTACTGAGTTGTGAATATACGGGCCAGCGTACGAACTTGGTCAACACTGTCTTTAACGAATTCGGCGATTTGGGCTGGGGAACGTTCGTGTGGGAACCGACCCGCTATAGCGAAAAGCCCATGTTCGACCGCGATGGCCAAAAATATACGGCCAATGCGCGCCTCGATGAACTTGCCGCTTTTGCAAAGAAGATTGACGCGACACTCCCCGACTGGGTGGGCAGCGGCAAGAAGATTCCGAAGGTCTTCGTGAAGGCGGTTGCCGGCATCGGCGGGGCCATCGACCGGAACATCGCTGGCGATTCCGTGGCCCAGGGGAGTTCCCTCACGTTCACGGCGCGTCCGTTGAATGGCTGGGAATTCACCGGCTGGAAGGGTGATGCCAATGGAAACAACAAGGAATGGAAGGTCGACAAAATCGAGAAGGCCGTAAACGTCGCGGCGGACTTCAAGTTCGTCGCAAAGGATTCCCTCAAGTACGAAGCCGAAAATGCGGTGTTCAAGGAAACTGTTCTCGAGGCGAAGCACGAAGGCTTCAGCGGCGAAGGTTATGCGAACTTGGACAACAGCAAGACTTCATCCATTTCCATCCCGGTGTGCCTGCCGCAGGACGTGAAGCAGGAAATGGAAATCGTCTTCGCGAACGGCGGTACGGCAAGTCGTCCGGTGAGCATCTCCGTGAACGGTGAAGTCCAGGTGGATAGGCTTGAGTTGGAAAGTACCGGCGAATGGACTTCGTGGATGAGGAAGAGCGTCTTGCTGACGGTTCCTGCCGGGGTGAGCGACATTACCATTGCTTCTCTTACCGATGACGGCGCCCCGAATATCGACGTGATTGAATTCAAGAAAATTGGGACCGGCGCGGATGTCGGCGACGGCAAAGATATCGGCGGCAAGGATGCCGGCGACGGCAAGGGCACAGACGCCCTGAATCGCGGGATAACCAGTGCGGAATCGGACATGCAGAAAACCTCCAGGTTGTTCTATGTGAACGGGCGTACTGCTCGCGCTAACTCCGCCGATCGAATAGCAAACCGCAAGCACCTTTTAAGGACTTACGAGAAGTAACGTAAAAACTGAAAGGGACGAGGCCCGATTCAATTATGAAGAGGGCCGTTTTTTTAAGGAGCGAAATATGAAACGAACTGATTTGTGCAAAGTTGCTGTAATCGCCTTGCTTGGATTTTGGGTCAATGGTTCTTTTGCGGCGAATTATTACGTGGCGACGAATGGAAAGGATTCGAACGCCGGTTCGAAGGACGCTCCTTTCGCATCCTTGAAAAAGGCGAACTCGAAGGTGGTCGCGGGCGACACCGTGTTTATTCGTGGCGGAACCTATTATCCTGTGGATACTACCTATGTCGGCAACGACAAGATGTTTGCCGGTATTTTTTTGAACAAGAGCGGTTCTAGCGATGACAAGCGCATCCATTACATGGCGTTTCCCGGTGAACAGCCCGTGTTCGACTTCAGCAAGATGCCTATCGCAAACGGAAGCAATAATGTCCGCTATACGAATGGGCTTTTGATCCAGGCGCAGTACTTGCATTTGAAGGGGCTTGAAATCAAGAACGTTCCCATGAAGGGCGAGTCCAATGTAGGTGTCTATATTTCGCGCAGCAAGCACATCTTCTTGGAGCAGATTAATAGCCACCACAATGGCGGTTCCGGATTCTTTGTCAACGAGAAGGGTTCCGGAAGCGGTGGCGGGCATTTGTTCCTCAATTGCGACAGTCATGACAACTACGACCCGAACGGCCGCCAGGGCGATGGACAGAATGCCGATGGTTTCGGCGTGCATTACCAGAGCGGTGGCGATACCACGAAGTTCATCGGCTGTCGCGCCTGGTGGAACAGCGACGACGGCTGGGATTTCATCAGCCAGGAATTCCCTGTGGTCATCGAGAACAGTTGGGCCATGGGCCACGGCTACAGCAATTACGGAACCGGAAAGCCCAAGGACGGCAACGGTAACGGTTTCAAGGCCGGCAGCAGCAAGACGGGCATTCGGCACACCATTCGCAATTGCGTCGCCTGGAAGAACAAGGCTTCGGGATTCTACGCGAACCACAGCAGCGGCGGTAACGACTGGCTGAACAATACGGCCTACATGAATGGGACCGCATTCAATATGTGGGCGAGTACTTGGGATGCGAACGATAACCGCACCGACGGTGTCGTCTTGAAGGGTTCCAAGGCGCATGTCATGAAGAACAACATTGCATTCCCGAACAAGATTTCTTACATCGGCGGTGAATATGCGGCGGGCGAATACAACACTTGGAACCTGAATATCACGCCCAAGGAATCGGATTTCATCAGTGTTTCCGACCCGAGCATGACGGAGATCGGGAAACCGCTGGAACCGCTTGGCGGCGCGTTCGGCCCTCGCAAGCCCGATGGTAGCCTGCCGGACTTGGATTTCCTGAAACTTTCACCGAAAAGCCAGTTCATCGACAAGGGCGTCAACGTAAAGTTGCCTTACGAGGGCGAGGCGCCCGATTTGGGTGCTTACGAATACAAGGCTTACGTGGAACCGACTGTCGATCCGGTCATCACGCCGAAGGACACGTTGGTGAAAGATTCTTCCGACAATGATGTTGCCAAGGTGGATCCTGTCGTAGATCCGTTCCAGAAGGATTCCTTGGAAAATAAAATCAACATTCCCGAAGGAACCGAGTCGGTTGCGGCAAAACGCTTGGAACGTGCCAGACACGATATGCGTGCTGCGACTCGCAAGTTCTATGTGAACGGTCGTGCCGTCCGTGGCAATAGCGCCGAAAGCGTGGGCAACGCGCCCTCCCGCTACAGGGTCTATTTCCGCTAAAAGAGCCTCCTACCCCCACACTGCAAGCCCTGCCTGTAAAAAGGGCGGGGCTTGTTCTTTGAAGCGGCGCCCGATTATTTTTTTTGTTTTATATTTACAGAAGGCCTTGGCATTAGTGGAGTTTTGCCGTGGCGAAAAGGAGTTGGTTTCAATGAAACGCGTGATTGGATGTTTGTCTTTGACGGCTGTCATGCTGTCGGGTTTGTGCGCAAGTGCGCAGGCGCAGACGAAGGTCGTCGTGGACCCTGCAAAAAAGTACCAGACTTTCGAGGGCTGGGGGACTAGCCTTTGCTGGTGGGCCGAACTGGTGGGTGCCTGGGACGAGGCGAACCGCAATAAGTTCCTCGGCGCCATCGCCGACCCGGATACGGGTCTTGGCTACAACGTTTTTCGTTACAATATCGGTGGCGGCGACCAGCCGGGCCATAATCACCTCACGAAGGGCGACGGCGGCGGAAAGGTGCCGGGCTTTAAGCCGACGGAGAAGGGCGATTTCGACTGGACGGCGGACCCCACCCAGCGCGCGGTCGCGACGACTCTCAATAAACTTGTGAAGAATCCAATTTTCGAGGCGTTCAGCAATTCCCCTCCGTGGTGGATGACGAAGAGCGGCTGCGTTTCGGGTTCCAGTGACGGTTCCGACAACCTCAAGAGCGACTACTTCGACGATTTTGCCGACTACCTTTCCGAGGTGGCTCTCCACTTTAAGACGGAATGGGGAATCACCTTCCGCACGGTGGAACCTTTCAACGAGCCGAGTGCCGGCTGGTGGAAATCGAACGGCGGCCAGGAAGGCTGCGGCTTCAAGAACAACCAGTCTGCGATGATTGTTGAACTCGGAAAGGCCCTCAAGAAAAAGGGACTGTTCCCGGAGACGTCCGTGAGCGCTGCCGACGAAACGTCCATCAAGCAGGCGTTTGAGCAGTTGGGCGGCTACACGGCCGAGGCGCTTTCGTACATGTTCCAGGTGAACACGCACAGTTATTCCGACGGCAATTACCGCTCGCAGTTCTACAATCGCGCCTTCGGCCTGAACAAGCGCGTTTGGCAGTCCGAGACGGGCCCCTTGAGCAAGAGCGGCGACGAAAACATTGCGCTCTGGATGGCCGACCGCATTATCCAGGACATCCACGATATGCACGCGGAAGCCTGGGTCGACTGGCAGATCGCGGACCCCGCCGAAAACTGGCGCACGATTTACGCTGACCACAAAAAGCAGACTTTTTCGTATATGCCGCGCTTCTACATGCATGCGGCCTTCAGCCGTTACATTCGTCCGGGTTCGCGCATCATCGATACGGACAAGGCGAATACGCTTGCCGCCATCCGCCCCGATAAAGCGCTCGTGATTATCGTGCGCAACAGCGGCGAAGGCGATAAGAAATATGAATTTGACTTGAGCGGCTTCGACAAGATTGGCTCTACGGCAAAGGTTGTTCGCTTCGAACTGCCGGGCAGTCTCAAGCCGGTCGAGGACATCGCACTTTCGGGCAAGACGCTTTCCATGACGGCGAAGAACAACACCGTGACGACGATGGTGATCGAAGGTGCCGAAGGCGGCGTCTGCAAGCCGAGCGACATCATTCCGTACGTGAAGGTGCATGACGGCGGTTGGAACGAGACTACCGAGGTGGCCGTGAATCCTGGCGATTCCCTCGTGATTGGCCCGCACCCGTACGATGGCGGCCGCTGGACTTGGGTTGGCCCGAATGACTTCAGTTACGTCGGTCGTGAAGTGCGCTTCAAGAATTTGCAGTGGCAGTCGAGCGGAATTTATACGGGAACGTACGTGAACCCGGTCGGCTGCGAAAGTACCGTCGATATCAAGGTGGTCGTCAACGATCCGGAGCACCCGTACGTGGAGCCTGTGGAACCGCCCGAAGACACGTCTAAGGTGGACACGAGCAAGGCCGATACCTCTACGACAGGCTTTGCGGTGACTCGCTCGGGTGATGAACTTTTGCTAGTCGCTCCGAGGCAGGAATTGTCCGTGACGCTGTACGACATGCAAGGGAACCTCGTGCGCAAAAAGGCTTTTGAAGGGCGTTCGTCGCTCTCTGTCGCGGGACTCCCGCGTGGCGCCTACATTGTGCAGGTCCGCAACCATTCCGGCAAAGTCCTGTACCAGAAAGTCTTCCGCTAGTTTCGACACCCGCCGCGGACTGTTTCGACACCCGCTGCGGCGTAAATTTTGCACAAATTTGTTATAATTGCGGTTATGATGAAACGAATTCATATAACTGCCTTTTTAATCGTTGTCGCCATTCTCATGGTAACCTTCTTTATCCGGGACTGGCTCGTGTTCTATCAATGCGGTGCTGTTGAACAGTGCCTTGTGGAGGCGAGCGACTACCAGAATATCGCGAAGTTCGCTGTGACGGCGATTGTTACGGTGATTGTGTTTTTTATCGGCAAGAACGCGCTTTGCACTCGCGACCGTCGCTTGCTCCAGGCGGCATTCGTCATGGCGCTGTGCGCGGATTTCTGTCTCAAGATTCTGCACAACTACTCGCATTTTTTGGACCATCGTAGCGACTACACTCTGCTCGGCATCTGCTTTTTCATGGTGGTGCAGGCGCTCCTCATCTTCCGCCATACTCGTGTCGACGACAACGGCAGGGAATCCCCGTGGATTCTGTGCATCCCGTTCGCGGTGATGTTTGTGGCGAACGCGCTTCATCTGTTTCGTATCTTCGAAGGTCCGACGGTGCCTATCGTTGCGACGTACGGAGCTTTTTTGATTTGCTCCCTGGTCGTCGCCTGCAAGGTTCCCAAGATGGGCTATTTCCCCGAAAAGAATGCAAGGAACATCAAGCGCGGCATGATTCTCTTTTTCTGCTGCGATGCTTGTGTGGGAATTTCCCTTGCGACCGGTCCTGACCACAGCGTGCAGGAAATTGTTGCAACCGTCGCGAATAATTTCGTGTGGTATTTCTATACGCCTGCGCTGATTCTTTTGGCTCTGAGCGGTTACAAGCGCAAGGCCTAGTAGCCGTCTATAACGCCCGAGTAACTGTTTACGCGGGTTGTAAGCCAATTTTTCATGTTGGCGATGGCGGTCGTGTAGTCTTTTCCAACATTGTTCTTTTTTGAGGGCCATTCCCAACGTTTGGCATCGTTTGCCATAGCCGTTGCGTTTACGCTGGCGTAGTTGTCCAACTTCTCGAACATGTCGTTCAGGAGCCCTCCTTTGTGGGCCTGCCATCGCGCCTTGTAGGCCGCCAGGAATTCCGCGTTGCCAAAAAGATTTGTGAAAAATCCGCTTGCGGCCCAGCCGTCCCAATTGCCGCTGCTGAAGCCTCCGAACCCGCCTTGGTTTCCGCTATTTTTGCACATTCCCCAGTCGTTCCGGTTGTTTGCTGTGCAGTTGTAGGGGCTCGTACTCGGGTTCTTGCTGCTCAAGATCCATTTTTGGTTTTCGAAATATTCTTTTTTGTCTTCGTCCCACATGTAGGCGAAACCGCCGTCGAAATCCCATACAGGGCCAAAGAAATATTTCCCGCCGGCTTCTTTTTTGTGCAGGAACATGCTGCGCGGGGCTTCGAGTTCTACGTTGTGCGTAATTTCCTGGATGATGACGAAGTCGATGAAACTGTTGATGTCCAAAAGTTGCTGTACGGTAGAAAAATCTCCGTTGGCTATGGCTTGTTCCAGATTGGCGAAATCTGCCTTGATGGTTTCGAGTGCGGCGGCGTCTGGATTTTTAGGAAACTTGACTGCGACGGGGAGTTTGTAGACGTTGCTCCAGAAATTGTTGCTTGCGCTTGGCGAAAGTTCCGGGCCGTCATCGGCATCGAGGGCCAGCAGGTAACCGCTTTCTGCGATGTTTACGCGGCTGGTCGCCCGTTCGATTTGTTCGGTCAATTGGTACATTCCCTTGTAGTCGCCGTTTATTTCGACTTCTACAAATCGGTTCGCGTTCACAAAGTCAAAACTTCCCATATAGCGCGCCATGTCGAATGTTACGGCATTCATGTAGTGCGTCGGGTCGCGGTAATTAGCCAGCAATATCCAGTCCTTGTTGGCTGGGAGCCCCAGCATGGATATCTTGCCGTTGAACTTGATGCGGTAAGGTTTTTTGGGATACCAAAGGCGAGTGGAATTTCCGCGCATGCGGATTTGCGCACGGTTTATGCCAATGTTGTCGTATTGGCCGTTGCCGGCGACTTGGATGTAACAGTCATAGTAGACTCCGACGACCGAAGTATCTGAAAGGGCGGCGCTGTCGCTCACTGTGATTTTGATGTAGGGTATTCCGTTGTTCGGGAGGGGCGTGGCGACTTCCGCGCTGCTTTGCGGAATAGAGGCGCTGCTTTGCGGAATGGAGGAACTGCCTGGATTTTCTGCAGGAAGGCTTGAAGACGTTTCTTCGTTCGCGCCGCTCGTAGGTTCGGCCGAAGTGCTGGAGGCGGGCGGTGCGCAAAAACTCGAGGAGGGTTGCACTAAAAAGCTCGAGACGGGTTGTGCGATAGAACTCGGGATAAGAGTCTCGGATTCGCTGCTTTGGAATACCGCATTGCTGTCGTTGATCGTGCTGTACGGGCTTGCGATTTCCGTTTCGTCGTTGGAGCAGGCTGCAAAAAATGTTATGACGGGAAAAAACGTAAAGGCAAAAAACTTGCCGATATTTGTAAAAGTAAAATCCATAAACACCTCGTTGTGGAATATAGGCCTTTGTTTTTTTAATAAAAAGGGTTGGTTTGAACATTTCGTGTAAATAGCGTTTAATGGGATGATTTTTTACAAGGAGGGTGCGGGATTTTTTTATCTTCAGAGAATATCGAAAGGTTATTTATGCAAGAAAATGAACCCGTCAAAAGTTGCCCGAAGGCTCTTCTTCCCATAGTCGTATTCCTCGTCCTTTATCTCGGCCTTGGAGTCTCGTTTGAATATGTGTTGCATATTCCCATGGGCTTCTACAACATTCCCATTGTTGCGGCTTTCATGGTGGCCATTCTTGTCGCCTGTCTGCAGAACAAGAAACTTTCATTCAACGACAAGCTTGAAGTCATGGCGAAATCTGTCGGCGATAGAAATATTTTCCTGATGATTCTCATCTTCATTTGTGCAGGAATGTTCGCCGGAATCCTTGGCCGCAGCAGCGCCTCTTCGGCGGCTTACTTCTTGTTGCACTTTATTCCGGCGCAATTTTCCGTAGTTGTACTTTTTATAGTGGCGGCTTTCGTCTCGACGGCCATGGGAACGTCCGTAGGAACAATTGCCGTGGTGACTCCGATTTCAATTGAGGTCGCCCTTGCGACCGGATTTAGCGTGCCCTTCTGCGTGGCGTCTGTGATTGGAGGCGCCATGTTCGGCGACAACTTGAGTTTTATTTCTGATACGACCATTGCGGCATGTACTACGCAGGGCTGTAAAATGAAGGACAAGTTCCGTACGAACTTCTTGATTGCCCTTCCGGCGGCAATTGTGGCCGTGATTATTATTGCCGCGATTTCTTTTGGTACCGAAGCCAAGGTGGTAAATGAAAGCGAGTACAGTTTGACTCAATTGGTGCCGTATGTGATTGTGCTTGCCCTGGCCTTGATAGGTATCAACGTGTTCCTTGTGCTGCTGGTGGGCATTGTGATTGCGTCTGTCGTGATGATAGCTACGGGCGCCGTAGATTTCTTCGGCCTGGTGGGGAACATGGGCGGTGGAATCAGCGGAATGTACGAAACCATCATGGTGACAATCCTTGTGAGTGCCATGTGCGGACTCATCAGGCGCTATGGCGGTTTTGCCGCTTTGCTGGATTTCATCCATCGCGTGTTCAAGGGACGTCGCAGTGGGCAACTTGGTGTTGGCCTCTTGGTAAGCGCCATGGATATTGCCACGGCGAACAATACGGTCGCTATTGTGATGGCTGCGCCTATTGCAAAACAGATGGGCGACGAATACAAGATTTCTCCGCGCAAGGTCGCTTCGCTGCTTGACACTTTCAGTTGTGTTGTGCAGGGAGTCATTCCTTATGGCGCGCAAATGCTCGTGGCGCTTTCTGCAATTGCCGCTGCTAAACTCGATACGGCTTACAGCGCCTTCGACGTGATTCCCATGATGTTCTATCCGTTCTTGTTGCTGTTGAGTTCCATCGTATTCATTATCATTTCTCCCAAAAAGCATCGCAAGTAATGCGGCTTTTTTGAGGAAATTTAAAGCGTGCGTGAAAAGCGCACGTTTTTTTTGTATGCGCCGTTTTGGTAAAAAAAAACGCCTCGGCTCCAAAAGGGGCCGAGGCTAAAAGTTTAGGCATTCAACACGGTGGAACACTCGAAACTACTATTTTGAAAAGATAGCAGTGCCTGCGGTCCGAGTTTTTCGCGTCGAAGCGCGCCTAAACTGTTCCACGAGAGCAACGAGCTGAAATAATCTTGTTAGATCGGGCGTTAATCCGTGAGATGCCTATGCCAATAATATACCTAAGTTTTTGGTTGAATGCAATAGTCCGAATACTGTTATTTGTACTATGTTTGTCAAGAATTTGTAAAAAGTGGCTGAAGCCTATTTCCAGTCGTTGGAATGGTCGACGCCTTCGTCCAGAAGGCTCACGATATCGTTGATTCCCTGCTCCATTTGCTCCTTGTAGACCTTGGCCTGGTGGAGGCGCTTGCGGGCCTCGAACAGTTGCTGTCCCATTTCAAGGGCCAAGAGAGCCATGCGCTTGCCGGCTTCCAGGTTGTACTTGCCGTAGCTTTCGAATCTTTCGTCGATGTAGTCCAGAATTTCCTTGAGGTCCGCATCGGGTAAGTCCGTGCGAATCTGCAGGCGCTCCTTGGCTACATTCACGCTGATGGATCTGTGGGTCTCTATATCTGCCATTATCTCATTCCTACGCCGAATGGATCATCGTCCATCAGCCACTTTAGCCGAAAAAATTTGTTTGCGAGCCTCCATTGCTCGCAGAGAATAAATCGTTGTCTTTTTCGTTGGCGCCATGGACTTCGATGGGGAGGTCTTCGTCTTCGGCGATCTGGTTGAAGTCGAGGACAGGTTCCTTGGAGGTGTCCGTTTCCGGTGCCGCTTCGGGTGCGGTGGGCGCTTCTGCTTCGGGGGCGGCGGAAGGTGCGGTTTCGGAGGCGGCGGCCGCGACTGCGGTGGCCGGTGCGGGAATGTCGAAATTCTTGCAGACGGGGAATTCGGTGCCCAGTTCCTTTTCGATGGTGTCCATGAGTTGCTTGAACTTTTCCTGGGCTTCGGTGATTTCTTCGCCTTGTGCCTGGATGGTTTCGCCCATCTTTTCGATGCAGGCGGACTTGTCGTTGAGTTCTGCGTTCAAACGTTCAATGGCGCTGTTTTTGCCGGCCAGTTCCGCTTGGAGGGATTCGATTTGCGACTGCAGAGAGTCGGATTCGCTAGCGTTCTTGGCGCTGAGTTCCTGGATGGCGCTATCCTTTTCGGCGATTTGGCTGTTGAGGGCGTCAATGATGCCGTTCTTTTCGGCGATTTGCCCATTCATGGCATCGATGGTGCTGTTCTTGTCGGTAATCTGGCCGTTGAGGGCGTCGATGATGCCGTTCTTTTCCATGAGTTGGCCGTTGAACGATTCGACGGTGTCGGTCATGGAATTGATTTTAGCGTTCAAATTGTCGATTTCTGCCTGTTTCTGTGCGAGGGATTCGTCTTGTGCGGCAACCTGGTTGGCGCGGGCATCAAGGGCGGCCTTGCAGTCGACGAGGCTTGCGTTGGCCGATTCCAGCAGTACGGCCTTGTCCTGTATTTCGGAATTTGCCTGGGCGAGGGCTTGCTTGAGGTTTGCGGTTTCTTGCCGCAGGTTGCGGATGGTGGTCAGGACGCCATCGACCTTTTGTGATAGAAAGTTCAAAGACTCGGAATTCATTAATGCTCCCTAGAAGTTGGTGGGATATCTTTTATATCAATAACATATATAAAAAATACGGGATGCGGTTTGGAAAATAAAAGTATTTTTGAAGTGACACTGAGTGCGGTTTTCCCCATGATAGACGTGAATGAACATATTGAACGGCGCTTGGCCGAACTCCCCGCTTTGCCGGGAGTTTACATCATGAAAAACGCCCAGGGGAAAATCATATACATAGGCAAGGCGAAAGTTTTAAAGAACCGTGTGCGCAGTTACTTCGACGGCAGCGAGCACAATGGCCACAGGGCGGCGACCCTGATGCTCCCCTTCATTCGCGACATCGAATGGATTATCACCGAGACCGAAGAAGAGGCACTTATCCTCGAAGCGAATCTCATACGCAAACACACGCCCAAGTACAATGTACTTTTGAAGGATGACAAGCACTTTCCGTATCTTGCCTTCAGCGTGAAGGAACCGTTCCCGAGGCTCTTCTTGACTCGTTCGGTGCACAAGGACGATTGCCAGTATTATGGGCCCTACATGAGTTCCAGGGTTATTGCCCAACTTACCGACATTTCGGCAAGGCTCTTCCACATTCGGGAATGCCGCATGAGTCTGCCGCAGTCGAAACCCGTACGCCCATGCCTCAACTACCACATCGGCCGTTGCGATGCGCCCTGCGCAGGGCTTATTTCGCCCGAGGAGTATCATAAAAAAGTTCTACAGGCGCAAATGCTTTTGGAAGGCAAGCGCGACGACCTGATTGAACTTTGGGAAAAGGAAATGCAGGAAGCGAGTGAAAACCTGGATTTCGAGACTGCCGGGAAAAAACGCGATGCCATCCAGGCTCTGCAATCTACGGGGATTCACCAGAAGACCGACTTGAGCGACCCGAACCTGTCGCTCGATATCCTCACCATCCGCCGCAACGGCACTTTGGCTGCCGCCGTGATTCTGGAATACCGCGCGGGTGTCATGACAGGGCGCCGCCACTACCGCCTGGAATGCAAATTGGAAGACGACGAGACCGAAATTTTCAGGCAGATGATTCTGCCCTGGTACATGGACGTGCCCATGATTCCTGCTGAAATCGCGACAGACATTGCCTTGCCTGACGATGCGGAGTCCTTGAAGACGGCTCTTTCGAACAAGGCGAACCGCAAAGTGAATTTTGTGAATCCTCAGCGTGGTGAAAAAATCGGCTTTTTGAAGTTGGCGGCAGCGAATGCCGACATGATTCTGGTGGAGATGCGTGCCGAGGTACAGAAGTACAGCGAAATAGACCAGAGCGTTTTCGAACTGCAGAAGGTCCTTGGCTTAAAGAAGACGCCGTTCCGCATCGAGTGCGTCGATATTTCGCACTTGAGCGGAACGAACACCGTGGCAAGTCTTGTCGCCTTCAAGAATGGCAAGCCCGACAAGAGCAACTACCGCAAGTTCATTATCAAGACCGTCGAAGGCGTCGACGACTTCGCCAGCATGCGTGAGGTGATGACGCGCCGCATCCGCAGGCTAGAGGAAGAAGGAACGCCCATGCCTGACTTGTGGGTGTGCGATGGCGGTAAGGGGCAGGTGGATGCGACCATGCAGATTCTGAAGGAACTCGGCCATGATCATGATCTTCCGCTCATTGGTCTGGCCAAGCGACTCGAAGAAATCGTGTTCCCCGATGAGCGCGAAAGCATTGTGTTGCATCGCACGAGTCCTGCGCTTAAGTTGTTGCAGAATGCCCGCGACGAGGCGCACCGCTTTGCCATCACCTACCAGCGCAGCAAGCGCAAAAAGGACTTGGAAGTCGAGTGGCTCAAGATGCCGGGCGTCGGCCACGAGACTCGCGTGAAAATTCTGAGCAAGTACAAGAGTGCCGAGGCCTTCATGGCGGCGCCCGTCGAAGATATCGTGGATTTGCTCGGGAAGGTGCGCGGAATGCGACTCCGGGAGCAGGTAGGCTGTATTTATACTGCGGGGGATCCCATCGCCACGAAGTGCTGAGCGGAAACCATACATCCCGTATAGCCGCTCGAGACGTATGGACCCTGCTCGCGCTTCACGCTCCCAGGGTGACTGGCGCGGTTTACGAGACGTATGGGCCCTGCTCGCGCTTCGCGCTCCCAGGGTGACAGGCGCGGTTTACGAGACGTATGGGCCCTGCTCGCGCTTCGCGTTCCCAGGGTGACGCCGTTATAAAAAGCGCCGCTTTCAGGGCGACGCGGTAATAGGGAAGCATAAAAAAAGCCTCGGCGGAGCCGAGGCGATGATGGTTGAATTTTACGATTAATCCTTGACGCAGCGAACGCTGAAGTATTTCATCTTGTCGTCGACCTGGAAGAACTTCTGGGTTTCTTCGCCAGCGTAGCCCGGTTCCTTTTCGACGATGATTACAACGTAGCCGTCGCCCTTGTTCGATTCGAAATTCTTGTCGCCGTCTTGCGGGGTGGCACTGGTCCAGTGGAAGCCCATCTGTTCGGTGAAGTCGCAACTGCCTGATTTGCAGCGGCCGCTGTAACTCCAGGAATAACTTTCGTCGTTGATGACGGCCTGGGCTTCGTCACGGGTCGGAAGTCTCCAACCGGCAGGGCAGGCCTTGTTCGCTACACTGAATGTGTACAGGCTTCCGTACTTGTCGCAGTTGGCGTCTTCGTCGTCGAAGCATTTGCTGCTGGCTGCCTTGTAGTTGAGGTCCTGGGCCATCCACTGCTTGCCGCCGACGGTCTGCAGCTTGTAAACCTTGCCGTCGCGATTGTCGGTCATTTGGTCTCCGTTGATGGTCGGCGGGTCTTCGGATGGAACATCGATGGTGATGCCACCGTCGTCGTTGGAGGATTCCGGAGCTGCCGAGGCGGACGATGCCGGTTTGCACCCTTCGGTCCAGCAGAAAGTCTCGCCGCTACTCATGTACGGTGTTACTGCGTTGCCTGTGCTCTTTTCCACGACAATCTGATTGTGAATAGTGTCCTTTTTGACGACAGAGGAGTCGCGGTTCAAAGTGTCGGTAACAACAGTTGTAGAATTGGTAGATTTAGGGGCTTCTTTGCCCTGGCTGCTGGATGATTTGGCTACTTCGGCGGTGTTTTCCGTAGATACCGGCGCAAGAACGCTGTTATCTTCGGCGCAAGCCGAAAAATAAGTCACCACACCCAAAACGCCCATTAATGTAAGGATTCGTTTCATGTAGTCAAATATACTTTACAAAATACGGGTTTTACAGAAAAAAGTTTTTTACTATCTTTTTAATCACTATGACTAACGTTGAGATTTTCGACATCGCTTTTGCCATGACTATCCTGGTCATTATGGCAATCTGTATCCCGGCTATCTTGCTCATTGCGAACTGGGTGCTTCATCCGGGTAAAATCAAGCAGGTTCTTATCAAGGGTTCTGCGTACGAATGCGGCCTTGCCCATGTTTCCGGTACCGCCAACGAACGTTACCCGGTGAAGTACTACATGGTGGCCATGCTGTTCCTGGTGTTTGACCTTGAAGTGGCGTTCCTCTACCCCTGGACCATCCAGTTTTTGGCCGGCGGTTGGGAATTGTTGTTCGTACTTCTCGGGTTCCTGCTGATTCTCGAAGCCGGTTACCTCTACCTGTACAAGAAGGGCGTTCTGGACTGGACGAGCATCAAGGACTAGTTTTCCAAGAAATTCTATCTCAAAATAAAAATGCGGACCCCACCTTGGGGTCCGTGTTTTTTTTGTGAAATGTTTTCCGCAGACGGGTCGTCGACGTTGTTTTTGGCTTAGAAGGCTTCGCGGAGGAAGAACGTCACGCCGATGTGGTCGAAGTCTACAAGCGAGATGTCGGCGCGGGCGTAGAGGTCTTCGCCAGGGTTGATAGCGAACTGGCCACCGAAGCCGAGCCCTGTATGCCACTTGTTGCGCATAAGTTCGCTGAAATGGTCGCCAACTTTTCCGCCTTCGAAGAAAATGTTGCCGGCCAATCGCCAGAAGAGTTTTTTGCGGAATTCGGTTTGGAGGAATAGCGCCTGGTTCCCGCAGAAGTAGTTCGACTTGACTCCGCGGAAGCGCCTGGTTCCATCGGAACCGACGAGCATGTCGAATGGAACGTCGCCGGAGACTCTCTGCCATAAAAAGCCTGCCGCCATGGAGGTATTCCATATAAATTCACTGTATCCGCGCAGGTCCAGGGCCTGCGTGTACATGTCGTAGTCGCTGATGGCACCTGGGTAGAAAGTCTGTTCCCATTGGACGAAATGACCGTGCCTTGCCCAGTTCGTATTGTCGCGGGTGTCGTAGGTCAGGCGGTAGCCGAGCCCGTTTCGCCAGCCGTTGAAGTCCGTGGGGACTTCGATTTCGCCTTCGTAGTCGTGAAAATCAAACTTGCTCTTGTTGATGACGTAGATGAATCCGTACTTGAAGGCGGACATGAAATCAGGGAGCAGAAAATTGGATTCGAGGATGCCCTTGGAATAGTAGGTTTCGCGAGTCAGTCGCCTGTAGTCGTCGATGTCCGGATCGTTTCCGATGCCGTAGAAATTGGACTCCCAGTTTTCGAAGAAGAAGTAGACTTTTCCGGAGAGTCGGTCGTGGAACGCGTAGAATCCGGGAGCGATGGAGTAGGAATACTGCTTCTCGGAAGTCCCGAAGATAATCATGTCGAGTTCGCTTGTCCGGCCGCCTTTGAAACTCGGTTTGAAAAAGATGTTCCCCATGAGGCCGTATTCGAACTTGGTCTCTTCGGAATACCCAAGCACGGGAACGATGGCGAATCGTTGGAAGTGTTCATCTTCGATGGATACTTCTTGTGCGGGAACGGAGGCTTCGGCGTTTGGCTGGGCAAAGGATGCCGAAAAACAGGTTGCGCACAGGGCGCCTAGAATCGATATTTTTTTGGCTAGGTATTTCACAAAATTACAATTTAAAAAATTATGGGAGGCTTATTGTTCGAGGTCCCCTTTAATTTTCTATTTTAGTGTTATCTTATGCCAATCCTTTCTGCACAGAACCTTTTGCTACGTATTGGCGCCAATGCGCCGTTGTTGGACAATGTTTCCTTTGATATCGAGGCGGGTGACCGCATTTGCCTGGTCGGCCGTAATGGCGAGGGCAAGTCGACGCTCTTGCGCACGCTTACAGGCGAAATGGAGGTCCAGTCCGGGGAAATCGTAAAAAGGACGGGTCTCCGGGTAAGTCGCATGATCCAGGAAATTCCCGCCCATGTGGACGGGAACGTGCGTGATATCGTGATGGGGAAGGTGCCGGTCACGTTCAATGGTATCGTGATTTCTGCCGCAAGGGTTGTAGACGAAAGCCATCATGATTCCGCAGCCGAGGCGATTCTTGGCAAGACGGGAATACAGCCCGACGCCCTTTACGACGACTTGAGCGGAGGCCAAAAGCGTCGAGTGCTTTTTGCCCGTGCCGTGGCCGAAGACCCGGATTTGCTCTTGCTCGACGAACCGACGAACCACTTGGACATTCCTGCAATCCAGTGGCTGGAAGGAATCGTGACACGCCTGAATTGCGCTGTGATGTTCGTGAGCCATGACCGCGCATTTGTGCGTCGTGTGGCTTCCAGGATTTTTGAGTTGGACCGCGGTCGCGTGCGCAGTTGGGATTTCCCCTACGACAAGTTCGTGCAGTTCAGGGACCAGGCCTTGGCCGAAGAAGACAAGGCGAACGCGCTATTCGACAAGCGCTTGGCCGAAGAGGAAGTCTGGATTCGCAAAGGCATCCAGGCGCGGCGCACCCGGAACGAGGGGCGCGTGCGTGCGCTCATCAAGATGCGTGAAGAACGTGCGGCAAGGCGCACGCGCACGGGATCGGTCAACATGCAGATTACCGAGGCCGACCGATCCGGGCGCCTGGTGGCCCGCTTGACCGATGTGAGTTTCGCATACGACGGAACCCCGCTCATCAATAGTTTTTCGACGGAAGTTTCCCGTGGCGACCGTATTGGTATTGTTGGCCCGAATGGCTGCGGCAAGACGACGCTTTTGCGCTTGATTCTGGGCGAACTCAAACCCGATTCTGGTGATATCCGCCTGGGTACGAATCTGCAGATTGCGTATTTCGACCAGATGCGGACCAGGCTTCGCGAAGACAAGTCCCTTATCGAGAACATCGGTGACGGGCAGGCCTACATTACGCTGAACGGTGTCAAGCGCCATGTGCTGAGTTACTTGCAGGACTTCTTGTTTTCGGCCGATCGCGCCCGCGGGCCCATTAGTGCCCTGAGTGGCGGCGAACGCAACCGACTTTTGCTCGCGTGCCTTTTTAGTCACCCGAGCAACGTGCTCGTCCTTGACGAACCGACCAACGACTTGGACATGGAAACGCTGGATTTGCTTGCCGAACTTTTGGCCGAGTACAAGGGCACCGTGCTCACGGTGAGTCACGACCGCGCATTTTTGGATTCCGTCGCGACGGGGATTTTCGCCATCGAAGAGAACGGGAATGTGTTCGAGGCCGTCGGTGGTTACAGCGACTACGAAGCGAACAAGAAAATGCGCGACAAGGAATCGGCAATTGCCGCCCGTGAAGCTGCCGACAGGGAAAATGAAAAAGCGGCCCGTTCCGGTGCCGCCCCCGCAATTCCTGCAAAAAAGAAAAAGCGCAGTTACAACGAGGAACGCGAGTACGCGGCCTTGCCCGAAAAAATCGACAAATTGGAAGCGGAAATTGCGGAATTGCAGACGGAACTCTCAAAACCCGAAGTTTTTACGAATGCGACCCGCATTATAGAAATACAGAAAGATATCGAAAACCGCGAAAATGAGCTAGAAAAGGCATATGAGCGCTTTGAGCAACTAGACTACTAATTTTTATAGTTGCGCCCCCTTGTGTTCTACATCACAAAATGTTATTTTTCTTACTAGTTAGAACGACAAATGGCGTATGGATTTAGGGAGGAGTCGACTATGAAAGCTAAACTTTCCTTAATGGCCCTTTTGATGATGGGCTCCCTGGCTTCGGCCGTAACAGAGGATTTGGTCCTTTGGGATTCTTCGATTGACCCCGAGGAAAAAAATCCTGTAGCCGCCTATTCTTTCGAATATTATTACCCCAAGGTTTCGACCAATAAGGCCCGCATGGTGGCCGACACCGCCGGTGGCGTAATAACGCTTACGGCGAGCGACCTGGTCAAGAACGATAAGAATCCTGTTGGCGTAGGTTACGGTATTATTTACAAGCAGACCGCCGATTATGAAGATGCTACGATGTCCCTTGCCGCTTATAGCGGTCTTTGCATTACCTATAGTTCCGAACAGAAGTTCCGTCTGGATTTCAAGCAGTTCAATATCAATGATGACAATTTCTATGGAATGACTATGGCCGCGTCGCCGTCCAAGAAAAAGCAGTTCATCGCATTTGACGATTTGAAGCAGGGTTGGACTTCTGAAACGGTGACAAAGTTCAGTCAGACTTTGCAGCAGGGATTGCAGTTCTCGTTCAAGCAGGACCACCTGAAAAGCGGAGTGACGGGCAACGTCATTAAAATCTACGAGTTGGTCTTTGGCAACGAATGCGAAACATTCCCGACTACGGTCGTGGCCCCGTATGACGAGGATGGCAAAGAGACTTTGCCCGAGGGCAAGACTTTGTCTTTTGACCTGTCCAAGATGTTCACGGACCCCGATGGCGATGCCTCGGTCAATGTGAGCGTGATAAGTGGCAAGAAATATGTCAAGATTGTGGATGCGAAGGAATCGTACAGTTTGTCCGATGTCGTGGTGATTGAACCCTATGCGAACGTTAATGGCGATGCCCTTGTAACATTCGAAGCCTCGGATGGCGTCCACGCCGCTGTATCGTATTCTGTCAGTATAACCGTGCAAAATGTGGATCAACCGCCACTGGCTGTGGATGATTCCTATTCTCTCAAGGAAGACGAGGCCATTTCTGTGACGATTGCAAAGGGCATTCTCGTAAATGACTACGATCCGGATGTCGGTGAAGGTTCTTCCGACGAACCCTTTAGCATCGCCAGTGTCACTGAGCCGGAAAACGGCGTTCTTGAGTACGCCGCCGACGGAAGTTTCTCTTACATTCCGAACAAGGATTTCTGTGGGACGGATACCTGGACGTACACGTTGGTTTCCGATGATGACGAAGAGATGGTAAGCAAGCCTGCGACGGTTTCTATGAAGGTCTCGTGCGTCAACGACAAGCCTGTTGTAGAAATTCTGGATGAAGAGGCCATCAACGTTACGATGACTGTTCCTGAAGATTTCGATCCTGGTGAAGTCGATGCGCTTGTTATTCCTGCCAGTGCAATCAAGTTCTCGGATCCCGATGGCGACGAAACCCTTTCTTATGGCGTGGCTACCAACGGGTTGATCAAGGCGACGTACAAGCTTGTCGCGTCGAATTATGTGATTGAATTGTCCCCGGAACCCAACGCCAATGGCGATGCCCTGGTTGCCCTGTATGCGACCGACAAGACAGATACAGTGGCCGTGCTATTCGCAGTCACAGTTGAACCTGTTGTCGATCCTCCGCTCGCTGCAAACGATACCGTTGCTGCTTTCGAAGATAGCCTGTTGACCGTGAAGGCTGCAAAGGGTGTCCTTGCCAACGATATGAACCCGGATGATGTCTCGGTTCCTCTGAAGGCCGTTCTCGACAAGACCACCGAACATGGTGAATTGACTTTCGAAGAAGACGGAAGTTTCACTTACATGCCCGAGGCTGACTTTGTCGGTGAGGATTCCTTCACTTACTTTGCCATTACCGACGATGACGACGAAACGGAGTCCAATGTCGCTACGGTGACAATCTTGGTGGCCGACATGAACGACGCTCCGGTTTTGGCACTCGATACAAACGTAATCGATACCGTTCTTGCCGAAGACTTCTCGAAGGCTCTTGTGTTCAATGCAGCGACCGTCAAGAAGTGGTTCACCGATCCTGATGGCGATACTCTGGAATACACTGTCAAGAGCGACGACGGCAAACTTGCCCCGACTTACTTCGCGACGGGTCTCCAGATCAAGAGTGTGAAGGATTCCGTGGGCGATGCCTATGTGACCTTTACCGCCGACGACAAGAATGGCGGCAAGGCAAGCCTCAAGATTCACGTGAAATTGACTCCGGTGAACGACAAGCCGGTGCTTCTCAAGAACGATACGCTCTATGTGAAGGAAGTGAAGAATTGGAGCGTGAGCGTCGACCTGAACGACTACGTGTCTGATATTGATGACGATACGCTGAAGTTCACGCCGCAGATTCCTGCCGCGTTGTCCAAGAAGGTCCAGGTGGAAGTGGACGGTTCCAAGTTGACCGTTTCTGGGTACAAGGATGTCACTTACGCTGCCGGCGAAATGGTTGCATTTGGCGTCCAGGCGGCAGACTCCTTAAGCCACGTGACGATTTCCGTTTATGTTGTGATTGGTGCCGAAAAGGGACCGACGGGTCTGTTCCCGGCTATCGCCAGTTCCAAGACGACCTGGCAGAATGCGGTTTCCGCAAACCGAGGAACGGTGTCCATTATGGATATGCATGGCCGCGTGATGTGGACGGCTAAACTCCCGGTGAGCGAAGCCGACGTCCGTAACGCTGCCGCCCGCGTCCAGGGCCGCAAGGTCCTGAAGGTTAATAGCCAGGTCTGGACTATCAAGTAAAAGGATGATTTTTGACAAGGAAGGCCCCGCTTTGCGGGGTCTTCTTTCTTTTATTTGTATATTTTATGACAACCTTCTAAAATGGAAGGTACGGGTTTTCTTTAAAAAAGGAATGAAAAATGGGACTTTCTAGTCTGATAAAAAAAGTACAGAAGATTGTTGAAGTGGTGGATGTCGGCAGCGCCATTACGGTCGACGAAGTTGACCCCAATTTCCAGTTTTGCTTAGAAAAGACAAGTTGCTACTGCTTTACGAAGGACTGCACCGTTCGCATCAAGGGTACGCGCACTCTCAAGAAGGGCGCAACGCCCAAGAAATTCGAAATGACCTGCCTTTTCAAGAAGGGCTTTACTACCGATGGCGCCTCCGCTCCTGAATTCGCTAAGTTCATCGTCCCTGCCGTGAAAGAAGGCGACGACATTTACAATGCTGCCCCCTTCATCCATGACGGTCTGTACATGTACAAGGGAAAAATTGATGGTGCCGAACTCACTCGCGACGAGTGCGATGATATTCTCCGTGGTATTTGGAGAATTTCAGGAATGTCCCGTTTGGTGACTGGTGTCGCCGACCTGGGAACTCATGTGGTTGCAGGTTCCTCTGACCACTGGGGCAACGCTTCTGCAGCAGATAAAAAGTTCTTCAAGGCGACGTTCAAGTACGTTTAAGTCGCTGCTTTGGAATGCGATTTATGTGCATTCTGCAGCCGCCAAAAGCTTGCAAACAACAAAAAAGGCTCCGTCACTGTTGTGAACGGAGCCTTTTTGTGCGCGCTCTTCGGCGCTTTTCCGCGGTTTATGCGCGGCGCCTACTTCGTCATGGCTTCGGTGTCGAGGGCGATGAGGAGTTCTTCGTTCGTAGCGACGACGATTGCCTTCGGAGTGCCGTCCTTGGTAATCAAGTGGTCGCTTTCCTTGCCGCTCTTGAGGTTGCGTTCCTCGTCGACCTGGTAGCCGAGGAGTTTCAGGTTGTCAAGAGCCTGCTTGCGGACGTAGAAGCTGTTTTCGCCGATGCCGCCGGTAAACACGATGGCGTCGATGCGCGGAAGTGCCATGGCGAGGCCGCCGATTTCGCGGGTCAGGCGGTAGCAGAACACGTCGAGGGCGATTTGGGCGCGCTTGTTGCCTTCGCTGGCGGCCTGGGTCAGCGTACGCATGTCGTTGCTGAGTCCGCTAAGGCCGAGGAGCCCGGATTCCTTGTTCACGAGGTGATCGAGCTGGTCGATGGTGCCGTATTCCTTGCCGTACTTCTTTGCGATGTAGAAGAGGATGGCCGGGTCGAGGGAGCCACTGCGGGTGCCCATGATGAGGCCTTCGAGCGGGGTGAACCCCATGGTGGTATCAACGCACTGGCCGTTCAAAATGGCGGAGCAGCTGGAGCCGTTGCCGAGGTGGGCCGTGATGAGGCAGGTTTCTTCGGGCTTACGGCCGAGAATCTTGCAGGCTTCGGCGGTCACGAAGCGGTGGCTGGTGCCGTGGGCGCCGTAACGGCGGAGGTGGTCTTCTTCGTAGAACTTGTAGGGGATACCGTAGAGGTATGCCTTTTCGGGCATCGTCTGGTGGAAGGCGGTGTCGAACACGGCGACCTGCGGGAGGCCCGGGAAGAACTTCGTGGCGCATTCCATGCCGGCCACGTGGGCGGGTTCGTGGAGCGGGGCAAAGAGCGTGATGCTCTTGATGTAGTCGATGACTTCCTGCGTCACCTTTTCGCTCTTGATGTACTTGCCGCCATGCACCACGCGGTGGCCGATGGCTTCGATGGTGTCGGTGAGTTTCTGTTCGTCGAGGAACGTCTTCACCTGGTTCACGGCTTCTACGTGCGTGGGGCAGTCGAAGTTGAAATCGATCTTGCCTTCGGGGCCCTTGGCCTTGGTGTGGCCATTCACGCCGATGTTTTCCACGAGGCCGCTTGCGATGGATTCCTGTGTCTTGGTGTCGATGACGGCGAATTTCACGGAGGAACTGCCGCAGTTGAGAACGAGTACGCGCATATTAAACCTGTTATTGTTGATTATGTTTATTTAGACATTGAAAAAATAAGAAAAATCCGCGGCTTTCGTGCGTAGAAAACGAATAATTGCGCAATGCCAGCGGTCAAAAAATTTATTTTAAGGAAAATGTTTAAGAAAATTGCTGAATTTGATAACCGTGTATCGGTTTACTGGACCAACAGGCACTTCTCCGAAAAGACGAACAAGTGGCTGCGTTTTTACGTGCGCCTGGGCGATGGCTACATCTGGGCGCTTTTCGCTTTGTTCCTCTTTTGGATTGTGGGCTGGGACAACTTTTTGCCGATTCTGTGGCAGGCCCTGATGGCGCTTGCCATGAGCCTGATCATTTACGAAGTCGTAAAACTTTCGACCAAGCGCCCGCGCCCGTTTGCGGCAAACCCCGTCATCAAGGCGGAAGTTCCGCCGCTCGACAAGTACAGTTTCCCTTCGGGCCACACCATGAACAACTTGGCGGTGGCGAGCGCCGTATTTTTCGCGGTACCGCAGTACGGCTGGATCATGATGCTACTGCCGCTTACCTGGGGCCTTTTGCGCGTGTACTTCGGTGTGCACTGGCTTACGGATATCATTTGCGGTTTTTTGCTGGGCGTGGTGAGTTTCGTGTTCGGACACCTGCTCTGGATTGCGATTTTCTAGTGGTAGAACATGCCTGATTTTGTCAAAGCGCCTGATTTTTTTAAAAGCCTCGCCGACGACGAACGCGTGTTTTGGCTTATTCGCCATAGCATCCGCAGGCACATCACTCCCGAAGACAGCGACAACGGGGCGCATGTGGGCCTCACCGACGAAGGCCGTGCCTTGGCCATCAATCTGGGGAAACTTTTTCCGGAAGGCTCGACGGTCTATTTTTCGAGTCCGGTGGGCCGCTGCCTGGATACGGCCAAGTGCATTGAAGAAGGCCGCCTCCTTGCGGGGCGCACTCCCGCGACAAAGCCCGACGTTGATTTTACGGCGGGATCCGCGCTGGTGAAACCGACAGACGATGCGGGCCTGATGGCCGTGGCAAGCGAAATTGCCGCGTTGAAAACGGAAGGTTCCGCGGTGGCGCCTGTAGATTGCCTGGGCGATTTTTACGTGAAGGATTACGACGCCTACCTGGGCGTTTTGAACGAGCATTTTTACCAGAACATCTGCGACTGGGTCAATAGCGACAACCATCCGGCATTTTTCCCGCTGAGTTCGCGCGCGCAGGAATTGCGTGAATTTATGCTGGCCCTTGGCACCGCGCGGTTCAATATTTTTGCGACGCACGATTGCTGGGTGGTGCCTACGCTTATGCACTTTTGCGGTTTTCGCTTTACCCCGAGTCACTGGATGAACTTTTTGACGGGGCTAGCCTTTGTTGAAGGCCCTCGTGGCGAACGCATTGTGCCTGTGACGGGCATGGACACTGGCTTCCAGGATTTTTAGCGCAAATTGTTACCGCGGTCATGGACCCCACCTGAAGGTGGGGGCCATACAGTTCTTATGGAACTTGAAAAAGACTCGCGCGTCGCGGGTCTTTTTTGCATGCCTAGAAATACGTTCCGCAAAATAAATGTATATTGAAACTGATGATTCAGGAATCTTTTGAGTTCGTCGTCTACATGATTCACGCTTGCGCAAACAAGTGGAATCGTTTGCCGTCTTTTGTATACCAAAAGTTGGCTGATTCCGGCTGTATTCAAAAGTACCTCGTGCCCCATTACGATATTTTGCACACACAGGGGACCGATTTCGTGGTAAGCGACATTGAAGAATATCTGAAAATTCGCAAGGTGGAAATATGATAGTCTACCACGGTTCTTCTGTCGTTGTTAAAAATCCTGACATTGAACATTCGTTTAGGCCTTTAGATTTCGGCAAGGGCTTTTATGTTACGTCCGTTCGCGAACAGGCTGTCCGTTGGGCGCATCGGAAGGCTGAAGTCTTTGAGAATTCAAAACCTGTCTTGAACACTTACGATATGGGCGCAAGTTTTGGAACCCTCTCGGTAAAATCTTTTGCGGACGATTTGGAGGAATGGATTAACTTTGTCTGTGAGTGCCGCGATGGTTCGGAGGCTTACAAAAAATATGACATAATCATGGGCAAGGTCGCAAACGACAAGGTCTTCCGAGTAGTCGACATGTATCATTCCGGCATTTGGGATTTAAATCGCGCTTTACATGAAATTAAGGTTTACCCGACTTATGATCAAGTCGCCTTTATTTCGCAGAGAGCGATTGATTCGGTTTTGAAGTTTGTATCTAGCGAAGAGGTGTGACATGGTGGACGGGGAAACTTTAGAAAGGGTCTACCAGGAGCGCTTGGAAGAACGAATTATTGCTTATCTTGCGCAGGTAAAAGACTGGTCCCTGGAACAGGCGATGGACACGTATTACCATAGCAGGCTGGCCGACAAAATCCATGAAGGGAAGAACGGGATTCAGTATCTGGATTACAAAGTCCTTGTCCAGATTCTTCTTGATATGGAAAAGTAGAGCTTTTGACTTGATCTCGGTAACTTAAAATAACTCGACAAGAGGACAGAACGATGCTGAACCGTTTTTTACTTTCAATGCTTGTTGCTTGCCTGCTGGTGTCCTGTGGGGACGACTCTTCGGGCAGTTCCTTCACCCAGCCGGTAAACGACGATTCGGCGAATGAAGAACTGTCCTCTGACTCTGAGGTCAGGAGTTCTTCCGGCGACGCGCTTTCGTCCGCCAAGGTCAAGCGTAGTTCGAGTAGCGAGGCCGAGCCGGAATCGAGCGATGATGCAGTACTGAGTTCGTCCGAGGACTTGCAGTCCAGTCCTGGCGAAAAGAAATCGTCTTCTTCGTCTGCAAAAAGTTCGTCAAGTAACAATTCCAGTTCCGAGAGCCAGTCTTCGACAGAGCCTGTGGCTAACTCTAATTCGGGAATTAAGGAAGAATCCAGCAGTTCGGAAAAATCCTCTAGTTCAGGTGAAGAAATATCTAGTTCAACATCATCAAATTCAGAGAATGTTTCGTCTAGTTCACAAAAAGATGCTTCATCTAGCTCGACAGAGAATACAACATCAGGTTCGGCAGAGTCATCTAGCTCGCTAGGGGGAACTTCCAGTTCTGTAAGATCTTCAACTTCAGTAATTCCTGCCGCAATGAGTATCTATGATGCAGAAAACAACACTTTGACTGATTTACGCGACAATAATGCGTATAAAACGGTAATTATTGGAGAACAGATTTGGATGGCCGAAAATCTGAATTACAAATATAAAGATGAATCAAAAAGCGTTTGCTATAATGATTCGGCAAAATATTGCGATTCCTATGGCAGGCTTTATGTAAAGGAAATAAAAGACATTGTGTGCCCAGACAAATGGCATTTGCCAGATTCGTTAGAGTGGGAAAAAATAATTCAAATAGCAGGAGAGAAAAATGGCCCTTTAAAAGCTGATTCCAGTTGGGCTCCTTGGCAAAACAAGGAAACGAATGGGACTAATGAAACAGGCTTTTCTGCGTTAGCGGCGGGAATGAGAACGGCCCTAGGAAGTGGATATGGAGAAATAAATCGGAAAG
>JAZLMK010000052.1:0-6121 GCA_045598645.1 Fibrobacter sp.
CGCGAGATTTCCGTCATGCGCTCGGATTACGAGGTTCTGAAGGCGAAATCGCAGAAATTGGAGGACGAAAGCCGCGAAAACCGCGATTCCCTTGCGAAAATCATGGAAAACTTCACCGACCCGTCCACATTCAAGCATTTCCTGATTCTGAACGGCCAGAAGCTGGAAGCGAATGTCGCGTTCACGCAGATTTACGGCATGGCGCAGAAGACGATTTTCGTGTTCGATGACTACGTGGGCGTAAAGACCCTGGATTTGCTGCGAGGCATCGCCCAGAATGTGCAAGTAACTATTTTCACCGACCAGCGGGGCGGCTGCGCGTTGACGGATTCCATGCTCGCGGATTTCAAAGCGGCGCGGCCCGATGCGCATATTGAGCGGAAGCCCGCCGGAGGCAAATTCCACGACCGTTACATCGTCTTGGATTACGGAACCGACTGCGAAAAAATGTTCCACTGCGGCGCCTCGAGTAAGGATGCCGGCGGAAGGATCACCACCATCATGGAAATCGAAAATCCGGAGGTGTACAGGGAAGTAATCGAAGGGCTGCTTTAGTGCGATTGGCGGAAAAGACGAAATTGTGTTGTCAAGGATTCCTTGACCACCACTACACATGGAGCCATTGAAGGAAAACTGCAACAAAAAAGAGTAAAGATTTATAACCTCGACGTGATTATTTCTGTCGGTTATCGTGTAAAATCCATCAACGGGACCCGTTTCCGCCAATGGGCAACGGGCGTGCTTCGGGACCGCCTGCTACATCGGCCAAGTGCAAATCAGCAGCTTCAATTTATTGAATCCCGCCTCGAGGCGAAAATCGACAAGCATTCGGCGCAGATTTCAGAAATTCAGGAAAAGGTGGACTTTTTCGTCAGGACGTCGCTGCCGCCTGTGGAGGGCGTAACCACTTCACCACGAAGGCGCATGACCGTTTCTTGCTGATTGACGACACAGTGTACTTCGTGGGCGCCTCGTTCAAGGATCTTGGCAAAAAACTGTTCGCGTTCGCGAAACTTTCGCAATTCACGTGTGAGGAAATCCTGCAAAACGGGATGGCGCCGGAGTCTGGCAAGAGAACCATCTCGATGTCGGCATAGCTATTTTCGGTCTTTCAGCGGATGTTCTTTCGAATATTCGGCCGCCTTGTCCAAAAAGCTTTCCAGGGTTTCTCCTTCAAAAGATTTCTTTCGCCAATCGACGTAGTCAAACTTTTCTGTGGTCGCAGCCTTCTTTTCTACGGCATCCATCTCGGCTTTGCTCAGGTCCAGATACTCGTCAATATCGCCGACTTTCCAGCCGTTCTTTTCGAGTCTTTCTTTTTTGCTCTTTTTCATGTCGCTAGTTCCTTGAAAGTTTGTTGTAAAAAACTAAATATCGCATTGTTCTACGAGAAATTTTTCGAGAGTCGATTTGTCAGGAAGTGTAAGCATGTATGTCGAGACAAACAGTTTGTTGTCCATCCCGGCCAGGGCGTACTCAACCATTTTCTTCCCCTTTTTGGTGCACAGCAAAATTCCCACTGGCGGATTATCGCCCTCGTTCATCTCGTTTTCGCGATAATACGAAACGTAGGCGTTCAGCTGGCCCAGATCGCCGTGATTGAACGTGTCGTCCTTAAGCTCGACAACCACGTTGCAGTGGAGGATTCTATTATAGAATACCAGGTCTATAAAGTAGTACTCATCGTCAATGACGATTCTCTTTTGCCGAGCCTCGAAGCAGAACCCCTTCCCGAGCTCAAGCAAGAAATCTTGCAGGTGGTCCATTAGCGCATTTTCCAAATCACTCTCGTTGAACTGTTCCGGTCGCAGGTTCAAAAATTCAAAGGTAAACGGTTCCTTGATCCCGAAACTTAGGTGCTGCAGGACCGTTTTCTGCAGCAGTTTCTGGGGATTGGTGCTCATTCCCGCCCTAAAGAACAGGTTCGAGGCAATCTGCCGACGCAGTTCCTTGACGCTCCAGCTGCACTTGATGCATTCCGTTTCATAGAAGAACCTGGCGAAGGAATCGTCCACCGTCATGATTTCTCGAATATGCGAAAAGGAGAGATTGTTTATGAGTTTTTCAGCGGATATTTCGAATTGGTGCGACGGCGTCGCACCTTTTCCATCTAGGTATCCACAGACCTGGGGGTACGTCAAATAAAACTTGCGACAAATTTTAAATAATGTGGTATTCAGCCCCCGTGTATTTAGCCGTTCCTCGAGTTTCACCAGCAGTTGGTCGCCATATTTTGCGCGGTCATTCCCTCGCTGTTCGTATTCCACGATATAAAAACCAATCAGGTAATTCCTGATGGTCGCGAGCCTGTTGACCGCCTTTGTCGATGATTCAAAAGCTTGGTTATGGATGTTTTCTACAGATTTTGCAAGATCTTCGAAAGAGGTGTTTCTAGATTTCTGCCAATCCTTCGGTAAATTGATTTCGTTTGAAATAGAGAGCATAGAATTTCCTGTCCAATAGGGTGACTTGGTTAAACGTGCAAAGCGCCAATTTGCTGGTTCCAGCAAAACGGTACCTGTAGAGATTTTTAGGGATGATCTTGCAGTGTTGACGGCGAAGGCTTTCCTCGGCATTACTTGGTGCGGTTTTAATCGCACGCTCGAGCGCGTCGTGTTCGCGCCAGCTATCCGGCAGCATCAACAAGAAGGTTGATGGGCCCCATTGCGGATGCACGTACGGACTTTGTGATGTAGAAAGTCTATGCCGCAGTCACAGGGATTTTCGATATCAGCAGAAATATATATAAAAATTGCGGTCTCGCAGAGCCGGGGAACGCCCAGGGAATGCGGGATTCCCGCCTTCGCGGGAATGACGAAAAAAAAATGCGGGAATGACGAATAAGTCCAGTTTCTATTCTTCTTCCCATTCCAGCATTGGGTAGCCGTCATTCAGCCCGGAATCGTACGTAAAATCTTCTCCGAGCAGTTCCGCAAATTCCTCTGACTTCATTTCCTTTTCCGTCTTCGGTGTAGCGACTCCGCCGCCGTTGTTGAGTCCGAAGGGTTCCTGCTCGCCCTGCTCTAGGTAGTAGTAGTCCGCCATGGTCGTGTTGTAGTTATAGCCTATCATCAGGCCCACAAGGGAGTCGCCGACAACTTTTCCTGTACTATATGCGGAACTGGTGACGCCTTCTTCGTTGTAGCCGATAATGCCGCCGACGCGTGAAGTACCGAAGATGTCGCCGGTATTGTAGAAGGCCTGCGTTTTGACATGTTGATTATGACCTAAAATACCACCGACATAAGTCGTTCCGACGATGTCACCTTTGTTTCCGACCGATATGACGTTGATGCAGTCTGCCGCCCCTATAATGCCTGCAGTGTATGTTGCTCCTTCTATTTTCCCGTAATTGATACTTCTGTCCAAAGTACCGTATTTTGATGTCGCTTCGCCATACGAATACCCTGCATAAGCAACTATGCCAGCGGTATAACTTTTACCATAAATGTCACCCTTGTTGAAGGTTTCACTCATTGTGATATATAAATGCACTTCTCCGGCAATCCCCGCAACATAGGATTCGCCTTCAATTGTCCCGTCATTAGAGACGTTGGAAATATCGGCATAATTACCAACATTCCCCACAATTCCAGCAACTAATTTTTTCCCTTTTATGAAACCCGAATTAGAGCAGTTCTTAATTGTCGCGATTTTTTTTAAAAAATTGGAGTCTTTTTTGCCAATGACTCCGCCTGTCGCATCACCTGTTCCAGTAACGCTTGCGCTATTATTTACATCTGTTACCTTGGCTTCGTTAGCGAGACTACCAATCACTCCTGCCGTATAGTTTCCGCCTTTTACCCATCCGTTTTCGACGGTCACGTTCTGCACGGTCCCGCTCACGTTGCCGAACAAGCCGTTATGGGAACTCGTGGTGTTGATGAACATGCCGCTTACGGTATGGCCGTCGCCATCGAATACGCCCGCAAACATGACACTGGAATTTCCAATCGGTGTCCACTTGTGAAGCTTCGTGGAATCGGCGACAAGCGCGCCCTTGTCATCAATAATTTCGCCTTTGTTCAGCAAAATGTCCGCGCCAAGTTTGAAATATTTTCCGGAGCTTTCCTGCGCGCCAACGATAAACGAAAGATGCGCAAGTTGTTCCGCAGTCAAGATGATATACGGGCTTAACTTCGTTCCCGCGCCGCATGCGAATTCCTTTGCGGTCGTTCCGTCCCAGGGCTCGCCGGGAGTACCGACACAATCTTCATCAATATCATTCGACGCATCGCTACTCGATTTTGCTTTTTCGGAACCGCCAGAAGAACTGCTCTTCGCCTTCGCTGAACTGCTTTCCGAAAATTCCTCATCTTCATCGCCAGACGAGGAGGGCGCTTCCTTCGTGCACGCTGTAAAATACATTGTCATCGGGAGGGTCATCAAAAAAGCGAGATGAAAAATGCGGTTCATATAAAACTCCTGCTTGCTATAGAAATATATTCTTTTCCTCTTGCGGTTGTAGCGTATTTTGCAAAGTCCACGATCTTGCGGCATTTCCCCGCATTCGCATTAGCCGACAGCGCTTAGGAGCTTGTTTCCCGCTTTCGCGTTAGGGATGGCTGCCGCGGAGCGGTTCGGACTCGCGCGACGCTTGTATTGCGCTGTTGCCGGGAGCGCGAGGCTGAACGGAAAAATCGCGGCCTGCGGTTTTATGTCGCCGTTCATGCCGGCCGCGATTTTATACCGCAACAGCCCGACCCCGGCGGGCGGTCCTTTTCGCGGTCTCGCGGAGCCGGGGAACGCCCAAAGAGAATTGCCATGGACTGCCACGTCGCTACGCTCCTCGCAGTGACAGTGGGATGGTGCTGCTCATGGATCCCGTCGCTTCGCTCCAGGATGACTGCATGGGGGCAGGATGACGCGGGAGGGACTGCTGCGTCGTGGCTCGTCGGGGCCCCTTGACGATCTGGCGAAAGATCTCTACTTTGCGGGGAATGGAAATTGAACAGGCAAAGCTCTACTTCATCCCTTCTTGCGGGGAGTTTCTCAAAATCCAGCCGGGAACGGGCGACAATCTTTCCCCGGAAGATGTTGCCGCGGGTTTCACGGATTACGTCATCTGGAACCGTTTCCGCGCGGAGTGCCTGGATATCGACGGGGAGCTGCCGATGGAGTGCGTCGACAGCGGGATGGTGCTGCTGGATGGTCGCGGGGGTGACGGGGTCTTGAAGCGGGTGCTGGAGCAGGCGTACGGGGATGCGGCGACTGTGGCCGTCAAGATTATTTAACGAAAAATCTGCGTAGAATAGAGATTGACCGGCATTTGTCCGACTGGCGCAAATTTTGTAAAAAAAAATGCTGAAAAGTCCAAAATGTCATCTTTTGACAGTTGAGTCGTTTTATATTTGGATGGTGTTTTAAAATTGTTCTTTGCGTTGGCGCATGGGCCCTGCTTGTAACGCAAAAGGAGTATGCATGGCAAAAAGAATTACGCCTGAGGGCGAAATAGCGATTATCGACGAAAATCTGCTGAAGAGCAAGGTTTATACCATCCGCGGTGTAAAGGTGATGCTCGACGCCGATCTGGCCGAGATTTACGGGTATAGTACCAAAGATTTCAATAGACAGGTAAAGAATAATATAGAGCGTTTTCCTGAAATTTTCCGGTTTCAGTTAACTAAGGAAGAGACCTTGTTATGTTCAAGGTGCAAAAATTCCACCTTGAACAAAAGCAGTTCTGGTAGAGGTTCAAATATCAAGTATTTACCTTATGCTTTTACCGAGCAGGGCATTTATATGTTGATGACAGTTCTTAAGGGTGAGCTTGCCATTAAGCAAAGTATCGCCATAATGCTTTTGTTTAAAGACATGAAGGATTACATCGCATCCGAAAATCAGCAGTTGCTCGGTTGCGCGAACTGCGCGCAGATTGCCGCCTTGACTGCACAAAATACCCGCGAGATTTCCGTCATCTTTTGATATTCAAGTCGTTTTATATTTGAATGGTGTTTTAAAATTGTTCTTTGCGTTGGCACATGGGCCCGGCTTGTAACGCAAAAGGAGTATGTATGGCAAAAAGAATTACGCCTGAGGGCGAAATAGCGATTATCGACGAAAATCTGCTGAAGAGCAAGGTTTATACCATCCGCGGTGTAAAGGTGATGCTCGATGCCGA
>JAZLMK010000053.1:0-13846 GCA_045598645.1 Fibrobacter sp.
GCCTTCATCGGCTTCATCCTTCTTGCCAGCCTCCGGGCCCTGCTTTTCACCGTCGTCCTTCTTGCCGGCTTCCGGACCTGCCTTTTCATCCTCTCCTTCTACGGCGTCGCCGCCTTCATCGGCTTCATCCTTCTTGCCAGCTTCAGGGGCGTCCTCATCATCAGCACTTTCGTCATCGCCTTCGGAGCAAACGGCAGATTCATAACCTTCGACAACGAGTTTCCAGGAGCCGTCGCCATCGCATTCATAGGTGTCACCATCTTCTTCGACTTCGATGGTTTCACACTTCACATCGGCATCGCATTCTACAGCATCCAAATCCTCAAAAGTCTGCACGCTGGAAGGCACCTTGCTAGACTTGCCAGAGACACCCGAAGAACTGTCTTCGCCACAAGCGACCAAACTAGCCACGGCAAGGACAGCAAACGGAAGAGTGTATTTTTTCAAATTCATGGTAAACTCCTTGATTGTTACTGCCATAAAGTTATACTTTTCGAAAAAAACACCGTCTAGGAGCACGTTGTAAAAAAAAATATCACCCATTTGAAATCGGGTGAAAAAGTTCCACACGGGGTGAAAAGTTCCATTTATTGTTTTCGACTAAACAATACCATTATAGATAGAGTATCGCACAAGACCAGCAAAAGCAGCCAAAGCGCCGTCCCGCTCTGGAACCCGTAACTGTGAAGCCCGACGCCAAGCAGGTTCACGCCGAACCAGCAGAGGAACGTGACGATTACGTTAAAACAGCTGATGAGAGCAAACCCGCGCTCGTCAACTAGACGGCCGGCTCGCAAATGCAGCGCAAGCATCCCCCACAAACAAACGAAAAGCGCTCCGCATTCCTTCGGGTCGAACCCCCAGAAACGCCCCCACGCAAAGTCCGCCCACACGCCGCCCAGGAGCGTTCCCAAAATCGTAAAGCCCGCCCCAAATGCAAGCGTCGCGTAAAGCAGTCGCAGCCTGGCTTCCGTTGCACGCCACAGGCAAACATGCGCAACGACGCCACTCAAAATCATCGCCGCGAAACCAACGGCAATCGTAAACACATGCAACGTCAAAAATACAGACGAATTCAAGACCGCGGGAATCGTCTGGAACGTATTTCCTGTTTCCAGCACGAACTTCGCAAAGAACAAAAGCAGGCACGTCATAAACGCAACCGGAACCATAAGCGTAAACGTACGGCGTTTGCACCAGATAAACGCGCCCACCAAAAAGCCTTGTAGCAAAAGCGACACCACCAGGATGATTTCGTAAAGATTCGCGAGCGGAACTCTGGAGGTCGCATACCAGCGCAACACCAATGCAAAGCCTAAAACGAGCGTCGACAAAAGGCACGCCACATTCGCGCCAACGTCCAATTTACGGGACTTCGCCCATAAGTTAGCCGAGGCTAACAACAGTCCAAGCACAGCCAATACGAACGTCCACAAAACGGGATTCAGCCTATGGTAAACAACTTCATTGCCGACCCTGTCACGCACGGAATCCGTGTATGTCTTAAATTCAAAGGCCTCTCTTTTTTGAACGCTCTCATAAAGCAGAACATTCCCGAGCAGGCGCTTCATTTCGGCGGTTACCGGGTGCTTGTCGTCGCGGCTCGCATAAATTTCCAGGAATCCACGCGATTGTTGCAGTTCCGCAAAACTCACATAACGCTTTTGCGCAGGCATTTGGAGCGCCAACAAGACGTCACTGCGCAAGACCTTGAACAGCGGGAGCGAATCCGTTGGCGGCACGGATTTTGCAGCTACATCTGTCGCGCGCCCAGAATCCGTCGCCGAATTAATAATGTCAGTCACAACACTTATCGCAGGAATCTTTTCGCCCGATTCGCTCCTGTACGTCACCTTCCCGCTTAATTCATCCAGCACCTCTCGCGCAAAGGAATCAAACGCATGGAATTCGCCATTGTAAAATACAGGCTGGTTTGGTAAAATCACCCCTCCCATCGAATCAACCGCCGGCACGGGCTTCACGGTCGCACAAGCCTTCACCGGGAACGCTACGCCCGCGAGCAAAACGGCAAGCGACGTTGCAAAAGCAAAGTTTGCGATATTTTTCGAATGTTCACAAATTCCCCCGCGAGACTTTTCGCCATGCGAAGGCGATTCGCCACCGCCTCTTTTGCGGAAGCGCACTCGCGCAATATAATGGAATACCGAACTCAGCACAAATAAAATCATAAACGCGTACGGCACCGCATGAAATGGGTCGTACGTCGCACGATACAGCGCTACATTTTTACCGGGAGCCATTTCCACATAGCCGCGATACTGCACAAAATACGGCCACTCGGCGGATGTAATTTCAAGAGGATTCGTTCCCAAACTATCGTCAAGTGCAAAAAATTTAAGGTTCCGCGCCGTTCCAATAGCTTGCGCCGTTCCATTAGTTTGCACCGTTCCATTATCCACCACGGGCACCATAGCAAAGCCGTTGTATTCCTGCTTGACAGCACTTCCGACAACGCTCCCCGCAAGCAACACGACAAGCGCCACATGCATTCCGTAGAGGCCGACGTTACGCCAGCCGCCGCACACCCCACGCACCCGCGGCATTCTATAGACCATGCTCAGAATCAAATGAACGACGCTCACGACCGCAAGCGTCTTGAACGCGGGAATGGGGACCACGCCCAAGGCCATCACGAAAAAACTGTTGAAAAAACGGTCCACGGCGAGTTCCGTCGAAATTCCCGCAGCCTCGGCGTTCACTTGAGCCATTACGCCCCAGAACGTCAACAGCAGAAACGCCACCAAAAGGCAGGCGCTCACCTTGAGCGATGCGAATTTCACAAAGTACGGGCGCATTTTCGGCATTACACAGTTCCCGCGTCTACCCAGACGAACTTGCCTGCATCGAGCGTCTGTTCGCCATCGAAGCGGTACGCCACCAGGCGTCCATCGCCGCGGTACCCGGCCACGCTGTAATCCAGGCAGCACACGTTTGCACGAATCAGTTCAGGGAGTCCCGTGAGCCAGTAATGACCGAAGAAAACAGGGCGTTCATCTTCGCCATAGAACCCGTTGTTGCAAATTTCCGGAGCCACTTCGCAAGCAGGCATTTCCACGCCCGGCTGGAAGCTGATTTCACGGAGCGTCGCCCCCTTCGGGTTAAGCCACCAGCGAAGCCTAGCACGCTTGCGGAGTACGCCCTCGCCATCGCGGAAAGTGACCCCCTCGGGCAACTTGACTTCGGGCCCCTTCAAGAAGATGTCCACCGGATGGAACAGCGAATCATCGTACTCGTCAAACTGGTCGTTCGCGCGGGCGATGAGTTCATCGAAATTTCCGTCCGCAAAACTGCGCACACCAGCCGCCTTGAGTTCCTCGGCGCAACGCATGTCAAAGCAAGCGTGCTGCGCCCGGAACGTTTCCGTTTCCAAGTAAAACGGGAGCGTCTTCAAGAAATCGAGCATTTCGGCAAACTCTTCCTTGCGCCCCTTGTACGATTCCACCGTCCTCGTATGGATGGCGACCTTGTTGAAGGAATGTTCGCGCAAGTAGCCTCCGCGAATGGACTTGAGCGTCCGGCCGCCAAGCCCGTTCAACTGCCAGAAACTGAGGGCATTGAATTCGTGGTTTCCCATCAAGGCCACCGCCGAGCCCGCATCGCGCATGGCCCGCACCAGGTTCACCGTTTCGCGTACCTTGGGGCCACGGTCAATATAATCGCCTAAAAACACCACCGAACGCGCCCCACCCGGGAACCGAAAGGCCCCCGATGTTTCCACATAGCCAAGTTTTTGCAACAAAGCACGCAATTCATCGCAATGCCCGTGGATGTCGCCAATAAAATCGATGGAAGAATTCATACTTGAAATATAAGATTTTTATATTTCGCAACGGAAAAGCAAGATAGTCCACGTTACAATATGATCCACCCGCTCAAGCACTTTATTACCATCACGAAGCACCGCCACGAAGTAATACGGCTGAGCTTCAAGGCGGGCATCGGTTTCCAGGGGCTATTCCACGATTTGTCCAAGTACAGTCCGACCGAATTTATCCCAGGCATCAAGTACTGCACCGGCAAGGAATCGCCCAACAACGGCGAACGTCGCGCCACAGGATACAGCCTCGCCTGGATGCACCACAAGGGCAGAAACAAGCACCACTTTGAATTCTGGTACGACTACGAAATGGCGACCAAGAAGATTGTGCCGATGGACATGCCGGACCGCTACATCAAGGAAATGTTCTGCGACCGCGTTGCCGCCTCCAAGACTTACAACAAGGAAGCCTACACGCAGGAATCTCCGCTCCTTTATCTCACCAAGAGCACCGCAAACGAAAAAATGACGGAGCAGACCTACAAGAAGCTGCTGTACCTTTTGAGCATGCTCGCCGAAAAAGGCGAAAAAGAAACATTGAAATTCATCCGTCACTGCAAGGAATTGCCGACGGAATAGCATTTTTCTATTTTAAAAAGCAGCGCCGGAGCAGGTCCGGCAAAAAACACTTGAACGGAAAAGGCTTTATTATGGAAATCGGAAAATACAATCACGCACGCGTCGACGCCATCATGCCGCAGGGCTACTACCTGGAACTCGAGACCGGCGGCCGCGTACTTCTCCCCGGTAACGACAGCTTCGAACTGCAGGAAGGGGAATTCCTCGACGTATTCGTGTACATGGATTCCGAGGACCGCCCTATCGCAACGCTCAACAAGCCCTACGTGCAGGCGGACGAGTTCGCCGTACTTACAGTAAAAGAAGTGAACCGCGTCGGCGCATTCCTGGACTGGGGCTTGAACAAGGATCTCTTCCTCCCCTACAAGCAGCAGCTCGGCGACTTGCAGAGAGGCGACAAGTGCGTCGTGTACGTCCTGGTCGATGAAAAAAGCGGTCGTCTGGTGGCTACCGAGAAAATCAAGAGCTTTCTGGACATGGACACAAGCGAACTCCACATCGGCCAGCGCGTGCAACTCGCCGCCTACGAAGTGACCCCGGACTACGTCGACTTCCTGGTGGACTACCGCTACACCGGGCGCCTGATGCTTACACGCGGCATGGAACGCATCTACATCGGCGACACAATGCCTGGTTACATCCAGCGATTCACAAGCGACGGAAAGATTACGCTGAACCTCACCCCAGTCGGCTACAAGGGACTCATGAAGAGCGACAGCCCGTCCGCAATCATGCGCAAACTCGAGGAAGCCGGCGGAAGCCTCCCCTACGGCGACCACACCGACCCGGACACCATCCGCGAAGTTTTCGGCATGTCCAAGAAGACCTTCAAGAAACTTCTGGGTTCCCTCTACCGCGAAGGCAAGATCCAGTTGACCGACGACGGATTCTGCGCGACAAGATAACTGTACGCATCCAGGCCTCAAGACCGAAAAGTTTTTACAAATTAGTCTAAACTGGATTAATTTTTACACGAAAATTTGGAACTTTTCGCCCCTTTTTCCATCAAAAGGGGCTTTTTTTTATAAAAAACTTTTTTTAAGCGTCCCGCAGTCACTTTATGGTATATATTAAAAACGAGTTAGGGGCAAAAGAGTTATTTGTCCATTTTTTCTGAACTAACGAGGTTTGGATGTTGAGTAATTTAGGCCGTTTGGCTGTGGCCTGCCTTTTTATCGCCGACGTCATCGTCGCCGCTCCAGTCATAGATTCCCGTGACCATCACTCCTATAAATACATGGCCAACGGAAAACTAAACTGGTTTACTGACAACCTAAGTTTTCAAAAGAACGCCATTTACACGGGCATAGGCAAGAACTTGTTCTACAGCCTTGAATCGCGCGAAGGGGCTTGTCCCGAGGGCACGCACATTCCCGATGTCGCCGAATGGGACGAATTTGCAAAAGTACGCTTCACAGGCCCTCGTAAAAAACCAAACGTAAAAGCCTTCGCCGGCAAGGCACGCGGATACTACCAGACATCCGACAAAAAAATGAAGGTCAAAGGCAAGGACGCGGCCTACTTTGCCGTAAACAGCGGAACGAACAAGGCCATAATGCTCGACACCAAGCGCGGCGTAGCCAAATTCGTAGATCTCCCGAAAGACGCCATCGTAAACATCCGCTGCGCAAGCGAAAGGGACCTGTACGCCGAAAAAAACGTGGTACAATCCAAAATGGAAATGACCGACCCCCGCGACGGTAAAAAGTACAAAGTGGAGCAGCGCGGCCAGAAACTGTGGATGACAAGCAACCTCAAATTCAGTTTGACAAGCGCCAAGCAATGTTTTTTGGAAGACACTCTGTTCTGCAAAAAGTACGGGCGTTTTTATTCCCATACCGAAGCCAAAAAAGCCTGCCCCGCAGGCTGGCACCTGCCCGATGACGGCGAATGGCGAGATTTCCAGAAGGAACCTTTCAGTTACGACAACATGGGCGTAGGCGGATGCAGGGACTGGGACGAATACTGCAGCGAAGCCAACACCGGCCACTACTGGTCAGCAACTTCCATCAAGAAGAACACCGGAAGATCGTGGGAATTCCGGCGGGTTGGCAAGAACATCAACCGCACCGACGAAAGCGTTCAAAAAGGGCTTTACGTACGCTGCGTCGCTGCGCTGGAATAAATCCCTTTAGCAACTATGGAGACTATTCATGGCGTGTAAAACATTCAGAAGAGCGTGCATAACGGCCATGGCCGTCACCGCTTTTTTTGTATCGGCATGTTCCAATGATTCCGGCACAGGCGCAGGCGTCGACCATGGTGAAATAAACATTCCCGTAGGGCCAAATGCAGAATCCTCGGAGAACGTTGCCACCGAGTCCTCGTCGGCAACAAATTCATTGTCGTCGTCAATGGACAAGCCGGCATCTTCCGCCGAGCAGCCTCCCGCTTCTTCGGCGACGGAGGTCCCGGCCTCCTCCGCAATCGCAACACCGGCCTCATCCAGCAGTTCTCCAGATTGGCGAGAAACCTGCCTTGACATCATCAACGAATACCGCGCCACCGAAGGCGCCGCCCCCCTTTCCTTGGCCGACGAAGAAAAGCAGACCTGCACCGACGAACAGGCCGCACTGGACTTGGCTGGCGGACAGGCCCACGGCAACTTTGGCTACTGCAAGGAACACGCTCAGAACACGGGACCCGACTTCAGTTTAAAATGGAAAAACGACATCGAAGATATCGCCAAGTACTACTTGGACATGATGTGGGACGAAAAGAAACTTGTAGAAAGCGGCGAACGGGACCCGAACAGCGATGAGGACTACCCGTACATCGGGCACTACCTGAACATGCGTAGCACCAAGTACACAAAAGTATCGTGCGGATTCGCCGCCAACGAAGAAACCCAGAAAGGGTGGTTCAACGTAGATTTCTACTAGGCTAATTCTCGCTGACTTCGACTTCGTCGGAGTTCAGCACGCGAATTTCTATGCGACGATTCTTTTTTCGTCCGGCCTCGGTCGAATTGTCGGCCTTGGGTCTGCTAGAGCCGTAACCCGTCGCGGTCACACGCGATTCCGGCAACCCTTTTTGAATCATGTACGCACGGACACTGTAGGCTCGCTCCGCCGAAAGAGTCTGGTTGAAGTCGTCATCCCCTTCGCTGCTGGTGTGGCCTTCGATTTCGACTCTGGCCTTTGGATTTTTCTTGAGACCGAGCACGGCGGCATCCAGGACCTTGAAGGAACTCTCCTCCAATTCGGCACTGCCGGCCTTGAACGTGACACCGGTAAGTTCCGTGCGGGTATCGTCAAACACGACCGTGATGCCACCGGTGCTTGCCGTCATGGAGACATAAGGCGTTTCTCCACATTCGAATGGGCCCGTAAGGGTTTCGCATAGAATCGTATAGGTATCTTCGCGAGGAATCATGAAACTCGCCTCGCCGTAGCCATCCGTCGTCACGGCAATCTTGTTCTTCGGATTTTTCTGGCCCACAAAAAAAAGTCTCTTCTTGGCGTGAGGTTCATCATCGTTATTCACATACGAGACATTCAAGACCGCATGGGTCTTGTTCGGCGCCAAGTCCCTCGCAAACGAAAAAGAGGCTGCCACCAAGGCCGATAAAAATACAAAAATAAGCCTGTTCATCAAACACTCCGTTATGGACCCCCCCAAAATAGGCTTTTTTTCAGGAAAAAATCACACTTTATATCTTATTTTTCTAATTTTTTACTCAACAAAACAAAAAGGTGAGATTCTATGAAACTCTCTATATTTGCAAGTGCATTCCTCATCGCCGGCATGGCCACCTGCGCCATGGCTGCAGATGGCGACTTTGCTCTCAAGGGCAACGTCCAGACTCAAGTCACAAAGTCCATCGCCGACGAAGACAACAACTTCAGCAGCGGCTGGATCCGCGCCAACGTGGGCGGCCAGTACAAGAGTGAAAACCTGGACGGAACCATCATGCTCCGCATTTTCGCTCCCGAATTCGGCAACAACATCGACGGCAAGAGTTACGATAAAATCCTGGCCGACCTCTACTGGGTCAACTACAAATGGAAACTGGGCGACCTGGACATGCTAAACCTCAAGATCGGTCGCTGGAAAACGGACTGGTCGCAGTCCACCCACTTCGGTACCTACATCGACAAGGATTTGACCAAGCGCGGCTTGTGGATGCGCGACTACAGCCACAACGCTCTCGAACTCGGGTGGAAGCACGGCCTTAGCCAGTTGAACGCCATGGTCGCCGCCAAGAACGGCACTGCCAACGAAGGCTACGTCCGCGTCGAAGAAGACTTGAAGTTCACGTTCCCTCTTGAAATGAAGGTCGCCTACCGCAGCAACGCCATTGACCAGTTGCAGCATACGGCCTACCTCACACACCGCATCGCCGCCTACGCCAGTTACAACATCGTGCCGATACTGCGCGCCTACGGTGAATACGCCTGCGTTTACACACAGGATGACGACATCGACGTGAACAATGAAAACTACCTGGCCCCGGAATCCAAGTACTACAAGCCCGGCGAATACTACCAGCCCTTCTACCTGGGTCTGGACTTCGCCCCGACTAGCGGTATCCTGAACACCCTCATGAGCAACCTCATGGTGGAATGGGAATACATCAATAGGCGCGACAACCTGTACCAGGTTACCGAACAGACCTACGACGACTGGGCTTGGACCGTGGCATGGAACAAGAAGATAGGCTCTTCTAGGCTCCAGTTCAGCGTGTACAGCGAAAACGAAATGACCGATGTGGGTCTCGCCTTCCGCTTGACCAGCACCATCAAGTAACTAGAACCGCGCTATCAAACCTGCGGTATTCAGTCCGGCGTACAGGGAAAACCTGTCGCCGGATTTTTTATGCAATTGAATGACGGAAAGGCTTACGCCTGTTCCCACCAGAGCCCCAACGATTACGTCGGTCGGATAATGCTTGCCCGCAGCAATGCGCAATACGCCTACAAGGCCGGCGGTCGACAGCGACGAAGCCCACACAATTCCCTTGTAGCGCGAATTGGGGTACACTTCGCTGAACCATTCCCCAGTAAACACCGCAACGGTAAATGCAGCAGAAGCGTGACCACTAAAGAAACTTCCGTAAGCCTCGCCTTCTGCATTTTCCTTCGCCCTGAGTCCATCGCCATCAGTCGCATAAATATAGGGTCTAGGCCACAGTTGCATGGATCGAACCAGTAGGTTGAGGCCGTTCTGCAAGGCCAAGGCCTGGGCAAACATTAACGAGAATGTTGCAAAATCGCGCCCTGTCGCACATCCCCGGTACCAGGACCACGCGCTAACGCCAAACGGCACTGCACCAAGAAGCGCAGCCCAATCGCTTACTTTGTCCGCACTCTCACTATAACGCCCGGCAAAAGGCCTGTCCCATGGCAAAAGTCTGGATTTTCCGAGCACTACCTCTTTTGAGGGCACGTCCATTTGGCTATACCGATAATTTCCATAGGCACTGGAAAAAGCGGCAAAAAAAGTCAAGGGCATATCCATAGTCCACGACAACTGAACCTCGGCAAAGGCAGAAGGCGCCATAGCCAGGGATGCAGCGAAATAAACGATTTTAAGCCCGTGAACTTTCACACTCCAATAATAAAAAATTATATTGATAGCATGCCTCGCGAACCTATCACACCTTCGATGGATTTATTCAGTGCCATTTCCGACGAAATGCGCCTTAAGATTCTTATGCTTTTGGACCAGGCCGAATTCACGGTCAACGAAATCAAGGACATTCTGGACATCCATCAAAGCAACGCCAGCCGCCACCTTGCCAAACTTGCATCGTGCGGTTTACTAAAGGACCGTCGAGACGGCATCAAGGCGTACTACCGTCTAAGCGAGGAACTGCTTTTGAGCAGCCGTGTATTGGCGGTAATCCGCGACGCCTACAACGAACTGCAAGACAAGGACATTGTCCGCTGCCGCGCCGAGCAGATGCTGCAGGAACGCACAGACAAGACCAAGGGACAGATTCACAAGTTAGACCAAGCCGGCGGAAGCCTGAAAGCACAAATCAGCCTATTCAGCAAACTGATGGTGCAATTCGATACCGCCGTAGATATCGGTTGCGGCGAAGGCGGAGACCTTTCCTTGATGCTCGCCAGCCGCTGCAAGAACGTGATTTCGCTTGACTGCGACCCAAAGGTCATCAGCGGACTGCAAAAAATTTTAAAGCAAAAAGAAATCGGGAACGTGACTCCGAAAGTGGCCGACATGGTAAAGACTGGCCTCCCGGAAAACTTTGCCGACCTGGTGCTCATGAGCCAAGTGCTGCACCATGCCGTAGACCCGAGACTCGCGCTCAAGGAAGCCGTTCGAGTGCTCAAACCCGGAGGAACACTCGCACTGCTGGACTTGGCCCAACACAAAGAGGAATCCTTCCGCACCACCCACGGTCACATCTGGCTTGGGTTTGACAGGAACCAACTGGAAGTATTCGTAAAGGAACTGGACTGCAAGGTTCTTGAAAGCGAAATCATCCCCAGCGAAAACGAAGTGGACAAGAAACTTCCGGTCATTTGCTTGATTATTACAAAAAAGTAAACCAAGGAGACATGTATGGCAAAACTCATCAAATATGTCGTTATCGCAGCCGTTTGCATCATCTCTGCATTCGGAATCTACAGCCTGGTCAAATACAACAAGGTTGACGAAAACACCGTTGACTAATTCCTATGAAATTCTTCGATAAGAAACCCTGCTTTTTCGCGGCAATGGCCGCGATGTTTTTAGTCGTTCTCCTCGTTGTCTTCCGCGAATTCGCGTTCGACAGCAATTTGCTAATGCTCAACAGCGATCAGCTGAACAGCATGGGATCAAGAATATTGCGAGCACAGAACATCGTGCTTTCTGAATGGGACGATTCGCGCCTGGGTGGCGTTCCCACTATCGACGCCCTATTCGGCGACGCCTACCACCCGCTGGTATGGGTGCAGTTCCTTACCGACCCCGCACGTGCCGTTGGCATCAAGTTCATCCTGACCGTATGGGTCGCCTTCATGAGCGCCATGTTCCTTGCATGGAACCTAGTCGGAAACCGCTGGTGGGCAGCCCTTCTCGGGTTCCTCTATGCATTCTCCCCCGAATTTTTCACGTACATCTACGGCGGTCACGACGGCAAGATGATGGTGTTCGCCATCGCCCCCCTGGCCTTGCTCGCCATTCGCAAGGTGGTGCGGGAATCCAGCATTCCCTACATGATCGTTCTCGCCTTGAGCATCGTCTGGATGATTCTCGGCAGCCATCTGCAACTCACCTACATGTTCCTGTGGGGTGCCGGTCTCTACACCCTTTACGAAGTGGCTTTTCACTGTGACGGACTAAAGACTCGCGGCAAACGCCTTGGACTTGCCGCGGCAGGCCTTGCGTTTGGTCTTGCCATTAGCAGTTTCCAAATCATTCCACCGTATATGTACACCACCACCCAGTCGGTGCGTGGCGAAGGGGAACATACCAACTACGGCCATGCCGGAAGTTGGTGCCTGCACCAGGAAGAAATGATGCAGATGGTACTTCCGGGATTTATCGGCGTCGATGTCTACGAACAGGACGAAAAGACTGGCGACCTTACCGGCAGTTCCTTTGTGAATGTTTCCATGAACGACTACCGTTCCATGATGGAAGCCGGTTCCCAGGGAAGCCCGTTCTACTGGGGACACAACAGTTTCAAACTTGACCACAACAGTGCAGGCATTCTGCTTACGTTCCTCGGATTCCTTTGCCTGTTCCTCCCCGGAAAACGCCGCTGGGCCTGTTTCTGGGCATTGGGCGCAGTCGTTGCGCTCAGTTATGGAATGGGACTGCATTCGCCGCTTTTCAAGTTGTGGTACAACATTCTTCCCGGGGCAAAGAATTTCCGTGCACCAGGCATGTCCATGTTCTGGCTGCCTCTGCTGCTTGTGATGATGGCAGGTCCAGTCATCAAGTCCCTTACCGAAGACAGCGAAGACGCCATCAGGAACCGTCGAGCACTTCTACATGGTGCGGCCATGTTCGCCATTCTCCTTCTTCTCGCCGTAGTCGCGCGCTACAACTGGACCTTGTTCATCGGCCCATTCGGCTTCGTCGTAAGCCTCCTATACGCTACTGCATGTCTCGGAGTCATGAGTATCGACGACCAGGGCAAGGAATTCAGCGTAAACAATTTCGTTGACGCCTTCAAGAACAAGCTTCCGGGCACGCAACGCGGAATCCAAATCTGCGTCATCGTAGGGTTCGCACTTGTCGGCACCTTCCTCATGAGTGGCGAAAAACTGCTGAACGATCCTATCTCGGCACCCTATTTCAAGCCGCTCAACCAACTCGTTATGGAAGCCACGGCAAGCACGGTCATACCCGGCTTTGTAATGGCCTTGGTCATTGTAGCCATAGCACTCGCCGTATTCCGTTCTAAAACAAGCACGGTAGCAAAGGTCGCAATCCTTACCGTAGTTGCCAGCGTAGAACTATTCTTTATTAACGGGGCCTTTATCCAGAACGTCTCCGAAAAGGAATACATTCAGCCCACCAACGCCATTGCAAAAGCCATCAAGGCCCCCTACGCAAAGGATTCCATCAACGTGCCCCGCATACTAAGCCTTTCCCGCAACAAGGCCCTGAGCGGAAACTCGTTCCCCCAATACAACATGCGCAACGCCGACGGCTTCCACGACAACGAACTTGCAACTTACCGCAAGTTCCGCGGCGGTCAACAGAACGAAAACTACCTGATGAACATCAACGACCCCGCAGCGGCCCATCCATTCCTGGACTTGATGAACATCGGCGCAATCATTTTCGACAGCCGCCAAGGCACGACGTTCATGCCGATACAAACCGCCATGGGCGAAGCCTATATCTACGGAAGTTCCGTAGTCATGGACGACGACAAGGCAATCGAAGCCCTTAAGAATGGTTTTGAATACCGCGAAAAAGTGATTCTCTCGGAATCCCCGGAACAAAAGGCCGACGGAGGAATCGCCCAGGGGTCCGCCAAACTCGTACAGATGCCAAAGATGGACACCCAGGTGTTCCAGGTGCAGAGTGACCGCAACGGGTTCATGGTGGTGGCAGGCAACTACCATCCCTACTGGAAAGCAACCGTAAACGGGAAACCCGCCAAAGTCTACAAGGCATTCGGCAACCTGAGAGCCGTCGAAATTCCCAAGGGAACCTCGGAAGTGCGCATGGAATACCGAAGCAGGCCATTCCACGCCTGCATATGGCTAAGCCTGGTCGCAGCAGTCCTGCTCGCAGGGCTGGGCGTCTTTTCGCGCTTCAAGCGCGCTTAAAAAGCGTTAAAAAACGAACCAAGCAAAGCGCACAAATAAAACGGATGTAAAAAAAAAAGTGACCCACCGGCGTAGCCGGTGGTTCTTCATATACGGGCGTAGCCCTAGGATGCTAGCCGCGTGCAAGGGCACGCACGGTAATCTGCCACCTGCGGAAGTCCTTACTTGGCCGCCCGTAAACGGGCACTAC
>JAZLMK010000054.1:0-26054 GCA_045598645.1 Fibrobacter sp.
CTAAATATACTGTAGGATACACACGAGTGTCGCCTTCGAACGTGTAAAGCGTCAGCATACGCGGAGTGCCGCCAACAAACTCGCCGCTGAGGTCCGGCAGGGAATTTTCCTTTGTAAAGTCCTGGCCCCAGACGGAGCCGTCCAGGCCGCCGTCCTTGCATTTGTCGCTGCCGGTTTCCTTTTCGCACCAGTTGTGCAACTGGAATGCGACAGCCCCGTTATGGAAATCATCCAAGGATGTTTTTGGGGTGCCGCCGTAATTGTCGCCGCCCTTACCAGTCGCAAGGAAGAAGCTGTTCGTGATGGTCGGTGTACCAACGGCATCTCCCACAAGGCCGCCGACAAACGAATCCCCGCTCACGGAGCCCGCGTTGTAGCTGTTCGTGATGCTCAATGTGACGTTTTCACCATCGGCATACCCCACAAGGCCGCCGACATAGTAACCTCCTTTAAAATAGGAATCCACGAGACCCAGGTTGCTAATGGAGAGCGAATCAGAAACTAAGCCGAACAAGCCGACGTTCTCCCTTTCTTCATTGAAGTACAGGCCGCTGATGGTATGGCCGTTGCCGTCAAATGTCACCTTCACACCACTCTTGACGTTCATCGGAGTCCACGATGTGAGGCCATCTCCGTTGCCGTTCAGCTGACCTTTAGCGTCAAGCACATTCTCGTTCACGGTGATGTCACTCGTGAGCTTAGCGCAAATTTTGCCACTAGTCGCGTTATTCACAATATTGGCAAAGGCGTAAAGTTCAAATGCCGAGCCTATTTCGAAGCAGCCGTCAGTGTTCTTTTCCATATAGCAAGCCTTATTGCCGTTCTGCGTTGCGATGATGGATTCGCCCATCGAGCCGATTTTATCGCTTGCCGTTCCGTTCACGTTTGTATAAGAGCAGCCCTCATATCGCGTTACGCTGGCACTATAGTTATCGACATAAGAGCGATCGCTTGGATGTCCGTAAAAAGATGTATTTGTGGACTTTACGCAATAAGGCTTATTGCTTGCGGCGGTCACGCTGTCTTTTTCGCTTGTGTGGTAGGTTCCGGAGGACTTTACCTTGTAGCCATCATCAAGGCACACGGCACTATTTGCATTCGTAGACGGGTCGTTGCCATTTTTTGATTCGGAAGCAAATTTATTATTCGCGAATTGGTAACATCTATCCTTGTAGGCTATTACATCACTATGCCTACAAATAGAAGATGATGCAATACTTGACATACACGCCACATTCTTATAAACCGGACTTTTGCCATCTCCCGCTTTTTGATTAGACCCGCAAGCAACTTTCACGTCATATATCTCCACCTTTTCATAGCACTTGGTCATGTCCTTGTTTACGCCAGTATAGTCGCCAGCAACTTTTGACGAAGGACAGTCCATATACATTCTCTCCGTTTTCATATCCTCATTCAGAACGTAAAATCCACTTTCCGTTCCTTCAAAAACGCTTCCAGTAAATGCAACAGCACGTCCAGCTCCCGCCTTTGTCAAATTTTCCTTAACTTGGGATACAGCTAGATTGTAATTTGTTTTTACTCCTGTATTGCACTCGTATTTTGTCACGTTGCCATATTTATAGGCTCCGTCAACGTAGCCATTTCCCGCAGTCACACTGCCGTTTTTCACATCCAGCGCGCCAGCCTCGGAACACGCTTTCGTCACCTGCACAAGAGGTGCTTTCATCTGGTAAATATCGTCGCCACTTTGGGTAACATACTTATCGCTGTTTTTGATAAACAATGTCTCCCTGGCCATGGCAGTGCCAGCGCAGAACATCGCGATGGCGGCTATAGCCATCATGATTCTTTTTGTATTACACGTCAATCGCATAATCAGCCTCGTTCCTTTCTTATTTTTTTGTTATAAAGTCAAAAAAGGCCCACACGGAAAACCGTGCAGGCGCATACGAAATCCACGACAGCACAACCGTCGTTGGCTGCCATCCGTGTTTGTTTGCAAAAGTTTACATTGGGGGGGGGGGATTCGTTTCCCAGCTCATGGCGCCAAATATAGTTTTCTGAAATTATACTGTAAAGGGGGGAAACTACGGGGTGCCGTCGGCGGAAAACCGATACTGAACGACTCCGGTTCCATGTTGAACTTCTTGACGAGTTTTGTGAGGATCGTCGGAGTGCCCGGCGTTCTGGTCAAGCGGATTTTCGATGCAATGCCATCGGAATTGGGCGAGGATGTCAACACAAGGTCCTTCGAATTGCCGTTCGAATCCGTCGAGAACAGGAGGTTTTTCAAGCTGTACCAGTGCGCTACGTTTCGAGGTCCCAGTCGGGGTGCTCGGCCATTTCGTCGATTTGAATCTGGTGCAAAACGACCTTGCCCGCCGAGAGGCTCTGCTGCACGTCGATGAGGCGCTGGTTGCTGGAGCCGCGGAACTTCACGTCCATGGATTTCTTCGCCATGATGAAGGGGCCGTCCACCAGCATGTCGGCGAACGAAAGCAACTCAAGAAGTTCCGGCTTTTCCGGAGCGAGTTTCATGAGATTTTCGTAGGTGTAGCCGGTGAAAATGACCAGGTTCATGCCCCGCTCCTTGATTTCACGGGCGAGCGGAATCAAAGCCTGCGCCTGGTCCATCGGGTCGCCGCCGCTGAAGGTGACTCCATCTAGGAGCGGATTCTCGTCGATAATCTCGAGGATTTCGTCTATTTCGATAAAGTGTCCACCAGCGAAGTCGTGCGTCTGCGGATTCTGGCAACCAGGACAGTTGTGATGGCAGCCCTGGGTAAAGACGGTCAGACGGATTCCGGGACCGTCCACAAAGGACTCGGGTTCAATTCCAGCAATGCGTAAGCGAGGATAATCAAGCATGACTTAGTTTGTTTGTAGATTTTCAAAAAGAGATGGCGGCACAAGGCCGCCATGACTCTAGCGATCCGGGCAGGCTCTCCCACCCTGGTCGCAGGCTCCGTTACACACCGTGTTTCACGCGGTCGTTCACCTCGGCGCGCTTGGCGTTGTTGAAACGGTCCACTGTACCCACGAGATAACCGGTGATGCGGCGGATGCGTTCAAAACCGACACCCTCGCCATAGAGGCTCTTTTCTTTTTCTGACATTTTGTTACTCCTTGATTAATAATTTTAGCGGATGCCGCGGAATGCGGGCATTCCCGGGAACTTCTTCCGGAGTTCCTCAATTTTCTCTATAGAAATGGAATGGCCTTCGCTACGTCCGCAGCGCGGGCAGACATCGCCGATTACGCCGACGAATCCGCAGACCGGGTCGCGGTCGACCGGGTGGTTGATGCTGCCGTAACCGATGCCGGACTTCGCCATGTGATGTACGATCTTTTCGAAGGCATCCAGGTTCTGCGTCGGGTCGCCATCGAGTTCGATGTAACTGATGTGGCCAGCATTGGTAAGGGCGTGGTATGGCGCTTCGAGAGAAATCTTCTTGAAAGCGGAAATCTTGTAGTACACGGGCACATGGAAGGAGTTCGTGTAGTAATCGCGGTCGGTGACGCCCGGGATGATGCCGAACTTCTTCTTGTCCATGCGAACAAAGCGGCCGGAAAGGCCTTCGGCAGGGGTCGCAAGAAGGCTGAAGTTGAGGCCGAGGCGCTTGGATTCGTTGTCGCAGAATTCGCGCATGTGGCCGATAATCTTGAGGCCGAGTTCCTGGGAGGCTTCGGATTCACCGTGGTGTTTGCCAGTGAGCATCACCAGGGTTTCCGCAAGGCCGATGAAGCCGATGGAAAGCGTACCGTGCTTGATGACTTCGCCGACAGTGTCTTCCCAGCCGAGTTTGTCGGAATCAATCCATACGCCCTGACCCATGAGGAACGGGAAGTTTTTCACCTTGCGCTTGCTCTGGACTGCAAAACGTTCCATGAGCTGGTCGCTCACCAGTTGCAGCATGCGGTCGAGTTCCTTGAAGAACAGGTCCACGGACTTCATCTTGATGGCGATACGCGGAAGGTTGATGGAAGTGAAACTCAGGTTGCCACGGCCGAAGCTGATTTCGCGGCTCGGGTCGTAGTTGTTGCCGATGACGCGTGTACGGCAGCCCATGTAGGCGATTTCCGTTTCGGGATGGCCTTCTTTATAGTACTGCAGGTTGTACGGTGCGTCCTGGAAACTGAAGTTCGGGAACAGGCGCTTGGCGCTCACCTTGCAGGCGAGCTTGAACAGGTCGTAGTTCGGGTCGCCGGGATTCAGGTTGACGCCTTCCTTCACACGGAAAATCTGGATCGGGAAGATGGCAGTTTCGCCTCCACCCAGGCCCTCGTCCGTCGTGAGGAGCAGGTTACGCATGACCATGCGGGCTTCGGGCTCGGTACACATGCCGTAGTTGATGCTCGAGAACGGAGTCTGGGCACCGGCGCGGCTGTGCATGGAGTTCAGGTTGTGCACAAAGGCTTCCATGGCCTGGAACGTGGCCTTGTCGGTCTCTTCGTAAGCCTGCTTTTCGGCGAACTTCTGGGACTTCATCACGACTTCGGTGTCAAAGGACTTGGAAAGTTCACGGGCTTCGCTTTCCACGAACTTTTCGTTCGGCACGAGCGTCGCCGTCATGTCCATTTCAGCCATTTCGGCGTGGAGTTTCTTGACAATCGGGAGGATTTCCTCTTCTCCCTTGCCGGTGAAGAGCTCAAGAGCCTTCACAATGTTCGCAAGGTAGGCCTTGCGGTAGGTAATGCGCACGCCGTTCGCCATGGCGTAATCGAAGTTCGGCACTGACTGGCCGCCGTGCTGGTCGTTCTGGTTACTTTGTATGGCAATGGCGGCAAGGGCCGCGTAACTGCGGATGTCCTTGGGTTCGCGAAGATGACCATGACCCGTATTGAAGCCGTTCTTGAACAACTTAATCAGGTCGATTTGGCAGCAAGTCATGGTGAGCGAATAGAAATCCAGGTCGTGGATATGGATGTCGCCTTCCGAGTGCGCACGGCTGTGTTCCGGCTTGAGCATCATCATGGTGTAGAAGTGCTTCGCGGATTCGCTACCATACTTGAGCATGGTGCCCATGGCGGTGTCGCCGTCGATGTTCGCGTTCTCGCGCTTGAGGTCGGATTCCTTCGCGGAACTGAAGGTGATGTCGCGAAGCGTGTGCATGAGGCGAGTGTTGACTTCGCGGATGCGGGTGCGTTCGGCGCGGTAAAGGATGTAGCTCTTGGCGGTATCGGCATAGCCGCCTTCGGTAAGGGCCTTTTCGACGGCGTCCTGGATTTCTTCGATATCGGGCTTGTTCTTGCCTTCGGCCTCGAGGCGGCCGACGGCATAGGCAGCAACCTTGAGCGCAGTGCTCGTTAAGAGATCTTCGTGGCCGAGGAGGTCCAACTGATCCTGGGAGGCTTTAATTTGTTCGTTCAGTTCGCCGGATGCACGAAACGCCTTGATGATGGCTTCGGAAATCTTCTCAATGTTAAACGGCATTTCGCGGCCGTCGCGCTTCTTGACTGTAAAAATCATCTATTCCAATCCTCGCATCTCCTAACTAGGCTTTAGTCAAGGAGATAACGTCTTTTTTCATATTTCCACTACATCTTGTGTTAATCTCCAGACCACATACACAAGATGTAGAATATAAGATAATAAAAAGTTTTTCAAAATGAGCACTTTTTTTGCAATTTTCGGATTTTTTTACAGCCCGTCCTCAAAACTTATCAACACCCCATCCGGAGGGAACGGGGGCGTTCCTGGACCACTAGTTCAAGGTCCGCTTAATTCCATAAAGAACAATAGGTTAGCGGTAGTTCAACATATCAACACCCAAAATGTGATATTCCTCACATTTAGAGTGTTGACGAGAAAAAGCACCTTGACTAGCGAAAACTCGAGTTACAACTACCTGATTTCGGCGAGGACATCGAGATAGACGGATATCGCGACGGAATCAGCGATGTTCATGCCCGCCGCGGAAGGAGAATTGTTCATGATATCGTAGGCCAAGGCCGGCGACTTGCGAAGTGCGCCACCGCCGTTCCTTGCGCCCCCGAGAACCACGCGACCGTACTCGAAATTCGGTTCATTGCTCACGGAAACGACCTTGCCCAAATTTCCGCCGAAGCCCTCGGCAATGGCCTTCGCGCGGGCCATAGCCTTCTTGCCGGCGACGTTCGTGACCTGCACCCTAAGGGAATCCTCGTTCTTGAGGACCGGACGCGCACTAAGCACATTCACGTTCTCAATGGAGACGACGCCATCCAGGAAGGCCGCCGCGGCATCCTTGGACGTAAAATTCACAAGAATTTTCTGCGAGACGCTGTAAGGGTCCTTTCCTCCGTCGTAATCATACTCCCAATCGTTTCTTTTCCGCTGATTCACGGATTCCGCATTGAACTCGGACTCGGCGACCCCGAGATCCTTCGCCATCCGGGCAAGCTCGTCGCGCTTTTGCGCAACCCGCACAAAAAGCGATTCCTTGTCGGAACCCACCAGCCTGACATTCACGTTCACGACAAACTTGTCTGCGGGAAATTTCTTATTTTCGCTCTGGCTTACGCGAACAAATGAACGTGCGCCATTTTCCGCACCCTTCACGGAAAGCGTCGCGGAAACGGACGCCTGTACCATCACGGAATCCGAGGAGCTCATTTCTTCGACATCCGAGAAGCCTTCCACGGAAAGGACCTTGCCCGCCTCGGCGCCGACGCTGCGCGCATACTCGTCAGCAAGGGTGGAGGCTTTTTTGCAGGCGTTCTGTATGACGAGCACCTCCAGGGAATCCGCATTCTTCAAGCGGGTTCTGGTCCGCACGTTGTCTATGAAGGGGAATCCGGCCAAGTCAAACTCCAGGGAATCGGCAGACGGCTTGCCGTGAAACACGACCAAGGCCTCTTGCGCGGCTTCGTAGCCCAAGTATTTTCTCTTGCCTTTTATGTACGACCACTTTTTTTCCAGGGAACTGCTAAGGAACTCGTACTCCTTTTCGCCGACGGAATGCTTTTTCAGCAAGGCGAGGACCTTGTCGCGGCTTTCGTTGAGGCGGCGGTAGGCGACATTCTTGTCCATGTTCCTCTGGACAACCCTGAACGTCGTGACATATTCATTGGCGAGAAAATTCTTCTGTTCGTTGTTCGTGACGGACACGCCGGCAGGAAGCCCGGGCTGCACCCCGGACGGTTCGGACGAGCCAGGCTGTTCGGAAGCGCCGGGAACGGCACCTTGCGCAGAGCCGGCAAAATTGCACGAAGCACCCATAGCGGGGCATCTTAGCAAATTGCACAAAAGCAATCCGACACAAACTACGGACAAGCCCACGATAGCGGCAATAGAAGCCTTGTTCGACATATTCGCCTCCTTCAAGCAGCAACAAACATGATGTTCAAAGACAATATATTCAAAAAGGAGTACCGCAACACAGTGTTTTTTTTCAAAAAAACAGCGACGTCAAGCCTTGATCTTGCATGCAAATTTCAGCAACACGGCCACAAGCATCGTGGTCGTCATGCTGATGAAGGGCATCCAGGGCCAACTGAAAATTCCGCCGAGGACGGCGGGAACGCCGAAAGCGGGAATTCCCTGGATAAGCACGAGGCTTGCCATGCCGCAAAGGACGGCCGCAATGACCTGCCAGCTGCGGAGATTCTTGACAAAGAACGCGAGGAGGAACATGCCGAGAAGCGGCCCCGTAAAGAGTCCCGTAAAGAAGAGGGCGTTCTTGAGGAGACTCCCCTGCTGCGTCGCGGCGAACAGGGCGAAAAATACGCCGAGGACGCCCCAGATGACGGTCCAGATCTTGGCGCGCTTGAGGCCGCCAATGCCCGCGTCCTCCTTCCAGCCGAGAAAATCGTGTTCGGAAGTATTCGAAAGACTGTTGATGGCGCCCGAAAGGCTGCTCATAGCGGCAGCGCAGATGGCGGCGACGATGAGCCCGGTGACTCCCTGCGGAAGCCCGTTTACAATAAAGTAAGGAAACACGTCGTTCTGTCCAAGGCCTTCGGGAAGCACGCCCGCCTTGGCAATCTTGTAATAGACGAAAAGGGCGGCGCCCACCCAGTAGAAAAGAATCGAGACGAAGCAGCCGAGCACCATCGAAAGGATGCTCGAGCGATTCGCAGCCTTCACATCCTTGCAGCTGAGATAGCGCTGAACAAACTGCTGATCGCAACCGCGGATGGCGATTTCAAGAATCGCGTAGGCAAAGCCCGCGGACACGAGCGTACGCGCGTCGGAAATATCAAGGGACGGGTTCCACCAGCGAGTCTTCCCCGCCTCGCCTGCCAAGGCGGCCATTTCGCCGAAACCGCCCACGGCGTTCGCAATGAGCACGAGCACCAGCACACCGCCACCGAAGAACACGCAGAACTGCAGCACATCGGTCCAGATGACCGCCTTGATACCGCCGAACCAGGTGTAGAAAATGGCGATTGCAGCACTCACGATGATGGCGACCTTCAAGTCGATATGGAGAATCTGCGCAAGCACAAGCGAAGGCGCGTAAAGGAGAATGCCCGTGCGCAACAGCAAATGGAGACAGTAGAAAATCGCGGCAAGACGGCGCACCGCCTTACTGCCGAACCGCACTTCAAAAAGTTCATAGGCGCTGTTGATTCCGGAACTGCGGAACCGAGGAATGAAAACGAAACCCACCACGACTATGCTGAAAAGAGCGCCGATTTGGAACATGAGGAAAGTCATGTCGTCACCGAACACGTCGGCAGGCGCCCCAAGGAACGTCGTCGCGCTTACGGAAGTGGCAATCAGGCTGATGCCCACGGCAACCCACGGCATGGCGCCACCGCCGAACATGTACTCTTTGAGGTTCTTATTGCCGCGAGAAAACCAAAGGCCCACTAGGAGCGAAAAAAGCATGTACGCAGCGAGAACAATCCAATCAACAAGTGTGAACATTAATTTAGTGGTTGGTGGTTAGTGGTTGGTGGTTAATGGTTAGTTTCGCGGCTACGCTGCGTTGTAATGATGCACCTACGGCGCCATTGTTTTACTGCATACGGAATCGAAGATCCCTAACCACTATTTACTAACCACTGCATACTATTCTCTCATCTTATTAGTGGTTAGTGTTCGGGACTACTATTCTTTTCCGGTTCAGGTAAATCCGCAGGAATTTCCGTGTACTGGATAACCTGGTTACGCCCACCTTCCTTCGCCTTGTACAAGGCCTGGTCCGCGTAATTCACAGCCTTTTTCATGTCGTAGAAATCGGGTTTCACCAAGAACGCACCGATACTCACCGTAACACGGAGAGGATCCGCCTGATGAACATCGAATTCCAATTTTTTCACAGCGCAGCGAATGCGTTCGGCGGTTTCGATCATGCCCTCGGGCGTAGTATCGATGAGGCCGACCACGAATTCCTCGCCACCATAGCGAGCCACAATGTCAATTTCCTTGCGGATTTCTCCACTGATGGCGCCAGCAATACCCTTAATGACCACATCCCCGATTGGATGCCCGTATGTGTCGTTCACATTCTTGAAGTGGTCGATGTCCATCATGAGAACGCCAATGTTGTACTGTTGGCGATTGGCGCGAACTTTTTCGGTACGAAGGCTTTCGTGAAGCGTACGATGATTAATGAGTCCGGTAAGACCATCTCGGCTAGCAAGGTTCCTGCCCTGTTCAAACTGGCAGGCACGGGCATAAGCGAATCCAGCCACGGCGGCAAACGCCTTCAGAAGTTCCATTTCGTGTTCGGAGTAACGGCCGGGAGTACGACTTTCCAGGCAGATGGCAAGTTCAGCCTGGCTGGCGTTGTTATCGGTAGAAATCGGCATTACGAACAACTGCCGGAATTCCATGTTACGCTTTTCTTGATTGTCTATGCGAGGCACGTACTGGTTAAGTCCCGAGCCGAAAACACGTTCCACAGGGCGATTGCGGAACAAAGCCAAAATAGCAAGGCCCTTGTCGGACAAGGAGAATTTCTTGTTGACGAACTGGTCGGAATCGATACCATCGCAGCATACCACGCGGCCTTCACGTTCCTTGTGCGTAACGGCATCGTCTTGCGGATCCAGGGCCAAGAGCATAACACGGTCGAAAGGAATGTTTTCCTTGACGTACTCGAAAATCTGGCGGTAGATGTCCTTAACCGTCATGGTCTGGAAGAACTTGTGCTGGTAATTGTAAAGCACGCTGAACTGCTGCTGAGCAATGTAGTTCTTGGTAGACGCAAAACTCTTGAACGAAAGCGTGTAAAGGTTGCTCGCCATGTAGGTAAGCGCCTGGGCCGTAGACTGGCTAAAGGCATTGGGATACAGGGAATCCACAACAATCGCACCGATGCGGTTCTTTTCGCGGTCGAGCATGGGTACAGCCACCAGCGACTTGATCATGGGATTGTCGATGTAGTAGAGAAGAGTCTTGCCGCCCATCAAGTCGCCTTCCAGGAGGCGTTCGACTTCGGGGCGGAACAACTGGCTCACCAGTCCCGAATTTTCGGTAATCTTCACATCGGTCGCCACCTGGGCGTTGGGTTCACTGCAATAAGAACGGATGGACCATTCCTTGAAATTTACAAGAGGGGCAAATACAATCAGGGAGTAAGCATTGGGAATGATGCGCTTCAAACCTTGCAACATGTCGCTGGTCGCCTTGTTGACATCGGCATTGGTGCGGGCCCAACATTGATTGACGCGCAAGGTCGAAGTAGGTTCGTTATATTCCGAGGCACCGTCTTTGATGGAATTGCGGATATCGGGAGTGATGGCCGGTGAAATGCCCGTCGCTTTCGCCACCCGCGTAATAACGGGAATGGGAGCGGTTTTACCACCGGGTACCCGCGGCAAGTTCATAAACCCAAGCGCAGCAGCCACGCCAGCCACTGGAATCAAGAACAACAGCATCCCCCCCTGGAATGCAAGGCCGAGCAACAATCCGGCCACAACAAACAGAATATTCGATACCAACATTTTCGCCCTTCTAAAGTCTAAAGGAACGGTAAAGCATTACACCCGCAACGAATGCATACAGGAAATGGCTTATCCAGGCCGCCAAAAATGGAGAAAGCGCCCCATTTTCGCCCATCTTGAGTCCGATCCTTTCCAAGATATAATAACTAAAAACAAGCAAAAGTCCAACACCGAATTTTTGCGAAAGCCCCCCAGAACGGGTATATCGGTGACAAAGGGCAGCCCCTATCAGCAAAACAATCAGGTTCATCCAATGGGCGGACTGTTTAAAATACAAGGCCGTTTCCATAACGCGCGTATCTTCACCCGACCGTTTGAGCACTTCAATACGCTCGCGAACCATCTTGGTATTCATTTCGTCGGAAATCTGCCGGTCGTTGATCAAATCCTCGGGACGGGTATTCACGCGATCAAGCATTTTTTCTTTGTGGATGGGAATGACGTTAACCGAACCGTCCTTTTGGAAAATGCGGTGATACCCCCTCTCGAAGACCCAGTAAGACGCACTGTCTTTTTCTTCCCAACGGACAATCCTTGCGTCAAAACGTTCCTTGAGGCGCCCTTGCTCGCGAAGTAACAGAACCACATCGCGGCCCATCTTGTTTCGGCCGGAATAGTACCTAAAGAACCAACTAGCCTTTTCGCTATCGATAAAAGTGAAGTTCTGTTTTTCCTTGATTCGCGGATTCTTTCTTTTTTGAACGTTAGTCTCCATCAATTCCAATCGTTTATGGTTCGCGTCGGGCAGCCAGTATTCGCTCATTTCGAAAGAACCGACCGACACAAAAACACCGAGGACAAAAATCGGAAGCAGGGTCTTCAACGGGCTCTGGCCGGAGCTCTGCATGGCAGACATTTCCAGATGTCGAGCCATGTTGCCCACGGAACCGAGAACTGCGATGAACATGGCCACAGGCGTTATCAAGTAAAGCATATAAGGCAGGTAGCAGAAATAATATTCACCCACATCCTTCATGTCGCGAGCAAGCCATGTCTTGATGTTTCCCACGAAGTCGATGACGATGAATACGAGAATCGCACCAAGAATCACGATGAGGAACATCTTCAGGAAATTCCATATCAGGTACCGAGAGAATCTCATCCGAACCTCCCGGTAATTTTCTTGAAGCCTCGTCCAATGGCGCGAATCGCCCTGAAGAACTTGGAATCACCGCTGAACCTGTCGCGAACCATGGCGATAGTAATGAATATGCCGAACAAGCCGATAATGGCGTTGGATGCCCACATGGCAAGTTCCGGAGAAATGATAAGACGGTCAGCCAAATTTTCGCCACCAATCAAGCAAATCCAGTAAACGACAAAGAACGCAAGACTGTAGATGATTCCCGTGCCAATGCCGCCCTTGCGCGCCATGATACCAAGAGGAGCCCCAATGAGGACAAAGACGAAGCACGCAAAAGATGTGCTGAACTTTTTGTGAATTTCCACAAGATACTGGGCGGCACGCTTTTCTTCGTTTTCCAAGCGGCCGTAAAGGCGTTCAGTTGTCCTTTGTGCAGCCAGTTCACGAACCCTTATTTTTTGCAAGGACCGGCGTACCTGGACCGAATCGGTTATGGCAGGAACTTTTGCAGAATCCGGCACAATCGTATCGCCTTCCATCTGCCGGTTGAGGTCCATGAGCGTAGAAAGGCGACTGTTCATGGATTCGGCATAAACGGTATCGTAGCGATTGCGAGCCGTTTCCACCACATCCATCATCATTTCCACCGGCATTTCGCGGTCGCTGCGATAACTGCGGCTACGACGTTCCAATCGATCGTCCACGTTCTTCATGGCCAAGTCCTGGGAGAAGAACCTTATGCGGAAATAGTTTTCGGGGTCGTCGGGATCTACCACATGCGTTTCGCCACTGCGGAGCCTGAACATGAGAGTTGCACCGTTGTCGACATAGTCCATGGTAGCACTGTCGGCGTACACTATTCGCGGAGCCCCCTTCCGTTCCAACTCGTAGACCTGGATACCATAAAGGGTTCCCGAAACAGGGTCGATATGGTTCACCCACAACTGCACTTCGGGGAACTGGGTAATGAGCCTTCCGGCATCAATAAACGCATGGGGCTTTTTGCGCGAAACAGCGTTCATCAATTCCACCGACCTGTGGTTCGCCTCGGGGAGCACCCAGTTGTTGAAAAGCACCATCAACACAGAAAGCAGCAGAGCAACTATAAGCACCGGTCGCATTAAAGACAAAGGGGACACTCCCGCCGCCTTGACCGCAGTGATTTCCTGATCGCCGGACATACGGCCAAATGCCATAAGACACGCCACAAGGACCGCCATGGGAATCGAAAGGGAAAGCATCCACGCCAAGTTCAGAACAAATATTTCTACAACGGTGGAAGTCGGAAGCCCCTTGGAAAGCACATTGTCCAAAATCTTCACAAGAAAGTCCACTACGAACAAGAACGTAATGCCAAAAAGAGCCGCAATAAACGGTGCAATAAGCTCTTTCAACACATAACGGACTAAAATCATTGTTCTATACGACCACTTTTTTCTACTTTGGGGGCTGTAACCTCAAAAGCGAAAGTTAGAATTAACCAAAGAAAAAAAAATGAGATTTTCTGTAAAGACACCCTTATTGCTCAATCTTTTTGTTTCGACGATTTTTTTGGTCGGCTGTTCTTCGAGCCAGTCGGGTAAGGTGAGCCACACGGAATTCTGCAAGGCTAAATACGAAAAGGCCGAAGGATTGTTCAAAGACGGCAAGTACGGGAGGGCCCAGGACAAACTGGAAGACATTCTTTCGCTTTGTGCCGGTACCGGTTACATGGAACAGTCACAGTTCTTGCTTGCAGAAAGTTACTTCAACCTTGAAGAGTGGATCGAAGCCCGTGGTGAATACGGCAGTTTCATTATAAACTTCCCCGGCTCCCCCTTTGTGGAGACCGCCGAATTCCGCAAGGCGATTTCTTCGTTCAATATGGAATTCCGCGTGTCCCGTGACGAATCCAACACGACCATCGCCATGAGGGATTTTGAGCGCTACCTTTCGAATTACCCGGACTCCCCTCTCCGCGATTCCGTGAACTACTACTACGACCTTCTGGTGGAACGCATGGCCGAAAAGGAATTCCAGACCGGACGCCTTTACCTACGCATGGACAAACCGCAGGCCGCAGCCATCTATTTCAAGGAATTCCTGGAAACATACCAGAAGTCCAAGCGTCGCAGAGAAGTGCTGTTCCTGATTGCCCAGGCCTACACCGACCTGGATCAATTCGAATCCGCGCGCAATTACCTGGCACAGGCAAAGACTGAACTTCCCGAAGACGACAAGGATATCCAGAAACTGCTGGAAAAAACCGAAAAGAAAATTCAAAAGGCCGAAGCCAAGTACGAGAAGCGCTTGAAGAAGGATTCCGAAAACAAGCGCCAGCAGAAAGAAGAAAAGGAAATGCGCAACTAGGTTTTGAATGGATAGCAGGGCAAAAAAAATCGGCAGTCTGATAGGCCTTGTTCTGTTGGCCTGTTCGCTTGCTTTTGCCAGCGAAGACAAAGTCGTGGAACACGACAACTCCAGACTTTCCATTTTTTTGCAACCAGCCATTTCGTTCTTGAACTTTGAGGAACGCGAATACTTTCAAGACGCCATAGACACCATTTACCAGGAATTCCGCGCAAACGCGCTGACCTCCGAGGAATCCCTGACCGTCGCAAAACAGGATTTTCAAAAAGTGAATTTTTGCTTTCCGGTTTCGGGAGGCTTGCAACTGCAAATGCTGCAGGACCACTTTTTGAGCGCAGGAATCGGGTTCATCTACGACAACGAGGAAGTGGTCTTGACCGACCGCAAGAACAAGTCGCACAACTACAGTTATACACTCCAGGGCATTCCCCTTTTCCTGGAATACCGCATAGCCATTCCTCTAAACTTTATGACGCTATCGGACGGTAGCCTTTTCAGTGTAGCCCTCCGCTGGTACTGGACGTTGCCCGGAACAGAAATCTACACGACCTGGGGAAAACTGGAAGCCGAAAACAAGTGGTACGGCGCCGGTTTCGGTTTCAGCGTTGGCTACCTGATAGCCAGTTGGAAAAACTTCAACATCTTCGGCGACATCGGTTACAGCAGCATGGGCGTCAGGTCGAAGAAAACTTTTGCCGACATCGTTCCCGACGGACCAAACGAAAAAGCCAAGTGGGATATCGGTGGGTTACAGTTGCAAGTACGCGTCAGTTTCGGTGTTTGGAACAAGCCCGAGCCTGTCGAGAACGATGACGATGACGACGACTCCATAGGCACAGATGGAAGCAAGCGTACGAGCGACAACAAGTCCATGAAAAAACTGAGCAATCCCGCGTCAAAGAATTCAACGAAAGTCCCTGCCGATCCCGCAAAAGTAAACAAGGACACGACGGCGACAGTCGCCAAGGACTCCGTTTCTATGGTCCAAGACACAACGGCCAACGTCCCGGATTCCTCCGTGGCCACCGGAGAAATAACGGAAGCCGACTCCACCGCATCTCCGGATTCCTCCAAGGCTCCCGTAAAAAAAGATTCTACCGCCCCCCAAAACCAAGAAGACAAAGCCAAACAAAAAGACGAAAAGGTTTCTACTGCCCCTAAAGCAAAGGAGCAGTAATGAGTTTTTGGCCAGGCGAAAAACTGCGTTACGCCGAAACGCATTTCAAGTTCAAACTTCCATGGTCCCTGCTATACAGGCCTTGGCCGGAAATCACGTTCGACATGCCGTTCCAGGCGGTCCCGGGCGAAATTCCGAATCTTTGGATTGTGGTTCGCGATGCGGACAGGTTTCCTGTCACATTGGAATCGGCAGAGATATCCGTTACAAAACTCGACAACGGAAAAGGCTCCACCGAAAGTCGTTCCATAACGCTCGACAAAACAGTCAAAAGCCTTCTTGAATTCATAGCCATCCCTATGGAAGGGCTTTCCCCCGGGAAATACAGCATCGTTCCTAAAATTACGGTTAGCCGTCAAACAAAGAAGAGCCATACGGATGCGCGGACCTTTACGAGGTGGAACCTGCCCTCCCTAAAGCCTCAGGCCATCAGCCTCCAGGTGTTGGCGAACGATGTTCCCAAGGGCGATGGATTTGTCTACGGCGAAATGCACTGCCACACCCACTATTCACGCGACCACGTAGAATATGGAGCGACACCAGCAGTCCTGCAGCAAGCGGCCAAGTGCGTCGGGCTGGATTTTGTGAGTTGCACGGACCATGCCTACGATTTCGCCTTTACCGAAAGCGACTACACCCAGGAAGCGGATTCCCCTGTTCCACGATTTCAGAAACTCCGCGATGAAATTGCACAGTTGCCTCAGGGCAATGGCTACCCCTTGATGCTCGCTGGTGAAGAGGTCTCGGCAGGAAACCGCAAAGGGGAAAACGTCCACATGACAGTCTTAGCGCCCGAAGGATACCTCCCGGGGCTTGGCGACTGCGGACGCTACTGGCTCGAAAACACCCCCACACGCAAAATACCGCAACTCCTGGATTCCACGAAAGCACACTGCTTTGCAGCGCACCCGTTGCAGCCCATGGGACTTCTAGAAAAATTCATCTTCAGGCGCGGTTACTGGGCGCACGAAGACTTAAACCTGGACAAGGCACACAGGATTCGCGGAATTCAGTTCTGGAACGGAGTGCGGGATGAAGGGTTTAAACTCGGGAGAGAATTTTGGATAAACGAACTTGGCAAGGGAAATTTTTTGCTGCCCATCGGCGGTAACGACGCCCATGGCGACCTGAACGACACCACAGTCGTAAGCCTGCCCCTGTTTTCACTTTGCCGCACCCGGGATCACGTGTTCGGCAAAGTCCGCACAGCCGTAAAAATCCAGGATTCAAAAGAAGCATTTTCCGGAGAAGCGACAACGCTCTCTTGCGAGACCCTCAACAAGGCTTTCGATGCCGACAATTGCTATATCACCGATGGCCCCGCCCTCTGGTGGGAAAAGGCCGAGCGTCAAGTCACGTTCAAGGCACGAAACATCGATGATTTCGGTGGAGGTTTCCGCTACATCCGTATTTACGGAAGGCGCAAAAAACTAAACGCCAAGCAAATTCCAGACGAAGAATTGTGCCGCGAAAGTCTCGTCGCCACAAGGGCTGCCGAAGACATCGTCGTGAATACAGACAACTTCGCTTACCTCCGCGCCGAATGCGAATCCGCAGACGGTCACTTCGCAATGACTTCCGCCATCCCTCTGGAGTAAAACATGGCTCCACGATACATGAGTCCCATGATTCGGCGCAAGCCAAGCCAGGAACCGTCACAAACGCAGCCGGTTTCCGACCTTCCGGCAAGCACGGCAGACACAGAAAATCCCGAAGAATCCATCTGCATCGCCGTGGGAACTTACAAACAAATTCGCGACTACACCCTAGTTCTTTTGTCACAAGGGATAGTCCACCGACTGGAGCGCACCGAGGAAGGACCTTTCGAAATTTACGTGACTCCAGAAAACGAAAAAAAGGCAACGTATCAATTGAGGCTCTACCGTCGGGAAAATCCGCCCAAGGAGGACAATCCACCACTCCCGCTCGCGGTCAGCCTGCAACCCATCTGGGTACTACTGGCACCCGTAGTTTGCACCATGGCGGACTTTGGAGGCCTCGTTCAAAAGATGCACGCACTGGGCATTTCGGACGCCGACCGTGTGTTGCGAGGAGAATGGTGGCGGACCATCACGGCACTGACGTTACACGCCGATGCTCGACACCTGGTCGGGAACCTGATTAGCGGCTACATCGTACTGAACCTGATGTCGTACCGTATTCCGCTGGCGCGCATGGCTCCGTTCCTCGCACTCGCAAGTGTCATTGCGAATTTCGGTGTTGCGCTAACAGTTCAAACCGACTACAGGGCTCTGGGATATTCCACATTCGTATTCGCCGCCATGGGTGCGCTAGCCGTCATTGAATTCAGACTGATGCCCAGGGAGACGCACGGGCTGCTCCGCAGGTTCGCACCTCTTTGCGGAGCCATGTCGCTTGCGGTATTCCTTGGACTTGGCGAAAACGCCGACATTCTTGGCCACGCCTACGGCTTTATTGCAGGCGCTGTTTGCGGCCTCATACCAAAAAAGAAGATGCTCCGCTGGGGAGCACCTACTACCGTGACCGACCTCGCATGGGTCGTTCTATACTTTGGAATTTTCGCCCTAGGCTGGAAACTGGCCCTGGGCTAGCCATTAGAGGTTAGCCAGGAACTTCTTGGCCTTGTCGGCGTACATCTGGTTATCGCCGTAGACTTCGACAATACGTGCGGCAGTGTTTTTAGCCTTGTCGTTTGCGCCCAACTGCTGGTAAACCAAAGTGAGTTTCCACATAGCGTCGGCAACCATCGGGACCTGGTCCTGCGGTTCTTCTTTCTGGAAACGGTCTTCCTTGTCACCCGTGCGCTTGGCAAATTCAGCAATGTACTTTTCCAAAAGACCTGCGGCAGCGGCGAAATCGTTCTTTTCGATTTTCACAGAGGCAAGACCGTGCATGGCGGCAGAACGGACCAGCGCCACAGAACCGGCGTTGTCCAAGGACTTCTGGAACAAAACCGCGGCTCCGTCGAAGTCGCCCTTTTCGAACTTGATGTTACCGGCAAACAGGGCAGCCTTGGCGAGAGCCAAGCCTTCGATTTTGCCAGCGCTAATCGTGGATTCAAATTCAACAAGGGCGCTGTCCTTTTCGTTAGCGTAAAGGTAGGTCATGCCAGCACCGAGCAGTTCGGCCTGTTCGGCAGCTGCGGCCTTGCGAGAATCCTTAAATTGGACCACGCCTGCCACAATGACCAAAACCACAGCAAGGGCAACCAATACCTTGGTACCATGATGAACAAAAAATTCCTTGATTTCAGAGTTATTCTGATTAGATTCGTTTGCCATATTGGACTTCCATTTTAAAATTTCGTAGCCCAATCATAGAAAATTTAAGAGAGTTTGCCAACCATAAGACATTTATCTTGACAAAAAACGCCCCTATTGCTATTTTTGACCCCGCTATGCCACTCTAGCTCAGCTGGTAGAGCAGCTGATTCGTAATCAGCAGGTCGGCAGTTCAAATCTGCTGGGTGGCTCGAAAAACTCCTCGGACGCGTTCCGGGGAGTTTTTTTTATTTAAAAGCCAGCAAAACGGGGCACCTTGCGAAAGGGGGCAAAAATTATTAAATTTGGCGCCCTATGAATCCCAATGGCGCTATAATTGTTCAAAGTAACCTCGAAATCATGGTCGAGGTCGATGCCCCCACTTACGAAGCCGCACGCGACGCAATCGCACCCTTCACCGAACTGGTAAAGAGTCCGGAACACCTGCACACCTACAGAATTTCGCACCTGTCCCTGTGGAACGCAGCCGCCACGGGGCTCCGCGCTCCCGAAGTTATCGAACGTCTCGAAAGCCAGAGCCGCTACCCCATTCCGCAGTCCGTAATTACGGAAATCGAAGACTACATGGCCCGCTACGGCCTGCTCCGACTCAAAAAGGACGGAGACAAGCTTATCATGGAATCCGACGACAAGATCATGTTCGTCGAAATCTGCAAACTGCCCGACGTGGCCGACTACGTGTTGGAGTTCATCGACGACACGCACGCCTTGATGGACCCCGAACGACGCGGTCACCTGAAGATGGCACTCACCAATGCGGGCTTCCCTGTAGAAGACCTGGCGGGCTACACCGTCGGCGACCCGCTTCCCATCAAACTCCGCGAAACAACGCTCTCCGGCAAAAAATTCGAGCTCCGCGACTACCAGAAAGAAGCCGCACAGGTATTTTACGCGTCCGGTTCCGAGAAGGGCGGTTCGGGCGTCATCGTACTGCCCTGCGGTTCCGGCAAGACAGTCATCGGACTTGCCACGATGGCCCTGGTGCAAACAAAGACTCTGATTCTTACGCCGAACATTTCTGCAAGCCGCCAGTGGATTCGCGAAATTTGCGACAAGACGGATCTTTCCATCGAAATGGTGAAGGAGTATTCCGGCGAAGTGAAGGAAATCGGACCGGTAACAGTCGCCACCTACCAGATTTTGACACAGCGCAAGCGCGTGAAGAAGGATGGCGAAGAGAACAATTCCGAAAATTTGGAAATGAGCGACGAGGAAGTCAAAAAGGAACTTGCGAACTTTCCGCTGTTCAGCCAGCAGAAATGGGGCCTCATGATTTACGACGAAGTGCACCTGCTGCCGGCTCCGGTGTTCCGCCTGAGTACCGAAATGCAGGCCACACGCCGCCTCGGCCTCACGGCGACGCTCGTCCGCGAAGACCACAAGGAAACAGAAGTCTTCAGCCTTATCGGCCCAAAGAAATACGACATTCCGTGGCGTATCCTCGAAGCCCAGGGCTGGATTGCGACCGCTGACTGTAACGAAATCCGCATTCCGATGGAAACGGAACTCAAGATGAAGTACGCGCTCGCCCCCATTCGCGAAAAGATTACGCTCGCGAGTACGAATCCCGAAAAGACGGACATCGTGGAGCGTCTCCTCAAGTTCTACAACAAGCCGGACGACCGCGTGCTCATCATCGGCCAGTACATTGACCAGCTCGAAAGCCTCTCCAAGACTTTGGACATCCCGCTGATTACGGGCAAGACCCCGAACAAGGAACGCGACAGGCTCTATGGCGCATTCCGTGACGGAAGCCTCAAGAACCTCATGGTTTCAAAGGTCGGAAACTTCGCCATCGACTTGCCCGACGCAAACGTGCTTATCCAGATTTCTGGTACGTTCGGCAGCCGCCAAGAAGAAGCCCAGCGCCTAGGTCGCGTTCTCCGTCCGAAGAGCGACGGCGGCGCGGCGCACTTCTACAGCATCGTCACGCAGGACTCCAAGGAACAGGAGTTCGCCATGAACCGCCAGCTGTTCCTCACCGAGCAGGGTTATGCATACAAGATAATCAAGCGCGGCGACTGGGACATTTTGGCCCGCACTCCGGAAGAACTCGCCGCAAGGCAGTAAGTTCGCGGGCAATGAAGTAAATTCGTGGGCAATGAAGTAAGTTCGCGGGCAATGAAGTAAGTCCGCAGACAAGACAAAAAATTGCAAATTCGTCAAAACGGGTCACTAAATGAAGAAAATTTCTCGTTTAGTGACCCTTTTTACATACAAAATAAGCAATTTAACGGGTAAAATCCTATTTTAAGGCCACCTCAAAGACGATTATGTAAAAATTCAACAACTTTTAGAACGCTAAAATGGCAACAAAGGCCTCTTTTTATTCAAAGCACCGCAAACAAACTAACAAAAAAGGTCACTAAACGGTAAAAAAAACGCATTTAGTGACCTGTTTTTGCAAAAACAGCCTACACTAGCAGTTGCGTCTACTTGTACATGTAGACTTTGCCGTTCGGGAACTTGAATTCCTTCATTCCGGAAACGTTCACCTCTGCAACGGACTTCACGTCGCCACCGTAGAAAATGATGTTGCCGTGGTATTCCGGCTTGAAGGCGGCGTTGTCGGAGCCGTAGAACTTGTCGTTCGTAAAGCTGACGGATGCGCAGTTGGGCGTATCGGTTGAATAGTCACCAAACGCGAGGAGCACGCCGCCCGTAATTTCAAAGCCGTTGTCCGTATCGATGAGGCCGCCAGCCATGTTGGAGGAGCAGCCGTTTCCGCCGCCACCGCCCATGCCGCCCCAGCCGCCCATACCGCCGCCGAAGCCGCCGAAGCCACCCATGCCGCCGCCACCGTTTTCGTAGCTCTGGCCGGTAATTTCAAGAATCAACACGCCACCGCTCATTTTCGCAGTACCGTTTGCATCCAAGACATCAATCATGTCGCCCTTCGAAGCGATGTAGTGGTAGCCGCCGCTAATCACGGCGTGTCCGCTCGATTCACTGAACATGGAATATCCGCCGCTGTTTTCCTTGGGTCCGCCTGCGGCATTCCAGCCGTCATTGGTCGCGAAAGTGGAAGTCACGCCGCCTTCGGCAAAAATCCTGTAGGCTTCCAGGCCCTCGTAAGCCGTAACGACATTGACCGTGGAGCCCCTCAGGTACAAGGCGCTATCGGCGTGGATGCCGTCGTCCTTCGTGCTCACGGTTACGTTACCAGCGTTCATGTAAACCTGGTAGTGCGTGTGCATGCCATCGTCGTCGGCCTCGACATTGATGGTTCCGCCGTTGACATAGATGACCTTGTCGGCCATCAGGCCCTTGCCCGTAGAAGTAATCTTGATTGTCGATGCCTCGGTGGAATCGCTCACGAGAACGTAATTTGCGGCCTGGATGCCGTCGTCACCCGCCTTGATGGTGATGTTTCCGCCGGAGATTTCAACGATGCCCTTGCCTTCCACGATTTTTGCGCAGGAACCATCCGGAGCTTCTTCGCACTCGTCGCTTTCAAGGCCGTCGCCAGCCTTCGCGGTAATGTTCAAGGTGCCGCCAGAAATTTCGAGGCTGCCCTTGCCCTTGATGCCGTTTTCCTTGGCTTCGACCGTGATGTTGCCATTCTTGATTTTGAGGTCGTTGCTGCACTGGATGCCGTTATTGAAGTTGCCCTTGACGGTCAAGGTGCCCGCGCCCTTGATGTTCAAGTCGTCACGCGCGTAGATTGCCGCCTTCGCGGTATCCTGCGTTCCGTTGACTTTTTCGTACAAATGATTTCCGTTGCCGTCTTCCACGACATTCGTGGTGCCCTTCACCAAATGGAGTACGGTCTTCTTCGCATTCTTCACGAGAATCGGGGCGTTCTGGCTCTTCAAGGTTGCATTGTGCAGGTAGATGCCGGTATTTTCTTCGCCCTCTGCCGCAGGTGTGTTCACCACCACCTGGAAGTCGGAGGATTCACCCGTCACGTAGTAAGCACCCGGGCACGTAATCGTCGCACTCTTTTCTGCAACCGTAACGCAGCCGTTGTTGTTTTCAACGGTCGCCGTGGTTCCCGAAAGCTTCAGGAGGATTTCGGCGCCAGTCAAGGTCCGAGCATCATCCAGGTCAGAATCGTCATCGCCGGAAGGCGTCACCACAGGCGTTGCAGGAGAACTGCTCGATACAAAGGGATTTACAGTCGAACTGCTGGAACCCAAAAGTGGAACAACAGCGCTGCTCGAAGCGACGGAACTTACAACGGCTCCGCTGGATTCGACTGGATTTACAAAGGAATTGCTAGAAGCAACAGGATTTTCGATGGAACCACTGGATTCTACAGGATTTACAAAAGTATCGCTGGATTCTGCCTCCACAGCAATATCGTTTTCGGCCCCCACGGGAGAACTATCCTCAGAACAAGCCACAATGCATAAAGCAACTGCTGCAGCAACCACCGGCAATTTCATTGATTTCATTGAAAACTCCATTTTACTATAAAATAGGTTTCATTATAACAAACCGTCACCTTTTGGGTAAAGAATCTGTTGAAACTAAAAACAACGTGTAAAAGATGTGTAAAATTCTTTATTTATCCGATTCTCTTGCTCATTTTCCAACACCCGACACTCCCTGTACCTAACTTTTTCTATCTTTGCGCCGCAAACAGCGCATTTGGCGCGACGGCCCGGCACGTAGCCGAACCGCTTTTAACCGGAGGCATCATGGCACTTCAATTCTACAACACCGCATCACGCAAGAAAGAGATTTTCACACTTCCCGAAGGCGTTCCCGCCGTGCGTATGTACTGTTGTGGCCCGACGGTGTACCACTTCGCCCATATCGGCAACCTCCGCACCTACATTTTCGAAGACTTCCTCGTCCGTACACTCAACTACTACGGCTACAAGGTGAACCACATCGTGAACATCACGGACGTGGGCCACCTCACAAGCGACGCAGACTCTGGCGACGACAAGATGGAAAAGGGAGCCGCCCGCGAAGGCAAGTCCGTATGGGACATCGCGAAGTTCTACACCGACGCCTTCATGAACGACTGGCACCGTCTGAACATCCAGGAACCGACCCGCTGGACGCCTGCCACGCAGCACATCCAGGAACAGATTGACCTCGTGAAAACCTTGGAAGAAAAGGGCTTCACCTACCGCACCAGCGACGGCATTTACTTCGACAGCCTCAAGTTCCCGCGCTATGCGGACTTCGCGCGCCTCGACGTGGAAAACCTCCGCAAGGGTAGCCGCATCGACATGGGCGAAAAGCGCGCCGCGACAGACTTCGCGCTCTGGAAATTCAGCCCGACCGACAAGAAGCGCGCCATGGAATGGGATTCCCCGTGGGGTGTAGGTTTCCCGGGCTGGCATATCGAATGCTCCGCCATGGCCATGAAGTACAACGGCCCGACTCTTGACATTCACTGCGGCGGCACGGATCACATCCGCGTACACCACACAAACGAAATTGCCCAAAGCGAATGCGCTACCGGCAAGCCGTTCAGCCGTTTCTGGATGCACGGTGAATTCCTGCGCACCGCAAGCGAAGAAAAACTCGAGGACGGCACCACGGCAACGACATTCGGCAAGATGAGCAAGAGCAGCGGCGAATTCCTCACGGTGGATTTGCTCGTGGATCGCGGCTTCAACCCGCTCGACTACCGCTACTTTGCACTCGGCAGCCACTACCGCAACTACCTGAACTTCACCTGGGAAGCCCTCGAAGGCGCCAAAGAAGCCCTCAAGAGCCTGCACAAGAAGACGGACGCCCTCATCGGAAAGGCAACCGAAATCACAAGCGAAAAGGCGAAGGCCTTCCAGGAAGACTTCAAGAACGCGATTGGCGACGACCTCAACATGCCCCGCGCTCTCGGCATTTTGAACACCATGCTCAAGAGCGATATCGACGACGGCGAAAAGGCCGCCCTCGTGATGGACATGGACAAGATCTTCGGCTTAAAACTTGACGAACCGCGCAAGGATTACAAGAAGAAGGCTGAAGAAGGCGCCGCAGACGTCGATGTCGCCAAGGTGGAAGAACTCCTCGCCCTCCGCAAGGAAGCCCGTGCCAACAAGAACTGGGCCGAAAGCGACCGCATCCGCGACGAACTTGCCGCCATGAACGTTGTCATCAAGGACTCGAAGGAAGGCACCACCTGGAGCCTCAAGTAAGTTCCAGCAACGTCGCTGCGACAAACTAGTGCCGCACAAACGTGAACTAGAGCCCGCACAAGCGTCAAAAACATAAAAAAAGGGTTTGGACAGAGTCCGAGCCCCTTTTTTATTATTCCAACACCTCTTTTTTTGTTATGTTAATAGAAAAGGAATTCAACATGGCTATTTATAACAATATTCTCGAAACCATCGGTAACACACCACTTGTTCGTATAAACAAATTAAACAAGGGCGAGGCGGAAGTCTTTGCAAAAATTGAAAGTTTCAACCCGCTCGGAAGTGCGAAGGACCGCGTGGCCCTGAACATGATTGAACGTGCCGAACAGGAAGGCAAGTTGAAACCGGGCGCCCTCATCATCGAACCGACCAGCGGGAACACTGGCGTGGGCCTTGCCTACGTGGGTGCCGTGAAGGGTTACAAAGTGGTACTCACCATGCCGGATTCCATGAGCCTTGAACGTCGCATGCTCCTCAAGTCGCTTGGGGCCGAAGTCGTGCTTACCGAAGGTGCGAAGGGCATGGCCGGTTGCATCGAGAAGGCGAACGAAATCGCCGCCGCAAATCCCGGAAGCTTTATTCCGCAGCAGTTTGACAACCCGGCAAATCCGGAAGCGCACTACCTCACCACGGGCCCTGAAATCTGGCGCGATATGGACGGCAAGGTGGATGTGTTTATCGCGACTGCCGGAACGGGTGGAACCGTGAGCGGCACGGCGAAGTTCCTCAAGGAAAAGAATCCGGACATCTACGTGATTGCAATCGAGCCGGACGATTCCCCGATGATTTCGAAGGGTGTCGCGGGCCCGCACAAAATCCAGGGCATCGGTGCAAACTTCATCCCGAAGAATTACGACCCTAAGGTGATTGACGAGGTGTACCTCACGAGTACGGAAAAGGCCGGGAACGCAGCCCGCGAAGCCGCCGCCAAGGAAGGCATATTCGTTGGCATTTCTTCTGGCGCCGCTCTTGAATGCGCCTTGACGGTCGCCAAACGCCCCGAAATGAAGGGCAAGCGCATCGTGACTCTTTTGCCGGATACAGGTGAACGTTACCTTAGCACCTGGCTCTGGAACTACTAACAAGATTCATTATACAAAAAGTGACCCACCGGCGTAGCCGGTGGTTCTTCATATACGGGCGTAGCCCTAGGATGCTAGCCGCGTGCAAGGGCACGCACGGTAATCTGCCACCTGCGGAAGTCCTTACTTGGCCGCCCGTAAACGGGCACTACTTGC
>JAZLMK010000055.1:0-12765 GCA_045598645.1 Fibrobacter sp.
CCCATTCCGAACACGGAAGTTAAGCCTCTCTTCGCCGATGGTACCTGGCCTCCGGGCCCGGGAGAGTAGGGCGTCGCTGGATTCACGGGGCCCCTGAGCAAACGCTCGGGGGCCCCTTCTTTTTTTATACCGACCGCGGCGGCATTTGACCGCGGCGTCGCTTGCAATCGCGGCGTCGCACTTGACCGCGGCAGCGGCACTTGATCGCGGCGGCGCACTTGCGAATGTGCGGTTTTGACTAGAATGTGTAGAGTGTTACGCCGGCTTGTACCAGCCATTCACGCGGATAGATTTGTTCGCAGAGATATTCTTTGACTTTGTCGTTTAGCAGAGGCGTCAGGCCGAAGATGAAACGGACGAAAGAATCCAAACTTCGTCCATTGCTGAATTTGAAAGTCTTGCCGAATCCTGCATTGAGGCCGATTTCCGGCCCGGCGGCGTACGAATTGAAATCCAGGGAAATCAATTTGATTTTCAGGTTCGCCGCAACGATGTACGAAAGGAAAAATCCTGATTCTACAAAGTATTCGTTCGGCAACTTGAATCTTGCGTTTGTGGGCATGTCTATATGCCAGTACCTGAGCGAGATGTCGTACTTTCCTTTGGAGCCGGTTTCTTTGACTTGGCCCTGCGACTTGCCGTCGATGATTTCTTCCGTTGTCTCGTAGTGATGTTCCTTGGCTTCTACGAATCGGTAGCGCATGGAAACGAGCAAGTCCAAATGCAGGTCCAGCCAGCGGTTGACTTCCTTTATGCCGGTGACGCCGAACGATCCTCCGACACCACGTAGTTCGTGGCCGCCGGAGAGCCATTGCTCGTAGTATGAATTTGCGATGACATGGCCGCTTGTGTCGGCCTCGGTTTCTTTCTTGACGTAAACGTCGTTGTCGAGGTTCCAGATACCAATGTAGTTGCCGATGGCTGTGAGTCCTACTTTAAAGGAACTCTTGTTCGCGTTCTCGGCGGCCATTGCAAAACAGGCAGCACCGAGAAGTGCTGCCATGAATGCTTTTGATGCGACTAGTTTTTTCAATTAGATGAACCAGAAGGACATTGCGAACACTATGTTGAAATCCTTCGGGTCTACAATCTTCGTGGCGTCGAACTTGGGATCGGTCGGGTCGTTGCTTATCTTGATGTCGTCGCTGACGATGCTTGTCAAGCCCATGTGCAAGCGGAAGTCGAAGTCCAGGCTTCTGCCGTTGCCGAGGTCGACGGAGTAGCCAATGCCGCCGGCCATGCCGAATACGAATGTCGAGACGTAGTCTTCGATGTCGATGCTTGCCAGCGTGGCCTTGAGTTCGGAACTCATGTTAAACGAAAGAACGGGGCCGATGTTGAAGAAAAGTCCCATGTTCGTCTGGATGCGGGCCAGGATGGGAATGTCGAAGAACCACTGGTTTATTTCAATTTCGGGAATGTCGATGGTTTCTTCGAAACCTTCGTAATCGTCGTTACCATAGTAATAGTAGTCATCGTCGTAATAACTGTTTTCGGAATCCGTTCCGGTCACGGAGGCTTTGACGGAGCGTCCGCGGTAGCTGATGAGCAGTTCCGGCTGGATGGCGAACATGTCGGTCACCTGGTACTTGAAGGTGAAACCGAAGTGGAAGCCCATGCCGCTGAGTTTGTCGAGATCGTTGATGGAAGCGTCTGCTGTTCCCAGTTCCTCTTCGATTTCATAGGAAGGGACCCCTATGTTTCCGAGAATTTCCTTCGCCGTGATTTTATTGTCGACATTCCATACCATGTTGTAGTTGCCGCCAAACTTTGCACCCATGTGGAAGGCGCCGTCGGCAAAGGCTGCAGTAGATATGAGGCCTATTGTGAGAAGTGTTTTTGTGAGTTTCATATTTATACCTAGTTAATTTGGTTAAAAAATAAGAAAAAGTGTGAGGCTCGTCAAATTATGGGCAAAATAAGTGGGGCTTGTTGAAGAATTCGTGCTTCGGTCAGAAATAATTACTATCCTTTTTAGCATGAAACCGACGATTTCCTTTGTCTTGCAACTGTCCCCGTCCACCGACTACAACAGCCTGGATGCTGTTGCACGTAACCTGGCGGATGGTCTAGACATCATGCTGAACTCTGGGCTGGTCCGTTGCTCTTTGTTCCTGGATGGCCCGACTATCGAGACGCTTCGCAAGGTGGCGAAGCCTTTGGTTCTTGGAAAGGTGAAGGATGCGGTGGCCGATGGCGTCCTGGAATTCCTGGGGGGCGGTTTTTACGATCCCATGCTGCCGTTGTTCCCCGAGGAGACGCAGTCCATGCAGTTGGATATGCATCGTCGGTTACTTAAGAAAAATTTCGAGGTGGAACCCCAGGGGTTCTTCAATTCTTCGCTGGTGTGGGAGATGGGCATGACCGCGGTTCTGCAACGCGCAGGTTTCGACTATGCCCTGGTGAGCGAGGCGGCCATCCGCGATGCCCTGGGGCGTACGACTCCGGTTTCGGGATGGTACACGGTCGAGGACAAGGGTTCGCTGATGCGAATCGTACCTGTGGCCGACGCCCTTTCGAAGGCTATCGAAGACGACGATATCAATTGGAACACCATCGCGGAACCCTATTGTCGTGGCGGAAAGTCGGCCGTGGTTCTGTTTGACATGCCGCCTGACCCTAAGGATATTGTTGCCTTTTTTGAGCGTCTTGTGGATTTTGTCGAAACGAACGGCGTCCAGACTTGGCCGGTGGGTTATTCTGTGAATCAACTGGCTCCGGAAGGTTCCTTGAGTTACCTGATGTCGTCGGGTCGCAAGTTGGGCTTGCCTTCTACGGTCACGACGTGCCGCGAAATGCTTTTGCTGCGCCCAGAAATCAACTTGCATCAAAAGATGTTCCTGAATTTGTACAATAGGGGCAAGGCTGTTCTCGATTCCAAGCGTTTCAACGAATTCTGCGAGAAACTCTTGCCGGCCATGTCGCCCATATTCTTCAGGGACTTGGGCGATGGAGGCATGCGCGAACTGAGTGTTCGTGGCTGGGGGGCTCGCTACTTGCTGGAAGCTTCCAAGTTCCTGGCTGACCAGACCGATTTTTCGGGGTTGCGCATGGAAGTGTGTGATTTCTTGCTGCAGGGGCGTAAACAGATTTACGTGGAAAACTCTGAAATTTCGTGCCTGCTGGACTACTTTGCTGGCGGTGTATTGCGTTCTTACAATTCCAAGCAGGTGTGTACGAATCTCGTGAATGCCTGGCGTGACGATGGCGAACCGGTGATGGCATTCTTGGATTGCCTGCTTCCGAACGTGGACCTTACACCGGTTCAGATAGAGACCGCCTTGGATAGTCGCGAGTTCCTGTTGAACAATCCTTACGATTACCAGATTGTGCGCGGCGAGGGCGGGGCGCAGGTGCAACTGCTCGAGGAGCAGGTGTTCACGGTGGGCGACAAACAGGGCGTTTTCCACGTGGGCAAGGACTTTGATTTCAAGAATGCCTCTTCCGAAATAACAGTTACGTACAAGGTGACCAATTCCCTGTACATGGAGTCCAAGAGTTTCTTCGGCTCGATTTTTGAACTTGGTATGCTGGAGCATAGCGACGGAATTGGCGTTACAATCGATGGCAACGCGGTCAAGTGGAACAAGAAGGATCCCTTCGTCTATCCGGAGGCTAGGAAATTGGACGTTCGCGACTACGCCCTGGGCTGCACGTTCCACATGGTTTTTGATACGCCGGCATCGGTGTTCGTCGGTGCTGTGTTCGGCGCGTCTACGTCGGCGGCGCCGGACGTTTTCCAGGGCATTCGCATTTATCCGTTCTGGCGAACGGCTTTGAATGTGATGGACGAGAAAAAATTCGGGATTACTGTCTCGGTTACAAAAAGGTAGTTGACTGTGAGAGCTGATTTAATCGACATCCAGGTAGAAGACCATGGCGACGATGTGGAAATCTCGCTTTCGGGGTCGCTCGGCAAAATCCAGTTGCCCGCCGTCCGAGAAAAGATTGAAATGCTCACCAAGGGGCCGGGGATATTTATTTTCCTGAACCTGCAGCGTGCGCATTTCAAGGTGAACGACTACCTGGATTTGTTCCTCGAAATCTTGGATAACATCAAGTCCAAACATTCTTCGCTTGTACTTATATTTTCTAGCGAAGAGCAGAAAGTGTACTTTGAAAAGTACAGGAACATTTTTGAAGTTTACGGCAGTCGCGAAGAGTACAAGAACTCCAGCATCCGTAAGAAATTGAGTATCGTGGGTCTGCATTACGGCAGACGTACTGGTTTGCGCTTAAGTCCCAGCGTGGCAATCGCTGCGAGCATTCTCATTGTTGGCTGGGCTATTACGTTGTTCTTAATTATTGCCGCCCAGGGTCGTGACATTGCCGACAAGCAGGCGCAAATCATTGCTCTCCAGAATCAAAAAGAACGCTATGTTCGCGAAATCGACAAACTGGAATCCTCCATTGGCCCGTTGCGTAAACTGGGCGTGGTGCAGGACACCTCCATGTTGAGCTCCTTTGGCGTAATCAAGGACTGGGTTTCGTACTTGGAGTATTTGGAGAATACTCGCCGTGAGAAATAGTTTGCAGATTCACCCCATGGTGTTGGTGGTGCTTTTTGCAGGGGCGTTCTTGTCGATGGCCTCTTTTGCGGGTTGTTGGTATTTGCGCCAGAGTCAGCTTGCGGAGTTGGCTGAAAAAGAAACGCAGTTGCGCGACAATCTGGAACAGTTGGATACCTGGGGAAAATGGACCATCGACTACGTAAAGATCGACAAGTCCCTGGATTACCTTTCCAAGGGCCGCCTTACCCCCGAAACAAAGACTTTGCTCACGGAACAGATTTGGCAGATATCCAGGTCTTATTCCATGGATCCGCTTTTGATTTTGGCGGTGGTGGCTCAGGAAAGCCACGGTAACCCCAATGCCCGTGGTCGAACCCGCTCGGGCAAGGAGTCGGGGGCTATGGGGCTGATGCAGATAAAGTTGGAAACCGCCCAGAAGATGGCTTTGCATTTTGGACTCCGCATCGAAAATTCCGAGGATCTGCTGCGCCCCGAAGTGAACGTGACCGTGGGAACGGCTTATCTTATACGCCTTATCGGTAAGTACGGTAGTTGGAAGGAGGCGCTGATTGCCTACAATTTGGGGCATAGTGCTGTAGATAAAATGCTTTCGAAGGGGATTCCGCTGCCAACGCGTTATTATGAACACGTAATTTCGAAGTATTGGAATTTGGCCCAGCAATCTTTTTTGTAAATTTGGGTTAATGACAAGGTTTTTAATCCCTCTTTTACTAGTCGCTGTGGTGTATGCGGGCGAGGTCCGGTACGATGTGCTGCGGTTTGTTCAAGCGGGATTGGCGAACGACCCCATTCTGGAGGAAACCCGCCATGGCGTGGATGCCAAGAAAAACAAGGTCCGTTCTCTCAAATCCGAAGTCATTTTGCCAACCTTCAATGTTTCCATGATGGTTGGCCCGGCGCCAGGTCTTCGCGACGAAATCGATTCCGATGGCGACACCATGAGCGTGTACGATTTCTCCAAGATGGGCCCGTTCTGGGGGGTGCAGGCGAAGTTTATCCAGCCCCTGAATTTTGGGCAGTACCTTACGGGCAAACGGGCTTTGCAGGCTGACTTGCAACAGAAGGAATTCGCCATTGAAAACGAAGTGAACAAGAAAGACGTGGAGTTGCAGACCTACTACTACAACTATCTTCTTGCTCTCGAAATGAAACGCCTGGCTGCGGATGCGCAGGAGCGAGTGGACGAGGCGTACGAAAAGATGGAAGAGGCGCTGGACGAAGACGACCCCAGTGTTAGCCAAATGGATTTCTTGAATTTGAAGGTCAAGATGCATACGGTCAAGGAAGGCGTGACCGAGGCGGACCTTGGTATGAAGCGCGTGATGCTCGCGATTCGTTTTTCGCTGGGTCTAAGCGAAGAGGATTCCTTTGTTGCTGAGGATACCGTGTTGACGCCGCGCTCGGAGCCGCTTCCCATGCTCGAGGAAATTCGCTTGATCACCATGCAGAACCATCCGGAACTCAAGCAGTTGACTGCCGGGATTTCGGCACGCAGGGCCCAGATGCAACTGGCCGAGGCGAAACTTGCGCCGGAATTCTTTGTGATGGGTGAATTCCAGTACGTGAAGAGTTGGGCCGGAAACCGCAGTGTGATGCAGAAGGATGCCTTTGCCGAGGACGCCGTGAATAAGTTGGACGGCCTGATAGGCGTCGGACTGCGCTACAACCTGAATTTCTGGAAATATTGGGAAGACTACAGAAGTGCCCGTACCGATTACCGCGGGCTGCAGTTGAAGGACCGCTACGCCGCCGAGGGCCTGATGGCCAAGGCCGAGGAGCAATACTACCAGGTGGTTGCCGCCAAGGAAAAAATGGACGCTCTCAAAGAAAGCCTCCGTGCATCCGAAGCCATTATGAAGGGTGCCGCCATGCAGTATGATTTGGACAAGTCCAAGACGGGTGAACTGGTTTCTGCCTATACGCAGAATGTGAACCTGAAGAAGGAATACTACTTTGCCGTGTGCAAGTACAATGTTGAATTTGCGGAACTCATTTCCAAGATGGGCATGTCCCTGAATGCCTTCCGTATGAAGTATAACTAAAGGAGTAACGATGTTTAGGAAATTGTTTGTTGTCGTCGCGTGCGCATCTCTGCTTGCTTTCGCTGCCGAAGATCCGGTGGCGGCCATCAAGAAAAAAGATGGCGAACTGCAGACTTTGCTCAAAAAGAGCAGTCGCAATGCCAAGGAAACGGAACGTGTGAAGTCCTTGCTCAATGATTCCTTCGACTTTGAACTGCTTGCCAAGAAGAGCCTTTCGGCAAATGACTGGAAGGCCCAGGACGAAGCCTCGCAGCAGAAGTTCGTGGCCGAGTTCCAGCGCATGGTCCGCAACTCCAGCGCCAAGCGTCTTGAACTGTACCGTGCTGATTCCACTGTTTACGAGCCAGCCAAGATGAAGAAGAACGGCGAAGAAGCCAATGTGGTCGCCCACCTCTGGAACGGCGGAAAGGAATCCGTGCTGGAATACAAAATGAGCCAGGTGAACGGCAACTGGAAGGCTTGGGACTTGGTGATTGACGATCTTTCTACGGCTCGCAATTACAAGGACCAGTTCTCGCAGATTCTCAAGACCAAGAGCTTTGCAGAACTCATCGACATCATTAGCAAAAAGGCTGACGAAGCCGAGAAGTAATGAGTAGCTTTGTTTTTTGGCTACTGATTGTTCTTTGCGTTGTTGCGCTTGTTGTCTTGTTTTTTCCGTTCAAGTTCAAGATTGAATTTGAGGCGGGAGAGCGCGGGGCATGGGCGCATTTCTTTTTTTTCAAGAAGCGTTTTTTTGACTGCGAAAAGAAGTGGGGAAAGGAAAGTTCCGCGAAAGAGGGCGGTGATGAACCTGACGAAGAGCCTGGTGACGATTGCATGCCCTCGTTTGTAGCTACAACTCCGAAGCCCAAGATTGAGCCGAAGCCTGCGACACCTAAAAAGGAAAATCCCGCGATTCCTGCAGAGAAACCTGTGGAAGTTAAACCTGCCGGTGTTAAACCCGCAGATATAAAACCTGCAGAGATTAAGCCTGCTGAGGATAATCCCGCTGAGGTAAAGCCCGCGAGTAGCCCTGCGATTCCCGCTCCGGCACTGGTCGAAGCTCCCAAACCGGAAAAACGCAAACTCACTGACACGGAATTCTGGACCATTCTGTTGACTCCCGATTTGGATGCCCGCGCCTATCGGTATGTGAAAAGATCTTTGACGGCCTTGTTTAAACTATTCCGGTTGAAGTTCGTGGATTGCTTTGTGGAAGGAATTCGCGCAGACTACAAGACGATGGGATACGGAGCTGCTGCCAATGGGATTATCAAGAGTTTCCCAATCCTTTGCGATTGGGATATTCGCATGGACTGGTGCGGTGAAAAGCAGTTACTGGCCGCGGGAAATCTTGTGGGTACGGTGAATCTGTGCCGCCTTCTTGGGCTTGTTTTGCTGTTGCTGCGTTATGTCGGAATCTTGCTGTTCTTGTTCTGGCGTCGAAGAGCCCATGTGCTAAGGACTGGCGAACTGCCGCAACTTGGTTTTGTGCGTAAAAAAATCATTGAATGGATAGTGGAGGATTGATGCCTGCTTTGACTTTGGAACGTCTGCTTGCCGGTCTTGGCTTTGGTAGCCGCAAGGATGCCCGTGGGCTTGTGCGTATGGGCTTGGTGGAACTGGATGGCAACGTGCTGGAAGATCCATTCATGGAGTTCGCGGAACGCCCTGAGTCCATTACGGTGAACGGCGAAGAAATCCCGACAGTTGAAAAGTTGTATATAATGCTCCACAAGCCGACCGATGTGGAATGCAGCCACAACGCACGCGATCACCAAAGTGTTTACGAACTCTTGCCGGACCGGTTTTCCGCCATGGGAATCCAGTCGGTGGGCCGCTTGGATGCGGATTCCTCCGGACTTATACTCCTTTCGAACCAGGGCGACTTTATCCACCGAATCGAAAGCCCCAAGAAGGGGTTCCTCAAACGCTATCGTGTAACGCTTGCTCGTCCTTTTACCGAATCGCAGAAGGCTGAACTTTTAAAGGGCGTGATGTTGAAGGACGAACGTCGTCCGGTGCTTGCTCGTGATATTTCCGAGGAACGCATCGCAGGCCCCGATGGCAGCGAAGTCGATACTGTGGTCATAACCATCGGCGAGGGGCTGTACCACCAGGTTCGCCGCATGTTCGCCGCCGTCGGGAACCATGTAGAAACCTTGGAACGCATTTCCATAGGTCCGTTGGAACTGGACTTGTCGCTTGGCATGGGCGGCTGGAGGTTCTTGACTGAACAGGAAGTTGCCCAACTTTCGTAGTTGCTGAGCCTGCGCTAAGGACTTCGTGGAAACTTGAAAAAATGAAAAAAGCCCGGCATCAACGATGTCGGGCGAATTTCTTGAGGTCGAAACTTACTTGGATTCGGTTTCGGTGGAAACTACTGCCACCTCAGGTTCGTCTTCGAATTCGGGTGCCTCGGACGAGGAAGCGTAGATTTCGTCAAGGGCGTTGATTTTGTCCTTGATGTCGTTGCTGAACTTGAAGGTGGGGACCATGCGTTCTTCGATGAGGACCGTTTCGCCAGTGCGCGGGTTGCGCGCGGGGCGGGCCTTGCGGGGCTTGCAGGCGAACGTGCCGAAGCCACGGATTTCGATGGTGTTGCCTTCGATGAGTTTTTCGCCAACCAGGTCAAGGAACTGTTCGACGACTGTTTTAATATCGTTGCGCACAAATCCGGTGGACTTGGCGATGTCTTGAATCAGTGATTGTTTAGTTATGTTCGGCACGGCACAAATGGTGGTTGATTGTTTTAGTGACGAGTTAAATATAGGTTTAACATAGAGTTAGCGTATACCTTTGCTTGAAATTAAATATTTTTTTCGGGTGCTCGTTGCGGAAAATGTGTGAATAATTGTGGCTAAAATGTTGAGAAATGTTGAAAGTTTGAAAAACGGTGAAAAAAGGTCCTTTCCGGTCAAGACAAAGTTCAAGTTGAGGGACCTGGAGGTGTTCCCAAACACCATTTTGAGCCCGATGGACGGGGTGACGGACGCGCCGTTCCGGAGGCTCTGCCGTGTGCTTTCGGGGGACCGCATGGGGCTTCTCGTCTCGGAGTTCGTGCCGACCAACGCGGACGAGGTATTCAGCCTGACGGGGCACAAGCAGTTGCGGTTCTTCCCCGAGGAAAAACCGTTCGGAATCCAGATTTTCGGCTGCTACCCCGACAAGATGGCGACCGCCGCCAAGAAGATTGCGGACGGATTGCATCCGGATTACATAGAAGTGAACGCGGGATGCCCGGCGCCGAAGGTGGCGGGCAAGGGGAGCGGTTCTGGCTTGCTGCGCGATCTTCCGCGCCTGCAGGAGATTCTGCACGATGTACGTGCCGCGCTCGATACGTGCGAAGTGAACATTCCCCTCACGCTCAAGTGCCGCATCGGCTGGGACAGCGAAAGCATCAACGTGATGGAGACCCTGAAGATTGCGGAGGGCGAGGGCGTTGAACTCCTGGTCGTCCATGGCCGCACGCGCCTGCAGGGATACAACGGCCTCGCCGACTGGGACTGGATTGGGAAGGTCGCCGCCACGGCGAAGATCCCTGTAATCGGGAACGGCGACGTGAACAGCGTCGAACGCGCGTTCGAGTGCATTGAAAAGTACGGCGTCGCGGGCGTGAGCATCGGTCGCGGGGCAATGCACAACCCGTGGATTTTCGGGCAGATTGCCGACGCCTGGGAAGGAAAGCCCGCGCACGTCATTACCGCCGAGGAGGCACTGGACGTGTTCCCGCTTTACTACAAGTTCAAGCTCGAGGACGGCTCCACCGAAATGGGGGCGCTCGGCCGCCTAAAGCAGCTCGGTGCGCGGCTCTGCAAGGGCTTTGTGGATTCAGACGAGAGGCGAGAGACGAGAGACGAGAGAGGTGCTGACGTGGAAAAGTCCGCGGCCATGGAAGTGCGTCAGACTTTGCTCACCGCCCAGACGCCCGAGGAATTTTTTGAGCGGTTGCAGCGGTTGCGCGAAGACGAAGCCAAGAATCTGCGCTATGAACCCTCGCGCCTGATCAACCTGAACGGCGCCAAGGAAACCGAACTCAAGTTCGGCGACCAGTTTGCCGGACGGTAAATACAGCGTTAATTTGTAAAAAACGGGCTTTTTTAGCCTGTTTTCTTTAAATTTGAGTGTACTCAAAAAAAATCTCAAAAACACTTGACATTGAGTCAAAATTTGAGTACATTTAGGATATGAATAAATTCGTTGACATATTTCAATTCACTCGGTTCCGTAAATATCTGGACGAGTACCAGGCGGCAAGAGTCGTGCAAGACCCGGAATTTACGCGTGCTGGAGTCTGTGCTTTGCTTGGGCTCCCTAAGACCCGTAGCTATTTTAACGACATCGTTAAAGGCAAAAAGCTTAGTAGCCGGATGATTCCGAAGTTCGTCGAGGTGCTTGGCTTAAACAAGAAAGAGGCCCGGTATTTCGAAATCATGGTGAACTTGGACCAGGCAAAAACCGCAACGGAGCGCAAAGCCTTTTTCGAGGAACTGCTGAAGCTTCATCCGGATTCAAGCAACATCGTGAACGAGGACGCCTACGAATATTACAACCACTGGTACAACAGTGTGCTCTTTACGGCCCTGGATGTTTTTGACGTTTCGGACGACTTGGAACCAATCCAGAAGAAAATGTTTCCGAAGGTGGCTGCGGGTACGCTCAAGCGTTCCCTTGAACTTTTGGAACTCCTGGGTTTTGTTCGCAAGAACGAGGACGGCTTCTGGAAGGCTTCCCGGGAATCTGTAAGCACCGGTGCACACAATAATAACGAACTGGTTCGCCAGTACCAATTGCAGTGTTTTGAACTTTCGAAGCAAGCGCTCTTGGCAAACGACGAAAACGCCTCGGACATGGGGACCTTTACCTTTAGCGTGTCCGACGAGGCCTTCAAGGAAATCGCAAAAGAGGTTCAAAATATGAAGGCGAGAGTTCGTAAAATCATTACAAACGACAAGAATGCTGCAACTGGCGTGCATCAGTTGAACATCCACTTGTTTACAAACTTGAAGAAGTAATTCTAGGAGGGTTGTTTATGTTTACCAGAAATAAATCTATGACATGCATTGCCGCGATGGCGTTCGGCTTTTGCTTTTTCGCGGCCTGCGGCGATAACGATGCGAGTACGGCATCTACGTTCAGCGAAACAGATACGGGGAAACCCATTGCGCAACTGGATACGTCTCTGCTAGATAGGCAAGAGAAAAATTCGGATGACTGCGTTGAAGATGTAGAAGACGCGAATCCTGTGCTTGCTAGGAAAGCCGTGCCTGATGAAGACGATAATGTTAGGACTCTTATATATGATTGTACGGAGTCTAGTGAAATTCTTCTGTATATTGATGTGAAAGTCCGCGTGGTAGATTCCAAGGGAAAACCTTTGTCTGGTGCGAAGGCTTATAGGGGGGAATGTGAAGAGGATGATATGTCCTGTCAGTACACTACGGATGAAAATGGATACTTCTATATGGACAATGTGAACTTCCTGTCTTATGTGGAAAATTTTGTTGGGTCGAATCATACCGACAGCGTTCCCATAACGTATTCGCCTCTGTATGAATCTATGCAGTTGCGAGTTGTTTCTGCAGATTCAAGTCTCGGCATCAATACCTTTGCATATTTTGGGGAGGCTTCGTTTATTTTCAATGATGAAGGAAAACCCGTTGCCGTTTTGAAAGATCTTGTTTTGGAACAGGTATATTCTGCAAAGTTGTATTTGGATTCAATTCATGCGTTGGAAAATGAATTTATTGAAGATGGAAAATTTGAAATTTGCGTAGAGGAGAGGAATGGTATTTTGTCTGAAATTTATGAGGAGAAAGGAAGGCCATACGATTGGTATCCTTGTCAGATGGTGAAGGAAGAAGATTTGCAAAATGGCTTTGTAACTGTTTATGGTCTTCCCGAGGGAGTTTATGATTTCTATATTGGAAGTGCCTATGCTCATTCCTGCTCTAGCGAGGATTCCCTAGTGGTGAAACGATGATTTTTAATAGGCACATCTGATACGCTCAAGGCTTATTTGTGAAGACTGCGGCTTGCTTCCTGCAGTCTTTATTGTATATTACTACAGGCCACCTCTAAAAATTAGTCAAAATCCACCATTTACAAACAAACTAATATTTTCTATATTTAGCCTCGTAACAAAAATGAGGCTTTTATATGGACCAGCTCAGTTTTTTCGACCTGAACGACAGACTTGAACAGATTTC
>JAZLMK010000056.1:0-55745 GCA_045598645.1 Fibrobacter sp.
CCCAAGTGTTCTATAAGTGACCCCTTGGGGCCGAGCCTCGCGCAGCGAGGCTTGGTTCTGGGAGGTGAGCGGCAAGCGTTAGCGCTGCCGATTGCCCCTAGAATATAGCCCGACCGCACATATTTGTACGGGAACGCCCAAATAGGGCATGGTTGTCGCAAACGCAACGGGTTGCTCCTCCATTTACGGCGGTAACCTCCCGACCACGCCGTGGGCCAAGAACAAGGAAGGCCGCGGTCCGGCTTGGGCAAACAGCTTGTTCGAAGACAACGCTGAATTCGGTCTCGGCATGCGCCTCGGTATCACGAAGCACGCCAACCAGGCCTTGAGTCTCCTCGAAGCCGTGAACGTCCCGGCTGACCTCAAGGAAATGCTCACGACCCAGGACCAGAGCGATGAAGCCGGCTAACACGACCGCACAAGTCAAATGCGAAAGAGAATCTCCGATAGACTTGTGCTCTCGCCTACGACGACAACTTAATAGTTGTCGCCTCCAGCTCACAAAGGCCCAGCGTGAAAACGTTGCCGCTTTGAAGGCAGCTCTCGCAAGCGCAACCGACGACGCATCCGTCAGCCTCCGCGACGAATTCGCCGACTACCTCGTGAAGAAGTCCGTGTGGATCTTCTGTGAGCCGTAGGCGACTCGTGTTAAACGAGTCGTCGAAGGCGAGAGTGAGCGCCGACCGGAGTGCCTTACTAGAGTCTAGCGCGAGCGGTCATCATACTGTGACGGTTGGGCATACGATATCGGTTACGGTGGCCTCGACCACGTTATCGCTTCTGGCGAAAACGTGAACATCTGCGTCCTCGATACCGAAGTGTACTCCAACACGGGTGGACAGGCTTCCAAGTCCACGAACCGTGGCGCCGTCGCCCTCTTCGCAGCCGCCGGTAAGCGCGCTGGCAAGAAGGATCTCGGCCTTATCGCCAGGAGCTACAAGAATGTCTGTGAGAAAAAAGTGACCCCCGGGCGTAGCCGGTGTTTCTTCATATACGGGCGTAGCCCTAGGATGCTAGCCGCGTGCAAGGGCACGCACGGTAATCTGCCACCTGCGGAAGTCCTTACTTGGCCGCCCGTAAACGGGCACTACTTGCCAAACATAGATATTTGGTCGCCCAACTTGTCCTCTTCTAACTGCTGCCGAATATATGCCTTTATTCGTTCGGTGTTTTTGCCAGTTGTGTCAACATAGTAGCCTCGGCACCAAAACTCCCGATTTCGGAACCTGTTTTTCAGTTCTTGGATAGTATCGTACAATTCCAGGCTGCTTTTCCCCTTCAAGTACCCCATAAAACTCGATACCGAAAGTTTCGGTGGTATGGCGACCAACATGTGAATATGGTCTGGGCAAATTTCCGCCTCCAGGATTTCCACACCTTTCCATTCGCAAAGCTTTCTTAGTATTCGTCCCACAATTTCCCTTTTCTGGGTATAGAGGATTTTCCTCCTGAATTTTGGAGCGAACACGATATGGTACTTGCAGTTCCAAGTGGTGTGTGCGGTTGATTTATTTCTATCGTTCATTTTGATCCTTTGATTTTATTGTGATGCAGTTGGCAGACCGCATCTCAATATTAGTCAAAGGATTTCTTTTTCTCATGACCGCCAGAAGGCTTTTACGGAACCACCCGCCTAGCGGGTGGTTTTCTTTATACAAACAAGCGTGCAAGATTCACTTGCACGCTTAAAAAATCTGCTGGAAAAAATTACTTCAATCCGCTAAGAATAACGTCTACTGCAGTGGTGGCGAGTTTCTTGCCATCTATTTTTGTAGACTTCAGCGGAATGCCTTCGGCCTTCTTCATGGCGAGAATCAGTTCTTCGATACAGTATTCGTCGAAGTCCACGTCGCGCTTGTAGTTCTCGAATTCGAATTCCTCGGAGGCATTCCTGTCGTCTTCGAAATCGGCGAAGGCAGCCTTGCAATCCGCTTCGCTGAAGGCATAACGAAGTTTGTAGTTCAACGTACAAGACTTGGAGCCGTACGCCATGGTGAGCTTGCCGGAATATGCAGTGAGCGTATCGACACGAATCTTCACGAGGTTGTCGTAAAGGAACATTTCGTTGCAATCGGGAACCCGGATGTTCCTGAGCATTTCTGTTTCGTCTACGACGGTATCGGATGCGGACTTGAAATCCATGTAGAAGGCCGTCAATACGGAATCGGCTTCTTCAAGCGCGGGGTTCCCTGTACGGAAACTGGAGAACACGTCTTTCAAGAAGCAATCGCCTTCGTAACGGAACACTTTCTTTATGACATTCTCGCCATTATAGCGGAACGCATTCTGAAAACTCTTGGAGGAATTGTCCTGATTCATCCACAGGCCTGCAGGGAACTTGGAACCGTCAAAATTGAACTTGAATGTTCCGTTGTCATTTTTCAAGGTGATGGTGGACTTGTTGATATAGGCTGTGGAGGTATCCGGATCATCGGTGGTCTGTTGCCACACCAAATTGCCCAAGGTGCCCTGCTTGCAAACCGGTTCCTTGACAATCAAGGAGGAATCCTTTGCATTGTACACGTACTTGGCCTTGTTCAAAACGATTTCAAAGTCCGCTTTCAAGTTGAGAACGTCGGACACCGGTTCTTCGGAACTGGCATCATCGCCGCAAGCCGTAAAGGAAAGAGAACCTAGCGCCAAAGCCATGGCAGGGACAATCTTGAAAAACTTATTCATTTTTTACCTCTAGTACCTATTATAACTTTTTTTCGCGTCAATGGGAATGATGGTGCTCGCAACAGCCCCCGTGAGAGTGGTCGTGACTTCCGAGAACGCGGTGGGGCACACCGTGGGCAATCAGGTCCACTTCGCAGCCGTAGGTGCTATGGAGCATTTCTTCGGTCAAGTTCACGCCCTCGTGGTAGTGGACATTCCTGTTGACGCAAACCACGCTCTTTACCTTGTGGCTGAGAGCCATCAAGTCGTGGGTGACAATGACGATGGTCATGGTCTTGCTGAATTCGGCAAGCATGGAATAAAGGGACTCGATTCCGGCAACATCGATGTTGTTGGAAGGTTCATCCAAAAAGAGAATCTTGGGGTTACAAACAAGCGAACGGGCTATAAGTACACGTTGGCGCTCGCCGCCAGAAAGTTCCCCAAGCCTGCGGTCTGCGAAACCCGACATTTTTACTTTTTCCAAGGCGGTCTTGACTTCGTCGGACTTGACAGAAAGGCCTAGTTTACCCGTAGCCACGCACTCGCCCACCGTGATGGGGAAATCGATATTCTTATTGGTGTTCTGCGGGACATAGCCCACAGCCACTTTCTTGGAAGGCACCTTTTCACCGAACAGACGTATTTCTCCAGCAGACGGTTTCAAAAGGCCAACCATCAAGCGCATCAAAGTCGACTTTCCGCCACCATTCGGGCCAATGATGGCCACGAAATCGTTTTCGTCGATACTCAAGTTCACGTCGTCAAAAACGCGCGACTTGTTGTAGCCGAAACTGAGGTGGTTTATTTCGATTGCGCTTTCCGACATTCAATTCACCTATTTTTTTGTGGATTCCTCGATGGCCGTAATCAACGCACGGATATTCGCCACGTAGTCAAACGCAAGAGGATCCGTAGTCACTACAACCGCATTCAATTCCTTGGCGATGGTCTGGGCCGCACGCTTGCTGAACTGGGGCTGCACAAAGACCACACGCACAAAGTGCTCCTTGCCTTCTTCCACAAGATGCGCCAAATCCTTGGGCTTGGGCTCCTTGCCTTCCACTTCTATCGCCATCTGCGTCATGCCGTAATCAAAGGCCAAATAACCATACGAAGGATGGAACACGATAAACGTCCTTTTGCCCACAGGCATTTTCGCAACAGCCTGCTTCAAGTCCGCATCCAGTTGATTCGTTTGTTCCAGGACTTTCGCCAAGTTGGCTTCGTAGAAATCCCTGTTGGCGGAATCCTTGAGCACAAGGGCTTCGCAAATATTCTTCGCCAAAAGAGTCAAGCGCTTGGGCGATGTCCAAATATGCGGATCCAAGTGGCCATGTTCGTGACCGTGCACATGTTCATGGCCGTGTTCATGTTCGTGTTCCTCGGTGGCCATCAGGCCAATGCCCTTGGAAATTTTCACGACTTCCACATTCTTGTTGACGCCCTTGAAACGGGGCATCCACGCTTCGTCCATTCCAGAACCGTCGCTAAAATAAACGGAGGCCCGAGCAAAGGACTTGAGCGTCGCCGGTTTGGGTTCGAAAGTATGCGGGTCCGCACCCGGAGGCAAAAGGGTCACCACATCAACTTTGTCACCACCAATATTCTTCACGATATTCGCGTAAGGCTGCAAGGCAACCGCAACGGTCAACGGAGAAGCGCAGACAAATGAGCAAAGAACAAGGGCCCAAAAAAGGCTTTTACGCATCAAATTTCTCCTTTAAAAAACGCATCAAAATCTATTTCGCTTACGTTCTCGACAACAATCTCGGGCTTCACAGCCAACTTATCCAAATCCGCGCGTTTGGTTTCGCCACACAGCGGCAGCACAAAACGGCAACCGGAACGCTTGGCCAATTCAAAATCGGTGTACAAGCGATCGCCCACAAAAAGAATCTCTTCGGGTTCGAACGTTTTCAAAAGTCCAGCAAGCATCGCCGGATTCGGCTTACCAAAACTGCGCTCGGGTTCAACGCCATACGCCGTTTTAAGGAGAGCCATGAAACTACCAATGTCGGGCACCGGGCCACGAGCATCGGGGCACACAAAGTCTGTATGCGTCACCCAGAACGGGATTCCGCGCTGCACCCTGAAACTGAGTTCGCAGAGTTCGCGATAGTCGAAACTGTTGTGGTAGGCCACCAGGACGAGTTCGGTTTCGTCGACAGAAGGCCTCAAGTTCAAACTGGGATCCTGGGCGGCAAACCATTCATACACTTCGGGGTTCGCAAAGAAGTACACATTCTTGAAACCCTTCTCGTGAATGGCGTCCAAGGACAAGTACAATGCCGAAATGATGGAATCGGGAGCCAAGGGCAAGTTCATGCACTTTAAGCGGTTCTCGTAAAATACAGGGGACTTGCTGGTATTGTTGCTCAGGTAGTAAACCGGAACCTTTTTAGCGACACGCTTCACGGTTTCCACAGCACCCGGATACGGGCGACCGCTCAAATAGAGGGTTCCGTCCAAATCAAAGACAACTGCTTTCACCGGTTTACGATTCATGACGAATAATTTAGTTATTTTTTCGCCATGAAAACTCCCGACAGCCGTTTTTACTGTCCCCTTATCACCGAAGGGACTCTCGTTCTCGATGAAAATGAAAGCAGCCACGCCGTGCGCGTATGCCGAGCCGCCATCGGCGACACTCTGCAACTTTGCGATGGACTCGGCCACTACGCCGACGCCACGATTACAAAGGCCGCCCCCAAAGCCTGCGAAGTGCAAGTAAGCGCCGTCGAAAACGTAATCCAGCAAAAACCGCGTCTGAACCTCGCCATCGGCTGCCTCAAGGACGACGCCCTGGAAGAAGTGGTTTTTCATGCGGCACAGACGGAACTGGACCGCATCACATTCCTACGCACCGACTTTTCACAGGAGCCCAAGAATTCCGACCTACACAAACTGGTGCGCCGTTCGGAACTCAAGAGCCTGGTAAGCCTCAAGCAATCCAAGAAACCTTGGATGACCCGCATCGAAGGACCCGTGGAATTCGACCAATGGCTAAAGAATTACAAGGGCGACCTGATTCTTTGCGACATCGACGGAGAACGCCAACTGAGCCGCAGCGCCTTATTCGGAGACAGTCAAAGCGACGCCGCAAACGCTTCCCCCGTAACGCTACTCGTCGGCCCAGAAGGCGGATTTTCCCCAAAAGAAATCGAATCGGTAAAAAAATACGCAGGCGGAAAAGTCCACCTGCTGAATCTTGGAAACACAAGGCTCAGAGCCCGTACAGCGGCCATTGTCGCACTTGGAAAACTTCTTTAGTTCCAAGTGCAACCAAGTCCAAGAACTACTTGCAAGCCTTTCCAAAAGCCTCAAAAATTTTCGTCGCGTTCAGTTTCGTGACAGCCTTCGACTGCGCGGCACTCATATCGCGGCCGACGCCCTGCGCGTCCAAAGTCAACTGAGTCTTGCCGCTTTCCATGGAAGCCGTCAGGCGGGACGTGCAAAGAGTCTTGTTGCTGTTCATCTTGTCACTTGTCGACATCTTCACCACGAGTTTCGGGAGGGGCTCCTTGTCGAGCGTCGCGATGCCGGCATCTGCCAAATATTTTTGCATAGTGGCACAGGCTTCAGTCGGGCCATCACAAACCAAGCGATAGGCGCAATCGCTCTTTTCACTAGAGTAACTTACAGTCTGCGTAATAAAATCGGCCTTGCGCACATACTTGAAATTCAAATCCGCGTGCACAGTCACTTCGCCACTCGGTTTTTTCTTTTTCACCTGGGCAAGCGGGAACACAACCACACCTTCGGCGTTTGTCTTTTCGTGAGCCAAGTCCTTGTTATCCTGCGTCAACGCAATGGGGAAATATTCCACGGGGCCAGCCACATCGGAAATCGTCACCATCAAGGCTTCGCTCGTCAAATCCGTTTCCATCTTGAGGCTAGCCATGTTAGCCACAACAAACTCCATAAGTTTTCCAAGAGCGGTTTCCAACTTCAACTCCTGCGGAATCCTTTGCAGGCAAGAAAGATTTTCAAGATTCAGTTCATATTCATCGGCCAATTTTTCAAGGGCTATCATATCCATCGTCATCTTGCGATAATTGCCGTCAAGAATATCGGCACGGATAACCTTGTCCAATTCCTTCATCTTGTCGTTGATTGAAGAAAGATCCACACGAATCTTGGAAGCCATCTGTTCAGTATCGACGGTTGCCGTAGACTGGTATACTCCATTCTGCTTGGGGCCCGCCGTTAGTTTCGCACCCTTGATGACGATGTTCGTAGAAACCTTCTTTTTGCTGTAGACGGTTTCTTCGATGTTCCCCTTGGCGTCTTCCGTTTTCGTCACCGAGAATTCGGATTCCACCTTGGAACGGAGTTGCTTGGCCAAGCCGTCAAGAGCCAGTTGGTCGGCATCCTTTTGGGATTTTTTAGACACCGCCGAATAACTCAGCATTTCGGCCGAGGCAAAACTCGCAAGGACAAGCGCCAAAGAAAGGATTAACTTGTTCATACTATTGAATTTCCAAAATAATCAGTTTCTTGGTAATGTTCTGCTTTCTCACCTTGGCAAGGCCACCCAGGCTTTCCACGAACACATCGTACACCATCTGGGAATCATCGTAAGTGTCGGGGTCGGCATACACCAGCAAATCGAAGGTGTTGCGGTTCATGGAGATTACCTGCATTTTATTGAACTTCTTGCGAATCTGGCTCGAAATCATATTGGAAATGTTTTCGGATTGTTCATCGGTGAACTCACCCGTCAAATGGCCCACCACCTTGTACTGCACGCCCTTTTCCTGTTCGGCGGCAATGCGGTCGCGAACCTTGGTTTCAAGTTTTACAATAGCCTCTTGCACTGTTCTCTGCACCCAAGCGCGCTGGCTTTCGCCTTCGTTCTTGAAACGCGCGGATTCGCTAGCGATAAGGCTTGCCGTAGAAGCATCCGTAGCATTCAAATCAATAATCAAGTCTTCCAACTGAATGCTTCCGGAGAAAGTGATATTGATATCGGCGCCCACGGAGAGGCCCGCTACATAGGAAAGATCCTCGTCGTTACCAGCGATATCGTTCTGCAGTTGAACGACTTCGTCGATTTGAGCCTGGCTTTCGAGGCCAACCACGCTGTAATCGCGACTGGTCAAGTAGGCATTGATGACTTCCATGGCGGTCTTTGCCAAGGGATTCTTGCGAATGACTTCGATGCTCGGAGTTTCTCCGCGACCCATGGCAGGAGCCACAAGGACTGTAGGCCTAGACTTGAAAGTGGCGATGGAAACTGCGATAACCGCAGGGGCTTCTTCCTTGGGCTTAGACGTCGGTGCCACGGCTGCCGGTTCCCCGCCAAATTCACGGTCGGCGGCATCGTATGCGGCATGCGCACGTTCACGGGCAGGCTCGTTGTCAACCGGAGGATTCGAGGCGCAAGCGGCAAACAGAAGTGCAGCGGAGCAAGCCAACAATTTCTTTTTCATATATTCGTCCTTGTTTTTAAATCTTTTATACCCGGGCTATTCTTCTTTCAGAGTGCCCTTGGCCTTCAGGTTTTCGTATTCCTCGTCTACAGGAACAACGTCTTCGCCATTCGCATGGTTTCTGGGATTGCAATAGACTTCGTAAGTCTTTTTGGCCGTAAACACCTTGCCATTCTTGAGGGTAACCGCCACTTCGAAATTGGCGATTCTATTCCTCTCAATTTGCTGTTCAAATTCAAATTCCGTAGAACTCAGCGAACCGCCCTGGAGCGTTTCTTCCACTTGTCCCTTTCTCTTGAGCACGATGGACTTCACCTGGTCCATGTCGGAATCGCTGATTCCGGTCAGGCTGCCCTTGATTCTTGCTGTATAATTTTCGCTCTTGTTATGCACTCTTTCTGTGCGCGGGCCGGAAAGTTTCACGGAAATCTTCAAGTCCTTGGCGGGTTCCTCGACCTTAGCCGGAGTTTCGGCCTTAGGCTTGGCTGCAGCCACCGTATCGACAACAGGCTCTTCGGCGGCAGGGACCTCGGCTGGCGGAGCAACGTATTCGGTAGTCCACATAAAGCACGGAATTTCAACGTCGCCGTCACTGCAACTAGCCAAGAAACGCTTTGTTCCATAGGCATCTTCAGCCCATTCAAACGTATGCTGGTAAATTCCATTGGCGCCCACAGTATCCGTTTCTCCGCCCACGGTAACAATCATGCCGGGAGTCGTGCGAGCCTGCAATGTCACGTTCGGCAAATACACTTCCGTAGGCAACGCGGACGCCTGGAATTTAAGATTCTTTTCGAACTTGGCCAAACGATCCTTGTACCCCGTATCGAACTTCTTGAGTACGACAGTCAACTCACGAGCAACATCCGCCTCGGGAGCCATCCTGGTCAAGGAATCCAACACCTTGGAAAGAGCCGTAGAACCGGAAGCCTGCAAATCCATCTTCACGATGCCCTGCTTTTCGTCAACCACCACGGTTTGATTCTTCAAAAGGGTCGTTGTCTTGCCATTCTTGGAAATCACTTCTACACGGCCTTCCTTAAGAGAAGCCACCATCTTTCCATTGACTTCGCCAACAAAGCCGGCCGTACCGCGGATTGCGGCCACAGCAGTACCTGTACGGAACTCCATAAACACGCCCGGTTTCTGTTTTTGAACGTCAAACCGCACCTGACCGTTCTTGATTTCCACAGAGACCTTATTCATCATGGAATCCAGGATTTCGTACGTCACGGTCACACAGGAATTCTCGGTAATCCACAAAGACGAACCATCATCCATGGCAAGAATAGCCTGCGATTCTTCGCCAGTCTTAATCTGGTCGTTTTCCACAACCTTCTGGCCCACGCGCAACCTTTTCCAGTCCACGCCGGCGTTGCGCGAGTAGTCGGCATCACCCACCACCTTGCGAGTCTTCGCCTTCAACTTTGCATGTGCGGTAACGTCTTCCTGAGCGACTTCTACAGAATTCGTTTCTTCGGAAACTTTTGCCATCGCCTTGGAATCGGTATTTTCTTTGCAAGCAAAAAAAGCCAAGGCCGCAATAAACAGGGGGAAAAGATTTTTCACGGATTTCATACTTGAAATAAAAACAACAACATTTATGCATATAATATAGTTCTGACGGACACCCCACATAACCGAGAAGAACCATTATTTTTCGAAAAAAGCAACAAGTTTGTAAAAAAGCACAAAAAAATGCATTTTTTATTTTCAGAGTTGACTTTATCCCTTATTTAAGATAACTTTACAACGTAATTTAACCCTCTCAAGGAGAATCTTATGAAAAAACTTATCACCGCTCTTGCCGTTGCCGCCCTGTTTGTCGGATGCGCCAGCACTCCCCAGGAAAAGGCAGCAAGCGCACTCGCCGAAATGCAGAAGGAAAAATCCGAACTTATTGAAAACGGTGTTGTTGCCGGCATTGGTATCGGTGAATCCCAGGACGAACAAATCGCCTACGACAAGGCCGACCTGAACGCACGTACCGACATCGGCCGCGAACTCGAATCCAAACTCCAGAACCTGACTCGCGCCTACGCCGAAGAAGTGGGTAACGAACTGACCCAGCACTTCGAAGAAGTCAAGAAGAATGTGGTGTCCACCACCATCCGCGGTGCAACCATCATCAAGATCAAAACCGAAGCCCAGGAAAACGGTGTCAAGGTTTACGCCATCATGGCAATGGACCCGAAGATCATTCGCGACGCCCTCGAAGCCGAACTCGCCGCCAAGCAGGCTGACGTAGCCCGTTTCAAGGCCAGCAAGGCCTACGCCGACGCCAACAAGGAATTCGAAGCCTACGAAGCAGCCAAGGCCGCCAATAAGTAATCTTCGCATTACCTAAAAATTTCGCCCCGGATTTATCCGGGGCTTTTTCGTTTGCAAATCTCGAAGACTTACGGATTGCGCAGGCTCTTGCGCCATCGCTCTCGAATCAACTGCAAGTCGTGCTGATACGGATTGCGCTTGAAATCCTCGAAAGCCCAGGCCGTCGGATGAAACTGTCCCTTGGAATAAGTCAACAGCATGTCGAGCCAAACGCCCTCGCCCGCATAAAGTTTGAACGGTCCTCGTTTGTAACTAGGCAGCACGACCTTGTCCAGGTCCATGTAACCGATATCGACATTCACATGGCGGTTGTCGGGAGTGTCGGAATTCGCTGTTTTAAGTTCAAGAGCATTGCTGCGCGCTTTTTCCTGGGCAATGGTTTCGGGGGGAATGCACTTTTCAAAACTCACTACGCCACGGTACAGGCCCTCGCCCATCTCGGGCACGTAATAAGGGGTCTGGTCAAAGGCGAATAATTTTCCCTTGTAGCGAAGCGGGCCCCACGCGGATTCCAAAAGTTGAATAACGTCGGGATCCCATTCAGTGCCCTTCTGCAAAACAAAGGCAATGAGTTGCGCAGGTTCAGAATAATTAGACGGTTTCATATGGATTAGTGCGGGAACAGCATTAAGTTTTCACGAACGATTTCCAGTTGCGATTTACTAAAGCCTGTATAACTTTGATTCAACGACAGCGGGAACATGTAATTATAGGCATCCTTGCAACTAAGGGTTTCTGTAAAAGTCAGCATGTAATTTTTCCCGGATTTCAACGCCGCACCAAAATGCATGCCTATCCCAAGTTCTTCTCGAGAAAGAAGACTGCAAAAAGGCGTATCCTCCAAGCCATCTTCAACATTGGAATAGTCCCCGTCGCTAAGAATATCCTCTTTCGTAGCCGTCGTATGGCGAAGCCCAAAATAATGCCCTGTTTCATGGACGATGGTCTGTGCGATTTCTTCAGAAGACAGGCCATACTCTCCCATGGGTTCGTCGGGTTTCAAGACCTTATTTCCAACGACCAAGGTACTTCCGTATCCTCCGCCTAAATTTCCGCTGAACAGTTTCGAATATCCAAGAATGCCCTCGACCTCTATGCGATGCACATAAACAATGTCCAAGGCATTTCTGACACCATCCTCGGGCCATCCACCAAGTTCCGTTACAAACATGTCTTCTGAGGATTTTCCTGCAAGCCAAGGTTCATTGCTCGGGAATTTTTTCCCGTATTCAGGATGGTCATTGGCATAACGCACGTATATGGTATCCACATCTACGCTTGTAAAATACTTGCGGAATTCCGCCAGGATTCTTGCAGCCAACTCTTCAGGATTCAAGCCATCGGTCGTATTTTCGACTTCGCCGGTTACAATGAGATTCAACGAGAAATGGTCCGAGAAAGTTCCTACGCCCTTAAAGCGCACGCTGTCGGTAGAGCCCTTGTAGTAGTCACCATCCAGCGAAAGCGAAGTCACCCAAATCGTATCACGTTCTTCTTCGCAATTGAATTTATACACATAACGGTCGCCCACTACATCGGGTTCCAAACTGCGCACCCTGTTGTACGTAAAGAACGCGGAATCACCAGACCATTGCGTTCCGTTCATTCGGAACAACTGCAAGACAGGAGGTTCATTGGTATTGCCACGTTTAAACGAGAGTTCGTAAGAGCCCTTGGGATGCACATGCAAGCGTATACCGCGAGCCAGGTTCGCGGACGCCGAGTCATTCCGGGACTGGTCATTAGGATTTAGCAAAAAATAGCGGCTTCCGTCAGGAGGCAGCGTGTAATCGGGATCCGAAGCGTCTTCGGTACATCCCCACATGCAAATAGCCAGTAAAGCCAACGCAAAAAAATTTTTCATATCAAAAAAGCTCATTTCCCGAAAAAAATCCGTCTTATAGAATATAAGGAGTTCTTTTATAAAGGTATAAAAATGCAACGGAAACAGGGCACGGTCATTCACAACTTAAGCGTCTCTTTGGAAGATTTATTGTTCCCTATCACAGGAAAACCAGCACTCACCAGCGCTTTGGTGCTGGCAGGCGTGTTTGCGAGCCTGGATTGTCCATCCTTCGCACCAGTTCTTTTGGCATCCATCGCTGTAACCGTCAAATTCATTCCCAAGGAAGTAAAATGGGTCGTTTTTCTTTCGTTAATCGCAGGTTTCGCAAGTCATGCCATATTCGTAAAATCGAGCGAATTGAGCCCGACAGAACCTCCCGTCAAGGAATGCGGCATGGTAGAATCCCTGCTGAACAGGCCGAACGGAACCGCTTTCATAGTCCACGTCGGGGACGAAAAAAACAGGACCGACAATTACCGCGTACGCCTTACCGAAAAGAGGGACTTGCCCGAGTTGCCTCGTCCAGGGGACCGGATTTGCTACGAAGCCGACTGGTATCCGGTCACTCCACCAACAGTCCCTGGAGCGTTCAACACACGCGCTTGGCTAAAAAGCCAAGGATTGCGAGCCTACGGAAAATTCCTGCATTGGGAAAGTCACGAAGGAACCTGGATTCCGGAGCGCAGCTTTTTCGCGTTCCGCAACTGGATAAAAATGCGATTCGACGACTACCTGGACCCGTCCGAAACAGGCCTCCTGCTTGGACTTTTAGCCGGCGACCGCAGCGGAATCCCCGAGACACTACGAAGCGATTTTCAACGTTCGGGCCTTGTCCATGTTCTTGCCATTAGCGGATTCCACGTGGTTCTCTTGGCAGGAATGCTCATGATTTTTTTAAAGGCAACCGGGCTCCCGCACAAAGCCGTGCGAATCATTGCCGTAATTCTGCTGTTCATCTACGTACCCATCACCGGAGGCTCGCCCGCCGTGCGCCGTGCGGTCATGATGTTTGCCGTCCCGCAAATCGGCTCCCTGCTGCAACGACCAGCCAACACGATGAACAGTCTAGGAGTCGCCCTGATTTTCATAATGTTGCCGGAACCCGATGTTATTTGGAATCCGGGCTTTCAACTTTCCGTCGCGGCCACGGCGGGCATCTTGATTGGCGGCAGTTGCAATCCGCTCAAAAACCTCCCGACTATTTTCAGGAGAAATAAACTCCTGAAAAACTTCCAGGAACTGGTAATAGACCCCACCTATGTCACCCTTTGCGCCACGCTTGCGACCTCCCCGTTTCTCATCCATCATTTCAAGACATTGTCCCCATTCGCATGGCTTGGAAACATCGTCGTGGTTCCTGCCATTTCGTGGGGCATGCAGGCGGGGCTTTTCGCCCTGATTTCTCCCTTGGATTTTCTGCGGCAGCACTTTTGCTACGCGGCAAGTTTCTTTTTACGGTTGGCTAGCCTACTGACTCGAATGCTATCGGATTCATCGGAGGCTTCGGTAACCGTGGGCCCCTTCGGCCCTGCGCTTTTGCTAGCCTTGGGCGTCCTGTTCCTCGTCTTCCCCGTCATCCGGAAAAACAAGGTCGCACGGATGTACGGCTTTGTCTGCCTTTTGCTGTTCGCAACAATTTTTTGCATCTCGAGTTACAAAAAAGTTCTTTTCCCGTCGTGGACCCTCACCATCATCGATGTCGGCCAAGGCGATTCCATACTGCTCACAACACCATCGAAAAAGAACATTCTCATCGATTCGGGGCCAAACGACAAACAGGATGCCGGCAAAGACATCATCGTCCCATATCTGCACTATATCGGCGTGATGCAATTGGACGCACTGGTTATCACGCATCCCGATTTAGACCATTTCGGTGGTGCCGAAAGTATACTCAAATCATTCCCTGTAAAAGAACTCTGGGTTACGGAATGTTCGCGAACAGAACTCAAGGAAGCCTGGCTTTTGACTTTGGAGCAAGCGATAGATCGCAACATTCCTATTCGCGATATCAGCCGCGGATTTACATGGAAAGAGCCCTTGTTCGAACTCAAGGCCATTCATCCGAGCCAGGGGATCTGTAAAGAAACGAACGAAGGAAGTATCACATTCAGAGCCAAGGGGCTTGAACATTCCGCGATACTCACGGGCGACTTGACCATCGCCGGCGAAAAGGAAATTCTCCAATCCGGCGCTTATCTGAAAAGCGACGTATTAAAACTTGGGCACCACGGAAGCAAGACCTCCAGCGGAGTTCATTTTTTAAACGAAGTTTCTCCGCAACTGGCGCTTATTTCAAGTGGACAAAAAAATCGATTCCGGCACCCGAGCAAGCAAGTTATCCGCCGTCTGGATTCTCTCCAGATTCCTTACTTGAACACAGCAAAGAACGGAACCATTTCCGTCACATTCACAAGCGACACAACCATGGTGCAGACCATGCTAGAGTAAAAGGGACAGAGTCTCTTCGTGCAAAAGTCCGTTGGTGGCGACGCTTGTAAAGCCTTCGTAAATCGGGGCCGTCGGCTGACCGTTTGCGTCAAACAGTTCCGTCTTTCCGTCGATGGTGCTGAACTTTCCGCCCGCTTCCTTCATCAGGAGCGGGAACGGTGCGATGTCCCACAACGAGACCACGGGATCAAGCATCACCTCGGCGCGGCCGGCAGCCACCAGGTAGTAACCGTAGCAATCGCCCCAACCGCGGTACAAACGCGCGCTCTTGCGAAGTTTCGTAAAGCCCTCGCCAAAGCCTTTCGTTTCCATCGTGTTGACAGTACCAGAGAGTACAAGAGCATCATTCATCTGGGCGACCTTGGAACAATGCGCCGGACGACCGTCCAAAAATGCGCCACCGCCGTTCACCGCCCACACAGCGGTATTCATAGCGGGAATGCGAATCACAGAGCACACGGGAATATTCCGCCTGTAAAGCGCAATGAGCGTCCCGAACAGCGGGACACCATGCACAAACGACTTGGTGCCGTCAATCGGGTCAATGACCCACTGGTATTCCGCATCGGGGCTTTCGATGCCGAACTCTTCGCCAATCACGCCAAAACCCGGAGTTTCCTTCGCCCAGAACTTACGCGCAAGTTCCTCGGTTCCCTTGTCGGCAATCGTCACCGGAGTATTGTCGGCCTTCCATTCCACGCCCACGTCCGTCTGGAAATACTTCAGGATGTTCTCCTGGGCAAGTTCCGCAGTTTTTAAAGCAATTTTCAACAGCTCTTGATATTCAGACATGTTCGTTTCCTTTTAGGTTTCAGACTAGCCACTAAATCCTAGCCACTAACCGTCCACTTTTTCACGAGTTCCACGAGGAATTCATTCTCTTCGGGCTTTCCAATGGTCACGCGGATATGCTCCGGCAAGCCGAAACTCGTAAGGCCGCGGACAATCATGCCGTTCTGTTCCAAAAAGGCCACCAGTTCCTTGGCACGTTCACCGATATGCACGCAAATAAAATTGCCCTGCGTCGGAAGCACCTTGAATCCGAAGCCTTCGAACGCACGGGTCAAGACAGCGCAGCCGTCCGCATTCAACTTGCGGGTCGCATTCACATGGTCGACATCGCCTAGCGCGGCAATCGCAGCCACCTGCGCCGCCTGGTTCACGTCAAACGGAGGCTTGATTTTCCACATGGCGCTGATGACCGCTTCGTTCGCCATGGCATATCCCACGCGGAGCCCAGCCAATCCATAAATCTTGCTGAACGTGCGGTTCACGAACAAGTTCGGGTATTCCGCAAGAAGTTTGCTCATTTCCGGATAATCTGCAGCCGTCGCGAATTCCGCATAGGCTTCGTCAACAAATACCAGTACGCTTGCCGGGACCTTCGCCATGAAGTCGCGAATTTCCTTTTCGGAGTAGTAAAGGCCAGTCGGGTTGTTCGGGTTGCAAATAAAGGCAACGCGGGTCTTTGCGTTGACAACCGCGGCAAGGTCGGCAAGACCCGTCTTGCCGTCACCTTCGCCAACGCCCACGAAATCAGCACCGTTCGAGAGCGTCGTGAACTTGTAAACGGAAAAAGTCGGCGTAATGGCGACGCAGTTGTCGCCCTGACGAATGAAAGCCTTGCCGACCATGTCGATGATTTCGTCGGAACCGTTTCCAATGACGACCTGGCTTTTGCGGACACCGAACTTTTCAGCGATGGCGTCGATAAGCTTCGGGGCATCGCCACGCGGATACAAGTGCAGGCTGTCTGCAATTTCGTGGAACGCGGCCACCGCCTTCGGGGAAGCCCCCAGCGGATTTTCATTGGACGCCAACTTGACAACGCTCGTCAATCCGAAACGTTCACGGATTTCCTCGATGGACTTGCCAGGAACATAATCTGAAAGTTTTGAAAGTTCTGGACGGGGTTCGACCATAATTACCTCTTTTGCGCCATAAAATTTAGCATAATAACACGGGAATATTTTAAATTTAGGTTAATGAAACGCCTTGCCGCCCTATTGCTCGCCCTTTTGGTCTCCAGCGCCTTCGCTCTGGACCCCATTTGGAACATGCACTACACCATCGGCCAAGATCCTCACGAAGCCCCGAAATTCGGAGTCGGAGCCGGCATACTTTCTGACTACGGCGACAAAATCCTGGTTCCCGTCAACATCATAGGATCCGTTTCAAAAGACTTCGACTTGGGTGCAAAACTGGACATAAACACATACGACAATATGGATCATTCCCAAATATCGGTCGATGTAGGCGGACGCTACCGTTTTTCCCCAGGCAAGTTCATAGAATTGGACGGCTACTTCGGTCTCAACCGCAACAACGGAAGTGCCGTCATCGTGACCTACGCCTTTGAACAATACATTGCCAAGTGCTTTTCCAATTTTTATGAATTACGCGCCGGTTTTTTGGACGGAGTCACCGGTGAAGATGGCTATGTCAAATTTTCTACAGGAATGACCCCCACCCTTCACTTCGGAAAGGCATTCCGCACATTTCTTGAAATCGTCATGTCGGAAAGCGCCGGAAACCTTCAAGACGACTTCATGATAGACATCATCCCAAAGTTTGAATTGTCTTTTGGAAGCGTCCGCGTCCGTCTCGACTTTGATATCGGCATCATGCAAGAAAAGAACAATGACCAAAAGACCATTGCCCTTTACGTGATGACGGCGCTGTAATTAGTGATTAGTGGTTAGTGGTTAAGGATCACGAACTTCGTTCCGTCGTAATCGATGACCGCGGGTTTTGCGCTGCTGACTTCGCCCGCCAATATGGCATGGGCAAGCACGCGTTCCACATTGCGTTCCAGATAGCGCTGGATGGGGCGCGCGCCGAATTCCGGCTGGTAGGCGCCATCGGCAATTGCGTCAAGTGCAGTTTCAGATAACGTAATTTCAATGCCCTGGCGGGCGGCACGCTTTGCAAGGCCCGCAAACTTGAGTTTCACGATATCCTTAATCTGCGGCTTCGTGAGGCTCTGGAACACAAGCGTTTCGTCCAGGCGATTCAGGAATTCCGGACGGAAGAAGTGCCGCAAATCAGCCTCAATATCCGCAAGCGTCACTGGCGCGACATTCCCGCCAGAAGTGCCTGCGACATTACCTGCTGCGCCATCCGCAGCAGAATCGGATGCGGTGCGAGCAGCGCGTCCGCGGAACTTTTCGGCACCCAAATTCGACGTCATCAAAACGAGGGTGTTCTTGAAGTTCACCGTGCGGCCCTTGCCATCGGTCAGGCGCCCGTCATCGAGCACTTGCAACAAAGTATTGAACACGTCCGGATGCGCCTTCTCGATTTCGTCCAAAAGAATCACGCAGTACGGATGCGTACGCACGGCTTCGGTGAGTTGCCCGCCTTCCTCGTAGCCCACGTATCCCGGAGGAGCACCTATCAGGCGGCTCACGCTATGCTTTTCCATGTATTCGCTCATGTCGATTCGCACGAGCGCATTTTCGCTATCGAAAAGTTCAACGGCCAAGGCCTTCGCGAGTTCAGTCTTCCCCACCCCCGTCGGCCCGAGGAACAGGAAACTTCCAATCGGAGCGTTTTCGCGGCTTAAGCCGCTGCGGTTCCGTAGAATCGCTTCGGCGATGGCTTCCACGGCTTCGTCCTGGCCAATCACGCGGGCATGCAGGCGTTCGTCGAGTTTCAAAAGTTTCGCCTTTTCGCCTTCGCAAAGCTTAGTCACAGGGACTCCCGTCCAGCGGCTCACCACCAAGGCAATCGTCTCTTCGGTCACCTCTTCGCTCAAGTCGTTTGCATCGGCGGACTTCGAAAGTGCGGCCGTCTTTTCGGCAATTTCCTTTTCGATTTTCACAATCTTGTTGTACTTGAGTTCCGCGGCGCGGTTCAAGTCGTAGCGGGCTTCCGCCTGTTCCATTTCGTCCTTCGCCGCCTTCAGGGATTTTTTCAAGTCCTGGACTTCGGCAAATGCGGCACGGCGATCCTGCCAACGTTCCTGCATCGCCTTCACGGCGGCCCCCGTCAGCGCAAGTTCCTCGCGCAGTTCCTTCAGGCGGCGTACAGAAACTTCGTCCGTTTCTTTCGAAAGCGCCTGCTCCTCGATTTTCATCTGGAGTTCCTTACGTTGCAAAGTATCCAAAGCTTCCGGCACAGTATCCATCTGCGTCTTTACAAGGCTTGCGGCCTCGTCAATCAAGTCAATCGCCTTGTCCGGCAAAAAACGGTCGCTGATATAGCGGTTCGAAAGTTTCACGGCAGCCACAAGCGCATTGTCGTGCAAGCGCACACCATGGTGAGCATCAAAACCATCCTTGATGCCGCGCAAAATCGAAATCGCCTCGTCTTCCGTGGGCTCCGTCACCTGCACCGGCTGAAACCTACGTTCAAGCGCTGAATCCTTCTCGATGTACTTGCGGTATTCCTGGGTCGTCGTCGCACCAATGCAATGGAGTTCGCCACGCGCGAGTTTCGGCTTGAGCATGTTGCCCAAGTCCATGGAGCCTTCGGTCTTTCCCGCACCCACGATATTGTGGAGTTCGTCGATGAACATGATCGTGTTGCCGTCTTCTTCAATCGCGTCAATCACGGACTTGAGGCGTTCCTCGAAATCGCCACGATACTTGGCGCCCGCCATCAGGGCGGACAAATCCAAGGCAAAAAGCTTTTTCCCCTTCAGGGCATCGGGCACGTCGCCGCGGTAAATACGTTCGGCAAGGCCTTCCACAATGGCGGTCTTCCCCACGCCCGGCTCGCCCACCAGGCACGGATTGTTCTTCGTCTTGCGGCTTAAAATCAGAATCACGCGGCGGATTTCTTCCTCGCGGCCAATCACCGGTGAAAGTTTTCCGTCGGCGGCCATCTCCACGAGTTCGCGCCCGTACAGTTTCAAAGGCGACTGTTCCTCGGCATTGGCAGCCCCCGCGAACGGGTCCGAAAGCCATGTCTCCACCACTTCGGTAGAACCCAGCGCATCTTCGAAAATCTTGGCGAGGCCACGGTCGCCCGTAAACTTCATGAGTGCCACCAGCAAGTCGCCGGGAGTCACCATGCGGCTCACCTGCCTTGCGGCCTGCACAGCGGCACGCAGAATGCGGCTCAAGTCGTTATCCGGTTGCACATCCGGATTGACGCCGTCCATGCGGGGAACCTTCTGCACAAAAGCTTCCAACTTGCCACGCAAATCGGCAGTCTTAGCCCCTTTGGACTTGTACAACTTTTTCAAAGTGGCGTCGGGACCATCCACAAGGCCAACCGCCAAATGGGCCGCCCCAAGGTACGAATGGGAACAGCGGTCGCGAAGGCTCTGAGCCTTGGCAAGAACTTTTTCGGCGTCATTGTTGAAATCGGACATAAAAACCTCTTTTTCGCCGGACACGCCGGCTTTTTTCCGCCCTTTCATTTGCAATTATCGTGCCAAATGCGGAAATCGTCAAAAAAAAGCCCAATCGTTCCATTTTTCCACAAAAAAAGGTTTCAAAACGCCAAGATTCACCTCCTTTTTGAAACACGGGCACGCCCTAACAGCCTACAGAATGTAAACTACCGTAAACATACAGTGTTGTTTTTGTGCGTTTTTACGCCATTTTGTAGCTTTTCAGGGCGTTGTAAACGTTGTAAGTGTTGTAAAGCTTTACAATGGAAAATGGTCTCCACATATACCTGGAGGGCATTTTGAAATTTATCTTATAGACATAAATCCAAACATCCCATACACCAACAACGGCATTCCTTCTCGGAGTGCCGTTGTTTTATTTAGGCCACGAGCATATTTTAGGTCCTTTTTTGCCCAAATGATGGACCAAACAGGAAATTTTCGGCATTTGGTCCATCAATTTTCAAGATTTTTCTCTTATGCAAGGACTTCTCCCAATTTTCAACGACCCAGAAGTGGACCAAATTGAATATTTGCGAGTTTTAGTCCATCATTTTAGGGTTTTCCCAACGAAACGTTTGCGTACAACATAACAAAATGATGGACTAAATTCTATATTTCAAGCATTTGGTCCATCAAAAACTAAAAAACGGGAATTTTTCGGCATTTGGTCCATCAAAATTCTAAAATCGGATAATTTAAGCACTAGACGCAACTTGAGTCCGGCTAAAAGCAACTTGTGCCAGGCTTACAACTACCTTCCACCGACAAGAATCTGGTCTACCTTAATGGAAGGCTGCCCCACAGTCACGGGAATATGTCCGGAACTTGCGCCGCACACGCCGGCCGCATTTTCGAAATCCGTGCCAACCATGCTGATGCGGGGCATGATTTCGTGTCCCTTGCCAATAAGAGTTGCTCCACGGACCGGCTCGCAAATTTTACCATTACGTATAACGTACCCTTCATCTACGGCGAAATTGAATTCGCCTGTCGCAGGATTCACGGAACCGCCAGCCATGCGGGCTGCATACAAGCCATTGTCTACACTTGCAATCATGGAATCAAGCGTATCCTTGCCCGGGGCGATAAACGTATTGCGCATGCGACTCACGGGTGCATACTTGTAATTTTCTCGACGGGCACTTCCGGTAAGGCCGATACCCACTTCGGCAGCACCCACACGGTCGCTCATGTACGTTTTCAATATTCCGTTTTCAATCAAGGTCGTGCGCTGCGCAGGAGTTCCCTCGTCATCGTACTTGATGCTCCCCCACACGCCATCCAGCGTACCATCGTCTATGGCTGTGAGACATGGTTGGCCAATGGCTTCGCCCAACTTTCCACAGAAGGGGCTGGCACCGCGGCGAACGGATTCCGTTTCGAGAGGATGTCCGCAGGCTTCGTGGAAAATCACGCCGCCAAAACCGTTACCCATGATTACGGGCATCTGGCCACCGGCAATATAGCCGGCATCAAGCATTCTCAAAACGCGATCTCCGCAAACCGTTGCGAGGGATTCCGGGGAATAGCCTTCCAAAAGTTCATAGCCCCCCAAGCCGCCCGGCGCCTCGTGCGTTGTAAGACGTTCGGAGCCATCGGTCGCAGTCACCTGCACGTTCACGCGCAAACGACTGCGATTCATTTCCAATTGGAGGCCTTCGCTGTTCATAAGCGTTATGGAGGTCACGCAATCGGTAACGCTAGCTCCCACCTGCGCAACCTTCGTAGAAAGGGCCCGCGCAGCCCTGTCGGCACGGAACAAAAAATCCTGCTTGACCATCTGGCCAAGAACCCTGGGATCCTTGAAGGCGGCTGCATTATAATCGCAAACGCGATTTTCCGGCTTGAATTCCACCGCAGCAACCGGCTTGCCTGCAATGCGGCCAAAAGCAAGCGTTTTCACGAGTTTTACGAGAGCCTCTTCGCTATCGTCGCTAGTGAAGCCGTAAAGGACTTCGGTGCCGTACAAAAGGCGCACACCAATGCCATATTCGGTTCCGGCGGTTGCCGTATCAATCTGGCGGTCCTTCAGGCCCAGACACGAACTGCGAGTTTCCTCTTCGAATATCTCGACAAAATCGGCACCGGCACTCTTGCCTGCTTCAAAAATCTTCAAGGCGACTTGCGGGTTCACTTTAGACCTCGCCGTTCATCTTCTTGCGCACGGGAATCCCGGCCGCAAGCATTTCGCCCTTGATTCCAGGAACAGTGTAATCGCCAAAATGCACCATGGACGCAACCAAGGCCGCATCGGCACTAGTCCTACGGAACAGGTCCACTATGTGGGCCGGAGTCCCGGCGCCGCCACTGGCAATCACGGGAACCTGCACCGCCTTCGCAATCATGTCGGTAATGGTCAATTCGTAACCGTTCTTCACTCCATCGGTATCGATGGAATTGAGGCAAATTTCGCCAACGCCCAGGTCTTCGGCCTTTTTCGCCCACTCAAGCGCATCGATGCCCATCGCCTGCCTGCCGCCACGGATAAAAACCTCGTAGCCGCTCGGAATCTTCTCGGAGACTCCCACGAACTTCGCATCCATGCCCAGCACAATGCACTGACGGCCAAAAGCCTTTGCGCCATCGGCAATGATTTCCGGGTGCAAGACGGCCAGGCTGTTCACGCTCACCTTTTCGGCACCGGCAAGCAAAGCCTCGTGCATATCGTCTAGATTGCGAATGCCGCCGCCCACAGCAAAAGGAATAAACACGCGCTTTGCAATTTGGCGAATCATTTCCATATCGCACGGTCGATTTTCCGCGCTGGCGGTAATATCGTAAAAAACCAGTTCGTCGACACCGTCGTCACTGTAACGGGCTCCCATCTCTACCGGATCGCCGATATCGATATTCCCTTTGAACTTGACGCCCTTCGTCACCTTGCGGTCGCGGACATCCAAACAAACAATCAAACGTTTTGTAAGCATGAATTAAACTAGAGGTTCTTTTCGATGACGCCCTTGAGTGTAGCCTTGGGTACGGCACCCACCACATTGCCAACTTCAACGCCGTTCTTGAACAATTTCATGTTGGGAATGTTCGTAATGCCGAATCGGGCGCAAATAGCCTTCACGCCTGGTTCGTCCACGTCCATTTTTGCAACAACGGCCTTACCATCGAATTCATCGGCAATTTCATCCACGATAGGGCCCATCATGCAACAGGGGCGGCACCAGGTTGCCCAAAAATCAACAAATACCAATTGACCAGAACTAATGGCCTGATCAAAATTTTCAGCAGTCAAGTGAATTGCAGACATATGCATCTCCTATCCGACACAAATATAGCACATTCTAGAAGGCGTAGCCAACAGAAAAACTACCGGTTATGCCGCCACCCACCGCGGTAGCCTCGGCAACATCATCCTTGTCTCTTCCCTTGAGCGAAACAGACGTATACCCATACCCGATATCGCTAGACATGGTAAAGTGTCCGCTCACAATCTTGTAACCGACAACCACGGCGCCACCGAAAATATTGCCGGAAACATTCACGTTGTCATCGGGTTCGTCATCGTAAGTGTAGTCCAGGCTGACATGTTCAAAAATGAACTGCGGTTCAACGTACGTTCCCTGGTGATGGGGGCCAAAGTAATAGCGAATGCCTTCGGTGACACCGAAATCCAACACGGAGACTTCTTCGTTTCCGTCAAAACCGAAAGTTCGGGAATCACTCCAGTACAGGAACGTCGGACGAGTGATGATGGCAAAAGACGGACCGACGCAGCCTTCAATGGTAATGGTGATGGTCGGAATGTCGAAAATCGCCCACCAGAACAGCATGGTAATGGGGTGAAGCGAAATAAAGAAGATTGGGTCGGAACTCTTGACCTCGTTGATGGTCACCAACGGAGTTTCGGGAGCCGGGGCGCCGGACGTGTAAGCAGACATGTCCTCGTACTGAGTTTCTTCCGTAGGTGCCGGTGCATAGGCGTCCTGGGCAAAAGAAAAGGCCGCTGCCGCCAATACAAGAAACAACCATTTTTTAAGCATAAAAAATCCTTGTTTGGAGTGTTTTATGCAAAAATAGAATTTAAGGGGATTCCGTCAACACATCCTGCACACAACGGACTCCATAACCATAGTCTTTTCTGTATCTCTGGGTGCTAAACTCGTGAGAATCCGTGCGCACATAAACCATATATGCGCCATGGTCCAGCCCTTCACCATCGCTGTCAGAAGTCCAGTAGCGGGCGACATCGTCCATGCTGGTATAACTGCCGTTGCTTTCGCCTGTAGGTGTAATGTTCAAAGTGTCCATGAGGGCTTGAACACTTTCCATGCCGTTTTTCAGCACAGTCCATTCTTCCAAGGTTGGAAGGCGCCAATCCTCCGGGCATGCGGCACCGGCTTCTTCAAAAGCATACAGAATTCCGCTATCGCACAGTTTTCCATCCAAACCCATGCACCAGGTGTGCACCATGGATTCAGACTCATAGCGCATGTTGTCCACAGTCCAGTTCAAGCCGCCCACTGTGTAGTACCTGTACTTTTTCCCGTCGCGAAGGTCGACAAGTTCTTCGTATTCCACATCTATCGTGGAACTGGACGAAGCCAAACTGCTCGAAGAATCGATTTCCTTGGAACTTATCGGATCATCGCACTTTGAACTGGAGGATTTTTCGTTGACGGAACTGGAGGAAATCTCGCTATCGGAACTCGACGATTCCACCGGCTCCGCATACGTATCCAGGACGACATCCTTTACGGCAACGCAGCGAACACCGTACTGCATGCGCTTATCGTACGTTTGGGATTTCAACTGATTTTTACCAAAGTAAACATCATAGTAGAACTCCCAGGCGCCATAGCCATTACTTTCCGTAGACGACCAATAACGGCTAATGGCATCGTTTTTCCAGTAGCCTTCCAGCGAGACTTCTCCCGTGTAAGGATAGGCGAAGAACTCGTCGTAATCGTCCATGTGCGCTTCCAGGTATTCCCATTCTTCCTTAGGCGGAATCACCCAGCCGTACGGGCAAACGCCTCGCACAAGGTAATTTCCCTCGTTACAACTGTATTCATTGCAGTCACTCGCATTGAACGCCGCAGAGAAATCGTAGGTCACGACAGCGGCTCTGTTCGAAATATCGACTTCACCATCTTCCGAGTGGACACCGGAACCACCCCTCAAAGGATTATCCACCGAACCACCGTACCGCAGGTTGTCGAGCATCCACACATGCTCACCCACCACTTTCACACGATAGACATGTCCATCGCGGATGTCGGTAAAAGCGTTATTGCCCAATTTCTTTTTGCTGACCTTGACTACAAAAGAGCCTTCGGAATACGACATTTGGGGCTCATCGGACGGGTCACTTGACGAATATCTGGGTTTAGCCTCCGAACTACTGCTTCGCCCATGGTCATAATCATCGGACGACACACCCTCTTCATCTTCTTCAAAATTGTCGGTTTTCCAGTTCTCGGAATACTCTTTGCACTCCATCCTCATGTCATCGGCGATATCGTCAATATTGTCCGTCGTCGAAGAAGACGTCGTTATGGTAAATTCCACCCCATCGCTGTCGCAGGAGTAGGAACCCTCATCGTAAAAATCTTCGTTCGCGTCAAAACCATCACATTCACGACGCCACCTATTGCTGTCATCGTAAAGGAAGGTCTCGTCAAGGAACACTATCGTCTTGTCGCCCTTGAACGAAACACCCGATTTGCCATGAGCCATTCCAGGTTCATAGATTTCCTGTGTTACTCCGGATTTCGACACCTTCACGACGCAATAGGGTTCATCGCCCCAATCGCCCGCAGAACTTGAATCATCACCGCATGCGCCCAAAAACAAGGCCATGCCCCCAAATGCAAGAATCTTATTTTTCATACCGTAACAGACTTTCTAAAAAAACTAGAATGCTAAAATAAATCCCGCAGTCAAAAGTCCGACACCTATGGCGCCAAGACCGATGGCCACGCCGCACTTCACATCGCCGCTATGGTTCAAGTCATGATTGTCCTTGACCATCTGCTTGGTATCTTCGCTTGCAAAAGCGCTCTTTTCGTAAGCATTCTTCTTGTCGGCGGCATCGCTCCAATCGCGTTCGGCCAAGTACCACATCACGCCACCGGCGATAATCGGCGCAATGGCGCTCCACAAAAGACCACGCCCAATGCGACGGTGACTGCGTTCCTTGTTGTAGGCGTTCTGTTCCTCGATGAACTCCAGGTCGTCGAGAACAGGCGTCATTTCGAGGTTTATCAAGTTCGGCATGTAGGCCTTGACTTCGGTGGTAATGGATGTATCGCGATAACCCACCTTGCGGAAATAGATGTTCACGCTAGGCGTCGGCTTTATATCGCTCACCACCACGTCGGTCATGTAGTCGGGGAACCGGTTCACGGTAGGCTCGCGGTCGATGTACACTTCCACCGCTTCGGGGTCGGTGTTCAATGTCAGCCTGGTCTCCGGGCGTTCCACCGGGATGTCGATCTTGTTCAGGCTGTCGGCATTGATGCGAACCACGGTGGAGCCCCACCATTCCACGTCCTTCAGCACGCGCATCACCGAGATGGTGTACTTGCCCGGCTTGATGTTCTTGATGGTATCGGGAGCCACCTGCTTTAGCGGAATGCCGTTCACGAACAGGGAGCATGCTTCCGGGTTGGACGTTACAAGGAGGTTGGCCCTTCCCGGCGGATAAAGTTCAATGGTTTCTTCCTCTTCCACCACCACAGGAACAACGTAGTTCGAAAGGGAAAGATCAATCATCACGTTGTCTTCAAGATTGAACAGTCTCTTGAGGTTCAGGCGGAAAATCTTGATGTACGGATTTGCATTGGCGGCTTCGATACTGTCCTGGATTTCGCGCTGGCGGATTTCCTCTTCGATTTTTGCAATTTCCGCATGCTTCATGCGCACGTCTTCTTTTTCAAGAGCCGTTTCAAGGTCATCGCCAGCACCGTCATCTTCTTCGACAACAGGCTTTTGTGCAGAAGTATCGCTCTGGGCGGCAAGGGAGTCCTTGACCGCATCCGTCATGATAATGACCGCGGTATCCTTCTTGATTTCAACTTCCTCGTCTTCTTCCTCTTCCACTTCCTGGCCGTTGCTGGCCTGCAGGGCTATGCTCTCCTTTTCCTGGATTTTTTCCAACTGCTTCTGTTCAGCCTCGTTGGGAGCCTTGAGATATACGGTATCCTTTTCAATCTTGACGAAAATAGCCTCCAGTTCAACGGAGTCGCCTACGACCCAGTAGCGGACAGGCACTTCGCGGGATTCCGGGACCGCGGAGGAACTTGCCGGAGCGGTGGTCACGCTTGCAGAACTTGCCGGAGCCTGGGCAGCGGCTTCGGCTGCAGGAGCCGCCTGCTCGACGGCAGTTTCCTGTGCCGGCGCAGCGGACTCGGCAGGTTTGGCTTCGTCCCATTCATCAGCCAATACGGGAACAGTGGCCGCAATGGCAAAAAATACAGGTAAAATTCTCTTTAACATATTGTAAAGATATATAAAAATCAGCGTTTACGCAATTTTGCGCAATAAATTGGGCCACATCCGTTCGCCTTGTCGGGCAAAATGTGCACTCCCAGTTCCGTCCGGTCGGCGCCGTTCATAACTTCTTGAATATCAACGACTTCCATTGACGGGCGTTTTTTCAGGATTTTGGCCACCACAGCATCGTTTTCTAGCGGTGCCAGGGCACAAGTGCCATACACAAGTTCTCCACCCGGCCTAAGGGCGTCCACCGCCGAGGCAAGGAGCGCCCCCTGCTCCACCGAAAGCCGTTTCACACGCTTGCTCGACCACTCGGCGAGGTGCGTCGGTGATGCGAGCACATGGCGGTCCGACGAACACGGAGCATCCAGAAGAATCCTGTCGTAGCATTCCTTCTTGTGTATGCCGAACTTGACTCCGTCATAGCCCGTCACCGCGATAATCGAGCGCCATTCCGCCGGAAGACTGTTCTCGATGACATGCTGCAGCCTACCGCGCCTATCCGGGGAGCGGTCGTTGCTTTGAAGGGATCCTTCCCCCTTGAGCATGGAGGCGATTACCAAAGTCTTGCCGCCTGGAGCAGCGCACATGTCCAGCACATCCATTCCAGGCTCAACGTCAAGGGCCCGCGCCGCAAAGACCGAGGCCTCGTCCAAATAGTACGGCTCCAGGGATTCGCCGAAGCGCAACTCCACAGCATGCCCCTCGCCCTTGAGGGACTCCAGGAGAATTGGCCAGCGTTCACCGTAAACCTGTTCGAAATAGTCGAAAAATTCCATAGATTTAGCGCTTTTGGGGTTCTACGCCTAGAACTTAGAAATAAAAAAGCCCCTCGGGGTAGAGAGGCTTTATTGAGCTACCAGGATTCGAACCTAGACAAACAGAGTCAGAATCTGTTGTGCTACCATTACACCATAGCTCAGTGTGGGCACAATTTTAGAAAAACTATTAAAATTGTGCAAGGGGTAATTTCAAATTATTTTGAAGAAGTTGGCACCGAGGGGGGGGTGTAGGTCATCCACTGCTGTTCCAGGGCCTCGTCCTCGGGCAATTCCACGTGGGTAACGGTCACATATTCCTCGACAGGGGTCTTATTGTCCTGAAGAACCTTTATAACCTTGGTTTCCCCGGAATAGAGCACGATATCGTTGATTCCAGCGGGCAATTCCTCCATTTCGAACATGTCGCACGTTATTCCCCTGATAAAGTGAGCCGTGCCCTTGAGACCTACCACAACGCTGTTCATGGTGCAGTTGTTCGTTTGGTTCCTGTCCCGCTTGTCGGCGACCACAGAAACACCGCTCAGCAAGCCAGAAGGCCTGGAAAGGGTGTCCTTGCCCACAAAAAGCGTATCCGTCACCTTCATGACCTCGGAAGCCTTCACATAACGACTGAGCCCCGCTTCAGAAACCGAGGAATCGCTGTTCAAGCGGCGGAACTCTACGCGGAAACTGTCGAAAGGCACTTCCGAAGGAACCGGGAGATACCAGTTGCCCAGACTGTCGGTAACGGTCTGAGCCTCGAAACGGGTCGAATCCCCTTCCACAAAGCCAAATCCGTACAAGTCGGTAATCAACTGGACTTCGACGGACGAGCATTCCTTGCCGGACTTGCAAAGCACCTTTCCCGAAATACGGGAGGTATTTTCAAGTTGTTTCTCGTTTTCCTTGATGAGAGTGTCGATATCCACCGAAGTGCTCCAGACAAACGGGCCCTTGGATAGCGTGTCACCCGCCTGCAGTTCATTCTTCATGGACCATGTACGGAAAATCAGGGAATCCGCCACATTGGAATTTTCCAACTTCGCAACAATCTGCGGATCTCCCGGACAGAAGGCGAACCACCACTGGCCGGCAGGAATCAGCATGGAGAAGGAATCCTGGGCAAACACGCTCTGGACAAAAGGAGTGCCAGGCATGAACACCTTGAAATGAGAGCCAACCGACACCTGAGGCTCGGTCACTTCCTCGTAATAAAGAACGCTACTGAACACAACAGCCTTCTCGAGACGAATCTTCTCCAAATCTTCAGATCCGACAGTCGTTCTTGGCAAATAGGATATCTCGTTATGCAGAGTATCGATTACCGCCAACTGGAAGGTATCCACAAGCGCGGAATCAAACGTGTAGGCGCCCTTGGAATCCGTCTCGGTCTCCACATATTCGGGAGTCTGGAGCGAATCCCCGGAATCCATGACCTTGGCCATGCGCACGGTAGCCCCGACAGCAACCTTGCCATCGGAAAGCGCCACCAGACCGGATACCGGACGGGCTTCGGCAACAATGGTATTGCCGGTGTCGGTGACGGTTCCTGCGAAATCGTCATCGGAAGACGAGGAACATGCAGAGAACACAGCGCCCGTCAAGAAGAGGGCTGTCCCAGAAAGTTTAATCAAGCCTTTCATTAATCTTCCTCCTTTTCTGTTTCGGGAGGAATTGTCGATTTTTCCTTGCTCAAGGGGAAAAACTGAATATTCATCTCGCAAACCATGGATTCGCCTTCGTCGGAACGGACTATTTCCACAATTTCCTTGCGGAACAAGTCAATTTTGCTAATAATGCGTTCCAGCCCCTGGGCCGAGACGCTCATGGTCATACAAGATACATTTCTGCGTTCCGTGCTGTAGAAGTCCAGGGCGTTCTTGCCCAAATCGATCATCTGTTTTTGGAACTGGTGCACAAACAGCGGCGCAATTTCGTTGCCGTTGGTAATGGCCTTGTTCACGGAGCGGTAAAAACCATCTTCGGCAAGTTCGATAAGCCCAAGGTCCTGCAGCAACTGAATGGACTGCTTAGCCTGCGGGAGCGTAATCTTCGGATTGAGGAACAGGGCAAGTTCCTGCACGTTCTTTTCGTTGATGTTCAGAACGGCCAGGGATTCGCGAACCACCACGTAGTACCACTTGCTGTAGTATTCCTGCTGGTTCTTGGTGAGAGTCTTGATGGTGCGGGGCAAAAGGGCCGACATCTGGTCGAATATCTGCTGCTTGGAAGCCGCCGTAGTGGCATGCGTAAAGTCCACCATCAAGGTGAAATAGCGCCCTTCACGTTCATTGAGCCCAAGAGCCGCAATAAACTTGGGAAGCATTTGGGGGGTAAGGGACTTTCGACCGCGAATCAGGTCGAGGTAGAAACCGGACGACGAATATCCGGCTTTTTTCGCAAAGGACCTGTAGGAAAAATAGCGTTGGACAGACTTACGGTAGTCGTAGTAGTCCTGCAGGTACTTTCGATAGTTGTAATATGCGTATACGTTCATCAAGATTAAATATAATTTCTTTCTTTTTTTGGGAACACCCTCGTAAACGGCTTTTTACACAGGATTTGCCTCCAGGCGTGATTTTACGCATACTTCGGGAACGTCTAGAGAACACTTTTGAAAAAAATCGCAAAAAAACATTACCCACCTGCGATTTTTTTGTCTAACTTTAGGGAACACCCAATCCCATCCCTCGGACTCCCGGCTGTACTCCACCGGGAGTCCTTTTTTATCCTTCAAAAACCAACCCGTTCCTTTTTTGCTAAATTGGGGCCATGGACATCAAAAAAGCCGCCTTGGGCATAGCCTCGCGCATTCTACGTTTCGCAGGAATCATTCTCGTCATTTACGTAAGCATGGTATTTTACCTGGCGCTTACCGAACGTCGCAACGCGTATCCCAGGGCAATCACCCATATCGAAGCCGAGGAAGCCATCAAAAATACGGCCAAGGCCATCTCGTGCACGCTCGAAGACGGCACCGTTTTAGGCGGCTGGTCCCTGGGAGAGCCGCAAAAGCCGGTTTTGCTCTACTACCCCGACGCCGACGAAGATGCGGCCCAGTTCCTCGCCGAAGTCCTGAGTCTCGAATTTGCGAACATGGTCACCTTCAACTACCGCGGCAGCGCAAATAACAAAGGTACGCCAAGCGCAGAGACTTTCGGCGCCGACGCCCAAAGCATTGCCGAATGCGCAGCGCAAATCAACGGCAAAGCGCCCCAATTCCTTGCCGGGCGCGGCACAGGCGCGATTCTTGCAGCGAACCAGTTGAGCAACGGCCAGCACCTGGTACTCATCGACCCGGTTTTCAGCATAGCCGACGCCATCGCAGACAAATACAGGCTCCTCTACCCCAAATTTTTGGTACGCGCCAAGGACTCCATATCTGTCGCAAGCCTGAAATCCAAACTCAATCAAGTGACCCTCCTCACGGACCGCAAAAAGTTCTGTGACAGGAATCACACGGCAATTGAGCGTCTACCGGGAATTGTCGTGGAAAATCGGGAAAATAGTTCCCTAAAAAATACACTTACAAAAATCCTACAATTCAAAACTGAGAAAACGGGGCCCCAGCAACCAAGCGGGATTAGCGACAATTAGGAATTATTTTATCCTAAAAAAGCCATACAACAAAAAGTAAATAAAACCATACATTTCTGGGCATTCTTCTTTTTTTCTTATAAACTTGCAATTTTGGTCTTTATTTGTTAATTTATTGCCAAAAGAACAAACAAATCTAAAATTGAGGTGCAAATGGACAAAATAACAATCAAAATGGACATCCGCGGTTTTATCCGCTTCAGCGATGAATTCGCCAAGGAACTCAAACTTGACAAGACCCCCTTCGCCGACATCGAAGTCGACAAGGAAGGAAAGCGCATCGCCGTAACCCCGTGCAAGACTATTAAAACCACGTCCTTCCGCTTTATGCCCAACGGCACTGGTTACCTTCTGTACTTCAAGGGTGCCATGAACGCCGTCGGTTTCAAGGTTGTTACCGGCGCCTACACCATGACCAAGGAAGGCAACCGTTTCGTATTCACCGGCAAGGCTCCCGCCAAGAAGAAAGGCAACTGGGAACTGATCGCCTGCCGTAACTCCGCCGGCATCCCGATGCTCTCCATCGACAGCCGCGGCACCATCATTTTCGACAAGCGCAGTTGCACAGCCGTCGAAACGGCCAAGAACAACACCATGATTGCCGAATACGACACCGCCAAGAAGTCCTTCAAACTGACCTTCAGCAAGAAGGGTTTCATCAACGTGCGCACTATCGCAAGCCACGCCAACGCCTCCTTCATGGGCACGCTTTCTTCCCACGGCATCGCACTGCCCAAGAAGAGTTTCCGCACGGCCTGCAAGATTGAAGGAAAAACCATTTCCTTCAGCGTAGCCCAACTCGTCACCGAGCAGAAGGCCGCCAAGAAAGCAAAGTAAAAAAGTAATAGGCGGTACTAAATATGATAGACGTATTCAAGGTTTTCTATCCAACACACTACAATTTCGCTGCCATCAGCGTGTTGTTGGTCCTTTTGATAATCTTTTTACTCACTAAAAAGAACTTCAAGTGGACCATAATCCTTGGCGTAGTCCTTATTGCGTTTAACTTATTCCTGTACAACCGCACAGCGAACAAGACTTGGACCATAACCATAGAACCTGAAAAAAGCGAAGATTCCTACATTCAACCGCAAGCACAGCAGTACACGTTCTCTGCCCCCAACCACTGGAAACAGGTCGACGAAAAGGGCAAGGAACTTCACTGGTGCTGGGTAGAAACGTATTGGGAAAAGTTCGCAAGCCTTGACCTTATCAGCGCCCTGTGGGGTGACAACAAGAGCAAGAAGATGATGCGGGCCACGGAAACGCGAGCCAACGGTTCGTTGGAATAACCTATTACAAAGAAACCAATTCTATCCCGCCTTTCTCCATACGGATAAAGGCGGGATTTTTTATCCACTCGCCGGGGGACGCCACAACGCCGTTTTCGACGTTCCATATTCCGGGAATATGGTGATGGCCGTGTATGCATATTTCGCACGAGTTCTTTTTCAGAGCGCGATTTCCCCAGTCCAGATACTCATCGATGTTTATCGCCCTGCTTTCGCCGTACTTGCGGCTATTGCGGCCCACAAAACGGGCAAGGCCCATGCCACAGTCCGGATGCAGTTGCCTAAAGAGCCAACGGTTCAGCGGGAAATCCAGGATTTTTCGCAAAAAGCGGTAGCCCCTGTCGGACTTGGGAACGCCATCGCCGTGCCTAAAGTAAACCCGCCTGCCCTGAATTTCAAGAATCAACTCCTTGTGGACTTGCACTCCGAGTTCCTTCGGGAAAAAATTCCCGTAGGCAAAATCGTGGTTGCCCTGTAGTAGGTGCACCTGCGCCCCCGATTTAACCAATGCGGACAAGGCCATGAACAGAGGCATGTGCGAGGAGGCCACGTAATAGCGGTATTCGTACCAGAACTCAAAAAGGTCGCCCACTACAACTACGTGACTTGCCTTGCCGCACCAGGAATCGAGCAAATCCACCAGCATCCGTTCACGGTCGGGAACGGCCCCCGGGGGGTCGATACCCAAGTGGGCGTCGCAAATAAAGTAGGCAGGCAAATCCATATCCATAATTTAACAAAATTTGATTACTATCTTTGAAGCATGATCAAAAATTCCAAAAGGTCGTTACTTTTCGTCGGACTTCTGTTCCTGGGGGCGCTGTTCCTTGACGGCTGTTCCGTGGACCTCACCCGTAGCGACCTGGAGGGAATTCCTCTCACCGCCGAAAAGTACAGTTTTTTCGGAAACATTCCATTCGTTCTCGGTAACGACACCCTGGAACTCAGCCAGGACTTGCTGCGAGCCTACACGGCCACTGCCAGTGCCGAGGCGTTTCCCAGGGAACGCTGCCGCGGCAACGCGGCGGTCCAGGCGACAGTGGCCCAGAACGGCGAGAAAAGCGCCTGGACCCTCGGCGCGGTGATTATTCCCTTCTGGCCGATAATGCCCGTAGACGAAACATGGACATACACGCTCGATGCACGCATCTTTTGCGAAGGCACTCTTGTAAAGCACATTGAATTCAGCGAAGAGTCGAACGTCAAGGCGAACGTCTACGGCAGACTGCGCAGCGACCTCCTGAACAAGATGTCGAACGAAATGCACCGCAAAATAGTGCAAAGGCTGGCCTTCGAACTTTCGGACAACCGTCCCGCCGACATGAATATCATGAGCGATTTTTAAAAAACTATATTCAAGATATGCCACATACTTTATACATTGTCGCAACCCCCATCGGGAACATGGAAGACATCACCTACCGCGCCGTGCGCATTCTCAAGGAATCGCCGCTCGTGCTTGCGGAGGACACTCGCCATACCCGAATCCTCTTTGACAACTTCGGAATCACGACCCCCATGGAAGCCTACCATGACTTCAACAAGGAGAAAGTGACTCCGAAATATGTGGAATACCTGAAAAACGAAGGGGACATCGCCCTCGTCAGCGACGCGGGAACCCCGGGCGTCGCAGACCCCGCGTTCAACCTGGTGCGCGAATGCGTACGCGAAGGAATCGACGTTCGAGCAGTCCCCGGCCCCTGCGCCATGATTACAGCCCTCGTCTCGAGCGGAATGCCCACGGACCATTTCACCTTCCAGTACTTTTCACCCAAGAAGAGCGCCCAGCGCATCCACCTGCTCGAAAAGTTGAAAGAAGAAGAAGCCACCCAGATTTTCTACGCAAGCCCGCACAACATCGACAAGTTCGTCGAAGAAATCGGACAGGTCTTTGGCGAAATAAAGATTGCCGTGATGCGAGAACTCACCAAGAAGTTCGAGGAGCACCTGGTAGGCACCCCCGCCGAAATCACGGCGCACTTCAAGGCGCACCCGCCCAAGGGCGAATTCGTACTGATTTTCAATCCGCAGAACAAGAGCGGACTATAGACGCAAGCCACGAGTTCTGAGTTATGAGCAAAATGCAAATTAGATTGAGCCTGTTCCTCTCCTCCTTGAAGAACTTGCCCTTAATTTACTGGATTTACTTTGGGTTGATCCTGGTTGCAAATATCGTGGGCTTCGCCATGCGCCCCGACGCTCCCGGCCTTTACGAATTGAACGTGCAGTGGGCCCCCCTGGTTCTCGCAGCGCCCTTCTTTTTCGTTAGGTCCATCCGCCGCAACTTTAGACGCAGCCTGTACACCTACAGCGCCATCCAGTTCTTGTTCCTCGCCCTGGATTACAACACCATGAGCCACGCCGGCTTGATTCAATTGGCGCTCACCGTAGTGCCGGCATTCCTTTTCTGGCTGGTTCTCTTTGCGCGCTGGAACTTTTACCGAATCAAGGAAGTGGATTCCAGAAGAGCCCTTCTGCTCAGTTGCATCGCCTGGGGGCTTTACGGTTTCGCCTTCCCGCCGTTCCCGATAGGCCCTGCCGCCTTGCTGATTCTCGTTCCGTGGTTTATCGTGTTGAACCGCTACAGCAGGGGGTCCGCCATTTTCGCCACGTTCTGGTCGGGAATGCTGTACAACACCATCAACTACTACTGGATTTACAACGTAATGAACGTCGAGACGGCGCCCTCCGGACTCATCTGCTTCGGTGTGCTGTTGCTCATTGCGTTCTTCAGCGCCTACAGCGTCTTGGCGGCATTCGCCTACACTCTCGCCCGGGACGTTAAAATCAAGGGGCGCCAGTGGATACTTGTTCTTTACCCCGTATTTTACGCCGGCCTCGAAATGACCCGCACCCGCGGCGACTTCAGTTTCCCCTGGAGTCACCTGGGCTACGCCTTCGGAAGCAACCTGGAACTCATCCAGATGCTTTCGTCCATCGGGATTTTCGGCTACACCATGCTTATCGTAGCCTCCAACATGATTGTGGCAAAGGCCATCGAACGCCCGGGCATCAAGGCAAAATGGCCTATTCTCACCCCCCTTGTCATTTTCACCATTCTCCTTATCCACGGGAGCATCGTCCTTTCCAAGCCCGAAGCGCAGCCATTCTACGGAGCCGACTCCAAAGATTCCCCCTCGATAGCCATGATCCAGCCTAGCATCAAGCAAGGCGAAAAATGGAGCAAGGCCCGTTTTGACTCCATCACCACCAAGACCTTCGGCATGATGCACGACAGCGTAAAGTCCGGGACCGACCTCATCATTCTCGCAGAGACGGCCATTCCCGACCACATCCGCAGGCAACCGGCCACCATCCGTCAACTCCATCAACTTTCACAGGACTTTGGTGCAGACATTCTGACAGGCGCACTGGACTTCAAACGCAATCCTCCGGGTTCCCCGCGCAAGTACGACATCTACAACGCCTCCTTCCTCTTCTCTCCCGAAGATCCGGAAAAATATCAGCGCTACATCAAAAAGCACCTGGTGCCATTCAGCGAACGCATCCCCTTCGACGACATCTTCCCCATCCTGAACTACGTAGACCTTGGCGAAGGGGACTTTGTTCCCGGCAAGGAAACTCCGGTTTACGAGCCCTTCAAGTGGACGCCCTTCATTTGCTACGACGCCATCTTCGGAGACCTTGTCCGCGAATCCATCAACGCGGGGTCCCGCCTGATGGTGAACATCACGAACGATGGCTGGTTCGGCAGAAGCACCGCCCCCTACCAGCACTTGAACCTGATACGCTACAGAGCCATCGAAAACGGCATCCCCGCCGCACGCCTCGCCAACAGCGGCATATCGAGTTTCATTGACCAGTACGGCCACTACAGCATGAACACGGAAATCTTCACCGACAGGGTCATCCAGCGCAAAATGCAGTTGAAGACTCGCGATACGCTGTACCAGCATATCGGCGACAGTTTCGAAACGTTCCTGCTTTGGTTCTTCTTGCTGTACCTGGTAACGGCTATTACAGCAAGAGCATTGGCGGCCAGTGGCCGGCCTTCGGACGCTCCCTGAAGGTAGCGTTCGGCAAAAATTCCTTGAGTTTCAAAGTCTGGGCAGGCGGAATCGACTTGTCCATGCGGCCGTAAACCACCTGGATTCCTTCGCTATCGGCCAAAGGCTGTTCCAACTTGTTTTGCGCAAGGTACGTGATGCCTTCGGCGAGAAGGCCCGCATCCATCTTGGCGGCGCGATCACGCCAGTCGTCTTGCCAGTCCCCGAATTCCTCGGCAAACTGTTCCTCGAAAGAATTGAGGGCAGGTTCTACGGTAGAACGCATCTGCCTTGCCATGAACACCAGGTTCTGCTCGGTCCAGTCCCCTTCATCGTCGCAAAAATCCGCAAAGGGCGAAAGCAAAATCCACTTCTGGTTCTTAGGACGTTTCGCGGCATTCTTCATGAGCACAAAGGCCCCCATGCCCCAGCCCACCACCGTTGCAGCAGCGTTCATCCCGGCAATCTTGTAAACATCGTTCAGATTCTGCGCCATTTTTTCGTATGGCACAAAACTATGACTGGCAGCCGGCTCGACATCCGTCAAGTCGTCCTCCCATAAAGCTAAATCAGAGGCCCAGTCGGGCAACCAAATCCACTTTTCGCTCATAGTTGAACTCCGTATCTGTTTGAAAGATATATAGCCAACAAAAAAAAGGACACCTTTTCAAGAAAAAAATGGAAAAAATATATTCCATTTGTGAGTAAGGACAAATTTTTCAAAAAATCATTGACTTGTCCGATTTATTAAGATAACTTTACCTTAATTATGAAAAAACTTTGGATCATCACCATTTCTTTCCTCGTATTCGCCGGGACAGCCTGTTCCAGCGCCCCTAAATACAAAGAAGACGAAAGCGTCACAAAGAACAAGGCACACAGGGCTTATTCCGAATTGGACGAAGAAACCGGAACTCCGCACATCAACCAGAGGGATGTTCGCAGGGGAGACCTCGACCGCAAATCCCAACTTCCCGACCAGAATATTTCCACCCCCACCATCATGGTGATGCCCTCCAAGAGCAAAAGCGGCAAAAGCGAAATGGATGTGGTGAGCGACAACCCGATGTCGAAAGCCATGATGGAAGCCATCAACGGCTACCTCACGCAAAAGCATTACGAGGTCAAGTCCCTGGAAGGCCAGACGGAACTGGACGATGTCATCAAGATGCAAAACGACATTGCTAATACAGACGACGACATGTCGTACCTGGCAAGTCTCGCCCTGGGAGCCGACGTATTCGTCAAGTTCTCAGGTTCCGCCCAAAGCGACAACGTGGTCGCCGAAGTCAGCGCCTACGAAAGTTCCACCGGCCGGCTCCTGGGGAGTCAAACCGCCGAAGTCAAGAACAACGGGCACGTAAGCCAGACCAACATCAGGGCGAACATCCAATCCGCCGCCCGCAAAGCCATGCCCGGACTGGAGCAAAAAATCCTCGCCTACTGGAAAATGGACCTGGCCAAGGGGATGCAGTACAAGGTGGTCATGAACCTCAAGGGCGATTACACCGACAGTCAAATAGAAGACTTGCAAGACATGGTAGTGAAAAAGTTGAAAGGGAATTTCAACAGCGTCACCGTGAACGTGATGACCGAAAAGACAATCGACCTGATCGTCTACGTCGACCCGTCAAAGGCCGGAGATTCCCAGGAAGTCTATTCGCAAATCCGTTCCCTGCTGAAAACCGACGTCGAAACGAAAAAAATCAACATTACAAAGAAATTGATATTGATGGATTTGCGATAAATTATTATAGTTTATTGTAAATAAGAACGAGAAAATGAGAATTGGAACCGTCATATTGGCAATGCTCCTTGCGTTGCCCGCCTTCGCTAGCCGTATTATCACCTACACGGCGAGTTCGAACGTGTCCCAAGAAGACGCCAATAACGCGGCCATGGCAGGAATCGCAAAGCAGATCGTATCCACCGTAGACGCCAGCCAGACGCTCACCAAGAAAGAACGGACAAAAAAAGGCCAAAGCCAATTGGACGAGACATTCTTCTCGAGCAACAGCGTCAAGAGCAACATCAAACTGAAGGGCGTCAAGATCGAGGTTGTCAAGGCGGACAAGGGTTTCAAGGCGACAGCCACCCTCGACATGGACGAGTTCACCTCCGACATTCAATTCCAGATGAAACGCATCAAGGAATCCGTGGAAGCCTTAGAAAAAAACGCCCGCGAGGACCTGAAAAATAGGCTGTACGGCAAGGCCGCCAATGATTTGCAAAGCGCTCAGGACCTGATTCCTGAATACGAAAGGCTAGTTTGGCAACTGAGTAAAATCTACCCGCTCAACGACAGCCACAAGATTATACACAACCTGCCCGACCTGGAAACCCAGATAAAGTCCCGACTGGAAACCGTAAAAATCACGGCACCGAGCGAAACCTTTGAACTGACCAAGTCCGAAATGCCCGAATGGGCCGTCACCGTAAGCGATGACCAGGGGCCTCTTCCTGGATTTCCACTGACAGCAAAGCAAGGGCGCGAGACTCTTTCTGAAAAGCGCACGGCGAACGACGGAAAGGCATCCTTCCTCTTGAGAAAAGTGAACTTTGAAACAGGCCCCTACTCGGTGACCGTGTTCCCCAACCTGCCGCTCTCCATGCTCAAGGCCGTGGGGCTCGACCAGGGAATCGAAATCCAGTACACCGTGAAACAGAGCCGTTGCGAAATCCAACTGGAATGCAGCCAGATTGCGAATTTCTGCAGCGCCCTGGAAGTCGCCCTGGGCAAGCGATCCATCTTCGCCACGACTGAATCCGCAAAGGCCCCGAAATTGACGGCCCAGTACTCGGCCATCGCCAAGAATTCCCTCACGGCAGGGAGCAACGTGCTGAATTCCTTCGACATCACCTTGACCATAAAGGGCGGCGACGTGAACTTCGCCACCACCACAAAGGGCGTAGGCAAGAACGAAGTGGATGCCGTCGTGAAGGCCGTCCAGAAAACGGAATTCCAGGATTTGCAAAAGCAACTGGCCCCCCACTGCAAGTAAGAACGCGTGCGGCAGGCGTCGAGCAAGGCTTTCACGCGGTTCATTTACTACATTGTGGATGATGGATTTTTCCAAGTTAAATAAGTTCCCGCTTTTGGCGATGGCGATACTGCTATTGAGCGCTTTCGCTCTTGCTGCCCATGGCGATGTGGCATTCACGCTGCCGCCACGCCCGGAGAGCGGATGGGTGTACGATGAAGACCGCGTGATGAGTGTCGGCCAGGTCGAGTACTTCAACTCGCTCAGTGCCGAAGTGGAACGCGCGACGGGCGTGGCAATTGCCGCCGCCCTGGTAGACGACATCGGCGAAGCGGACGCCAACGGGTTCGCGAAAAGACTTGCAGAAAAATGGATGGCGGCGGGCAATGGCGACGCTGAGATTTTGATATTCACAGCCTTCAAGCAGCGTCGCCGCAGCGTACAAATCCTGGGGAACGCCAAAGGCTACCTGGACGAATCTACGGCAAACCGTCTGCAGCAGGAACTGCTGATTCCCCAGTTCAAAAAAGAATGCTTTGGCGACGGCGTTATTCAGTTGGCCTACGGAATCGCGCAGACCGTGGCCGAAAAAAAGAAGGTGTCCCTAAAAAACAAGCCCCCCGAAATAACCGAAGACCGCTCGTTGCCACCGCTGGCATGGGCCTTTGTCATCGTCGTTTTCGCGTTTCTATTCATCGCCGGCCGGAACAATTTCCACAAAGGTTTTCACAAGCCCGGTAAAAAAATCCCCGGATTCACTACCGGGGAATTCGGGGAATCCACCCCCAAAACAAGGCGAGGCCTTATGAACAAAATCTTAAGCATCAAGGAACTGCAAGATTCCAAGTGGCCCGTCCGCATCCAGGAAGCAGCAGGCGACAACCTGGTAAGCGCCTTCGTTCACGGAGAATGCCTTGTCGAAGGGTTCAGCGCACTCACGTCCCCCTGGATTATAAGTCTTATCTTGAAAAACAACAACGCAGAATCCCTCGCCGCTCTGCAGCCTCTAATCCACGAAGCGCAAAAGACGAACATCCAGTTCCGCTACTTTTTATGCCCTGCAGAAATCGTGAAGAACCTGGATATCTTCCCCCTGGAATTTCTGCGGATTGCAAACAGGAACGTCCCCCTTTGCGGTGTGCAGCCGCTGGCAGGATTCACTCCAAACATCCAGGCCCTGCAACAGGAATGCCGCAGGGAACTCCAAGGAATCGCTGTACGGCTGCGTCAAAGCCTTGCCAGCGAAAAGCCGGGAAAAGCCTTGCATAAATCCGTTGATGAGTTACGCGAGGAATCCATCTTCGCCCTGGAAGGCATTTTCTACATGCAAAAAGGAAAACTCCCCGAAAACAGGAGCGAACTTTTCAGCCTGTTCCCGGGAATCGACAACGATGAAAACTTTGTCGAAATTCTGAGTGCGAACGCGTAAATACGCGCACCACAATGACGCAACAGCTAGCGGCGCTTCACGGACTTGCCGAATCCACCGCCACTTGAGCGATTACCCGAACCGCTCGTGCGATTCGTGTTGTACGAGCCATGCGAAGACTGCCCTCCGGAAGTACGGAAGGAGCCGCCATTGCTAGAACTGTTACTTTTGCGACCTACGTTGCCGTATGTCTGCTGGGATTCTTCATCCTCGTCGGAATTAAACCTCAATTGACGCGACTGCGACTGCGGGGGCGGTGACTGGCGCGGGCCAGCAGTTTCGCGAGGGGCTGGCACCTGGGTCGTATGGTAATACTGTCCGGCGGACAAATGATTCGAAGGTACCGTACGAGGTTCCATACGGGGAGCCGAACGGGGAGTGACCTGAGGTTCCACACGGGGAGGCGGAGTTACCGCACGGCGAGCCGTCGGGGGAGGATCATGGCGAGGCGCCATGCCGGGGCCATGCCTCGGGCCGTGATGCGGAGGAGGCCTATAGCGACGCGGATGGTGAGGAATCGGCCGGTGGGCATACCAGCGGGTATTGCGCACGTAAATGACGCGCGGTCCCCAATCGAACCAGCAACTACCCCACCCCCATTCGCCATACCACGTTCCAAGCCATACGCCCGTACCGTAAGAAATTCTCGTATAGCCGTCGGCGTACACATAGTAGACCACGCGTGGATTGTACACGGGAACATAAACCACTTCCGTCTTTACAGGTTCGATGACAATATTGCCCGAAGTCTCCTGCACGTTCACCTGTTCATTCGTCTTGAGATGACCGTGATCATAAGCGGACTGGCGCATGCGCTGCACGGCATCCATCACATCGTCCTTCTGGCTCGTAACGGCATCGCCCAGTTGATCGCACCAGGCCTTGTATTTCGCCATCATCTCGAGAACCGTCGGGAACGGCAGCAATGCCTGCACACTGGGATCGTAATTCAGGTTGGACTGTTCCATGGCCTCGGCCAAGGATTCGCCCTTCAAATGCTTGTGTCCCTGCGCCCAAGCAGAAGCCGCAGGAATCTGTTCTCCATACGTGGAAGCCGTCAATACGTGCACCAAGAGCGGGTCGGGATAAAGAGCGATATTTGAAACCAGAGTATCCAATTCCGACGGCGTATAGTTACTCTGAGCCTTTGCCATTCCCGGAATGCAAAGAAACACGACAAGCAATGCTGCCGCCAAGCGAATACACGAAAAACTTTTTATGGAGAATTTCTGCATAAAACCCCCTTCTGTATCCAAAATACAAATTTCTTGATACAAAACCACTTCACAGAAAACCTTTTTGCGCAAAACCAGTCTTTTTACCAAAAATTGCAAACCATCACGAAAGACGACCTCTAAAAAAAGGGCCTGTGATAGACTCACAGGCTCCCTTATAATTACGCTTGCGTTAAGGCTTACTGCTTGACGTTGAAGGAATCCTTCAGGCCAACGGTGCGGTTGAACACCAAATGGCCCGGCTTGGAGTCTTCGCTGTCGAGGCAGAAGTAGCCCTGGCGCAGGAACTGGAAGCGGTCTTCCAACTTGGCATCGGCGAGGCTCGGTTCCAACTTGGCCTGTTTGATGACCATGGATTCCGGGTTCAAGTAAGAATGCCAATCTTCGCCTTCCGGCACGTTGGACGGATCTTCGAGTGTGAACAAATTATCGATGAGGCGGACTTCGGCATCCACAGCGTGAGCGGCGCTCACCCAATGGATGGTGCCCTTCACCTTGCGGCCGTCCGGAGATTCACCACCCTTCGTTGCCGGGTCATACACGCAGTGAATGACCTTCACCTTGCCGTCGGCATCCTTTTCGACGCTCTTGCAAGTCACAAAGTAGGCGCCCTTCAGGCGGACTTCGCCTTCGGGCTTCAAGCGGAAGTACTTCTTCGGAGGTTCTTCCATGAAGTCGTCGGCTTCGATGTAGAGTTCCTTGCCGAACGGCACCAGACGCTTGCCGGCACTTTCATCGTTCGGATTATTTTCCACTTCGACCATTTCGACCTTGCCGTCTTCCCAGTTGTCAATGACAACCTTCACCGGGTCGATGACAGCCATGGCACGCTTGGCAGTCTGGTTCAGTTCTTCGCGGAGGCAGAAGTAGAGGAGGTTCACGTCCACCATGCTGTCGGCCTTGGAAACGCCAATGCGGCTGCAGAACTCGCGGATGGAGCTTGCAGTAAAGCCACGGCGGCGGTAACCGCAGACCGTCGGCATACGCGGGTCGTTCCAGCCCATTACAGCCTTCGTCTGCACCAGTTCAAGGAGCTTGCGCTTGCTCATCATGGTGTAGGTCAAATTCAAGCGGGCAAATTCAATCTGCTGCGGACGGTTTTCGAGACCAAGTTCAATCAGGAACCAATCGTACAGCGGGCGGTGGGCTTCGAATTCCAAAGTGCAGATGGAATGCGTAATGCCTTCGAGCCAGTCGCTGAGCGGGTGCGCAAAGTCGTACATCGGGTAGATGCACCACTTATCGCCGGTGCGGTGATGGCTGCAGTGCTTGATGCGGTAGATCGTCGGGTCGCGCATGTTCATGTTCGGGCTAGCGAGGTCCACCTTGGCACGGAGGCACTTTTCGCCGTCGGCGTACTTGCCGTCGCGCATTTCGCGGAAGAGCTTCATGTTCTCTTCGACGCTGCGGTCGCGGTACGGACTCGGCTTGCTGGGCTTGCCGGCATCGTTGCCGCGGAGTTCCTGCATTTCTTCACGGGAAAGGTCTTCCACGTAAGCCTTGCCCATTTCGATAAGTTTTTCAGCGAATTCGTAAATCTTGTCATAGTAGTCGCTCGCGAAGTATTCGCCGCCCTTCCATTCGAAGCCGAGCCACTTCACGTCTTCACGAATGCTGTCGACGTATTCCACGTCTTCCTTGGTGGGGTTCGTGTCGTCGAAGCGGAGGTTCGTGATACCACCGAAATCCTTGTACTTGTTTGCCGTACCGAAGTTCAGGCAGATGGACTTGGCATGTCCGATGTGGATGTAGCCGTTCGGTTCGGGCGGGAAACGTGTATGCACCTTGGTGCGCTTGCCCGTCTGGAGGTCGTTGACGATGATATCCTGTATAAAATTCGAAGATTCAGGGATTTCCATAAAGGTTCCTTTGAAAAATTACGCGTGAAAAATAGAAAATCAAGGAGCTTTTGGTATTGTGGCTGTAAAATCCTGTATAACATTTTCACATCCTTGCCGATTTATATATCTTTATCTACGTAATAATTTAGAGTTCGACCCCAGGTGGACCGGACAAAAGAGGTAAGAATTGTCTATCGACGGAAAAACAGAGACTCTGTGTATTTTCGGCCACCCTGTTGGCCACAGCAAGTCTCCCCTGATGCACAATGCGCTGTTCAGGGAACTTGAAATCAACGCAGCCTACACCCCCTACGCACCGGAACCTGAAAATTTTGACGATGCCATCCGTGGATTCAAGGCATTGAAGTTCCGTGGTGCAAACGTCACCATTCCCTACAAGACCCAGTTCATTGACGAAAACGGGAACCCGAGGCTCGTAGACGAACTTTCGCTCATCAGCCAATTCACCGGCAGCGTGAACACCCTCTACTGGAAAGACGGTGTCGTCGGAGGCTCGCTCTGTGGCACAACGACGGACCCCTACGGATGCATTCGCAATCTGGAAGAACACGATGTCAACGTTTCCGGCAAGAAAGTGGCCCTGCTCGGAAATGGCGGTGCCGCCAAGGCCATCGCCTTCGCACTTGTCGACCAGGGGAACGAACTTACCATCGTTTGCAGAAGTCTTGAAAAAGGGGAAGCCCTCGCGAACAGGTTGAACGGATTTTTCCAACACGGAATCGAAGCTAGCGAACAGCATCCCGAAGTCCTCAATCCGGTACATTCCGTCGATGCAGTAACTTTTGAAGAATTCCCGAAGATTTCCAGGGCATTCGACATCATCATCAATGCGACCTCCGTAGGCATGACCCCTAACGAAGGCGAAAGCCCGCTTACCGCCGACAGCCTCCACAAAGGCCAGACGGTCTGCGACATCGTGTACACGCCCCCACGCACAAAATTACTGCAATTGGCCGAGGCCAATGGCTGCAAGACCGTTTCGGGCGAAGGAATGCTCGTACACCAAGGGCTCGAGAGTTTTAAAAAATGGTTCCCCGTTGAAACCGCAGGGAAACAGAACAAGGATTTGACCGCGATTATGCGCGAAGGTATGAAGGGGTAACTATGAAACAGCACGTATTTTTCACGGGATTCATGGCAAGCGGCAAGAGCCGCACGGGTCGCGCCATGGCCGACCGCCTGGGTCGCCCCCTTATCGACACCGACGCAGTCATCGTAGAACGCGCAGGCAAAAGCATCAACGAAATTTTCGAGCAGGACGGTGAAGCAGCCTTCCGCAAAATGGAACGCGAAGTCATCGCCGAAATCGCCAAAGACGAAAATCCAAAAGTCGTTTCGCTGGGTGGTGGAGCACTGAACCAGCCCGAAAACATCAAGGCCATCCGCGAATCCGGAGTTCTGGTTCGCCTGTGGGCCAAGCCCGAAGTCCTGAGCGAACGCATCGGACGCAAGAACACAAGGCCCCTGCTTGCAAACTTGAACGACAAAGAACGCCTTGCAAAAATCAAGGTAATGCTCAAGGAACGCGAAAAGAATTACGCCCAAGCGGACTTCAGCGTCGAAAGCACCAACGATCCGAACGACGGCCACATCGTGGAACGCATCATGCACATGCTGCAGTTCTGGAAAAGCCACGCCCTGGACGTGTGTCCGAGCAGCGGCGGACGCTACCCCATCTTTATCGGCAAGAACATCACCCCCGACGCCGCATGTCTTTTGGAAGGGCTGCGACTTTCGCCCGGGCACGATTTTCTGATTTGCACCGACACGACCATCGCCAAGGCACAGAACGAAGTCCTCCAGGAACTGCGCGGGCAGGCGGGCCGTTGTCCTATTTTCAAGTTCCAGGCTGGCGAACGCAACAAAACGCTCCACAACCTGAACCAGTTGTACAGTTTCATGCTGCACCGCGGCTACACACGCAAAAGTTGCCTGTTGCAATTCAGCGGCGGAGTCGTTGGCGACATGGCAGGTTTCGGCGCCGCCACCTACCAGCGCGGCATTCCGTTCATCCAGTTCCCCACCACGCTCCTTTCGATGGTTGACAGTTCCGTAGGCGGCAAGGTCGCCGTAAACCATCCCGAAGGCAAGAACATGATCGGCGCGTTCTACCAGCCAAACGCCGTAGTCTGCGACCTCAGCGTATTAAAGACTCTGCCCGAAAACGAATACCTGGCTGGCCTTGCCGAAATCGTAAAATACGGCGTAATCTACGACGAAGAATTTTTCGCATACATGGAACAGAACGTAGACGCCATCAAGAACCACGACTACAACGTGCTGCGCCACCTTATTTTCCGTAGTTGCGAAATCAAGGCCGAAGTCGTCGGCATCGACGAAAAAGAAGCCGGACTCCGCGCCATATTGAACTACGGCCACACGTTTGGACACGCCATTGAAAAGATTACCGGCTACGAGAAGTTCAGCCACGGGATTGCCGTATCGCTCGGCATGCGCGTGGCAGCAAGGGCCGCCGTCTTGCTCGGCAAACTGGACGCTGCCGCCGAAGCGCGACAGAACGCTCTTCTGGACACACTCGGTTTTCCGAAGACATTCAATGTAGATACCGATGCGGCATGGAACGCTATGGCCATCGACAAGAAGGCCGAGAAAGGTGCGCGAGTCTACATACTGCCCACCAAGATTGGCGAAGTCCAAAAAGTGGTGAACGTAGACAAAGAAATTATAAGCAAGTCCTGGGAAACAATCCAGGCGAAAGGGGTTTAAATGAGTATTCTGGTTACCGGTGGAACGGGAGCCTTGGGCTACCATCTTCTTTCGAACCTTACGGGCACAAGCCACGAAATTTACAGTTTTAGCGACGAGCCGCCACAGCCCTGGCAAAAGATTGACGGCGTGCAGTACCTGAACGGCGACCTGCTGAACTTCAAGGACGTCTACGAGATGCTCCAGAAGGCGCAGCCCACGCATATCTACCACCTGGCGAGCCAGAGTTCCGTGGGTCTCAGTTACCAAAAGCCCTACGAAACACTGAACATCAACCTGCTTGGCACACAAACTATTCTTGAAGCCGTGCGACAGGTGGTACCCAAGGCAAAGATTCTGCTTTTGAGCAGTAGCGAAATCTACGGCCGCAGCGAGCAGCAGTTAACTTGTCTACACAAGGAAACCGACAAGCCTAATCCTCTCACCCCGTACGCCACATCCAAGGCTTGCATGGAACTTCTTGGGAACCAGTTCCGCAACGCCCAGGGACTGCACATCGTATTCGCACGTCCATTCCATTTCACGGGTCCGCACCACAGTCGACGTTTTGTACTCCCCTCCATCACCCACCAACTGGTGAAAATCAAGTACTACGGAGCCGAGCCGGTCATCTACTCCGGAAGCCTGGACGTAAGCCGCGATGTTGTGGACGTTCGCGACGTGGCCCGCGGCATGATTCAAATTTTGAACTCCGCCGAATCCGGCGAAGCCTTCAACATTTGCAGTGGAAAGTCATACACCTTCAGGGAACTGGTCGACATGCTGGTGGATATCGCGGGCGTAAGCGTCGACTTCCGCTTCGACCCAGCCTATGAACGCAGCAACGATATTCCGCTGTTGATAGGCGACCCCGCCAAGATTACAGAACTTGGCTGGAAGCCCATGATCACCATGGACGACTGCCTGACCGATCTCTTCAACGAAATGGTCGTCCGCCGCCGCATAGAACTCAAAGCGGGCATGGGTAAAGATTTGCGACTGTAGTGCAATATTTGCCGATGAAAGCAGCCCTGCCGGGGCTGCTTTTTTTTATTTTTGTAGCATGAGTTTATGGATTAGAAATTGTGCCACCGCGATTGTCGCCGTCGTTGCATTTATAACTTCAGCGCAGGCCGTAGAAGTGGTCGCCCCAAAAGGAGGCGAACGCAACCTGACCGTGGCTGATTTCATGCCACACCCGAACAGCGCCAAGGAATTCAACGAAACATGGAGTTACCAGTTCGTTTTTGACAATGGCACCCGCGCTTTCGCCAACTATTCCACGCTTTACGTCCCGGCATCCGGCAAAAAAATCGGCTGCGACCTCACTCTTTGGAATTTCAAGGGGAAAACACACACGGTCGGACGCCAGTACCCCCCGGAACGCCTGGAAGCCGACAAGGCAAAATCCCTTATCGAAATAAAGAAGGGCGAATACAAAATGGAAGGCAAGCCCGGCAAGGGCCACCATGTTCTATTCACGGCCGACAAGGGCGGAAAATTCTTTCTGGATTTGACATTCGATAGCGCAGAACAGGGCAAAGTCATTGGCGACGGAGTATGGAAAGTAGGCAGCGAAAAATTCGCCCAGTACGTACACATCCCCTACGGTCGTGTAAGCGGAAGAATCGGATACGAAGACGACACCATCCAAGTCAAGGGCTACGCCTACATGGACCAGACATGGCAAACAGTTCAAGCCATCGACATCGCTGTCCGTTCCATCAACTTTAGCACAAACGCCCGCGACCCCATGTATGCCGGCCGCATTTCAATTACCGAAGACGGTAAGACCTTCGGATACGCAATGTACAAAGGTCCCGAAGGAACAAAGATGGCCGTGCCCTCCCAAATCAAGGATGGCGACGAAATATACAAAGGGAAAAAATTTGCCAAGACGGCCCTCACGCTCGAATGGCAGAACGGCATTCCCGCCCTCAAGTTCAACGTGAACAAGACGTTCCAAAAGGCATCGCTCCTTGACAAAGTCGACGGCTGGCTCGCCAAGAAGGCCATGAAGATTGCCGCCGGCGGCGAAGTGCTGTTCTACCGCGGCAGAAGCGATGGTTCGAACGGAAAAAAAATTGACTGGACCATCACTGGAGTGAAGGACTGATGACTAAGTTTCGCCCGTGCATAGACCTTCACGACGGAAAGGTCAAGCAAATTGTTGGAAGTTCCCTTTCCGACAGCGGCAAGGGACTCAAAACGAACTTCGAGACGGACCGTGAAAGCGCCTGGTTTGCAGAACGCTACAAAAAGGACGGCATCAAAGGCGGGCATGTGATAATGCTCGGCAAGGGAAACTCCGAAGCCGCAAAAGCCGCCCTCGCCGCCTACCCTGGCGGACTACAAGTTGGCGGAGGCATCTGTGACGACAACGCAAGGGAATACATCGACGCGGGAGCAAGCCACGTGATTGTCACGAGTTGGATTTTTCCGGAAGGGAAACTCGACCGCAACCGTCTTGACGAACTCGTGAAAGCCGTCGGGAAAAAGCACCTGGTATTGGACTTAAGTTGCAAAAGGACGGGAATTGACGAATTCGGCAATCCTTCCTGGAACATCGCCGTGAACCGCTGGCAAACCCTGATTGACTTGCAAATCACCGAGACCACCTTGAGCGATCTCGCAAACTACTGCGATGAATTCCTGATCCACGCCGCAGACGTAGAAGGCAAGCAGCAAGGGATGGACGACGACCTGATTCGTTTTTTGGCAAAATACAGCCCCATTCCCGCCACATACGCAGGTGGAGCAAAATCCCTGGAAGACCTGGAACACGTCAAGGAAATCTCGGGCGGAAAAATTGACCTCACCATCGGAAGCGCTTTGGACCTTTTCGGTGGCAAAGGAGTGAAGTATGACGACTGCGTCAAATTCAACCAAACTCAAGGCTAGCGACAAACTGGACACCCGCCCAGAGATTTTCGGACGTACGGTCACCAGTACATTCCGCAAGAGTTTTTCCATCAAGCACAAGCCGCCCGGCAACGTGCGCACCTGCTGGATTCCGCCCATCGTATTCCTCACGGTCATACGCAACATTCCAGCACTTTTGAAACTGCGTCGGTTCCTAAAAAAAGACCGTAAAAAACGCGCCCCCGACGATGTCCGCATTCTGTTCTACTCCGACAACCTGGACGAAACGAACGGCATCGCCAACAACCTGCGCAACGTAATCCCGTACATGCGCGCCCACGGCATGAAAGCCTTCCTTGCAGGAAACGCGTTCAACACACGCCCCTGCGGAGTCATCGAAAACGGTTACTGCATGCTGCTTCCGCGCATGTTCAGCATGGAGCAACTCGGTTACGCCAACAGCGAACTCGCCATTCCGCGTGTATCGCCTGTGCTCAGACTTTTGAAGCGCTACCCCATCGACATGATTGAACTCGAGACGCCGAGCCCTGGCGCATGGCTCATCTGCTTTTGCGGACTCATTGCAGGCATCAAGGTTTTCAGCCACTACCGTACCGACGTTCCGCAATACACGCGAACTCTGGTCAAGGCAAAGTGGATGCACTACTACGTGCTTAAACTCATGCAGATTTTCTACTGGATGGCGCGCCCCGTGATTAGCCCCTGCGACGACTATTCCGATGCGTTGGTCAACGAACTCAAGGTTCCGCGCGACCAAGTGAAACTCATGCCTCGCGGGCTCCCCCTGGAGCGTTTCCAACCGGAAATGCGCGGCAAGGGAACCTGGGAAAAATACGGAGCCTCCCGCGAAAGTCGCAAGGTGCGTTTTGCCTTTATCGGCAGAATTTCAAAGGAGAAGAACCTTGAATTCTTGAACGGCGTGTGGCAAAAGTTCGCAGACAAGCATAACGACGTAGAACTCATGTACGTGGGTTACGGCTGGTACCTCGAAGAAATCAAGAAGTTCTTCGAGAACGACGACAGCGTCCACTTTGCAGGCGAGCAGGGCGGAGAGACCTTGGCAGGGCTCTATGCCGATGCGGACTTTTTCCTGTTCCCGAGCACCACGGACACCTTCGGAAACGTGGTCGTAGAAGCCATGTCCACAGGAACCCCCGCCATCGTCAGCAACTACGGCGGCCCCCGCAATATCGTTGAAGACGACAAATGCGGGCGCATTCTGCCCATCGACGAAACCAAGTGGCTCGAAACGTTGGAAGAATGCCGCGACATCATGTTGAACAAACCTGAACTTTACAGTCAGATGCGCAAAGACTGCCACGAACGCAGTCAACGCTACACTCTCGCCAATTCAACCAAGGCTCAGTTCGAATACTTCCGCAAATTGAAGCGCGAATATTACGGAATCTAGGCGGAGCCTTAAAAAGCGTCGCGAACATGAGCGAACAATCGTTGAAAGACCCGCAAAAAAATTTACGTGCGTGGTTTACAAAAAACGCCGCCAGTTTGCCATGGCGACCCGAAAATCTGTGCGCCAGGCGCGACCCGTACGCCGTATGGATTAGCGAAACCATGCTGCAGCAAACGCAGGTCGCGACAGTACACGACTATTTCATTCGCTGGATGATGCGCTTTCCAAACGTGCAAACACTCGCGAAGGCAAGCGAAGCCGAAGTCTTTAAATATTGGCAGGGACTTGGGTACTATAGCCGCGCACGGAACGTACTCAAGACGGCGCAAATCGTCGCAGGTCTTGGAAAATTTCCGGATACAAGAAAGGAGCTGGAGGCTCTGCCTGGAATCGGGGCATACACGGCGGGGGCCATATTGAGCCTAGCCTTCCACAAGCCGGAAGCCATTCTCGACGGGAACCTCGCACGCATTTTCAGCAGAATGTACGAACTCAACTTTTTGCCCACCGACAAGCCAAGTGCCAAAAGCAAGGAAAAAAACTGCGCCGAAATCTATTGGAATATCGCCAGGCAAGTAGCAGACAGTCCCAAGGCATACATGCACAACGAAGCCTTGATGGAGCTCGGACGCACCATTTGCAAAGTCAAGAATCCGCAATGCGATTCCTGCCCGCTCAAGGCCGCGTGCCGGGCCTTTTTGACCAATCGCATTTCGCAATTCCCGCCTGCAAAAAAACATGTGCAAAAGGATTGGCACGGCACGGCGCTCGTCGTAGAGAGCGCCGACGGCAAGTTCCTTGCCGTACGCGGCGGCCAGGCGTTCCTCAAAGGGCAATTAAGCCTTCCCCATTTCGAAAGCCCCCGCAACGCTACACTTGGCCTCCCCTATCAAACCGAAGCCTACATTAACGCAGACGACGTCAGCAACGTAACTTATGTCGGCAAGTTCCGTCACAGCATCACCGTACACAAAATCGAATGCGATGTGCTGCACATAATGTTGAAGGCTCGCAGCGAAAAAATCACCGCAGAGCAAAAGAACAAAACAGAAAGCAACGAAGCCCTCATCGTCTGGATACCAAAAGCGAAGGCCACGGAAGCCTTCGCCAACAGTTTCAGTCTAAAAGCCTTAAAACTCGTTAAAAAGTCTTCTTCACAGTGCAGATAAAGCGCAACCGGTCGTAGCCGCCGTTATGGACCTGGATTGTTTCGTCCGCAAGTACATGGAGCAAGGTTCCCGTCAGATACAAGCCCTGCTTTGGCAATTTCTGTTCAAAGGTCGCGTCCCAATACCAATCGCCTTTAACGACCAGCGGGTCGCTGCTACGCAAATTCCATTCGGCATCGCTTCTATAGCGCAGGGAATGCGATATGCGGAATGTTTCAAACAAGAGCCAATCTGCAGAGAAGGATACAAAAAATTCCGAAGGAGTCACCTCGATATTGCGCTCGGCTCCATCGAGCCTCTCAAATCCACCCAACGCCGTAAAGGCAAACATTTCCTTATACCAAGCGCCCAACCAGAGTTCCCCAGTAACGCCCTTTATCCAGGAATTTACGCGAGCCACATCGCCATAGCGATAAACAATCCCTTTATTCCTTTCGGTCCCTGTAGTATCAAAAGTTTCGGCACCATATTCACCCCAAAAACTGACGCGGCCGCCAAGCCCCACATTGCCGAGCGAATCGGCAAAACTCGTGTAAGCCTGCACCAAGTTCATCTGCCCATCCGCAGACAGCGATAGAGTATGTTCGCCAAAATACTCCTCGTCATCGGAAAGGGGATTCAAGCGTGTCCCGGAAATATTTTTTACACCCACCCGGACCGTAGAAGTCAATGGCGAAGGAGCGAGGAATTCAATACTATCCTGTACCAACCAATCATCATCGTTCATGCCGAATGTCGCATCCGCCTTCAAGCGGGCTGTAGGCTGCAGGCGAAGTTCAACGAAAGGCCAAAGCACACGATTTTCGTCGAGTCCTGTATACATTTTTCCGGAATCGTTCACAGCACGGAACGCAAGTCCCGCCGACACTTGTGCCATTCCCTTTTGGCAACGCTCGCCGCATTTATAGTAAACAGATCCGTTCACCTCGTCACGCGCACCATACTGATTTTCAACCCGATTTTGGAACTCGGCATCCTCATAAGCCACGGTTACAGACAAGTTATCAATATCCAAACGGGATTCCACACGCGGTTTGTAATGGACAGGAATCCAACGGGAACTTTCGCCATACATCCAGATATATTCTTCGCCAACGAGAACCGAGACGTTCAAACGGTCGCCCGTGTAACCAAGGCCCGCATAACCCGAACTGAAAAACGGCCTATTTTCACCGAACAGCGAAAACTCGTCATCCACAATCGATTTACGCAAGGACATGGTAGATGTCGAATAATGGTCATCCTGAAATCCACGCGCAGTCGCCCAAAAGCCCTTGAAAACTGGGGTCCTGAAGCCTCCTTCCAAAATGGGAGTACGATTTTCGGGCCTTTTTTCGGGCGTTATCAAGTCCTGGTAAATCATGTCGCCCAGTTCGTTACCTGTCTTGACCCACACCGAAGGTTCATGAATATCCCAACTGGGTAAAATCGACAGGCGGTTAAACAGCAGGCGTTGGCGCAATTTCCGCGGAGTCCACAGTTCACTTTCAGAATGCACACCGGAAGCCCCAAGAATCCTATCAAAGGCATAAGTCGGAGAGCCTACCAAGAACGTTCCATCATCACGGACGACGGACTCCATGCCTTCCATTTCGGGTTCCACAGAAGCCATGGCGACACTTGCCAGGATGAAGCAAGTCAAGGAACACTTTGCAAGAAGGTTTCTCATTACCAGAGCCTCCTTTCAACAGATACGCCCACCGAAAGCATGTCGGAACGTTCTGGCAGAGTCCAAAGTTCTTCCCACATCACATTGAGCCCGACATCGGCCCACTTCGTGTGGAACAGGGGCAAATTCAGCCGGGCAAACCATCCAAACTCGGTTTCGTTGTCCGTAAGCGTTCCGCCCAAATCGTCATGGAACGAATTATCGTCAACATCGTCTTCGTCGAATTCGGCACGGGTCCAATCGCATGCGAAACCAACGCCTATCGCCAATGGCCGGATCGCGTTCCACTTGACATCTACCCCCACCTTTCCACGGAACTGGTGTACACCGTAAATTTTAATATTTTCAGGGATTGGTTCAAAATACGCATAGTCAAATAGCAAAAATCCATCGACATGTTCAAGGACTACATACTTGAAACCAAAGCCACCGTAAAGCGCATTGTCCACAGCATCGACCAAATCGCCGAAAGGATAAATTTCACCGCCTTCCAGCGAGACATAAACGTGAGAAAAAGCGACATTCTCTTTTGAAGGCGACTCATGCAAAAGTGCCGTAGAATCGGCCTCGGCAAAAGCAGAACACGCAAGTACAAAAAGGCAAGCGACTAGGAATTTGTACAACTTCATTTTTTATACTCCAGAGCCTGGGCAAAGAATCCATCAAGGCGCGGGTCGTTCTTGCCGGGGAGAATTGCGTTCCCGGCCTTCACGAATTCCGGATGCGCCTTGACGAAACGGTTGATAACCTGCGTCGTTTCCATCGGGTCGGGGCTGCAGGTCGCGTAAACCAGGCGGCCGCCTTCGGCGAGGAACTTGGAAGCGTTTTCCAAAATCCTGTACTGCAATTCGGAAAGTTCCTTCACTGATTCCGGGGTCAAGCGGTACACCGATTCCGGACGGCGGGCAATCACGCCCATGTTGCTGCAAGGTACGTCGAGGAGGACTCTGTCAAAAAGAGGTGTGAGGTCGCTTCGCTCTGAGGTCGCTTCGCTTCGAGGAGCGAGGACGTCGATGCATTCGGTTTTCACGTTCGTGAGTCCGAGGCGGTTCATCAGATCTTGCATCTTTTCAAGACGATTGGCAGAAGAATCGCTCGCGAGAATATCCAGCGAAGAATCCATCTCGGCCATGAGCGCGGACTTTCCGCCAGGAGCAGCGCACGCATCCCACACCTTGAGGCCAGGCTTCAAGTCCAGAAGCTTCACCACCTCGAAGGCGGACGGATTC
>JAZLMK010000057.1:0-2727 GCA_045598645.1 Fibrobacter sp.
GTCAGCGCTGCCGTACTACCGCTTCAAGGTGATGGTCGCGAAGGCCATCGAAATCGTGCGCGACGTGCAGCGCGTGGGCCAGGAACTGCTGGACGCCATCGAGAAGTTCGACGCAGAAACGCTCGCGCTGCTCCGCGTGACCCACGAGAAGACCGCGCTCACGCTGCAGAAGACCCTCACGGAACTCGACATCAGCGAACTCGAGAAGGAACTCGAGGCGGTCGAGACGGAAGAGGAAAACCTGCAGGCGGAACAGGAACAGCAGACGACCTTCTTCAAGAAGTCGGATCAGGAAATCCAGTACGAAAAGGCCATGGAGAAGGTCAAGAAGGTGCAGGAGACGGTGGAAAACATGAAGAAGGCCGCTTCCGTCGCCTACAAGCTCCCGGACCTCGGCGTGGGCGCCATTTTGAACGGATTGGGCGGACCTTCGTTCGACTCCATTTCGTTGGGCGGAACAAAGATCGCCGAAAACTTGGTCAATGCGGCCGAAGGCTACGCTTCGCAATTTGTGCAGAAACAGATAGGAGCCACCCTCAAGAAGGTGCTTGGCGAACAGAAGCGTGTTGAGCAATCGTGGGAAATGCAGAAGACTGCCAAGGCGAACCAGATCAAGAACATGCAGAAGAAAAAGACCACTGCCGAGATCAAGATCGACTACGCCAGGAAGCAGCTCGAGAACTACGAGCGCGAAATCGAGCTCAAGGACGAAATGTACGAACATTTTTCCGAAAAGTACACCAATAAAGACCTTTACACATGGCTCAAGAAAGAGACCGGAAGTGTATACAAAACGCTGTTCCAGTTGGCCGCGAAGGTTGCCCGCAAGGCGGAAAAATGCTACCATTTCGAAATCGGCGATACCGATGAAAATCCCAAGACCGCAAAGACCTTTATCAAGGGTTGTGGCGTCTATTGGGACGGCTTACATAGTGGTCTCCTTGCCGGTGAAAAGTTGCTCGCCGACTTGCATGCAATGGAAGTGGCGTATCTCGAGAATGACAAGAATGAGCTGGAGATAACGAGGCCTGTGAGCTTGAAGGAATTGTATGAGAGAAGAGGTGATGATTTGTTAGATCACAATCAAAACCCGTTAGAATCATTACAAACTATCGGATCGTGTTCTTTTGTAATACCGGAAAACTTATTTGAATTAGATTTCCCAAATCACTTTTTCCGTCGTATTCGAAACATTAGTATCGGAATAATTGCTCCTGATTATACGGGGTGTTATATGAACGCAGAATTGTCACTGACATCAAATTCTTTAGATCTTCAGAGAAAAAAGGTGTTTGTTGATAATCGAATTGGAGTTCAAACGATGGCAACTAGTATAGCCCATCAAAATAATGGTAAATTTGATTTCCGCTTTAACGGTTGATGAGTTTTATTTTTGTGACGTGAACATTGCATAAAAAAGGAACCCCGACTCATCAGAGCCGGGGTTTTCAATGTCGCATTAGCGAGGCTTATGCCTGCTTGTAGCTTTCCAGCGATTCCACATCCACGCTCTTCACGAAGTTGTAGTGCTTGGCGACTTCAGCTTCAGCAAGGTTCAGGTACACTGCTTAGTAGCAATTGTCCCCTTTTGGGTAAACTGCAACCCATAAAAAACATGCAAGTCGAAAGCGGCGAAAACAAGCTTGTTTGCTTTCATTGCTGAGGCGATGCCGCAGACATCGAAGACGTCAAATGTAGCCCGGCCGCACATATATGTGCGGGAACGCCCCTCCCCCAAAAAAACTAATTAGCTTGTTTCGCCTTAGCCTGGGCATCCTTGAACGGCTTGAGGTCGAAGAACATCAGGCGAGTTTCGTCCTTACAGTCTTTTTTCGTAAAGAAGTCGAAACTGTTCTTAATATAGAACCCCGTCGCCTTGGCATACGCATCAACCGTAATGAAGCGGCAACCAGTCCGATTGCCGTTCGTGAAGGCATGCTTGATAAAATCAAGAATTGCCCTACCGACGCCTTTGTTGTCGTAATCTTTTGAGACGGCGAGACGACCAATTTTCACCGAAGGATAGGTCTTGCGGCGTTTGTTGTTCGATATTCTGCGGTTAATCCTATTCCAGAGAGAACGTTCTTCGGGGTCATACGAAACCTTGTCGTTCAAAAGGCTAAAATAGGCAACAGTTTTCTTCGCTTGACGATCCACAAAAAGATAAGTGACTGCCATAAGGTCACTAAGATAATTCTTGGCATCGTCAAAAAGAAAATTGTTCAAATCAGCATCATTGCAGTCGAACGGCAAGATTTCGGTATATTCGCCAAGGGGCAGAAAGTCGAAGGAAGACAAATCCATTGTTAAAAGGAAAACTTTGCGATGGACATGACACTGTTATAGGCGTTCTGAGCAGCCAGAACGTCTTCTCTCGAAACGGGCTTAGGATTCGCGATTTTCTTCTCGAAAATGCGAGCATCCTCACCTCGGAGCGTCGGAGTTTCTTTAATTGGTCTTGCCATAATTCTATCCCTTTATATCCTAAATATAAATAATGCGGAAGGCAATGTCAATAGAGCAGTCCTTCCCTGCATCTGCGTTAGGGATTCCCCAAAGGGGATAAGAACACTAAGGGAGTAAGCACCCAAGTGTTCTATAAGTGACCCCTTGGGGCCGAGCCTCGCGCAGCGAGGCTTGGTTCTGGGAGGTGAGCGGCAAGCGTTAGCGCTGCCGATTGCCCCTAGAATATAGCCCGACCGCACATATTTGTACGGGAACGCCCAA
>JAZLMK010000058.1:0-9404 GCA_045598645.1 Fibrobacter sp.
AATCCCGGCGATCATGTGGTTCTCGCCGAAAGTGAAGCGGTGACCACGTTCATCCGCATGCGCCATACCGGATTCGTGGGGGCACTCAAGGAAAAACTCGGCTGGACGGGAAAACCCAAACTCGCTTAAAAGAGCTGTTGAGTCTTATAGGGGCTCTTTTTGAACCCGAGGAAAACGACGATGTTGTTCTTTATATAAGTTTCACCGCAAAAAATTCTTAAGGAGTTGTTATGAAAAGTAATGTCTTTTCAACTATTTTTGGTATATCTTCATTTTTGATTGCAGCCTGTTCTTCTGATTCCGGCAGCGGAGCCGATTCAATAAATTCGCTCAATCCAACAAATCCATCAACATCCACATGTGCCTTGGCAAATAAATATTTGCCAGCATATCCTGTTATTGCTTACGAAGATGCCTTTGGTGGCGGCTGCCAAGCAACGGTTCAAATTTCGGTAGCACAAGCAACGGAGTATTCAAATTTACTTGTAGCAAATGGTTTTGAACAGACTCCATTGTCCACGGAGTCTTTTAGTTATAAAAAAAATATCAGTATGGATTCTGCATTGTCAATGACAATTGTCTATTCTGCGGGGACCTTGGTTATATCAGTACAGGAAATTGCAAGAGAATATGAATTTGAAGACTTGTCGTTAATTGCAGAAAATTTTGTATATGAAGGAGTTTGTGTTAATGCTTGGAATGCGGTAAATGACGGGTCAACAACTATTTATTGTGACCCTAAAGGAGATTTAGATGCTTTATTGTTGTCTAATTTAGGATGGAAAGAATATAACGGGGCGTTTTTCTATCAATATAATAGCATAATTTATCAACTGCATTTGAATATAATTGGAACTTGCAATTTAGATCGTATAAGCAATCCTAGTCAAGAAGTAAGGAATCTTTTTTAGAAGTCACTGTTAAAGGGATATTAATTATGCCTAAATCGATTCTCTTTTGGCCTGATGTCTATAAAGAACAGGGGCATTGGCTCCCTACATTGAAATGGGCCGACGCTTTGCACAATGTGGGGCATACCGTAAGATACATGGGAATACTTGATTGTAAAAGTATCATAAACTCCTATAAGGAAGATAATGCTTCTTCTGCAAAATATGAATTTCTCCCGATTATAACGGCGCACTTGTGGTGAGATAATTTTTCACTTTCCGCGAGACAAAAAAAGGAAACCTTTTAACGGCTTCCTTTATTTTTTACGAATTTTCAATCCACTGTTCACCATCATGAGTGTAAAATTTTATTGAGGACGATGTGATTTCGCATTTTGTTGGCGGATCTGAATGCAGACTACTATCAACGAATAGAATGCAAATAACGCCAGCACATTCACATTCCTCCATATTATCGTCAATCGATTTGTTTAATCTTATAGGAGCTCTTTTTGAGCACGAGGAAAACTAAAAAGGTGTGCGATACGCGAAGTTATGGATTCTGTCGCTGCGCTCCAGGATGACGCGATTGGTTCGTTATGGGTCCCCTCCCGCGCTTCGCTTGGTCGAGGATGACGAGATTGGAATGCTGGGCCCCCGCTTCGCGAGGGTGAATCTTACAGCGGCTCTTTTTGAGCACGGGGAAAACTAGAATTTCGTTTTGTGCGTCACCCTGGAGCGAAGCGACGGGGTCAAACACAATGGATCCCGTTCGTGCTTCGCACTCCCAGGACGACTTGCAAGGGTAACGCAGCACTTGGGGCTATGCGCCTTTGTACCCGCACTTGGGGCAGACGCCGTTTTCGTCCAGGGCGATTCCGCAGAGGGGGCAGCGCTTTACGGTGCATTCGACAGGGAATTCCTGCGAGGCGGCGTTCGCTCCGCTGGTGAAGGTGATTTTCGCGATGTTCAGCTTCTTTTTCAAAAGGTCATAGACAATCTTGATCATGCCCTCCACCGTCATGGTTTCCTTCGTCACCACAAGGCGGCATTCCGGGTAGGCGGTGGCGAGCGCGGTCTTGAACGCAGGCCCTTTCATCGTGTTTTGCGGGTGGCCGTTCTTGATGCCCTGCTTTTCGTAGACGCCCAGAATCGCGGGGAGCAGCGGGTCGTCTTCGCGCAGAATGAGGGCGTGGTCGAAGTTCCGCAGAATGTCCCAGGCGGTCTTCTGGATTTCGTTGCAGGGGAACACCATGTTCACGCCCGCGTTGATGGAGTCCTCCACCTCGATGGTAAGGATTCCCGTGTGGCCGTGGAGGTACTGCGCCTCCCCCTTGAAACCGTAGAAACGGTGGGCGTACTGCAGGCTGAACGTTGTATAACATCTCATATTCACTCCTTGTCCGCATGGCGGACGTTGATGGTTATACACGCAGTATATCAAACGGAGGGAATGAATGACAACGGTGTTTTTTAAGAACAGACTTTTCACAAGGGGTGGATAATTTTGTAAATTACAAACGTTTCACCCCATCACACAAACATGATTCTATTCTGGCTCATATTCCTCGCCCTCGTCGGATTCATCCTGCTCCTGGACCTGGGCGTTTTCAATAAGAAGGACCATGTCATCGGCGTAAAAGAGGCTCTTCGCTGGACTTTGGTATGGATACTCGTCTCGCTCGCTTTCGATGTCGGCATCTATTTCCTTTACGGGCACGGATTGATGACTGGCCCCAAAGGGCCTGTCGAAGGTTACGAGGCGGCATTGGAATACCTCACCGGGTATGTCATCGAGAAGTCGCTTTCGCTGGACAACATCTTCGTGATGGCAGCGATTTTCGGCTACTTCAAAATTCCGCAAATCTACCAGCACCGCGTTTTGTTCTGGGGGATTTTAGGGGCGATAATCCTGCGAGGCATTTTTATTCTGGGCGGGACAGCCCTTATCCTTCACTTTGAGTGGATTATGTATGTCTTCGGGGTCGTCCTCATCTTTTCTGCGGCAAAAATGCTTTTCGGAAAGGAAAACGATGAAACGGACCTGAAAAAGAACGGCGTCGTACGCTTCTGCAAGAAGTTCCTCCCGGTTACGACAAGAATCGAGGGCCACGCATTTACCGTCAAGGAAAACGGGAAGCGATTCATCACCCCGCTTTTCATGGCATTGATCGTCATCGAATCGTCCGATGTTCTGTTCGCCGTAGATTCCATCCCGGCAATTTTTGCAGTCACGCTCGACCCGTTCATCGTATTCACGTCGAACATCATGGCGATTCTCGGGCTGCGTTCGCTTTATTTCGCATTGGCGGCGATGCTTACGAAGTTCTCGAAACTGAAGTACGCCATCATTTTCATATTGGCGTTCGTCGGAATAAAAATGCTTATCGTGAAGTTCTACAGCATCCCGACCGCGGCAAGCCTCGGCGTCATCGTGGCGGCGCTGCTGATCGGCATATTGGCTTCGCTCAAAAAAGCGCGCTGACTTAAACGCGTGGCGCAGTCATTTATAGAGAACTCTGTGCCACGGGGCATAAAAAGCCCCCTTTTTCATAGGCTGTTATCGTTTTTTACGAAAATGATGGACCAAATTCAAATTTTTAAAGATTTAGTCCATCATTTTTTAGTTTGTACGCAACAAAACAGGGCCAATGGTGAGATCAGTGAATTGTCGTTTCGTCATTTGTAGGACCAAATTACAAATTTTCGGCATTTGGTCCATCAAAAAAACGGATTTCCGACGCGAACATCGAAAATTTCGCAGGCAACGCATTAATTTGTTCAAAAAATCGTGGACCAAAAGAGCATTTTTACCATTTTAGTCCATCATTTTTCAAAAAAAGGACATCTTTTTTGCCCAAACACCCCTTGCGTTTCGCCCCCCCCCCCTAAGATAGGCGATTTGGCCCTAATTTACGAAAAAACGCAGTTTTACGGAGCCTTCTACAGGGTATTTGAGGGCAATCCAGGTTGGCGGAGGAAATGTGACCGGATTCACATAATCCTATAGTGTGATTTTCCTCTACTGACTGTCCAAGCGACATTGAGTAGATTTGGTAATATGAAAATCGTGAATACTTTAAAAAAATTCGCTCGCTTCATGGGTGGCTTCTTCTTAGCCGCTTAAGAGTCGCCTTCTCGGCAATCTAAGCTCTTAATGCAGCCTACAGCTTTTCGCTGAATTCTTCCATGCTCTTGCGGGAAGGATGACGCGGAGAGGGGCCACCCTGTTCAGCATCGGCGTAACCAACGTCCAAAAGGCATGCCACTTTCATGTTGGCAGGGATTCCCATCGCTCGGGCGATGTCATTTGCGTTAAAACCGCGAGCCCATAGCGTATTCAAGCCGAGGTCGGTCGCTTCCATCATCATGGAAGTCGCGACGATGCTTGCGTCCATCACTCCGCTCGTGAAATTTTCCTTATAAACGTCCTGCGTGTTGAAGCAAAGGCTTTCGTCGTAACAGACCATCAGCACCACGGGAGCACCGTACGTCATGCGGGTGGCCTCGCGAATTTTAGCAAGGCCCACGGGCGTCTGGATGGCGTAAACCTTGACCGGCTGCTGGTTCTTGGCCGTCGGGCTTACGCGCCCCGCCTCGAGCACGGCATTCAATTTTTCGGTTTCGACGGGCTGTGCCGAAAACGCGCGGCAGCTGTAGCGATTCTTGGCTAGATCGATGAAGGACATGTAAACCTCTTTTAAACGAAAACTTTTTAACGAATATAACAATTTCTGTATTTATGTGCCAACAGATTCGTAACCTCACCTAGGATGATGCGCCGGAAATAGTTATATTTTGAGGCATGAAAAATTTTTACGTTACTACTCCGATTTACTATGTGAATGACGCCCCGCATATCGGGCATTCCTATACCACCGTCCTCGCGGACATTTTGACTCGCTTCCACAAGATTCTCGGCTACCAGACGTTCTTCTTGACAGGTACCGACGAACACGGCCAAAAGGTGCAGCGCGCAGCCGCCAAGCGCGAAGTGACTCCGCAGGAACACGTGGACGAATACTACCACCGCTTCGAAGACCTCTGGAAGAAGATGGGCATCGGAAACGACTTCTTTATCCGCACGACCTTCCCCGAACACAAGGCCTACGTGCAGGAATGCCTGCAGAAGCTCTGGGACAAGGGCGAAATCTATTCCAAGGAATACGAAGGCTGGTACTCCGTGGGTGAAGAGCGCTTCTTCGCAGACGACGAACTCGACGAGAACAAGTGCGACCCGATCAGCCACCGCCCGGTGGAATGGCTCAAGGAAAAGAACTACTTCTTCAAGATGAGCGCCTACCAGCAGAAACTCATCGACCACTTGAACGAGCACCCGGACTGGATTGTGCCGGACTATCGCCGTAACGAAATTCTCGGCTTTTTGCGCCAGCCGCTCAACGACCTCTGCATCAGCCGCCCGAAGGCCCGCCTCAGCTGGGGCATTCCGCTGCCGTTCGACACGGACTACGTGACCTACGTGTGGTTCGACGCGCTTTTGAACTACGTGAGCGCCTCCACCGCGTTCCACAAGACTTTTGCCGACGGCACGCCGATTTGGCCCGCCACTTACCACCTGATTGGCAAGGACATTTTGACGACGCACAGCGTTTACTGGCCGACCATGCTCATGGCTTTGGACATTCCGCTCCCGCAGCACATTTTGGCCCACGGCTGGTGGCTCGTGAACGGCGGCGAAAAGATGAGCAAGTCCGCAGGCAACGTGGTGAACCCGATGGACTACATGGAAAAGTACGGCAACGACGCGTTCCGCTACTTCCTCGCCCGCGAAATGGTCGTCGGCCAGGACGCGAACTTCACGCACGACGCCTTTGTACGCCGCATCAACAGCGACCTCGCAAACGATTTGGGCAACGTCTTGAACCGCGTGCACAAACTCGTGCTCACGAACTTCGAAGGGAAGCTCCCGGCCGCAGCGACCGCATTTGACGACGCCGCGAACGAAGTGATGAACCTCGCCAAGAAGGTCATCGAAGATATCAAGCAGGATTTGCCGCAGGCTCGCCTCTCGCAGTCCATCGAAACCATCATGACGCTCGTCCGCAGCATCAACCGCTACTTCGAAGTGAAGGCCCCGTGGAAGCTCGCGAAGGACCCGGCCCTGAAGGACGAACTCGCGACAGTGCTTTTCGTAGCCGCCGAAGCCGTACGTCTTAGCCTCTGCCTCCTCTGGCCGGTGATTCCGCAGAAGGCGGAAGAAGGCCTCGCCATGATGGGGACAAAGTTCACAAGCGCCGAAGACCTCGTCTGGGGCGTTTTGAAGGCGGGAGTTGCCTTTGGCGAAGGAAAGCCCTTGTTCCCGCGTATCGAAGAAGAAGTCAAGCCGCAGCAGCAACAGCAGCAGAAGCCGAAGCAGAACAAGCCCTTGGCCGCTGCCGACGTTCCTGCCGCCATGGACCTCCGCGTAGGCCAAATCAAGGAAGTCGCCAACCATCCGGATGCCGATTCCCTCTACGTGCTGAAGGTCGACGCTGGCGAAGGCGAACTCCGCACCATTTGCAGCGGCCTCAAGGCCAGCTACCAAGCCGCAGAACTCCAGGACAAGAAGATTCTGTTGTTCGCAAACCTCAAGCCGAGCGCCCTCCGCGGCATCATGAGTGCCGGCATGCTCTTTGCGGGCGACCTCGAAGCCGAAAGTCACAAGTGCCGCCTGGTCGCAGTCCCCGAAGACGCAAAGCCGGGTGACCGCGCCCTGTTCAAGGGAATCGCCCCGAGCGAACCGCGCGAACTCAAGGTGAAGGACTTCGAAAAGATTTCCCTCTCCGCGAAGGGCGGCTGCGTGTTCTGCAACGCAGGCGAAGGTGCCGCGGCAATTGCGCTCGAAGTGAACGGGAAGCCCGTGACCTGCGACGTGGCCGACGGTAACGGCGTGCATTAAAAAATTACGGCTCACGGAAGACCGCACGGACTAAGGCAAAAAAAATTCGCGGGCTTTATAGCTCGCGATTTTTTTCTTCCGCAAAATTTAAAGTTTGATTTTGTAAATCTGCGGCCAGTACTTGCCAGTGACCCACAGGAACTTGCCATCGTAGGCGATTCCGTTCAGCACATCGGCATTCGGGAAATTGCGGGCGATGTCCTTCGCTTTTTTCGAAAAATCAATGTACTTGAGCACATGCCCGTTCGGTAAATCAATCACCGCAATCAATGGCGTCTGCCAGATATTTGCATACAAAGTATTCCCGACGATTTCAAGTTCGTTGAGCATTTTAACAGGTCGTCCTTCATCTGTCACCGAAATAACGCCAACCACATTGAACGCCCCGAGGGCAATCTGCAAAAGTTCATCGCTGCCGTTACTCATCAGAAGCGCGTCGCGCCAGTACGTAAGGCCCCAGCCCTCCGTCGGGATGCGGAATTCGCCCTTTAGCGCAAACGGCTTGCGCGAATAAATAAATGCCTTCTTGGATTTCCACGTCAAGTAGAAAACATCGTTCCCCACCACCACGGAACCTTCGCCAAAGTAACGTTCGGCAAGGCGGGCCGAATCCAACACCTTCCCGCCCATCGAGGCGTAACGGTACAGCCCCGAGGCTCCATACATCCCCGTCGATTCAATTACTTCATTCCCGTCAAACGAAAGCCCTTGCGTAAAGTAAGCCTGATTGTGAGGCACGGAATCTAAAATTTCTGGTTCAACGCGAGGTGTTTCTGCAAAAACCGGAGCTATCAACAACACCGACAACGCAAAAAAGGAAAGCTTTGAAAAAAAACGCATAGGAAACCTTTGGATAACGTAAAAATAACACAATTACGCCTTTTTTATTTCTAAATTTTTTTGTATGGGCGCAATTCGTGAACCAGCAAAGGTAAAAATCATTGTCGGCATCTTGGCAAAAGACTCTGCCGCCGTCGAGAATGTCCGCGCGACACTGCGTGAACGATTCGGCGACGAAGACTTGAACCTCGCGCCCTTCCCCTTCACGTTCACGAACTATTACAAGGATGAAATCGGAGCCGCCCCGGTTCGAGCTTTTTTCAGCTACGAAACGCTCGTGGAGCGCACCGAAATCGTTGACATCAAACTCTGGACCAATGACGTGGAACTGCAGATTGCCGAAGCAGCGGGGACTCCCGGATTGCGACCGGTGAACCTTGACCCGGGCTACATGACGCTCGGGCAGTTTTTTCTCGCCACCACCAAGGACCAGCGCCAGCGCGTGTACATGCAGCGGGGCATTTTCGTCGAGCCCACGCTCTACTTCCAGGACGGACATTTTCACCACTTCGACTGGACATACCGCGACTACCAAAGCGAGACCTACATCAAGTATCTCGAGGAAGTCCGCAAGCGCCTCGCCTACCAGCATTCGACCGGCTGGCCGTACAATAAGAGACGAGAAAACCTAACCACTAATCACTAACCACCAACCACTAATAATGAAAGCCGGAATTTTTACAATTTTACTTCTCTGTTGTTCAAACATTTTCATGACCTTCGCCTGGTACGGCAACCTCAAGCTTAAGGAGATGCACATCAGCACCGACTGGCCCCTGATTCTTGTCATTCTCGCATCTTGGGGACTCGCTTTTTTGGAATACTGCTTCATGATCCCGGCAAACAACATCGGCAGCCGCATCAACGGCGGGCCATTCAACCTGATGCAGTTGAAGATTATCCAGGAGGCGATTTCCCTCACGGTATTCACGACCATCGCCGTAACAGTTTTCCACACCGAGACGCTCCTGTGGAACCACATTGTCGCTTTCGGGCTTATTATCGGCGCGGTATTCTTCGCATTCTTAAAGTAATGATTTCCACAAAGCACAAGCGGTCAAGCCTTGCAGTCATGCTAGTCATGGCCCTTTTGCTATTATGCATTCCGGCAAGTGCGAAGTCCACGAATTCAAAAACTTCAAAAGCAAAGCAGGAAACCGCAAAAGTCGAAAAGAAAAAAGAAGCCAAAAAGAAAAACGACAAGAAAAAAGCAAAGAAAAGCGACGCCAAGAAAAGTAAAGAATCAAAAAAAGATTCCAATAAGAAAGCCAAGAAATCCGCTAAAAAAACAGCGAAGAAATCCGAGAAAAAGTCCGATAAAAAAAGCAACGTCCAAGAAATCGACGCATCCGACCCCAAGGCGTTCACCAAGGCTCTGCTGTACGAAAAAGAGGGCATAGAATACGAAGTCGTCGGCGCGGAGAAAAAAGACGACGCGCAAACCATGCCGCCCCCCGCCGCAGAAAAGCCCGGCGACTACTTCGACTTTTCCACAATGCTCCCTCCTGTCACGCACGAAACACTTGTCGGATCGCCCTACGGAATCCGGGACCACCGATTGCACCGCGGAGTCGACATAAACGTAATCAAGGACGAGCCCGTCGTCGCGGCACTTCCCGGAAAAGTCATCGTATCAAAATACAACAAGGGCGGCTACGGCCACTATGTGCTAATAGAACACGAGAATGGAATCCAGACACTCTACGGGCATTTATCCGAACGTCTAGTCCATGTAGGCGACAACGTCTTCCCGGGCGACGTCGTCGGGCTTGCCG
>JAZLMK010000059.1:0-7039 GCA_045598645.1 Fibrobacter sp.
CAAAATACAACAAGGGCGGCTACGGCCACTATGTGCTAATAGAACACGAGAATGGAATCCAGACACTCTACGGGCATTTATCCGAACGTCTAGTCCATGTAGGCGACAACGTCTTCCCGGGCGACGTCGTCGGGCTTGCCGGCAACAGCGGAAAATCCTCGTCGGCCCACTTGCATTTTGAAATCCGGTACGGCGAAATAAACATCGACCCGCAGCTGGTTTTGAATTTCCCTAAGTGGGATTTGCAGAAAGGCGCGAACCACCTTTCCAAAAAGAAACTAACAACCGCGCATTACAACATGCAAAAGAAACTTTCCAAGGAAAACATCTACGTAGTCCACAAAGGCGACACCGTCGAAGATGTGGCCCACTGGTTCAACATTTCTGTAGACGCGGTCATTCGCATCAACAACCTGAAAAAAGGTGCCCCGCTCAAAATCGGCGCAAAGCTGAAAGGGTGCAAATAGGCCGCGTTTTTTTTACGGATTAGCGATGCGCATCATTCCGAATTTCGTGCGGACAATGTAATTGCCCGAGCGCAACGTTGACATGTCGATTTCTGCACCGAGGCCCTTGGCCACGGCGACACCGTTCACGTCGAAGACAATCCAGTCGGAAGCATGCGACATAAAGACGCGGTTCAAGTTCCTGTCGAAACGCATCGCGTTGGGCAATTCAACACTTGCAATGGCTGTAGTCGTAGAATCTCCCGTATCGGGTTTATCCGCGGCAGGAGCGAACTTGATATTGCCCACCAGAAGTTCTTCGCCGAGGCCCGAAGCAGTTACGTAGAAGTCCTGGATTCCTTCAAGTTTCGAAAGGTTTGTGCACTTGACGCTTTCCCACTTGTCGGAACCGCAGCTCGCGGGGACTTCGCACTTGGAAATCACATCGCCTTTCTTGCTCTCCTTGCGGATTTCAAGCGTACCGCCCGCGCACTGCTTCATATCGACGCTCACGCCAGCGCCCACGATGGAATCGGTAATCACGTTCTCGTAAATCGCATAGCCGCCGTCGCGAATGGCCATTTCGTCTTTTTCGGTAAGGCGCAGGCGAATGCCGTTGTCGAAGCCGTTGCCCGGAATGGAATCGCGGATGATGCGCAAGAAGTCGAGGCGATCGAGTTCGGCGTAATGTTCGCCCTTGGTCACTTCGATAAAGTTGCTCCCGCGCTTGAGTTTCGTCGGGATATACACGATGGACTTTTCCGGGAATTCGCTCCAGGCGCCCGTCAGCGGCAACTTGACCTCTTGCGTCTTGCCGTTGATGCTCACAAAGTGCGAACTGCCGTTCGCGCCGTTATCTGTCCAGTTGTTGTCGTAGCGGTAACGAATAAGGTAATCGCCCGCCTGCGGAATGTTCATCGGCAAGCGAATCTTGCTGTCGTCATAGTTGATGTAGGCGACGAATTCACCGCCCGAAGCCTTGGAACTGCTGGAAACATCGACATGCGTCAAGATGCCGTGTTCCGCCTCGGCGCTCAAATAGCGCCCCATGAACGGCTGCCCCATTTCGGGCCAGTTGTCTTCGGTAAACACGAGATCGCGCACTTGCACATAGGACTTTCCGCCCTCAAGCTTATTGTAGTAATGATGCACAAAACGCAAACGGTTGATGTCCTCGAAAGCCTCGCCGCCGCCGGTACCGTAGTAGCGCCCGTAACGCTGCATCATGAGTGTTCCGCCGCCCTCCAAGAGCGCCTTGCCCGATCTATCCACATAGCCGCCGTCAATCTTGTTGGAACGGCCGACCATCGTCTTGTACGTGTTGTTTTCAAGGTCCGCATCGTACTTGCAGCAGTTGTCCCAGGAGGTGAACAAGAAATACTGGCCGTTGTGCTCGAGAAGGCTTGCAGCCTCGATACCCGAACCACCGCGGTTCGCGATGTTCACCATCTTCGCGCCGTTCTTCACCTTGCCTGTAGTTTCGTCAAGTTCAATAATGTGAATACCAGTTCCCCACGAACCGAACGCCATCCAGACACGACCATCAAGGTCCTTCAGCACGGCGGCGTCAATCGCATTGTACGAATCGCTCTTGACCGTATGGATGACTTCGCCCTGGTCCGTCCAGCCGTAGCCGGGCTTCTTCGGGTCGATTTCCTTGCTCGACATGAAACCCATACCCGAAGAGCGGATGCCCATCTCGGAGCCGCAATAGTACATGCGGTATTCGCCGCCAATGTAATGGATGTCCGGCGCCCAGATATCCTTCATGTTCGGAGCGTAGGTGTAGAGCCACTTCGAGAATTCCGGCATGGCGGGCTTGTCGTTTTCCCAATTCAAGGCGTCTTCCGACACCTGGATGAGCATGTGGTTGTCCGTATCGACAAGCACGTAGCCGTCATCGAAGCGGATGATGTCCGGATCGTGTCCGGCCCACTTGGTTTCCTTGGCGTACCAGTCCGCGGCAAAAGCCATCGAGACTGCAGAAATTGCGGTCAACGCACCAACCAAACCCTTAGAAAGCATAACTTTTACTCCTACCCTTCAGGCCGTCTTTAAAATTTCAATTTAGCTTTTTATCATTTAAAGGCTAAAAAATTTCCCTTAGTCAAGCATATTAAACGCCCAAACATAATATATATACATCCAGAAAAAAGGTCCCTCAGCCAAGCCGCAAATTTTTGACAAATAATCCATAACAAGCAACAAGAAAGGCCCCGGTCGAAACCGGAGCCTTCCGTGGTTTAGTTAGGAACTCTTACAAAATACCGCCCAGGGTGAAATTCGTTCAACTGCACAGCATCGCCATAGCCGCGACGTACGGCCACGCCGTTCATGTCAAAGACAATCCACTTGGAAGGCTTGGACAAGTACACCGTGCGGGTCGCTGCATCGTAGCGCATTCCCGGCGCAAACGAAGCCATGCGCAAGTTCATGCTACCCATGCTGCTGGACTCGGGTTCCACCGCAGAGGACGCAGGCAATGTTTCGCTGGACGCGGGATTGACAGACGAACTCGAAGAGGCCGGCGGAACGGTGCTGGAGCTGGAGACTTCCTTAGGCAATTCCGCAGCGGCCAATTTGAATTTCTGGTTGTCGGCACCCGTGCGCACCCATGTAATCACGGGCATTCCATCGTCCTTGGATACGTTCAACACATCGCCCACAAAGTCGCTGTCATAGTCGCCATAGAGGTAGTAGCCCTTGACCGCCGAAGCATTCTCGATGCGGATTTCGCAGGGAGTCGATTTCGTCTTGACCGTATCCAACAGGGCCGTTGGCGGGCAATAGTAGTTTTTCGTCTTGAAATTCTGCAGCGTGTAATGGCGGGCCTTGCTTGCGCTCTGGGCAAGCACCCACAACTGATTTTCGGCATTCGCATCGGCCTTGCGCTGCACCACGATTCCATTTTCTTCGGCAAGGGCTAGGTCGCTATGGCTTACCGTCATGCGATAGCCGCCATTCTTTACCAGAGCGTTGTTCACCTTGTCGACACCGGCGGAATTGCGCTTAACCTTCACGATGTTCGCATTTTCGTCGTAGTACAGGTAGTCGATATTCACGGAGCGGCGGTATGTCCAGCCGCCCGGAGAATTCGCACCGTGGTGCATAAAGTACCAATGCCCGAGATACTTGAAAATCGCCTGATGGTTCGTTTCGGAGTTGTCTTCCAGGTCGTTGATGACGCCCTTTTGAGTCCACGGGCCGTTCAAGCTTGTCGCCATGGAATAGTTCGTAGTGGACGGGTACCCCGAAGCATAACTGAAATAGTAGTTGCCGCGATACTTGTGCATCCAGGGAGCCTCGAAGAAATCCTTGATCTTGATATCTTCGGGAGTGGAAGCCAGTTCAATCATATTGTCCTTAAGCTTTACACGACGGCCGGCATTCCACGAGCCCCAATACATCCAGATATCGTTTCCATCGTAGAAAATTGCGGGGTCGATGTTCAAGGCCACGTCGTTTTTCGTATTGTCGTCGACAAGGGCATGCCCAATCGCGTCGGTCCACGGTCCCGACGGATGGTCAGCCACGGCAACGCCAATCGAGAAGCCTTCGTCCTGCTTGACGGTCGCATGGTGGACCGCGACATACCAATAGAACTTGCCGTTACGGTACTCGCAATGGCCGGCAAAGGCATTGCCGCTCGCCCACTTGAACGTACGGAAACTGAGCACGGCGCCATAATCGTGATACTTGTCCATATCGTCGGTCACCAGCACGTGCCAATCATTCATCAGGAAGAATTTGTTGTTCGTCCCTTGTGCACCTTGCTCATCGTGACCGGCAAAAATAAACAAACTATCGTGATAGACGAGCGCAGCGGCGTCGGCGGAATAGAACGAAGTCGTTATAGGATTCGCTGCCGATGCTGCCGACGCAAAAACGCCCACACCCAAAGCAACGGCCGAAGCCATTTTAAAAAAAGTCTTCATATACACTCCTTTTCAATCCAAAACTAGCGGGCGATCACGCGGAACACGTAATTCGACTTGGGCAGGTTATCGAAAGTCACTTCCGGCTGCATGCCGACAGACTTGCGAGCGACAATCTGACCCATGGTGTTCATCACGTAAACATTGTAATTGCCGATTTTTTCGAAAGTGAGCGTATAGACGCCAGCCACAGCAGAAACGCTAAAGTGCGGTGCAGAAGCCCTTACAGCGACCAAGGCATCCGTGCCCGAAGAACTGGACTCGGGCGCAACCGTAGAGCTGGAAATCGGGGCAACAGCGGAACTGGAAACAGGAGCAACGCTGGAACTGGAAGCCACAGGCTTATCGCTAGCGAACTTGATGTTGCCAACGACAACTTCGCCACTGATGCCGGAACCGGTCAGGTAGAAGTCCTTCACGCCCTTCTGCGAAGAAATATCGGTGCACTTGTACTCGGTCCAGCCGTTAGCCGCGGAGGTTCCGCCAGCAAGCGAACACTTGGAAATTTCGGTGCCCGTCTTGCTTCCCAAGCGGATGCTCAAGGAGCCCGAGCCGTTCTTCGCAAGGACGCTCACCTTGTTACCCACAATGGAGTCGGTCACGACGTTTTCGAAAATCGCATAGCCGCCGTCCTTGATGGCCAACTGGTCATTCGCATCCAAGCGCACCTTGATACCGTTGTCGAAGCCGTTGCCAGGAATGCTGTCGCGAATCACGCGCAAAAAGTCAAGACGGTCGAGTTCGGCGAACTCGGTCTCGGGCTCCACTTCGATGAAGTTGCCGCCGCGCTTGAACGTCGCCGGGAAATAGACAACGGAGGATTCCGGGAACTTGCCCCAGGCGCCCGTCTTCGGGAGTTTCACGGACATGCCCTTGCCATTGATGGTCACTTTATGCGTAGCGTCGTTATCGCCGCCGTTCGCATAGCGGTAACGCACCAGGTACTCGCCCGCTTGCATGATGTTCATGGGCAATCGAATCTTGGAGCCCTTGGTGTTGATGTAGCCCACGTACTCGCCGTTGGAAGCATCGTTCGTATAGTTGAAGGTGATGTCCCCCGACACGGCACGCGTCATGGCGCCATGTTCAGCTTCGGCGCTCAGGTAGCGGCCGAGGAACGGCTGGCCCATTTCGGCCCAGTTGTCATCGGTGAACACCACGTCACGAATATGGATGTGGTTGAACTTGTCGCCATTCAAGTCGTAGTAGTGATGCACAAAGCGGATTCGGTTCAAGTCCTTGAAAGCCTCGCCGCCACCAGGGCCGACATAACGGCTGTAGCGCTGCATCAAAATGGTGCCGCCGCCATTGTTCAAATCCTTGCCGCTACGGTCCACGTACTTTCCGTTCACCTTGTCGGCGCGGCCCATGGCGGTCTTGTAGGTCGTCTGCTCGATTTCGTTACCTTGTTTGCAACATACGTCCCAGGCGGTAAACAAGAAGTACTTGCCGCCATGCTCGATCAGGCTCGGACCCTCGATACCGGAACCGCCACGAGACGCAATCTGGTAATTCGTCTTGTCGTCGGACGCCTGCTTGCCAGTCTTCGAGTCAAGTTTAATCAAGCGGATTCCGCCGGCGTTCCAGGAGCCGTACGTCATCCAGTATTCGCCATTCGGGGTCACCACCACGTCGGCGTCGATGGCGTTGTAGTTGTTGCTATTAGTCGTACGGGTCACTTCGCCCTTGTCGACCCAGCCTACAGAAGGATTCGAAAAATCGAGGTTCGCATTGGTCGCGACGCCAATGGCAGACGTCCTCTTGCCAAAAACGGAGCCACAATAGAAAATGCCGTACTGGTTATTGAAATGGAACAGGTCCGGAGCCCAGATGCCGTCGTGCTTGCCGCCAACGGCCTGATTCAGCCAGTTATCCCAACCGGGAGTCGTGAGCGCATTGCCCTTGGCGCTCCACTTCACCATGTTCTCGGAAGTCCACATGGCCAAGTTGTTGTTCGTCGACATCAGGATATAGCCGTTTTCGTCGCGGTAAACCGTAGGGTCATGACCCTGCTGTAGATTGTCCTTGGCGAACCAATCCTGTGAAAAAGCGGAACTGCAGCACAAAGCCACAGCAAAAGAAGCGGTCACCACACCGCGCATACCCAAACCAAAAGCCATAAAGGCCTCCCATGTTAAACACTAAATTGAATATAGACTTTTTTCGCCTTCCGGTCAACAATTTTTTATAAAAAAGTCTACATTATTTGATTATTTTTACAATTTTAAATAAAAATACCAAAATCCGCACTGATAAAAAGTCCACACTATTACATATAATCCGCATTCAGCCTTTTCGCGGGCGTCATAGACCCCCGTCGCAGCCGTCATCCTGGACCCCGTCGCTGCCGTCATCCTGGAGCCACGAAGTGGCGAACGGGATCCATTCGACGAATCCTCGACTGAACGAAGTGAAGGAGGGGATCCTCGGCACTAGACCCTGTAGCTTCGCTCCAGGGTGACACTCAATACGGGATTTCCAGGGTGACGCTCAAAAACTTTTTATGTATTTCAAATCAAAAAAGTGACCCACCGGCGTAGCCGGTGGTTCTTCATATACGGGCGTAGCCCTAGGATGCTAGCCGCGTGCAAGGGCACGCACGGTAATCTGCCACCTGCGGAAGTCCTTACTTGGCCGCCCGTAAACGGGCACTACTTG
>JAZLMK010000060.1:0-10882 GCA_045598645.1 Fibrobacter sp.
GCTCTGTTTCGCTGATTTCCTTAAAGCGTTTTTCAAGAATTTTAGCAACATATTTTGCCAAAATTTCAGGGGATTTGGAAGAGTCTATTCCTGCGGTCCGAATGTCAAATTTAGAAGGGTCCGTCGAAGCAAGCTCTTTGGCCAAAGAGTCGCTAATGAGTTTCTCGTAAAGACCTTCCTCAAGCATTCGGACCTCGCAAATATATCAAAACCACAATTTTATGGAATTTCTACCACAATCTATCTTTTAAAAAGATTCTACGCTAAAAATACACTAAATCCATTGACGAATTGTGACAATCGCGATAAAACGTGCTTTTTTCCTCTCCAAAACCTGTTTCCCGCTTTTCGCGTTAGCGGACAGCACTTAGGAACTTGTTCCTTAGTGCGCATGGCCACCTTTAGGTGGGGGCTCACACACCGCCCCCGTAACGCCCTTGGCTTTAATGCAGGTTGGTTGCTTGATTGTCTTTGAAATTGATTGTATGTTTAGAGTAACAGCCCCCCCCGCACCTCTCATTGATGTGTCCCAGGGGGGACATTTTTTTTATGGAAAAAACGTTTCTAGAGATTTTCAAATTCTAGTTGCCGTAAATAAAGTATATTACCGCTAGAGGTCAAAATATGAAACTTTATCATGGCAGCAATGTTGTTGTGTCTAAGCACGAAATTCTTGTTTCGGACAGAAAGTTGGATTTTGGAACGGGTTTCTATTTGACCTCCAGTAACGAACAGGCTCAAAACTGGTCAGAATTGACCGTTAAACGGAAAGGCTCGGGTAAGCCGACCGTATCCATTTTTGAATTTGACAATCAAGATTTGTCGGGCCTGAAATGTTTGCGGTTTCAACGTGCGGATGTAGATTGGCTTCGTTTTGTCTCGGCAAATAGAAAGAACGAGAATGTCTCTGACGATTACGACCTTATTATTGGACCTGTGGCAAACGACAAAACGATGCCCGTTATCTCGCTTTATTTTGCTGGAATTTATGATGAAGAGGAAACTATCAAGAGACTTTTGCCGCAGAAGCTTCGCGACCAGTATGTTTTCCGCTCTGAACTCGCTTTGCGAAAACTTATATTTGTCAAGGCGGTGTATCAATGAACAAAGTTCTTCCCTTCATCCTCGACTACTACGACCGCGAAGTTTCGCAGATGATTAGCAAGAAGTACGGATATCCGATTATGGATGCGTACAAGAAGTTCATGTTCTCGAAGACTTACGAAATGTTGAGCAATCCAGAACTCCAAATGTGGGACTTCAGTTGTTTCGGAATTTTCGACATGTGGGAAGCGGAACAAAGAACCGGTGATCCGCGTGATTCCATTTACATTAGGAGATGCTAATGGCTAAAGAAATGGAGTTTTTTAGTTTCTTGATGGAACAATACGCCGCCTATAAAGGAACTACCGCAAACAAAATCCTTGCTCAGCTTGAAGAAAAGAAACTGACGGATTTTGTTTATAGCATGTACGAACGATACCATACAGAAGCGATAGAAAATGCTTTTGACGATATAGATCGGTTGCTTCAAGAGAAATAAATTTTCTTGTTCGCATTCGCGTTGGGGATGACGACCCCCAGCTTCTGCCCCGGCCCTGTTCCGGGGTAACGCTTTGGTTTTAACACTTCCTAGCAAGACGGCGCAATAAACACGTGCCAAGAGCCTTCGTCTTTCCCTTTTTCAACATAGTGTTTGTCGATGAGGCTCTGCACCAGTTTCTTGACAGACGTCGGCTGTAAACCAAGCTTACGTTGTATGTCGGCTAGTGTCAATACGGGTTCGCCTTGCATCATGTTCAAGATTTTTCCGTAGTTTGGTGTGCGGAATTCGATGCATTCGCCATCGTACCACCAGAGATTTTCTCCGCGCTTAGTTACAAATAAAACATCGACGTAGACCTCTTGCGCAACTAGGTTGCGGAAGTATCGAAGGAACGGGCTGATGGATTGAATAGAAGCCTTTGCTCCGTCGCTTGGAGTGACTCCGACAACCATGTCTGTTGAGTGCAATGCTTCCAGATATTCCGTTTTTTGGCGGCTCCGGATGACAATCATCGGAATATCGTGCTTTGCCAAAATATAGTTCACCAGCAATCGCGCAATACGTCCGTTTCCGTCTTCGAACGGGTGGATTCTGATGTAACGGTAATGGAACAGCGCTGCCAATTCTATAGGCGAGAGTTTTCCCTTTTTTTCAGCCTCGTTGTACCAATCGACAAGATCGGTCATCAGGGCGGGAGTCTCTTCTGGTGACGCATATTCGAACCTGTCGCCGTAGCGAGTGATGACGCTGTTCGGGCGCGTCTTGTATTGCCCTGCGTGAACAGTGTATCCGATTTGCATCCCGTCGGGCAGGGGGCGGTGCACAGAATAATCTTCGCGCAAAAGGGTTCGGTGCAGACCTCGAATGAAGTTTTGGGTAAGGGGCGATTCCTTGATGCGAGACTCCGCCTCCATCATCTTGAGAGACACCTCGCTTGCGACCATTTCTTGCACGCTTCTTACGTTCGCTTCGCCAATGACCTTCCCGAAGAGCAGTAGAATTTCGGTCTGCCCGTAGGTGAGCGTATTGCCCTCGATATGGTTGCTGTTGTAGTTGAAGTCCACCGAAAAACGGCGGGCAAGCCTTGCCTTGTCGTCGTCGGAAATGGGCTGGATTTTACGCCATGCATCGAGTGCCTTGTCTAGGGTCAGGTATCTCATATTCATAAATATAACCAAAATGTTGCTAAAAAGGTAGTGTGATATAGCCTTTTTTGACAACTTTTTGCTGAAAAGACCGAAGAACTCGTCAACATCGTGGCGGAGTAAAGTTCATCCTTTACCCCGGCGCTTCGCTCTAGGGTGATATCCTTTTTTCACAGTCATTCTCGCCCAAGCGCACTCTTCTCGCAAGTCATCCTGGAGGGGCGAAACCCCGAACGGGATCCACAAAACAAAAAAATTATCCTGTCTCTGTAAAATGAGGCAGGATTTTTTGTGGCCTCGCCTAGGGGCTTTGCTCCTAAAACCCCGAAATAACAAAACGCCCTAAAGTTCAACGCTTCAGGGTGTTTTGGTTAAGAGGATGATTGTTATACAGTAAGTACGCTAGGTTCTTCGTAATCAGCTAGCAAGGAGTCGTGAGTTAAGAATGTCATTCCCTCGGCTTTTGCTTGCGAAATGAGAATCTTGTCAAATGGATCTTTGTGAGCAGGTGCTTCTGCTTTACGATTTAGCGTGTGTAGCAATTTTACATGACTGCTTCGTAAAGGTAACTCTATGAATTCTGCCTGCTTGCACTTGGATACGACATCGGCACCAGAACTCATCATTTCGTTGGGACGGATGATATGTTTAATTTCAATCTCCCAAACAGAAACGCTGCTGACATAAATATCATTATTCCGGTCATCGATAATTTGTTTGGCTTGTTCAGGAAGCTTTTCGTCTCCGTTTAGATACCATAAGACAATGTGAGTGTCTATCAGTACTTTCATTAGTTTACTCCGAATATTTCTGCAATTTCATTGTTGCAGGAATCGATGTCGTCGGGATAACGCAATTCTCCTTTTGCCATGCCGAATTTACGCTTACAAGAAGACTTCTCATTTTGAGCAATGCGCAAAAGAATGGAATCCAGGAAAGCTTCAATTTCCTGTTCGTATTCCGCGGGGATTGTCCGAATTTTTTCTTCAAGCAGTTCAAACGGCATAAAGACCTCCTTATCAAGATGAATATATAATAAAATTAGGACGCGGGCAAGCTTGGGTGTGTTGGGGATGACGAAAAAAGCCAAATTGAAACTTGAAAAATGACGAATTTTGCGTAAAAATGGCGTTTTACCCTCCACAGAACGCAAGTGCCGCCACAATCCCCACTAAAATTAAGAATGGCAGCACTTTCAACAGCAAGGTGATGGCGCATGCGTCCCCTACGCCGCCTGCCCCGAAAAGCGCTAGAATACAAAGTACTATAAGGAATGTCGTCAGCATAGAACCTCTCTATGCAAATATACAAACGGGCTGTGTCAGAATATGACAATCGACAGTTTTGACGCATTTGTGGAGTATTTCGAGTATAAAGGGGGAGGCCGTAACGCCCGGGCTTCTGTCATCAAAAATGGGCATCGGTTCAAAGCTACACTTCAAGTATCTTGACGATGTTCGGATATTTCGACTTTGCTTCCGAAAGGATTTTATTTCTCCATTTTTGTGGAAATTCCGAATAAATTGCCTTGGTGCGCAGTGCTAAATCATTTCTGTCGATAATCAGGTCGCTCAGGGAACGGATTGTTGCCGCATCTTTTTCTTTCTTGGCCTCGTCCTTCCTCAGAGGTTGGACAAGAATTTTATGTAGGACGAATGCCGAAATCTCGGGAACATTCAAAGAAATCCCCTTGAAAAGAACTTGTTGCGAATACTTACTTGCAATGTCCATATAGGCGAGCATCTGTGCGGAAAGAGTCAGGTGCGGAACCTTTACCACGCTGTCGCCATTTCTCATCTTGGCTACAAGGAATTCAATTTCCAAATCCTCGCGTTCGTATTTCGTCAATCCCGATGCAAGGTCGTTCAGCGGTTCAAAACCCAATTTTTCTAGAACGTTGGGTATGTCAATTTTTGGAATGTTTTCATTGGGCTCACGAACCAGGAAATCCAGATCGGTCGTGCGGAGTGCTGGGATCTCGGGGGCGTCGTTATAGATGTGCTTGTAAACGAGCAAGCACCAACTTCCAACAAGAGTCAGTCTTCTCAGTGCGCCCGCATTTTGAAGTTGGGTTAGAATTTCTATGAAGTTATTTTCGGGCGAGTTTTCCAAGACTCCTCCTTATTTCGGCAATGTCCATTTTTATGTTTTTAACCTTGGATTTGAGATCCCTTCTCTTGGCGTCTTGCTCCTCGAACGATTTGGCTTTGGGGCTGTCGCCTTGGCATAGGTACTCAGTTACTACCTGCCCCCCTTTTCTTGAAACAAGGTAAAAGTACATCTTCTGTCCGATTTTCTTTTTCCGCAGAGACCCTTTGGGGAGGGCTTCGAACATGTCTAAATACTTCGCCTGAAGTTTTTCCAGCCGTTCAAGTTCTTCTTTCAATATCCCGTTTACGATGCTCATTACCCTACAATATATAAAATTTTAGCAATTGTAGGGTAAGGAATCGCTGCAAATCAACTTATTTACCCTCCACAGAACGCAAGTGCCGCCACAATCCCCACTAAAATCAGGAACGGTTGAGAAAGAACCAGCCCCGAAAAGGGCCAAAATGCCAAGTACTATAAGGAATGTCGTCAGCATAGAACCTCTCAATGCAAATATACAAACGGGCTGTGTCAGAATATGACAATCAACTATTTTGACGCATTTGTGGAGTATTTCGAGTATAAAGGGGGAGGCCGTAACGCCCCGGGCTTACTCCGCCCACCCGAACACGTGGACAAAAGGCTTTTTTTTCTTGCCTCGCGACTTCGGTGACACCTGTTGACATAGGAATAATCTATATTTTGGGGTGAAAATAGAGTTTTTGCTCTTGTTCTCTGCCTGAAAACTAGACACTTTCACGAACATGGAGAATAAGACGAACGCTCACGTCTGCGACCGGCAAGCGCCAGCCGCATCGTTTTGCTACATGGTTTATTGTTTATAGCAGTCTGCCTGTATGCAAGCGGCCATTTGGGGCGTGAGTTGTTTGCGCTTATTGTGTTCGGGCAGTCTAGGCCTTCAGGCGGTAAGTGCATTCAACTCCACGCCTTTTTTGTTTTCAGAAAAGCATGGGAAATGCATGACAGGAGTTGGAACTCGCTGAGTTTTGCTCTTGTTCTTGCCTGAAAACTAGACACTTTCACGAACATAAAGAATAAGACAATGACTCGCCGTCGCCTGTGACTTGTACGGGCGTATTGTACCCTGGGCGTATTGTATCCGCTCGGGTTTTGCGGGTGTATTGTATTCTTTTGAAAATGTCGCGCTTTTAGGCGAGGAGTGAGTCGGCTCCCCGCCTTTTCTTTTTGCCCGCATTCCCGGCCAAGCGAATCGGCAGGAACCGCTCCCGCGAGAGTGAACTCGTTCACTTTCAACGCGAGGAGCGAGTGTGACCGCAAAGAAGACTATAAAAGTCTTTGAAGGCTTTGCTGGATATGGTGGAGCATCTTTTGGCTTGAAGAGGGCTAAGGCTGCTTTAAAAAATTTTGACTACAAAGTCATTGGTTATTCTGAGTTTGACAAATTCGCATCAAAACTTTTTGACGCAAACCATAAAGACGAACATGGAAATCCAATAAAAAATTGGGGTGATATAACAAAAATTGATCCGAAAGAATTACCTGATTTTGATTTCTTCATGGGTGGTTTTCCTTGCCAACCTTTTTCTTCTGCAGGAATGCAGCTTGGTACGGAAGACCCGTATGGTCGTGGCGCCATGCTAGGTCATATCATTCGAATCTGTCGAGTAAAAAAGCCGAAGTATCTGTTGCTTGAAAATGTGAAAGGATTTACATCCGGAAAGTTCAAACCAATTCACGATCAATTGGTGAGAGATTTGATTGAAATGGGGTACGGAACGACTCCGGAAAATACTTTGGCGAAGGCTGTTTTAAATTCCAAAGATTACGGCGTTCCTCAAAACAGAGAACGTCTTTGGATGTTTGCGCGTCTTGGGGGATTGCCGGAAAATTTCAGCATGGTTCCCCCTGCAATTGCAAGCGATTTGAAAATGGGTGATTTTTTGGATGAAGCTCCCGACAAGACTCTTTATTTGTCCGATGAACAAATTGCTCACTTAAAGGTAAAGCACAATATTGAATCTTTTGTTGTGAATACGCCTCTTTGTTTTGACGTGTACAATAAAAAAATTAAGACTGACGGTTACAGTATTACAATTACACAACCGGAACACAATAGTTTACGCGTTATTGAGCCGCCTAAAAAAACGGGAAAAAACAAAGGCAAAGAAATTGTTCGCAAAATGTCCGTTCATGAACAATTCCGTTTAATGGGCTTTGACATCTCAAGAGATTTAAAACATTGCGAAATCAACTTTGATGGGCAATCCTATTCGCAGCTTTCTAAGAGAGCTGGCAACGGATGGGATGTCAACGTAGTTGGAATTCTTTTAACGCATATCTGGGGGCAGTTATAATGAATATTGATCTTGGTTCTCTTTTCTTTAATGCCTCTATTGAAACAGGTGGTGGAACACCTTCATGGGGAACGGCTTTGGGACAATCCGCCCCTGATTACAAGTTGACTTATCCCGGAGCATCGGACATACTTGTTGCAATGGATTACTGCTATTATCCTCTTTCAAATGAGGTGTCGTGCAAGTTGGGTAAAGGTGGTAAAGAGTACAAAGCGATTGAATCTCAATCAGATAGTAAATATGAGATAATTAAAGCGGCTCTGTTTACTGATGTTCAAATAAAACTTGAAAATGGATTAATACCAACAAACACTCCTTTCGCACTTATCGTTACGAAAGAAAATGAACACACACATAAGGGACGAAGAACCTTAAAATATTCAGATTCTATTAAAATTGGGGAATTCTGCAACAAGTTTTTTTACGATAAAGTTCAAGAAATATTAGGATCAAATGTTTGCTGGTTTGCTTATGCAATAGATGTTGTTAATCAAAGTCAATTGATTATTTCTGTTGTTAAAGTTTCTGATACTCATGTGTCTTATGATAGTCCAGAAAGCAGAAAAAGGGCGTGGACAAGTCTATTACCAGATTTTGTGCAGATTCCGCCTGATGCCCATTCTTTGTTCTATTTCAATTTTTCTCCACATCTCCTTACAACTCAAAAAATCTACTACGGCGTTCCGGGTTGCGGCAAGAGCCATAAAATCACTACCGTGCTGAAGGATGAAAAGGCTAAAGACCCAGCATTTAGCGAAGAGAATCAAGTTTTCCGCACTACATTCCATCCCGAATACACCAACGCCGATTTTATCGGTCAAATTCTTCCTGAGGTTCACGAGAATGGTCAAGGAACTTCTGTTGTGGAATACAAGTTCAAGCCGGGGCCCTTTGCGAAGATTTTGAAACAGGCTTTGCACAATCCGAGCAAGCCGTTCTATCTTGTTATCGAAGAAATTAACCGCGGGAATGCTGCTGCAATTTTCGGTGATGTATTCCAACTTCTGGACCGTCTGAAAAATGGAGACACATCAAAGGAACCTATCGGTACAGATGGTTTCGAAAATCATTACGGAAAGGGTTGGAGCGAATATTTCATCATGAATGCCGATGTCAACGCATTCATCCGTGATGCAAATAGCGAAAACGAACTGGATACAAAATCCATCGATGTTTCGGGGATTCATTTCTCGTCAAGTACGGGAATCCGCCTTCCGCCGAATCTTTCCATCTACGCAACGATGAACACCAGCGACCAGAACGTGTTTACGCTCGATAACGCATTCCAGCGCCGCTGGGATATGGAACTTGTTCCGAATACTTGCAAATGGGTTGATGGAGACCATAAGAATCAGGCTCAGTTGCCAATCGGCGATACAGATATTCGCTGGGAAACTTTCCGTAAAACTGTAAACAACGAAATCTCTGGTGGTGATTTCTTCAATGCCGATGACAAGCAGTTGGGTCTATTCTTTATTGATGCCGATGGCGATAAAATCGACGAGAAAAAATTCGCAAACAAGGTTCTGAAGTACCTGTGGGCGGATGTTTTCAAGCGCGATACCGGAAAAATTTTCAAATCCGAAAACTTGAGCAAAGTAGTGGAAGATTTTACAGGTACAGATGCGTTCGACAAGGTGTTTGTTGAAGATTTTGTTCAATCGTTGAAAAACACCAACGATGAAATAAAGAACCACGAATAAATGAACGGAATGCGAATCACTGTCGCCGAAAAGGGCTCGGACTTTGTCGGTTTGAATATCACGCCTGATGCCAGATGCGTGACGTTTCCTATGGGTTACTCGATTGCATTGAGTGATAACGCGGACATCACGCCGACCCTTCGTTCCGAAATCTTGCTGTTGATTCGAAGAATAAGCGGTTGCGAGAAATTGCAGGGCGAACGGGTTTGCCGCATAAACAAAAATGATGTGCTGCAAGATTTTCCAATTGGCAGCATCTTGTATCTAATAGAAGACTTCCTTAATCGCGGCTCGTATTACATTGAGAAAGAAAAAATCATGGGTGAAGGCCTGCCCGGAAAAATTTCCTGGAGTGGCACCATCAAAAGAATCAAGCCGATTGTTTCTGAGCGTGGCATCGCGTTCCTTGATTTTATCGTCCACAAGAACCGCATAAAGCAAGACCGCCTTATTACGGAACTGCACAAGTATTGCGTTTACAAGTCGTTTGAACTGTTGGGATTCCTCTATACGGCGGCGATGCCGGACCAAGGCCTCATCAATGAGGCCGATGTCAAGAAGAATAAGGCTTACTACGGCAGTTTTCTGGATTCAAAAATTTCGGAAACCCATCTAGAGCAAAATGCCGAACTCTTCGTCCACATGAAAAATGTCATCCAGAATTTCGACAGCGAAGACTCGATAAGTTCCGCAACCTACGGGACAAATTCTTTCCACACGGTCTGGGAAAGCATGGTTAACGATGTGTACGGAACTGTAAGCAAATCGGAAATGGAAAAATTCTACTATCCTAAATCAAAGTGGGTGTGGTCGAACGGAGATAGGTCGAAACGTAATGCTCCTCTCCGACCCGACACGATAATGATTGACTATAGCACGGGAGTTAAGCGCTGCTTTATTCTCGATTCTAAATACTATTCGTACGCTGCGATGAAAAATGACGAATCTGATGTGTCCGAAGATAATTCGCAGGTTTCTGTCGCGGACCACGGCTCTATTCCTGGATCGGATTCCATACAGAAGCAAATCACTTACGCCGAGTTTATCGATAAGTCACGAACACTACCTACGGACAAACACCCGGAAAAATACAAGTTTGATCCAGACAAGATTTTCAATGCGTTTATTTTACCGGGAAATGTGCAGGACGGTAATGGCGTCAAATACATCGGTTACGCCGAAGCTGATTGGAATACGCAGGCTACTGAAGGCTATCGAAAAATCCACGGATTTCTTCTTGATACCAAGACCATAATGCAAAAACACGCTTCAAAAAATGTGCGGGAGATGTTGGCGGGGCTTATTTTAAGGGAAATTTCTATTCTTTCCGAATGAAATTGACGATTTATTTCATGGAAAAAAGAAATTTTATGTGTTAAACGTTATATCCGGGGCCGTGTGTATCCGAAACCATCATCGGTTTATGACGAATATTTTTCGGCTTTGAGTAGTGCTCCACATATTTTACCAAGACTGCGTTAATAAGCGTTTGGTACTTTGATCCGCTCTTTTCTGCGGCGTCCTTGAAAAATTGCACACAAGCAGAATCTAGCTGAATTGTGATTTTTTCTTTCTTCTCTCTCTTCACGAGTTCTGCAGGGGGAGGAAGAAAGTCTTCAATTTCTACAGCGGCATCCAATGCCTGGATAATTTCCTTGCTAGGGCTTTTGTACATGTTTCTCTTCATAAATTTTCTTCCCTTGACGCCAATAATTTCTTTTCGTCCCACTCAAACTCCATACTTTAAATATACATATTTTTTTATGTATAAGTATATGTATTAAAATTTTAATCCTAAAAAACGCATCTATGCTTGGTTTTTCTTTTAAGAATTTAAGTACCGATGCTGCGCGATCAGCCATTGAGCAAAACCTCCATAATTTCTCTAACTTTCTTTTGTACTCGCATTTTCCGTGCGTAATCCAGAAGCTTCATTAGATTCTTCTGAGGGTCGCTTGCGTAGGCGTTCAAGGCCTTGTTGAATAGCTCGCTGTCTATTTTGTTGCGGTACTTGAAACAATCGCAAATGCATCGTTCTCGGTCGTAAATTTTTAGTTCGAA
>JAZLMK010000061.1:0-33881 GCA_045598645.1 Fibrobacter sp.
TTGAGGACCTGACAAGAGAAGAGGTCAAGTGGATTGAGTGGAAATTGAACAATCGGCCGAGAAAACGACTTGGATTTCTCACCCCATTAGAGTATATTTCTAGGCAAGTTAAACAAATTTACTTGGCGACTTAAATCCGCCTTTCAAATTCCTTGAATTTGGGGAACTCTCCCGTAGACTTGTCGTAATTTTCAATAAAGCCTAAAGCGGCGCCGCCGTCAATCCGCCCCCATCCTGTTGCAAAATCGGGCCCCTCGCCGTATGGCGTAAAGTGCTGTTTTCCATCGTTATGACTATAATGAATGTCCGGATTCAGCATAAAATGGGCATTCTCAGAATCTACCATGTCAATAGCGGTATGGATAAACAAGGATTTTACCGTTGAATTCCGCATGGATTTTTCATGAAGTGGTAAACCTGTCTGCTTTTGAAACTTTTGATACATGAGCGCAGCCACTCCGCTCACCTGCGGTGCCGATGCCGAGGAGCCTGTCCCGGAAAAAAGCACATTGTAATTACAAACACCCTCTTTACATAATTCCGGTTCAACAAAACCTTTCACATAGCTAAAACCTATGCGAAACCAATTTATTTCACGAGGTTCCTCCAAAGCATCGAGAGAAAACGTAGACGAAGCATAAGTGTCGTTTATATTCCACAGAACCGAGATGTTGTAAACTTTTCCATTTTCGTCTCCAAAAGTAATCTTCCCATACATATCGTCCGGAATATTTTCCGTCGTTTTCCGCAAACGAATTTCCAGCCGGTCGGTCGGCAAAACAGTCGTTGTTCCGTTCAGTTGCCAATCATTGTAAAGCCCGGAAAAACGTCCTGAATCGTCCCTTAACAAGAAGGCATAACCATTCGCCGTAGAATTCGAAGGAACCTCACTTCGTCCCGAACAACTACAGTCCCCATACCCCAATGTATTTTCATAAAAATCAAGCAATACGTATGGTTCCGTTTCGTTTTTTCGGTATATTTTTATGTAGTCAATCAACACTTCGAACGGACTATTTTGATTGACCGCAAACTCACTTATGGCCCCAGGAGCCATGACATCGGGCTTTATTCGCCCATCCCAAGTGGGGCCCATGCTTGAATTATAGGTACGAACGCCTTCCATGCTCGTAACATTCCCTACAACTATTGGGTTCTTTATATTCGCAAGGACAGAATGATAACCTCGACTAGTTCCATATATCCTTTCATCAATATTTTTACGAAATTCTCCATTGTTTGCGACCGCATAAACACAAGTCTTGTCCAAAGTATCCCCTTCTACAAAGTATCCGCTTCTCAACTTTGCCGCATATCCATTTTCAGTATGTGCATTTGTCGTGTATCTATTCTTCCAATTGTAAAAGATTGCCTTATCGGTCATATATGCGTTCTCTACATAATCCCCAGCAGAGTTTATTGTATGGGAATGATTGACAACATGACCGACTTGCAACCATGGTTCTTTCTTTCCTGCAAAAAAATGGACTTTCGGAGCAATTCCCCTGTACAGATGGTCTGTAGAATTCGAGCCGTTTCCGCCGATAATTCCGGCAACCATTGTTCCGTGATTTATTGTAAGCGGAGGATTCGGATTCAAGGAATTATCATTCCACAATTGTATTATTTCTTTAATCGTTCTAGTCCCATATTTAATAGCTGAATCCCCATAAAAATCTTTTTCCATGTCAAGATTTCGGGGAATCAAAACTCCCGAAGAATCTACTTCTTTAAAATCGGGGGTAGCAAAATCAATCCCATCATCATACACACCGACAACAATGCCTTCGCCAGTATAGTCAATCCCCTTGAGCCAATCAAGTGTTGAATTTTGCTCTTTCATGGCGTTCTGCCATTCCGGTGTATTCTGCAAGTTTGCAATGCTTATCGCTTCCCTTGTCACATCGTTCACTGGGGCGCCTTCTCTATTGAGTGAAGCCATTTCGAAATCAGAGCCTCGTTCCAGGCACTTCAGCGAATCCTTCGGGAACTTGGCATTGACCATCCCCCATGCGTACTCAAAGTCCATTCCGCCGCACTTTTTTAAAGACTCTATGCAATCGCCAACAAAAACATCGGGCCAACAAGTCGTATTAACTTCCAATTGGGCTTTCGGCAAAATTTCCGACACGCATTGATTTTCTTCAGCACACTTCGTCGTTGTTTCGTACAGGTCTTCCAGCAAAAGTTCTACAGACAACGGTGTAGTGTCATTTACAAATACCGTATTGTAAAACCCAGCAAGCAAGGAATCCAATTTCTTCTTTTTTACATTTTCATTCGCTCTTGCAAATGCCATCGTGCGGCCTTGTGTCCTTCCAATAGAATAAACCACCACGCCATTCTCGGCCAATAAATCGCGTTCCTTCTTGCTAAACGGGGTTTCCTTGATAAACCAGAATCGCCCAGCCTTTTGAACAGCGGAGGTGTCTCCATCATATTTATCGACAATGGTGTTAACGCCGCGTTCACTTTGCAAAAACTTGTCAGAATTTATTTTCCCATTCAGAGGGGCTTTCCCCCATAAAATTTTTCTTTCGTTGTCGTAAACGGCCATGAAATAATTAGGCTCCGCAACAGCAGCCGTTCTCTGATACGACCAATCCCTGCTGCAATCCCATTTAGTCCAGTCCTTTCTGTATATTCGAAAATTTATGCTGGCGGATTTCCCTGCATAAAGGAGACCGCTCATTTTTAATTTAAGGATAGTGTATTCACCGACCGAAGAAACTGCAAGTACAACCGGGCGAGACGAATAATCAACCATTCCAATAAGCATTGAGTCTTTTGCAATTTCACCACCAACTGTTCCAGCACAATTCACATCGTGCAATCGGTTTTCGCAATACTGAATATTTGAATTCTCTGCAAAATAGCGGATTTCGGGGCTTAAAATTGGAACTGACGATGTATTTTCAATAATCAGCCTATATTCCACCCAATTCCACTCAGTACGATGACGTTCACTTGTAAGCCTTACCGCTGGAGAAGCGTTCGCATAAGAACACAGTAGCAAGGACAATGCAAATAATGCAACACTTATTTTCCCAAACAACATTCAAACACCTGCAGGCAAAAAATGCACACAACTTTGCCATATTGTATAAAAAAAACAAACACTTGTCAAAGCAAGAAGACGAAAACTTTTCTTTACGGAACACAAGGCACACGTGTTAAAAATTTCTGATCCTTCAAGACCTCGGCATAACCATGAAACATGTCTTGTTACCGCAAATGCATGCAAACGTTGGAAAAAAATTGAACAGATTCCCGCCACTTTTTTTATTATTGTAACAGCAAAATCAGGCTGTAGTTAGTAATCAGCAGAAATTAGACAGTCATGAAACATCAGGAATCTCTTGTAATTCATAACTCATAATTCATAACTGGGCACTAACCACCAGCCACCAACCACTAACCACTAGCTACTAACCACTTATAAATATTATGGATATCAATTCTCTCGCACAACAGCATATTCTGAAGCAGCCCGTCTATGTGACAGGCAAACCCATCGCCTACACCGCCCGTGAATTCGGCCTCGACCCGGAATCCATCGACAAGCTCGCGAGCAACGAAAACCCGTTCGGCCCGAGCCCCAAGGGAATGGCCGCCGCACGCGAATACCTGGAAACCGTGAACCTCTACCCCGATGGCGGCGCCTACGACCTCATCGGAAAAATTGCGGAATTCCGTGGCATGATGCGCGAACAGATCGCCGTCGGTAACGGCAGCAACGAAATCCTCACCATGCTCGGTAAAGTTTTCCTCGGCCCGGACTGCAACGCCGTCATGAGCCAGCACTCCTTCGCCGTGTACAAACTCACGACCATGGCCGCTAACTCCACAGTCGTGGAAGTCCCGATGTCCGCCCCGGCGTTCAAGTGCGACCTCAAGGCCATGCGCGCCGCCGTGACCGACAAGACCCGCCTCGTATTCCTCGCGAACCCGAACAACCCGACCGGAAGCGACCTCACCGCCAAGGAAATTCTCGACTTCGCGGACAGCCTCCCGGAAACCTGCATCCTCGTGATGGACGAAGCCTACACCGAATTCATCGAAGACCAGGCCCCGGATTTCCGCAGCCGCATCAACGAAGGCAAAAACATCATCTGCTGCCGCACCTTCAGTAAGATTTACGGCCTCGCCGGCCTCCGCGTGGGCTACTGCATCGCACGCCCCGAAATCATCGGCCTCATCAACCGCGTCCGCGACCCGTTCAACGTGAACAGCATCGCCCAGGCCGCCGCCTGCGCCGCCATCGACGACCAGGAATACGTAAACTTTGTCCGCAAAGAGAACAAGGAAGGCCTCAAGCAACTCATGGAAGGCTTCGAACAGATGGGCCTCCCTTACGTGAAGAGCCAGGCGAACTTCATCTCCGTCGGCGGCTTCAAGGATCCGATGGACGCCTTCCAGGCCTTGCAGCGCATGGGCACCATCGTCCGTCCGCAACCGCAGATGGGCGACATCCTCCGCATCACCGTTGGCACCAAGGAACAGAACGAAAGATGCCTCAAGAACATCAAGAATTACCTGGGAAAGTAATTCGACGTTTTGCGCATTGAACTGCGCACCGCAAATTCAAAATGCCGACGAGTGCCGTCGGCATTTTTTACTTTTACAGCCATGCACGATTCGTGGAAAAAATCTTCGCGGAGGCTTCCAGGCGGCAATTCCAGACGCGGAACCAACGACAATTCCAAGCGCGGTGCTGGCGGCGGTTCAATCGCAGGCGGTAATTCGAATGCAGACAAGCCTCACGGCATCGCCCGCGTGATAAGCAAGCGTGGTTTTTGCAGCCGCAGCCAGGCGGAAGCATTGGTGCGCGAAGGGCGCGTCTCGCTCCGCGGGAAAATCGTCACGAACCCGGAGGCACCGACTTTCGAGGATGACGAAATCCGTGTGGACGGTGCCCCCGTCATCGCAAACAAATTCATCTACTTCATGATGAACAAGCCTCGCGGCTACGTAACAACCGCAAACGACGAGAAGGGACGCGCAACGGTCATGGATCTTTTCCGCGAAGAGTACGCCAAGATGTTCCCCGGGAAGCCCGTACCGCATATTTCTCCCGTCGGCCGCCTCGATGCCGCAAGCGAAGGCCTGCTGCTATTCACGAACGACACGGAATGGGCGAATGGTTTATTAGAGACGGGAGAACGCAACTTCGTTGCTACAGACGAGAGTCGAGAGAGACGACCGGTCCACACAAAAACTTACCGGGTGCAGGTTGCAGGGCAACCTTCCAGCGATGAGCTCAAGCAGATGGAAGCGGGCTTCAAAGTGCCTCCGCGCGTATTCGGCGACCCCGAAGAATTCATGCATGCGGTCTCGGCCAAGCTCCACAGCGCAGGCGAAAAGAACTGCTGGCTCGAAATCGTGCTCGACGAAGGCAAGAACAGGGAAATCCGCCGCATGCTCGCACACCTCGGCTACGAGGTTTTGCGCCTCGTGCGCATCAAATTCTGCGGCTACGAACTCGGCAATCTAAAGCCCGGCGAAATCCGCGTGCTCCCGCAAATTCGTGAAATCACTTGATTTAAAAGAGCGATTTTTTGAAAAATGATGGACCAAATCCTAATTTTACCCGTTTCGGGTCACAAAATTTAGAACAAATTAACTACAAATTACATTTACAAACGTTTTTACAAGCATTTATCTCATTTTATGGTGGACCAAACCAAAGAAAAACACAATTTGGTCCTACATAAAACGCGACTTAGCAAAAAAAAGTTCGTCCCCAGCCCCAACACATTACAAACAACATAAAAATTGATGGACTAAATTGCACTTTTTCCGCATTTGGTCCATCAATTTCGCGAAAAAGCCATTTTCTCGCCTTGCATCACAGTCTACGCTCCGCGCCCCCGTTCAAACAGCGCCCCGTTCAAACAGCGTCACCCGTCCACACCCTGTATCAAGTCCTAATTAAAGTATATCCCTATTCAAAAGTTCGCCGTGATCAAGCACCAATCGGCGAAACGGGCTGTTCATATAGAAGTCCGGGTTATGCGTTGCCATCACGACGGTTGTCCCGCGGGCGTTGATTTCCTTGAAAATCTTGAAAACTTCCTCGGCATTTTTCGGGTCCAGGTTACCGGTCGGTTCGTCAGCCAATAGCAAGTACGGATTGTGTACCATCGCACGCGCTATGGCCACACGTTGCTGTTCACCGCCCGAAAGCGTGTACGGCATAGCGAAGCGTTTTTGGCTAATGCCCACCAGCGCAAGCGCATCAAAAACAGCCGCATTGATCTTATTGGAGGGAGTTCCCACAATCCGCAACGCCAAGGCAACATTTTCAAAAACATTGCGGTCCGGCAAAAGTTTAAAATCCTGGAAGATTATGCCCATCTTGCGACGGAATCCCTGGATTTGCCTGTCCGGTGAATTCTTGCTGTCGTAAACGCAATCACCCGAGAACTTGACCATCACCTGGCCACCGCGTTCTGTATCGGGGCGTTCATCCATATAAATTAACTTCAGAACGGTCGATTTACCGGCACCTGAATGTCCCGTAAGGAACACGAATTCACCCTTATTCACGCGGAAGGTGACGTTGTTCAGCGCCTTCCAGTTGTCCTCGTAGGACTTCGTCACATGGGTAAAGTGAATCATGTTCGCCTCAATAATCGCAGACTATTCCGTCATACGAATTTCAACGTGTACTTCCTTGCGCCACTTTTTAACGAGTTTTTCCAGTTTTTCGTTTTCCAGATGAGTGGCAGCCAAGTTCTCGATTTTGCCGTAGTCTTCTTCCATCGTGAGTTCGCGAATCTGGCGAGCATCATCCAAGCGGAACAAGTGGTAAGCGCCATCGATAAGTACCGGCTCAGAAACTTCTCCCACATTCAGGTTCGCAACAGGATCCACATAAGCCGGCTCCATTTCATTTTTCTGGTACCAGCCCAGCAGTCCACCCTGGAAGTTGGAGGACTTGTCCTCGCTGTACTTTCTAGCAGCTGCAGAGAAATCGTCCTTGGTCTTGATAGTCTTTTGCAGGGAATCGGCCAAGTGAACGATGTCGGCGGAATCCTTCGCCGTGGGAATTGTACGAAGCAAAATTTGGGCAGAACGGACACCATCTTCTTTACGGCCAAGCACACGTGCAATGTGCCAGCCCTGATTCGTCTTGACCGGAGTTGTAGCATACTGGCCGTTCTTCAACTTATCAAGGGAACGTTCAAAGGCAGGATCCAAAAGGCCGCGCTTGAAATATCCCAAATCGCCGCCCTTGGCTGCAGAACTATCCTGGGAATGATTCTTTGCCAAGAGTTCAAAGTTCATGCCCAAGTTCAGGCTATCTATCAAGGTCTCCGCCACCTTGCGCACCGAGTCCACAATCATGGTATCCGGAACAATGGGTATCTGAATATGGCTCAGCAAAACACAGTTATACTGGCGCGGCAGGGAATCCTTGTAAGCCTTGTAGAACGCTTCCACTTCTTTCTTGGTGGGGCTAATGGAGCCCACATGTATTTGGCGAACACGCGTCATTTCCATATGACTGCGGACTTGCTTGGAAAGCTGGTCGCGGTACTGGGCCATGCTAACACCCAACTGCGAACGCACTGCCTTTTCCAAAGTAGCAAGATCGATGTTTTGGCTGGCTGCCAACTGGGTCAGGTGAGCGGTCACGCGCTGGTCCACTTCTGCATCGTTAATCACGATGGAGTCCCTGTCAATACGGCTCAGCAGCACCTTTTCTTCGATCATCTGCTCTAGTACATAGTCCTTCTGCTGCTGCTCGGTCATGGCAGAGCCTTCGGGAGTTTCCTGGAACCTATAAAGGTTGTTCATGAATTCAGAGCGCATGATGGGCTTGCCATCGACAACCGCAGTCACACCTTCCATGAGCACAGGAGTTGCAAAAGTCGAAGCAACAACAGTCAGCGCACACAAAACAATCTTTTCAAAACGATTCATTACTTTTCCTTTTCACTAAACACATCAGTCTTCGAAAAAATGGCTCTCTTGATTTTCCATTCCTTCTTCAATTCGTCCATCACCCTGGCACGATGTTCCATCCAGGCTTGACTCGCCACGTCTTCCGCGACTTCCTCGTAAGGCAGGACATCGGCAGAATCCAGTCGACCCGTGACCAAAGCAATTTTCAAGGCGTTGCCACAAACTTTCATTTTTGAAATCGAGCCCACCGGAACTTCGTTGATATCCGGAATCATGCAAGTATCCGGTGAAACCAGGGCTGAATCGAAGCGCTCGATTTTTTTCACCAGGTAATTCGGTTCAGGAACCGTATCGAACTTGGCATTTTTCTGTGAACGATAGTAGGTATCGCCAGATTGCCAATCCCTAAAGTAGATGAAGGCCCCAGAAATCATAGTTCGACCACGCACGTACTGATCTTCGTGGGCGTGGTAGTAGTCAATTTTTTCAGCATCACCCACAATCATGGTATCGGCATACGTTTGCAGAAAATGGTCGACCACAATCTTGCGGACGGTCTGTTCCACATGCATAGCCAAAAGCGGGTCTTTGTTCACCCCCTGTTCCACCGCTTCCTGGTACAGGGTTTCTTCATCAATCCAGTGTTCCAAAAAATGGAGGCGTTCCTGGTCATTCCAGGAATCCCATTCCGGAGCCTGCATTTTGATGTCGGAGAGATGAAGTTTAGACGAACCCACAGACACGACCACGGGGTCGTTATCGCTAAAAGGCAAATTACAGGCCACCACCACGGCAAGCCCAAGCGCGCACAAAATGCGTATAAACAATTTCATTGCCACTAATTTAGAAAAAACAGACTATGAAAAGTAGTCCAAGATTGTCAAAGCCGGCCAAAGCGGCCTTTCAACTTGGAAAGCGAGTCCTCATCGACAGATTCCTCTTCGTCGGAACCCTTGCGCTTGTAGCGAAGGATGTCGAAGTCCTCCAAAAGAGCCTTCCCTTGCAGGAACAAGTCGGCGAAATCGGGATTGTCGCTGCCGATACGGTCCACCTGCGACAGGAGTTCACGCGCCTGCTTGAGTTCATGGTCCTTGAGGTAGCGCGCCTTGAGGAAGGGGCGGAATTCTTCGCGGAGGGCGCGGGGATTTACAGACAACTGCAATTCGGCATCCGGCGGCGGAAGCGCCGGCAGGTTCTCGACTATCGGAGAATGCACGTCGCGGAACCTGTCGCGGGCAAGGACATCGCGAATTTCGCAAAGCCTTTCGAACAACGTCGCATTTTTTTGATAGCAGGCGAAAAGGCGTTGACTGCGGGAATCCAGTTTCGTACCGCTAACGGCATCGCGCATGGAAACGTTAAAGTCCTTCAGGATTTTCCAGCAGGCCACGAACGCTTCGGCGCCGAGCAGGCCGGATTCGTAGGTGGCGCGGACGAGCGCCAGGCGGACTTCTTCGTCTTCGCTGCGGGTGGATGCGGCAAGGTTCTTGAAATCGCGAATCTTTTTGCCGCGCGAGAATTCCAGGCCCGAAAAGCGGACACACCTGTTCGCATCCAGGCCGTCGGCTGTCAAGGAGCGGGACACCCAGATTTTCATGACCGTCTCGAAGCCATCGGCAAAAACGCCGCCCGTCTCGAGAAGGTTCAAGCGGTCAGCTACGAACTGCGCATCCGCGCCATTTTTCACCGCATCAATGTTCACCACGCCATTTTTCACCGCGCCGGACTCCACGCGCTTGCGGAAGCCCTGCCAGAACCCGGATTCCTCGGGTGCCATCAAGGCGGATTCCCCAAGGCGCCAGCCGAAGCGCAAACTTTCAAGTGGAAAATCAATCCCGAAAGTCACCACGGCAGGGCGCACCGCCAGGAACATCCGGTAACTCCCCCACTCCGGCGAAAGTTCCAGCGGGAACTTCTCGGAAACACCCGACTTGAAAACCTTGATATGCAGGCGCAGGTGATTTTCCTTGTCCGGATTCACCGTCGGGATTTCGCACATCGTGCCGTCGCCGTTCTTGAGGGCGTTCATCTGCGAAAGGACTTCGTACAAACTCAGCAACGGAGCCTTGTGCGGATTCTTTTCGAGCGCGGCGTAAAAATCGTCGTCGATACTCGCACGTTTGCTTTCAAGAGCCTTCTTCGCCGATTTCGGAAGTTCGCGCACAACGGATTCCACCATCCATTCGCGCCACTGGTGAATGGAAAGTGCGAATTTCGCCGGGGAAACTTCCGTCAGGAGTTCGTAGGGCAGTTCCATGTTGATGCCGTCGCAGTCGCGCATGGCATCAAAAACCATCTCGCCCGTCACGATGCGGTTCCCTATGCGGAACTGCTCTATGGAGCCACCCAGTTTCGGGGTCGGGAGGGCTTTGAGTTTCGAACCGCCGGCGGCGAGTCTCGAATTGCGAGCGTCAAAGGCGTCACGCATGGCATGCAGGCTGCCGTCACCTGTGGTAAGCGAAAAGCCAGCCCCGTCGCCAAGCATGTCAATCCAGTACTTGGCATCGAATTTAAGGAACTGGTCGGTATGCTCCTTCAGGTAGTCCCTGAGAGATTTCACGGAATTCACGTTGTGCGCAATGCGGGTGTAGTATTCCACAAGCGCATCGTCGCCCGGAGCAAGGCCGAACTGGCGCTTGCGAGCCTCGAGCGCATGGAGTTCCTCGACGACGCGGTCATTGTGTTCCATGAACGGGAACGGCCTTGCCATCTGGCCAAGCACCACCGCCTCGCGCCAGAATATCTGCGCGCAGTCCTCGGGATTCACGCGGGCGTAATCCACGCGATGGCCGCGACTGATGACAAGCCCACGGAAACTCACCTCCTCGACGGCTTCCACAAAGCCGCGCTCCCTGTTCCATGAGGGCTCGAACCAGCGACGCGTGCAGAAAGGTTCCGCCACCTGCAAAATCCATTCGGGCCGGATTTCGGCACCCTTCGTGAGGAACGTGCGGCTCGTTTCGCGAACTTCGGCGCTGAACATCCATTCCACGCTCTTTCCGTAAAGGTCGCTCCCGGGGAACACATGGGTTTCGCGGCCGCTCACCAGGCGATAGCAGCCGTTTTCAAGGTCGCGAAGGGCGACTCCGCCCAAAAATCCGGAAAGGAGCGCGATGTGCAAATTGTCCCGGTGGAAACTGTCGAAGGGGCAAGTGCGATTTTCGAATTTCACATCCAAGATGCGACTGAACTGTTCGTACAAATCCACCCATTCGCGGAGGCGCAAAAAATGCATGCTGTTCTTGTCGCAGAACTTGCGCAACCTGTTCCAGGTCTTTCCATCCCATTCGTCGTTGAAGGCGTTCCAGATGGAAACGTAAACCAAAAAATCGCTCTTGTGCCCACAGAACTTGCGGTGCAGTTGGCGGATGCGCGTGCGTTCCGGTTCGTCGGCAGGCACCACGCGCGGATCCTGGATGCTTAAAGCCGAACAGACAATCAAGGCGGGCTGCAGAACGCCGGCATCACGGGCGCGCAACAGCACTGCAGAAAGTGAAACGTCCATCGGGAGGCGCGTCATTTCGCGACCGAGTTTTGTCACCTGGGCATTGGAATCGGCGCTTGTCAGGGCGCCCAGTTCGAACAGGGTCTTGTAAGCGCCACGGAACGCGGAATGCGGAGGTGCCTGCAAGAACGGGAACGTTTCCATGGTGAGGCCAAGACTGCGAAGTTGCAGCACGACGTTGGCCAAGTTGCTGCGGCGAATTTCCGGTTCCGTGAAGTCGTCGCGCTTCTCGAAATCCTCTGGCGAATAAAGACGGATGCAGACACCGGGTTTTACGCGACCCGCGCGCCCTGCGCGCTGGCGGGCGCTCGCCTTGGAAATTTCTTCCACCGGCAGCCCCTGGATTCGGGACTGGGCGTTGTAACGCGAGATGCGGGCCATGCCCGTATCCACCACGTAGGCAATCCCCGGAATTGTAAGCGAAGTCTCAGCGACGTTCGTGGCGAGCACCACCCGGGTACGCGACCCGGGGCGGAAAACCCGGCGCTGTTCATCGGGGCTCATACGGCCATAAAGCGGCAAAATGTCAAAGTTAGCCTCGTCTAACTCCTTGTGAAGCAACCCCGCCAAATCCAAAATATCGCGTTCAGTGGGCAAAAAGCAAAGCAAATGGTCCCTGTGACGGGTCTCCAAATCGATGATGGCGTCGCAAGCCTCGTCCAGCAACCCGGAATCGCCCTTGCCGCTGATATCGCGACCATCGCGATAATCGTCGCCCTCCCCGTCAAAGCCCCAACCCGCTCGTCCAAATCCGCCAACCTCTCGTCTCTCGTCTGTAGGCCGCAGGCCGTTCTTTCCACTAAAATAATACTCCACATCCACAGGGTACGTGCGGCCCTCGGCCTCCATCACGCAACTGTTGTCGTAGAATTCCTCGAAGAGTTTCGCATCAAGCGTCGCCGAGGCCACAATCAACTTGAACTGCGGACGCGCCGCCAGGACTCCCTTGAAAATGCCAAGCAGAATGTCGATGTTCAGCGAACGCTCGTGCGCTTCGTCTATCACGATAGCGTCGTACTGTTTGAAAAGCCTATCCTTGCGGAACTCCTGCAGAAGGATGCCGTCCGTCATCACCTTGATGGGTGCCGCGGCATCGCCCTGTTCCCAAAAGCGAATCTTGGTACTGACAAGCGTTTCGTCCTTCAATTCTTCGCGAAGGCGGTCAGCAATGGAAATCGCGGCCAGGCGCCTCGGTTCCGTCACTCCGATTTTGAAGCCGGCGTTTTCCTTTTCGGCATTTGCAGGGCGAGCCCCCACATAATATTCCAGCAGGAACTTCGGCAACTGCGTCGACTTGCCCGAGCCCGTATCGGCCTTGACAATCACCACCTGGTGCTTTTTGAGTAAATCGAAAAACTCTTCCCTGTGTTCAACAACAGGAAGTTCCGGGTACTCTATTTTCAGCGCAGCCAAGTCCATTTCGGGAACGTTCTATTCCTTGATATGGCCGCACTTGTCGCAAGTGAGTTTGTAACTGTTGTCCGGATCCACGACCATCACGCCATCGCATTCCGGCACTTCGCAAGGGAGTTCCCCAGGCAAAACTTCACGATATGTCTTTTTGTCTTCCATAAATCACCTGCAAATCTTCAAGAAAGTTTCAACATTCCTGCGCAGCGGTTTTTCGGGCAAAGCGCTAGCATAACCCATTGCAATGAACATGACGATGTTTTCGGAGTCACGCAGGCCAAGCGCCTTTTTGCAAAGTTCCCTTTGGCCTTCATCAGCACGAAAGAAATTGCACATTGTTCCGTAGATATTGTGCATCCGCGCCGCCAAAATAAAATTCTCGGCAGAAAGCGAAGCATCAACAAACTGCAAATTCCTGTCGACAAGATCGTAGAAACTGGATTCAGCGGCCACACACACCAGGCACGGGATTTTTGAAAAATTGGTAATTCCCGAAACATTGGGAACCACGGCGTTTATGGTTTCCTCGTTCTGCGTCACATAATAGCGCACGGTCTGTCGGCAGCACCCGTTAGGGGCGTCAATAGCGAGTTTCACGATTTCTTCCAAAACAGATTCGGGAATTTTCTCGTCCTTGAAATTCCGGCAAGAAATTCGGGATTTTACAAACGCCTCAAAAGCGGCGCGTTCCTGTTCGCCATATTCCAAGGGGGCAACATTTTCCTGTTCCACCTTCCCCGTTTCCTGCGCTTTTTCAAAGCGTTCAACGATATTCTTGGCCCATAAAAAAGCGGGATCATCCCCAAAAACGGGCTGCAATTTTTCAACAAACTGTTTGGCCTGCGCATAAACGGCAAGACTATGCCCCTTCTGGAACTTGGGATTGTTCATTCCCTTGTCCAGCATATGGCAGAACATGCGAAGTCTGGAAAATTCCAGTTCATCGGTCTTGCACATGCTGTTTTTAGCATGCTTCTTATTATACTTCAAGTCGGCAAGGGTCTGCGCTATTACGCAACCGATTCTTTTCGCAAGTCTGCCCATATTATTTCTCCCTCATCTTTTTCACCGCTTGCGCAATCTTTTCGTTCACAAAATTCTTTTCCTGCTTGTCGAGGCCCCACAAAAGGCAGAACACCAATGTACTGAACACAGCCACAAGCATCACCCCGACAGAACCCGCAGCAGTTCTCGGCAGCGTTTTCCACACGGCAAATGTCACCGCAAAAGCGGGTACCGCCGTAGCAACACAACGGGTCGCCACTTCCATAAAGTACTTTCTAATGGAAAGTTTAATCATCGGCCTCAAAATAAACAGGCGAACCACGAACGCCACGCAGCAAGCGGAAAGATGCACCTTGAACACCACCGTAGGCTCAAAGCCAAGGCGAAGCATCACATACGAAATCGGTACAATGGTAAGCATGATACTGCATATTGCTGTCTGGTAGAACTTGATTTTTCCTGTAGCCGCCGAAGAAATCATCAGCGGATTCGCCACAGAATCCACGATAATCACCGCAATCATGAGCCTTACAAAAGAAGTCGTCCACTGGGGAACATCTTTCAGCCACAAATCCAGAATGAAATCCGCTTCAAATACAATGGGGAGCGCCAAGACAAACAACAAGAAGAACGTTATCCTGGAACTTCTAAAAATCAGTTTGTGCATTCCATCCAATTCACCCGCCGCATAACTCTTTGTAATCTGCGGATTAATGGCCATCTGGAAGTTCTGCGAAAATTGCAAGACTGTATTCTGCACCTGCACCGAGACACCGCGAGCCGCATTGACCACCGGGCCAAAGAACATGTTCAAAAGAATGTTCAAGCCATGATTGTACAGTACGCCCGAAAGCCCGCCCATCAAATTCCAGCCGGCAAACGAAAGCATTTCGGCGAACAATTTCTTATCCCAATTCCAGCGGAACCTGGACTCTTCAAAATGTCTGCGGCAGTAGCCGGAGTATATCAAGCGAATGGCGATTTGAATGGACAAAAGCAAAACAGCGTAAAAAATCAACTTGTCGAAACTGAACAAAGTCAGCAAGTAGACTATCAAAAGTTTCATGAAAACTTCCGCCACGCTGATGTACGCGAATGCAGACATTTTTTCGTGGGCCACGATATCGGCATTATACGGGACACTCAAAATGTAAGCTGCCGTAGAAAACACAGAACACTGGAAAACCCAGAATGCCGCCGTAAATCGGGCCTCGGGAATAATCAATTTGTTGTACAGGAACCAAAGCCCAACCGTTTCGGCAAGAATCACTACAAGAATTGCAATAAGCGTATGGATGACCACGCTATTGGAAAAAACCTTCTTCAAGTTTTCCATATCGCCCTTGCCCAAGGCGAACGTTATATAGCGCTGCGTACACGAAAGCATGGCTCCATTCAAGAAAACGAACATGGCCACAACGCCGCCCACCACATTGTGGATACCGAAATCCTCGATGCCCAAAGTGTAAAGTACCACGCGGCTCGTGTACACCGAAACCAGCATGGTGATGGCCATACGGAAATATAGGAGCAGGGTATTCTTTGCCATGCGCCTGGAATTTATCTGGCTATTCACCGGCATACGTCAAAGGCCCTCATTCTTGTTTCTTTAAAGCGCTCTATCGAATAGGCATTTTTCGCTTTTTCAAACGCATTCTTCGCAAGCATTTTTCGTTTTCCGGAATCGCGCAGCAACTGTACCACCGCGGGCCCCATCTGCGATACTTCGGGAACCACGATGCAATCGCGGTCATCTTCAAACGGGATTCCCTCGATACCCACACGGGTCGAGACAAGCGGAACCCCCATGAACGCGGCATCCAGAATTTTTGTACGGATGCCGCTGCCTACGTCGATAGGGACAATCATCACGGACTCGGCCAATGCCTTTTCCAAATTTTCAACAAAACCACAGAATTCAACCCTGGGAAATTTCTTTTGCCATTCGGCAACCGTCGCCTCGGACCACTTGCCCACTACTTTCAAAGTCGTTTCCGGAACTTCCTTCAAGATTCCATCCCAGCACTTTTCCAGGAACGCCTTGAGCCCTAAATAATTCGGGGTATGGTGTTCCGGCCCCACAAACGAAAGAACAGAAGCCTGTTCGCGTTCTACAAAGTTCCTCTTCGAGGAATCTACCATAAAGAACGAAGTCACCACAGGGGCTATAACACCGGCTTGTTCCAACTTCTTGGCATCCACCGACGAGAATGTCACAATGGAATCGAATTTGTTCAAATACTGAATTTCTTCTGCCTTGATATCATCAAAGCGTTGTTTAAAGAAATCAGATTCCAGTTTTTGCTGGCGCATGAACTCGGCGATGCGCACAAAACGGATTTCGTGATGCACGAACACCTTGCGAACATCCGACGGGAGCATATCCACCAAAGCGAGCGAATTGGCAAACTCGATTTCTACGGTATCGATATCGTGTTCCCGAATCAATTCCTGTATAAAATTCCCGAAGCCCGAATTCACTCTATCCTGCAGCAAGTACAATTCATTCTCGTAACGGAACTTGTCGCTGTTCTTGAAAAGGCTTCGCTTCAATTTGGCAAAACGGCGTTTCAGGAAATGGATTGGCGACCTGTCCGGTTTCGGCTCGTAAGGCAAAGCCTTCACATTTGGCCAAAGGGAATTGAACGTTTCCAAATTTTCTTGAGTGCAGTTGCTCTTACGGATAAATGTCAAAAGCACGTTGTAATTCTGGCGAAGCATTTCAACTTCACCAAACACGGCCTGATGGCCTCCCGATTCCATGGGGTACGGCAGAAACGGAACAATCAGCATTAAATTTTTGCTAGGCATTTTTCCATTTCCTGCGTGTACTTTTCAAGGCAAGCGTCAGCGAAGGCTCTACACTTTTCCCTGTCAAAATTCTTTATACTCTGCACCACTTGTTCCGCTGTCGGCAACGTGCCGCAATTACGGTAATTCACCCAGTTGGAGAGGAGGCCAGCCTTTTCAAGAATATGATAAGTCTTACTGGAATTCACGTCGAACCGAGTCCAAAGTCCCCAGCACCTGTTTTCGACGAATCCATATTCATCGAAGGCGAAAAACGGAACCGAATTGTGAAGAGCCACTACTATGGGGTGCATCCGTTCGCCCACATACCCCTTGGAATATGCTATCAGAGCATACCAGTCCAACGGATTAAGCGGCAAATCCACGCACTTCGCCACGTCAAAAGACTGCAGACGTTCGGGCATAGACAAAGCCACAGGGCAAAAGCCGCCACGTTCCAACTCGGAAGCCAGGTCCTTCACATACTCCTCTGTAGCAAAACGTGTATTGAAACTCAGCAGCACATAGTTTTCCGGAATCCCGTAACGTGCCAACAGTTCGGACTTGTCAGGTAACGGCAGGTAGTTGTTCCTATTGAATGCGAAAACCGGGTCGGGAGCAATTTCCACGTTCTCGTGGCCCCCAAGCAAGAACTTTACCATCCCCGCAGTCCACTCGTCACGAACAGAAATATGGGAGAAATTCAGCAAATTGGCGCCCAGGATTTTCTTTTCCGTGCGCTTCATTTTTCGATAAGGACAGTTTTGCGAGGAAACCGCATAGGCCACAACGGGAATCTTTTTTTGGAGCCTAGAGGCAAAGCCGCCAAAAAACGGGTTTTCCACAAGATCTTCCACCGAAAGGACGTTGATCTTGCGCCGTTTCCATTTCTTTATCAAAAAATAACTGCGGCATCGTTTGGGAACAAACTTGAACAGGGCATCGCTGCCGCATACGATTCCATCCAGATTCAATTCGTCGATTACACGTACCAAATCCTGTTCCGTACGGCAAATGGCGGTCAGCGGCAAGTTCGTTTCTGCGAACTCCATCTGAATTTTCGCCTGGGATTCCGGCACGCGTGTACTGTACATGTCTTCTAAGTCTTGCGGATACCAGTGCAACACATAGGGCTCGTGCCCCGAGCGCTTCAAAAAACCGACAGTCGAAACCGTCTGCAGTTGAGCGCCAAAATTCGGGACGCAATGATATGTCAAAACACCGATTCTCATTGCGCTAGATAATATGCTCCGAATCGCCGTTGATTCCGTAGCCGTATTCCCAAGACTTCTTTTCGCGATGGCCGATGACCTCGGCCGGAACTCCGGCAACTACGGCATAGGGTTCCACGTTTTTCGTAACGACGGCTCCGGCCGCAACAACAGCCCCTTCGCCAATGGTAATTCCCGGCAACACTGTAGCGCGGCTGCAAATCCAGGCATAATCCCCGACAACCACCGGGGCGCCCTTTCCACAGAAATGAACGTCGTTATAGTCGTGGTTCAAAGTCCACAAAATGGCTTCGTAGGCGATCACGGAATTCTTGCCCAAAGTCAAGCCCATCCGGCCATCCAGCAAGACACCCGGTCCTACCGAAACGCCCTCGCCCACATGAATTCCCTTGGGATTCCGGACCTGGACCCCTGCATAGAACTTGGCCTTGCCCTTGAAATCCACACCGAAGACCCTGAAAAACAAGCGACGAATCCGCTTGCTAGGAAACCAAGTAAGGCACTGGTTCAAAAACCAATTTGCAAGTCCAGCCTCAAAGCCGCGAAAATGGGATCTAATCGACATTTTACTTCTCCAGGGCTCGTTTAAGTGCATTTAAAAAACCGCGACCATAGGTCATGTCCGGTTCCATGAAATTTCCTTCGGCCCATTCGTTCCACGACTTGAGCATCACCAGTCCGTTCCGCTTTTTAGAAATCACGTCGAACATCTTTTTCGCCTGGCTTTCAAAAAATTGGGGATCGGCGCCTTTGATGAGGTAACCACGGGAACCACTGCGAGGGGTATGGTCCCACTGAGGTAGCAGAAATGGCACCACATTTTCATTGCTGTCGTAATCCGTATCAACAGTATAGCGTAGCACCCTTGCCGCCTTATAACACACGGGGCGGTGAAAAACTTCGCGAAACTTGCGAATCAGGAATTTTTGCCAGGAAGGTCTCTGCAAGAACTCGTGGCGAACACGCTGCAAATGGGACGGCGTTACCGCGTCAAAGCCCTTCGAGAGCCAAGTCTCCCGTTCTTCTTGACATTCCAGAGTAGCCACAAAGTAAACTCCGTCGGCAATTCCGTCTTCCTTAATCCACTTGTTCCAAAGACCTATGAAAATCGAGACATCCTCGAACAATTCGGGTTTGTAAAGCAAGAAAAAGGGCTTTCCATCCACCCGCACATAGCGTTTATCGCGGAACAAATCGCGCACGTATTCATAGTGGGCGCGGTAATCCTCTTCGCCCCCGTAGCGCTGTTCCATCAAAATTCTGTCGCCGGCACCGTCCTTATTCCACTGTTTAGCCTTCCACGATTCATTGGCCCATCCCAAGCAGAACGGGAAGTCCGGTTCGCCAGTCTTGCGAACGTCGTCAATGATTTCGTTCAAGAGTTGGCGACCCTTGCCGCCAAACCAGTAATGCCAATAGCAAAAGCCTTCGACGCCGGCTTCGCGAGCCATTTCCGCCTGCATTTTTCGAATTTCCGGCAATCGAAGATCGTAATAGCCCAACTCCGTAGGAATCCTCGGCTGGTTATGCCCCTTGAAAAGGGGCTTTGCCTTGCCGACGTTCGTCCACTCCGTAAAACCCGCTCCCCACCAAGCGTCATTTTCGGGAAACGGATGAAACTGTGGCAAATAATAGGCTAAAATCCTAGGTTTGGTCATCATCTACCTAAATCTCTGTACGCTATAAAAATAGATTTTTTTTAGCGAAGCACGAATTTCTCAATAACTTCAGCTAGGCCAGCATGGTTGTTATCACGTAAAGTCACGTAATCGGCGCATTTTTTTACAATATCGCTAGCATTCGCCATGGCAACCCCCACCCCAGCCGCCTTGATCATGGGACAGTCGTTCTCTTCGTCGCCCACGGCTATCGTATCGGCAACAGGCGCTTTATAGTAGTCGGCCATAAAGCGCACCGCATCGCCCTTGTTCGAAAGCATATGCGAAAACTCGAGCATTTCGGGTTTGCTGAACACATCGAACAATTTTCCTTCGGTAGACTTTCTCATTTCGCTGCGGAACGATTCCAGGCTGGAATGTTCAAAAGGCGTAATGATATTCACCTTGATGGGCGGTTTCACGACAACGTTTATAGGTTCCGACAGAGCATCAAAAGGTGGCGACTTGAAATATTCACGGATGTCATTTACAACAACATAATCCATCTGCATGATGTTGCAGTAACGTTTGAGTTGTTCTGTTTCGTGTTCGCTCACCACCAAATCGCCCGCATACGTATGGGCATGCATGCCCCGTTTGTAGGCCTCGTCCATGATGAATTTCACGTCATCCACCGAAATCCTGCGAGTCAAAATGGGTTCGTCCTTTTCGCAATCGTAAATAAGGCCGCCATTGAAACTCACCAGGAAATAGCCCGGTTTCAAAAAACCGTATTTTTCGGCCAATTTTTTCACACTGGTCAACGGGCGTCCTGTGGTCATCACGAACTTATGCCCAGCCGCGGTCATCTTCCGAATCGCATCCATGTCGGCATCCACAATCCGCTTGTCATCGGTCAGCAGAGTGCCATCAAGATCTGTGAAAAGAATTTTCATCATCCCCAAATATAGAAAATATCGTCCACAGAGCCATTCCAACGCATATTTTTCTAGATTAACGGCAAAATAAGCACAGGTATGCCATGATTATCGACGAATTACTGAACGACGTAGAAACCGTAGCCATTTTCGGCCATGTCCGCCCCGATGGAGACTGCGCAGGTTCGACCCTTGCCGTTTACAACTATATCCAGGACAACTATCCCAAAATCAAGGCCGACATTTTTTTGGAACCTTTCCCGAAGTGTTACGAAATCATGCGCGGAGCAACTGACGCACAAAAAAGTTTCGATTCCTCATTCAACAACGGGAACCCCTACGATCTCGCCTTTCTCATGGATACCCCCACTTTCGACCGCGCCGGTGCAAACGGGGAAGCATGCATAAAAGCAGCCAAGAAGACATTCAACATCGACCACCATATCAGCAACCCGCTGAATCTGTGCAACACGAACGTCGTAGAACCGAACGCTAGTTCCGCAAGCGAAGTCCTGTTTTTCCTGCTTGATGAAAAACGCCTCAGCAAAGAAACCGCCAACTGCCTCTACCTGGGAATCGTGCACGATACCGGTGCATTCAAGTTCAGTTGCACAAGCAAGCGTACCATGAACGCGGTCGGCGAACTTATCGAAAAAGGCGTAGACTTTTCCAAGATTATCAACGAGACCTACTACACCCGCACTTACAGGCAGACCGTAGTCACGGGTTTTATAATGCAAAACTGCAAAATGGCCCTGAACGACAAAGTCGTGTACTCGTACATCACCCAAGAGGACATCGATAGATTCAATGTTCCGCCGGTAGAACTGCACAACGTCATTGACACCATCCGCGAAGTTGGCGGCACCGAAGTTGCACTATTCCTTTACCCGGTCAACGGCAAGTACAAGATAAGCCTGCGCAGCAACTACTTCGTAGACGTGAATAAAGTGGCCGGGGAATTCGGTGGCGGCGGACACATGCGCGCCGCAGGTGGCGATACAGAAGACGTTCCGGAAGTCGCCATTCCGAAAATTCTCGAAGTCATCGCAAAACAGTTGTAACCGTCGGGCGACAGTCAAGCGCTAAAACGCAAACAGGGCGATTGCCAAAAAAACGAATACCGCTCCGCTGAACCAGTTCAAGTTGCGGTTCGCCTTGGGCGAATTGAGCAGGTATTTTTTCACGGCGCCAGCCAAAAGTGCGACACTTCCAAAAACGATAAACGTAGCAAGAATGAACTCACCGCCGAGAATCGCAGTCTGGACGGACGGATGCAAAGGCCTCTCCAAATCAACTGCGGGCGGAATGAACGAAAGCACGAAAAGCACCGCCTTCGGGTTAGTCAAGTTCATCACGATTCCGCGTGCATACAGACGGTAGCCAGGAAGCGCAACTTCACCAGCAGAACCTTCTTCACCTATCGAAGCCTCTTCACCATTCTTTGATTCCAAGTCCACATGCCCGGCACGCACCTGGAAACTTTTGTACGCCAGGAACAGCAAATAGGCGGCCCCGCAGCACTGCATCACGAAAAATGCAGTCGGACTTGCGGCAATCAAGGCGGAAACCCCAGCCACCAGGAGCACGGTCTGCACAACGATTCCCGTACAGAGTCCACAAATCACGCAAAAACCGGCTTTAGCCCCGTGGGCGGCACTCTGGGCCAACACAAAAAGATTGTCCGGACCCGGCGCAATGGCCACAACCAAGGCTGCCACGAAAAATTCAAGCATAAATCAGAGTTTTTCCAAGAAAGAATCCACGTCCATCTCGTTCAAGTCCTTTTCCAACTGTTCAAGGTCCTCGTCCGATATGGCGGCGGCCCCATGAGCTCGTTCTTCAGCCCGAGCATTGGATATGTCCACCATCTTTTTCAGGGAATCCGCCACTTCGTTTACGGAACTATCCTGCTTCATCACTACATCCAGCACCTTGGAAAGGCGTTTACGCAGGTTGGCAAATTCTTCCCTGTCCAATTCCGAAATCTCGCCATGATAGAACATCAATGGCGTTTGGCAGCGCGCACAAGGGAAAACCATCATGTTGGACAGTTCACCCTCGATTTGCACATTGAACGACGCTCCACAGTGTGGGCAATCTATATGGATTTCTCTCATGCCCCCCAATTTAGAAATTTCGCCATCCCTAAAAGCCAAAAACCGCTTATTATTATATTTTTTTCACATCTATATCAAGTTTTTCATTCATTGCGTATTTTGGATTCGAACCTATGTTTTGCCATTGGCTTTATCACGTAACCAGTATTGAACTTTTCGACGGCCGTCTATTCCGTTCCGGGGTCGCCGCCATGCTTTCCATCGTGCTTGTGCTTTTCCTCATGCCCAAGTACATCCGCCTTTTGCAGGGGCTCGACGCCACCAGCGACTTCGATAAAGACGGCAAGACAAAATCGCCTCCGATTATGGGCGGCCTGCTGCTCGTCGTCGTAGTAGAGGCGGTTTCGCTCCTCGTGTGCCAAATGAACGGCTACACCATATCGACCCTGGTCATTCTTGCACTGTTCAGTGCCGTCGGCGCCATTGACGACATCGCAAAGGTCAAGGCCAAACGTTTAATCAAACTCGGCAAACTCAAGGCCGCCGACTACATGGACAAGGCCGACGGCATTTCCAGCAGTCTGCGCTTGTTCCTCTACTTCTTGTTCAGCCTCGTGGTGGCAATTTTCTGCTACAAGTTCATTCCGGAACTCAAAGGCGACCTGACCATTCCGTTCTGTCCCATCGACGTTTTCCAGTTGCACCTGCCCAACTGGATTTTCGTAGCCTTCATGACATTTGTAATCGCTGCATCGGCCAACGGGACGAACTTTACCGACGGACTGGACAGTCTCGTCTCCGTACCTATTCTCACCAGCATGATCTTTGTAGGACTCGTGGCCTACGTTAGCGGCAACTTCATCTTCAGCCAGTACCTGAGCGTTCCGTACCTCCCCGGCTGCGACGAACTGTTCCCCATAGCCATGTCCATTGCAGGCGCCCTGCTCGCCTACCTTTGGTTCAACAGTCCTCCCGCAGAAATCTACATGGGCGACGCAGGTTCCGTGGGTTTCGGCGCGGCCATCGGCATCATGTTCATTCTTGTGCAGGCTGGGCTTTTCCTCCCCATCGTCTGCATCATCATCATCGCCGAAGCATGCTCCGTGCTGCTCCAGATTCTCTGGTTCAAGTTCACCAAGAAGACCACCGGTACCGGACGCCGCATTTTCCTTTGCGCTCCGCTCCACCACCACTACCAAAAGAAGTGGGAAGGACGTTTCCCCAGCAAACCGCTGATGAATTCCAAGATTGTGTGGCGCATGCACCTGGTGAGCATCTTCGCCTTGATTTTCAGCATGGTCGTTTTCTTTGGAATCAGGTAATAGCCATCATTTCACTTTTATAAAAAACAGACAAGACATGAGTGAAGTCATTGATAATTTGATTGCCGCTGGTCAAGAGGACCTGGCAAAGCATTTGGAAACATTGAACGGAGATGCCCGTGCACTTTTGGAACGGGACATTGCAAGCCAGGACTGGGAAGAACTGAAGAACCTGCATGCCGAAAAATCCGCGGCAAGCCTTTCCGACAACGTTTCCGCCGACTTGACACCCATGCCATGGAAACTCGCGACCGACGACCTCCGATACGATTTTTGGAAAGAGACCGGCGAAATTCTTTTGGGCAAAGGACAAGTGGCCGCTTTCCTTGTTGCAGGCGGGCAAGGTTCACGTCTCGGTTTCGATGGCCCCAAGGGAATGTTCGACATCGGTCTTCCGAGCCACAAGAGTTTGTTCCAACTGCAAGCGGAACGCTTGCGCAATCTGGGTGCCCGCGTTGGCCACCCCATTCCTTGGTGCATCATGACGAGCCCTCTGAACCACGAGGCCACCGTCAACTTTTTCAAGGACAACAACTACTTCGGCATGAACCGCGAAGACATCCGATTCTTCGAACAGGGCACCATCTGCGCCCTCACTCCCGAAGGCAAGGCTGTCGTTGACGAAAACAACAGACTCGCACTTGTTCCCGACGGCAACGGCGGTTGTTTCAGGGCTCTCGCACAGAGCGGAACCCTCGCCTGGCTCGTGGAACGCGGTGTGCAGTATGTATTCCTTTACAGCGTCGATAACGCCCTCTGTCGCATTTGCGACCCGGCATTCATCGGTGCATTGGCCGCCGAAGGCCGCTCGATGAGCGCCTCCAAGGTCGTCCACAAGGCGGGCCCAAACGAAAAAGTCGGCATCTTCGCCTTCCAGAACAAGAAACCCGGCGTCGTGGAATACAGCGACCTTCCCGAAAACTTCCGCGACATGACAAACGCCGACGGGAGCCTCACATTTGACGGTGGCAACATCGCTATTCATTTGTTCAAAATCAGCGGACTTCGCAAATTGCAGACAAGCAAACTCCCTTGGCATACCGCCCGCAAGACCGTTTGCGGAATCGAGAAGTGCTGGAAATTCGAACAGTTCCTCTTTGACGCGTTCCCGCAACTCGGAAGCATGCTCCCGTTTGGCGTCATTCGCGACGAGGAATTCAGCCCCGTCAAGAATGCCGAAGGCAATGACAGTCCCAAGAGCGCCCGCATCATGATAGGCAAACTGCACAGGGAATGGCTCCGCAAGGCGAACGTCAAAATAGACCCCAAGAAACTCTACGAAATTTCGCCCACCATCAGTTACGCCGGCGAAGGTCTCAAGCAAAGCCTTTTCGAACGTGAACTGGGAAGGAACATTCTGGAATTCGAGGAATAGCGGTTAGTACCTAATACCTAGTAGTTAGGATTTGGACAACTGGAAACTATCTTCTTATGATTTACGCTTTCTACAAGCTTTTCCTGAATTTTTTGATTCGCTTGCCAGATGCGTTTTTCAAAGTTCTCTTCGCCATTATTTTTCCTATCTACAGAATTCTTCATACAAAACGTGCCTATGGTCGCGTCGTCCGCCTTTTGCAAGAAACCGGCTTCAGCAACAGCCCCAAAACAAACGCACGCAATGTTTTCAAATCGCTCTACTGGAACGGTATCGACAGTTACCGCCTCCTCGCCCGCATTCCGTCCGCCACGTCTCGTGTCCGCTACGAGAACGAGGCGATTATCAAAAATGCGCTCGCCCAAGGGGCTGTCGTCGCACTGAGCATCCACCAAGGCGCATTCGAAAACCTGCATCGCAGTCTTTGCCGCTATTCCGAGCACGTCCACCTCATCACAAGCCCATTCAAGAGCACCGGCCTCACACGCGCCCTCCACGAAATTCGCAGTGACGCGCATCTCCACGAATACGCAACCGAGGAAGTCGCAAACGTCCTAAGGAACCTATTCAAGACCAAGGGAATCCTCGCGATGGTCGTGGACCAGGCACGCGATGCTCGCGGAAACAGTGTTGAACTCTTCGGCAAGCAGGCCACGCTCTATCTCCGCCTCCCCGAAAAAGCGAACCAGATGGGAGCCGGCATCGTCACCTTCCGCACCTGGAGCGAGTTTGCAAAAAACGGGAACGGGAAAACAATCCGACAGCACGTCGTCCGCTTTGAAAAATACTATCCGCCAAAATACGAAAACAAAAGCAAGCCATCCGAAACGCACACTCTCGTAAATGAAATCACCCAAGAAATCGAAACCTGGATAGCCGAGCATCCAGAACAATGGACGTGGAACTACCACAGGAACTTTGTCGTCTAGCCCCTTATTTTCTATCTTTAGCGCCATGGCATACAATGCAGAAGAAGAATTCCTGTTGCAGTGGATCGAGAGCCACCACATGGAAGACAAGGACGAAGCCATGAAGCGTGCCGCCGAGGCCGAAGCCGAGACTCTCACCAAGCAACGTGGCCCGAAAGGGAAAAACGCGCGACGAAACCCCGCCGCCTGGGAACTCCCTATTCCCGAAGACGAAATTGACCTCCACGGCTTCACCGCCGACGAAGCCGCCGAAGCCGTCGAACGCCGCATCGACGACCTGCTGATTGCGGGCCTCAGCGTACTCCGCGTCATCCACGGTGGCGGGAATCCCGAATACGGCAACGTAAAGCACATCATAGACCGCAAAGTGCGGTCCGAATGGAAGAACAAGGTCATTTTTTACAAAGTTGAACCCGACAATGCAGGGTCCAGCATCATGAAAATCGGCAAACCCCACCCCCAAATCACGAAAAAAAAGAAAAAATAGTCAGTTACCCCTTTAAAACCGCACCCTTTTTAACTATAATTGGGCACACAATAACGGAATATAGCTCAGTCTGGTAGAGCGCTTGCTTCGGGAGCAAGAGGTCGTGAGTTCGAATCTCGCTATTCCGATAAAACGAAAAAGACACCTTTATGGTGTCTTTTTTCGTTTTTATATGGCATCAAAGCGAGGTGAGAACTCACGTAGTGAGTTCGACTACGGCCGAGCGGAACGAAGTGAAACGCGAGGACGGAGGCCTTGACCTGAGCCACGGGCGAAGGCAAGCCCGAAGGGCAAAACACGAGCGAAGCGATTGTTTTGGCAATCTCGCTATTCCGACTCCGCGGTCTCATCTCGCAACACCGATTTCTCAGTCTCATCTCGCTATTCCTGCGATAGGCGTCACTAACCCCCAAATTTTGCAATTCCGTGACACTTTTCCCTCTATTTTTTCATATTTTAGCGTAAAAAGGGCGAATCCCGCCCAAAAGATCTTATCAGGAGTATCCATGCGCATTTTTGCACCCGTTTTGAGTATTTTGGCCCTTACCGCCAGCGTGTCCTTTGCACAACTCGCACCTGAACCCCAGATGGCAGACGTCCAACTGATGCAGGATTCCACCACGAACCAGCCCATGAAGATGGACTTTTCCATTCCTCTCACTGGCATCAGCGACCCAGGCATTCTATTCAGTCACTTTAGCAAGCGCCCGCTACTCATCTACTACTTCAGCCCCAAGTGCCCGCACTGCCAGCGCCATTTCCCCGAAATGCAGGATTTGATGAAGGAATATGAAAAAAACGGCCTTACAGGCATAGCCATCGGACTTGGCGGCGGCATCAAGAAGAACGACATCCGCATGTTCATTGACCAGTTCCACGCGGTCATTCCTGTATTCCAGGACGCCAACGGCAAGTTCGGCCCCGTATACGGCACCGGCTACATCCCTGTAGTTTACCTTGTACAAAAAGACGGCACATTCTACCGCTACGAGACCTTGAACGAAGCGAACATGAACCACATGCGCGCAACCCTCAATAAAATGTTCAAAAAATAGCAGGGTACAGGCAGCCCCTCGCAAAAATTTCGCCGTGGATTGGGTGAGCCAAATCACAAATTGTAAACAAACGTAAACATATTGTTTGGGACGACATATAAAAGACCTATATTAGTCCTATAACCCGCTCTTGTCGGAGGTTTACCATGTTTACCAAAACAACATTATCTGATTTGAAAGGCGAACTGAGAACGTTTGCGCCCATATTTGCCTTGAGTTGTTTCACCGTGGTGAACCTCGCTTACGCAGACGAAGCCATTTCACCCTTGAGCGAAGGCGGCTCTGTTCATACGAGTTCCAGCAGTGCCGGCATTTCCGTGTGGACCGACTCCGACGGCAAAACCACTCCTGTTATTGTTGAAGGCGACTTCAAATGGCTCGATGAAGAAAGCGAAGGGACTAGTGCATGGTACGGAATAGAAAATAATAACACCGCGGAACTTCCAAGCGACATTTCTATTTACGGAGTTTCAAGTGAAGCCGCATCCAGCAGCAGCTTGACGCCGATGGATATTTCTCTCTCGAGTTCTAGCGGGATTACCAAGACGTATGATGGTACTAGCGAAATAAACGAGCAAATTACCGATTTGTATTTTATTAGTAGCAGTAGCAACGTCAACGTCGGTGGACTTAGCGGCAATATTTCGAGCGGAACCATCGTCTCCGGATATAATGTGGGCCCCGTTATTGGAAAAGACAACGTCGGCGGCTTGGTCGGACTTTATGACGGCAACGAAAATCACGTCAATTCCATGGAGACTAAAAGCAACGCCAACAATACTTTACAGTGGGAATCCTTCAATGTGGCTGACGGCGGATTAGTGGAATTTTCGAATTCCAAGGAATCCTTGTTGGCAAATGGTGTAGAGGATGGCGTCATGGGCTTGGAAAATCGTCATGTTGGGCCAGCAGCCTCTGTTACGCAGTTCAGCATGACAACCTCCGGACGTTCCGTGCTTATCACGGGTGCAAAGATCGGTAGTCATTGTGTGCTATTAAATGCACAGGGGCGTGTGGTTGCTTCGACCCGCATTGCAAGCGCAAATTTTGTTGTAAACGTGCCTCGAGCGGGAACCTACTTTGTACGCATCGATGGCGACACTCGCCCTGGGCCGTAGTCGAACCCACACCTTGTCGTCATGGGTTCTCATCACATATACAAAATAGGCACCCACAAGGGGTGACTTTTGCTTCGCAAAAAATGACTCTCGGCGGGAGGCTACTTCGCCGTGCTCAGTAGCTCCGGCTGGGGCTCGGTCATGGGCAAGCGAGTTTGCCCGCGACACTCGCCCTGGGCCGTAGTCGAACCCACACCTTGTCGTCATGGGTTCTCATCACATATACAAAATAGGCACCCACAAGGGGTGCCTATTTTGTATACTCGAGGCGGGATTCGAACCCACGACCCTCTGCTTAGAAGGCAGATGCTCTATCCAACTGAGCTACTCGAGCAAGATTGACCCAAATATACAATTATTTTGCCATTCCGTCATCGGTTCCACGGGCGAAAACCGGGTCCCCAAAATCAGGCTGTTCCACCTCATCGCCGGCTTTCGCCACAAGGTCGAGCCACTTTGCCTCGTTTGATTTCAGGTTCTTGCAAGTCTTCGCGAATTTCGGGCAATTCAAGAACGAATGCGAGGGGGGGGGGCGCCGCGTACCTGCCAAATAGCAATTTTTTGCGAATTAGCAGGCACAAAATTACTTTATCTGCAATAAAATTGATAAAAACAGGGCAAACGTACCTGCCAAATAGGGGTTTTCAGCAATTTAGCAGGTACACTCCCTCGGAAAAAGGAAGCAGAACGGGCCAACGCCTAGATTTTCTCCCTGTTTGCCTCATTTCGTACCTGCTAAAACAAACATTTTCCGAATCTAGCAGGTACAAATCCCACTTAAGCACCTGAAAAAAACGTTTTTAGTCCCAGTCGGCAAAACAAATCTCCGCACCGTACCTGCCAAATAGCAATTTTTGACAATTTAGCAGGTACCCTAGCAAATTTTTCGGTGCTCTTTTTAAACCCGTATTGGCAGTAATTACCAAGCAATCTCATTTTTAGAGAAATAAGACGCCACTGTGGAAAATAGGGCATGCCCCTCACGCCCTAATTTTATTGTTAAAATTTTTGTGATTGTTTTTTAGTCAATCAAAGTGTTGTTCGCATCCATTACACAACGAACTGATTGGAACGAATTCTTATTCCATTCTACAACGTGCTGTTCAGACGAAATACTCAAAACGCTAATACTATTGGCAAAACCATCCCCTGCAGCAGGTAGCCACATATAAGTATATTCGTGAATACCGATACGTCCATTTCCTGTCGGGATAATCGACATTCCCGAGCCATTCAAGCCGGCATTCTCTTTCCATAGAATTTTAGAACGCAAATAACTTGAACTTTCTTTAGTGTGAACCCATTCGTATTGAGTCATAATATGCCAGCCATCCGGGCAAATGCCTTGCCAACGGACAACACGGGGGTCACTGACACTCTTGACGGCATCGGCAAAACTCTTACAGGCATCATTGCTATCCACGGCAACAGAATCGCAAACCTTCGGCAAATTCATGGCCTCGGCCCAGGAGTAAAGGTCGCCAAAATGGTTGTCGCAGAACCATTCATCGTCTACGTAGCACAGCTTTTCGGTCACTTTATCGTCAAATTTTGTCGTGCCGATAGGGACCATCTTGCCGTAATTCAGGTTTTCTGCCATAACATAGAAGGTGTCCCTCCCCTTACCATCTTCGGAGTACCAAATATACTCCACGTACTTGTATTTTCGGTTATCACGCGGGTCTTCAAACTCGAAATATTCACCCTTGTAGCCGGCAAAAAGGCTATCCATGTTCGGGTGTTCCTTGTTTTTCTCGAAAGCCGCAAGGGAATCTAAAACACGTTTACTTTTCGTAGAATCGACTTTCCAAAAGCCTCCCCTACAGGTTTCATATATATATTCACCAAAAGCTACAACTGTAGTGGTATCGCCATCATCGCAAACAGGCAATAGTTCAAAGCTACTACTCAATTTTTCTGAAGAGCTACTATTCTTGTCACTTACAGAGCTAGACGACTTCGAACTGCCACCGGATGACATTTTCTTGTCCGTAACGGAACTTGATGAGATTTCGTCATCGGCACTTGACTCCACATCGGAGCTTTCATCGTCGCTCGAATTCACCGAGACTTCGTCGGCTGCACTACTCCCCGAATCGTCACCGCACGCGGTAAAGGTCAAAGCAAACATGACAACGGCAACAAAAAAAACAAAGCCTTGTTTTCACAACAACAATCCTCCGTTCCATAAATACATTTTTTTTCATCATTTTCCATCCCGCTCCCCACAAATTATTTGTATATTTATGCACGTATTTAAATAATCGCATAAGCAAGACCCGTGCAAGCCTCCCGGTACGCGCAGTTTTTGGAAAAGGTTCAACATGAAGATTATCGACATTCTCAAGCAAGACAAGATGAGCCTCTCCTTCGAGGTGTTCCCGCCCAAGAAGGAAACGAGTTTCGAAAACGTGAAGGCGGCGACCGAAGCCATCGCGGCCCTCGGACCCTCGTTCATGAGCGTGACCTACGGCGCCGGCGGCGGCGTGAGCCAGTACACCATCCAGATTGCGAAGAACCTCAAGGAAAAATTCAACATCCCGATGCTCGCCCACCTCACCTGCGTCAGTAGCAGCAAGGAAACAGTCAAGGCCCGCATCGCCGACATGAAGGCCGCAGACATCAAGAACGTAATGGCCCTCCGCGGCGACCTCACTCCGGAACTCATGGAAGGCGACCGCAGCAAGTGGGACTACCAGCACGCCGTGGAACTCATCCGCGACCTGAAGGAAAGCGACGCCGACTTCTGCATCGGGGCGGCCTGCTACCCCGAAAAGCACCCGGAAAGCCCGAACCAGCGCGAAGACATCTTGCACCTCAAGGAGAAGGTAGACGCGGGCGCCGACTTCCTCACCACGCAGATGGTCTTCGACAACAACCTATTCTTCAACTTCCTGTACAAATTGCGCGAGGCGGGCGTCACCTGCCCCGTGCTCCCCGGCATCATGCCCATCACGAACGCGAACCAGGTGGACCGCGCCATCAAGCTCTCCGGTTCCTTCATGCCGCAGCGCTTCAAGTCCCTGGTGGACAAGTTCGGCAGCGACCCGGAAGCCATGAAGCAAGCAGGCATCATCTACGCCTCGGACCAGATCATCGACCTCTACGCGAACGGCATCACGAACGTGCACGTATACTCGATGAACAAGCCGGACGTGGCCGAAGGCATCCTGAAGAACGTATCTGCCATTTTGGGCAAGAACTTCATGGTTTAAAATCACATTTTTACAGTCCAAACCTAAAACACTAGTGCGTTTTCGAAATTCTTTTATATATATTATCCATGTAGCGCCATGGCGCCAAAGTTTTAAATTAAAGGAATAATTATGCTCTCTTTCGCAGAAGCCTACAAAATCGCCGCCGAAGCCCACAAGGACCAAAAGGACAAGGCCGGCGGTCCGTATATTGATTTTCTCCAGAATGTCGCAGACTACCTCAAGAACAAGGGCGAAAGCGAGGAAGTCCAGGTGCTCGCCATTTTGCAAGACCTCATCACCAGCGCTACTAAAAAGACTCCCGAAGACGCCATCGCGATGGGCGTGCCCGCCGACATGGTCGAACTCATCCAGAAGATGACCTACCACAAGAACCAGGGCTGGATCGACGAATACAGTTGCCACCTCATGGAAAAGGGCGTACCGGCCGAAGACTCCACCTACGACGCCCGCGAAAAGGATTTCGTGCGCTTCGTCGAAACGCTCAAGGATAATCCGATGGCCGCCAAAGCGAAGAGCGCCATTCTGAACGTGCTCCTCGAGGACAAGTACATCCACCGCCAGGAACGCCGCGAACTCAAGACGAAGTTCCGCCTCAAGAAGTACAAGGCAGCCATCGCCGCCCTCGGCGTTTAGTCTGCCCGCGGTTTCTCCGCGAAAATGCGAAAACGCAGAAATCCACACCGTTGCAAAAATTTAGAAGGTCCGCAAATGCGGGCCTTTTTTATTAGCATGTTTTCGTTGCCACCACTCCCGCCTTTTGCTATCTTTTAAGCCGAATTTTTAGCCCAGATGGGCACGAACCCCTAACAAGGAACATACAATGGCAAATAAAGTCTACAACTTCAGCGCAGGCCCGTCCGTCCTGCCGGAACAAGCACTCAAGGAAGCATCTGCTGCCTGCATCGATTATGCAAACTCTGGTATCAGTATTCTTTCAATGAGTCACCGTTCAAAGCCCATTGAAAACATGTTCGCCGAAACCGAACAGTTCCTCCGCGACCTCATGGGCATCCCCGAGAACTACGACATCGTGTTCCTCGGCGGCGGCTGCTCCCTCCTGTTCTGCATGGTCCCGATGAACCTCCTTGGCCAGAACGAAACTGCCGACTACACCGACACTGGCGTGTGGGCTTCCAAGGCTCTCAAGGAAGCTAAGCTTTTCGGTAACGTGAACGTCGCATGCTCCACGAAGGCCGATGTCTACAACCACATCGACAAGAACCTCAAGATGAGCGACAACGCGAAGTACCTCCACATTACCGCGAACAACACCATCTACGGTACGGAATGGCACAACTTCCCGAAGCCGAAGTCCGGCTTCCTCGTCGCCGACATGAGCTCCGACTTCCTCGCCCGCAAGGTGAACGTCAGTGACTTCGGCATGATCTACGGCGGCGCCCAGAAGAACATCAGCTGCGCCGGCGTGACCGTCTCCATCATCCGCAAGGACCTCCTCGGGCATGTTGACCGCACGATTCCGACCATGCTCAACTTCCAGACCCACATCGACGGCCAGAACATGTTCAATACTCCTCCGGTATTCGCCGTCTACACCATGAACCGCACCCTCAAGTGGCTGAAGGACATGGGTGGTGTCGAAGCTATCGAAAAGATCAACCGCGAAAAGGCAGCACTTCTCTACAGCGCCATCGACAACTCCAAGGTGTTCGTCGGTACCGCCGCCAAGGAAGACCGTTCCCTCATGAACGTTCCGTTCGTCTTCAAGAAGGACGTCGTGTCCGACGAAAAGAACGACGAAATGTCCAAGGACTTCATCGAATTCGCAAAGGCCCGCGGCCTCGTGCAGATCAAGGGTCACCGTTCTGTTGGCGGCTTCCGCGCCTCCATCTACAACGCTATGCCGATCGAAGGCGTGCAGGCCCTCGTCGACTGCATGGGCGACTACGAAAAGAAGATCTTGGGCTAAG
>JAZLMK010000062.1:0-77192 GCA_045598645.1 Fibrobacter sp.
AAATTGCGATAGTTAAATATATTTGGGCTCTCAAACTGAATTTTTTAACCAAAGGATTATCGTGATCGGCGTTATTGTTAAGTCCAACGAACCTTTCGAACGCGCTCTCAAGCGTTTCACCAAGTCTTGCGAAAAGAACGGCATCATCTCCGATGTCAAGAAGCGTCAGCGCTTCGAAAAGCCTTCCGAAGAAAAGAAGCGCATTGAAACTGCTGCTCGTCGTAAGCGTCTCAAAGAGATTGCTGACCAGAACCGCAAGCGTCTCTACTAATTTCGGTTAGTAATTTTTTTCGAGAACGAGTCGTCGACCGCTGGTCGAGGACTCGTTGTTGTGTTCAATAAATCATTATCGCTTGTCGCGGAGCGAGATAATTGCGCGACTTGATTATGGCTAGTGAACTTCTTTCCAAAATTCTCGAAGACATCAAGACCGCTATGAAGGCCCACGATGCCGAAACCCTCGGTACACTTCGTACGCTCCATTCCGACATCAAGAACGAGGCCATGAAGTCCGGCGCCACCCCGGCCCAGATTACCGAAACCATTACCGACGCCATGTGCATCGACGTGCTCGCCAAGAGCGTCAAGCAGAAGCAGGAGTCCATCGACATCCTCACCAAGGGTGGCTTTGCCGACAAGATACCGGCCGAAGAAGCCTGCATCGCTCTTTACAAGAAGTACATGCCTGCCGAAATGACCGAAGACGAAGTCAAGGCCCTTATCGCTGAAATCAAGGCCGCGACCGGTGCCTCTTCTCCCAAGGACATGGGCAAGATCATGAAGGAACTCCAGCCCAAGGTCAAGGGCCGCTTTGACGGCAAGCGCGTGAGCGCCCTCGTCCAGGAAGCGCTGAAGTAGGGTTGGTAAGCAGAGGTTGGTATGCAGTGATGCGGGTAAAGAAATCTTTGATGCGTCCTAGCCACTAACCACTGCTATGCCATCCGTCTCTCGTCTAATCACATGCTGTTAGTCTTTGGCATTTAGCTTTTAAGCATGGGTATAGTAGTGTCCGGTACCTGTCCCCGCTAGACGGGGATGACCGGGCTTTTTTTTTAGTCTTCTTTGCCGGTGGTTACGTCGGGGAACTTGCCTCCGATGAAGACAGCGGCAAGCCTGATTATGCATACGTTCGTTGTGTCAAAGACTCCGAATGATCTTGCAAAACTTATGTCCTGAAAGGTTTTGACCAAGTCCTTTCCAACCATGCTTGTGCTAGGGCTTAAATTCCAACAACCGTTTGCAAAATGCGAGATTTTGAAAAATAGCGAGACTTTTTAGACTTTTTTTTCTATATCATACGTTGATGACAGGGTGGTAGAGCGACCACCTGAGAAAAAAAGAAAGCTCATTAGATGACGCTGTTTCTTATATCAAGTAAGGAACGGCGCTTTTTTTATTTGCAAAAAGGAATCAAATGAGCGAGGTGAAATTACGTTTGTAGCCCAAGTGCAATAGATACTCCGAAGTTCTGCGTAAGCAGACTTGCGCCTCTAGAAATGTACTGTTACGCCACACTCTCGCATACCTGTGAGTTGCCTTTCGCTTTGCATTTGTGTATATTTAAAAGCGGAGGCTCCGTAATGTCATACGAAACCGTTATCGATCAGGTGAAATCTTTGCCGGAAAGTTCTCTGGAAGATGTGTCGAAGTACATCGAGTTTTTGCTGTATCAGCAGGAAAAGTATTCCATGGCTTCGCTGGTCGAGTCTGATGAAGTCTTTAATCAGAAAATGGAACAAGGGTACTCCGATGCTATAGAAGGCAGGGGGAGACCATTGGACGAAGTTTTTGCAGATTTGAAGAAGCAGTTCGCCTAATGGGTTATAAGGTAATTATTTCCGAACAGGCGGAATCGGATCTGAAGAGTATTTATTCGTACATAAGCGACGAATTGAAATCTGAAAATAGTGCCGAAAGAATTACCCTGCGATTACATAATGCAATGGCGAGTCTTGCGACGATGCCGAAACGTTTTCAGATGTACCCAGTGGAACCGTGGCAATCGAGAGAGGTTCGTTCTGTGCCAGTGGGAAATTACAATTTTTTTTATTTAGTTAAAGATGATGATTGCGAAGTTTGGATAACTCGTGTTGTTTACGGAAAACGTGACTTCAAAAATATTTTGTAAACTTTTAACCCCATGCCTACGCCGCAATCTAAAATTCAAGAACTGGAACTGCTCTACAAGATCAGTTCCATTTTGAACCAGAGTCTGGATTTCGAGAACGTCGCTCATCCGGTGTTGCAGACGCTGGAATCCGTCATGGGAGTGGAACACGCCACCCTTACTTTGTACAATCGCCACACGGGCGAAATATCCATCGAGATTGCGGAAGGCCTGAGTTCCAAGCAGGCAAGCAGGGGTCGTTACAAGGTGGGCGAGGGCATTACCGGCCGCGTCGTGGAAACCGGGAAACCCATCATCATTCCGTCTGTCGCGAAGGACCCGAATTTCCTGGATCGCACGGGGCGCGGCAAGTCCGAAGACAAGGCTTTCCTCTGTGTGCCCATTATCATGGAACAGGAAGTTGTCGGCGCTCTGAGTGCCGACGAACGCAATCCGGACGAGGCTTATCTCAACGACCAGATCCGCTTGCTCGAAATCATTGCGCAGATGCTTGCCGCCGCCGTGAAACTCCGTCGTCAGGCCCGTGAAGAGAACGAGATCCTCAAGGCCGAAAACGAGCGCATGGCCATGGAACTCAAGGCGAGATTCCAGCCCGACAATATCATCGGGCGTTCCGGTGCCATGCAACAGGTTTATACGCAAATTGACCAGGTGGCAAAAAGCCCGATGCCAGCGCTCGTCGTGGGCGAGGTTGGTACGGGCAAAGGTCTTGTAGCCGAGGCCATCCATTACCGCAGTGATCGTAGCGGCAAGCCTTTTGTGCGTGTCCACTGCGCGGCCCTCCCGGAGTCTGTTCTTGAACGGGAACTCTTTGGAAGCGAAAAGGGAGCTTTGATTGGTGTTGCGAACGAAGCTCCAGGCCGTGTAGAACAAGCCGATGGCGGTACACTCTTTTTGGATGAGGTCGCCGAACTCACTCCGAATTTACAGATAAAGTTGCTTCGTCTGTTGCAAGATGGTGAAATGGAACGCGTGGGCGCTCGCTTCCCCAAAAAAGTGGATGTTCGCGTAATTGTTGCGACGACCAAGAATTTGCAGCAACTCGTAGAGGCGGGGAGTTTCCGCGAAGATTTGTATTACCAGCTGCACATCGTGCCGATTTACGTTCCCGCCCTTCGCAAGCGCCGTACCGATATCGTACTCTTGGCCGATTATTTCGTTGAGCATTATAGCCGCGTGGTCGGCAAGAACGTGCGTCGACTTGCTCGCGGGACCATTGAAATGCTCATGAGTTACCCGTGGCCAGGGAATGTACGCGAACTTGAAAACGCTATTGAACGAGCCGTTCTCGTGGCCGACGGCGACGTCATCTATCCGCATCACTTTCCGCCGACCATCCAGACCGACGAAACGAGCGGAACGCCTGTGAGCGGAAACTTGAAACTCATGGTCGATGCTTACGAACGCGACATCATTTGCGATGCCCTCAAGAGCGCCAAAGGCAAGGTGGCGGTTGCCGCCCGCGCCCTTTCAACTACACCGCGAATTCTTGCCTACAAGATCAAAAACCTGGGAATCAACGAAGACGAATACAAAAAATAGCGTCTCTAGCCACTATTCTCTCGTCTCTCGTCTCCACAAAGTGGATAACTCAACTATTTTGAACTAAAGTTCAAAGTTTCGTATATCTCGTCTCTCGTCTAAATGCTATCTTTTCCCCCGAAATTAAAAATCAACCACTGAGAAAACTATGCAATTCCGTCCTGTTAAAGAACAGCTTGATATTTTGATGCGCGGCGTTATCGAAATCGTCCCGCAGGAAGAACTCGAAAAGAAGCTTCAGAAGTCCTACGAAACGGGCAAGCCTCTCCGCATCAAGTTGGGCGTCGACCCGACTGCTCCGGATGTTCACTTCGGCCATACCGTCGTGATGCGCAAGCTCCGCCAGTTCCAGGACCTCGGCCATACCGTGGTGCTCATCGTCGGTGACTACACCGCCCAGATTGGCGACCCGAGCGGCCGCAACAAGGCCCGTCCGCGCCTCTCTCACGAACAGGTGCTTGAAAACGCCAAGGAATACCAGGAACAGTTCTTCAAGGTTGTGCGCCGCGAACAGGTGGAAATCCACTACAACGGCGAATGGTTCAGTAAGCTTCCGTTCAGCAAGGTCACGGAACTCATGGGCCAGTTTACTGTCGCCCAGATGCTTGAACGCGAAGATTTCCACAACCGCTACACGGCAAACCAGTCCATCAGCCTGCACGAATTCATGTACCCCATGATGCAGGGCTACGATTCCGTCGCTATCCAGAGTGACGTGGAACTGGGCGGCACCGACCAGAAGTTCAACGTGCTCCGCGGTCGCGACTTGCAGATTTTTGAAGGCATGGAACCGCAGATTGGCATGTTCATGCCGATTCTCCTCGGTACCGACGGCAAGGTCAAGATGAGTAAGTCCATCGGCAACTACGTGGGCCTCAATGAAGCCCCGGACGTGATGTACCACAAGATTTACAGCCTCGCCGACAACCTCATCGAGAACTGGTTCGAACTCCTCACCGAAAAGCCTCTTTCCGAAGTGAAGCAGATGGTTGCCGACATCGCCGAAGGCAAGATGAACCCGAACGAAGCGAAGCACATCCTCGCCATGGACATCGTCACGCAGTACTACGGCGCCGAAGCCGCCGAAGCCGCTGCCGCCAAGGAAAAGGAAATCCATAGCGGAAACGCCATCCCGAGTGACGCAGCGGAATGCTCCGTTGCGGCAGGCACCTACGGTGCCCTCGACCTCCTGGTGGAGGTCAAGGCCTTCGCCTCCAAGGGTGAAGCCCGCCGCATGGTCCAGAACGGCGGCGTGAAGATCGGTGGCGAAAAACTCGCCGACCCGCAGTCCCAGATTGAAATCAAGGGAGGTGACCAGATGGTCATCCAGGTTGGCAAGCGCAAGTTCTACAAGGTGAACTTCTAGAGCTGGTCATGGCCCAGGAAACTCTAATTCTCGGTCTCAATCCCGCCTGGCAGCGCTTGTTCTTTTTGGACAAGTTTACCCCGGGCTCGGTTCATCGCATTTCGAACGTCGAGGAGTACGCGTCGGGAAAGGGCATCAATTGCGGTCGTGTACTGCAGTGCCTGGGCGCATCTCCGCTCCTCATGCATTTCCTGGGCGCCGACAATGGCTCCAAGATATTCGACGAACTTTCTGCGTGCGGCGTTCAGCAGGTCCCCGTGTGGATCAAGGAACCCACCCGTATTTGCACGACAATCGTATGCGATGGCGATGCTACCGAACTGATTGAGCCATCTCCGCTGCTTTCCGAGAACGAAAACCAGGATTTCATTCAGACGCTGAACGAATACTGGAATTCCACCCAGTGCGTGGCCCTTTGCGGTTCGTTCCCGGGCAACTTTAACTTGGACTTGTTTAATGCTGTTGATTTTGCCGGCAAGCGCGTGTTTATCGATGCGATTGAAGGCATTGACGCATGGCTCGAAAAGGGTGTGGAACTCCTGAAAATCAACATGCAGGAGTACTGCAAGCTGCTTTCCCGCCTAGGCATCCCGCAGGTGACTTCCAGCCCGCAATTCTGGAAGATGACGGCGACGGCGGTCTTGGAACGCTTGCCGATCAAAATTCTGGTTGTGACCGACGAGGATTCGCCGGTTCGTGCGTTCCGTTTGGTCGAAAAGAAATTCCAGGGTTTGCAACTGCAGCCGCCAACCATCACGGTTCAGAACGATATCGGAGCCGGGGATTCTTTCTTTGCTGGTTGGATCTATGCCGATGGCTGCGGACTTTCTTTCGAGGAATCGCTGGTGAAGGCGACTGCCGTGGCCGTAGCCCGCTGCGAAGTGGAGCGTCCTTGGAATCTCAAGATATCGCGCGTCGCAGAATTGGAAAAAGAACTTTCGAGTCAGGTAGAAAAACTTGAATAAGTACCTGGTCGCTTTTGCCTCCCGCAAGGAATTCAACAGCCTCTTTCCGCAGATTTCCGCAGTGGTGGCGAGTTCCACGCCTGTCGCCGTGGGGGCAAAATACGATGTCTGCGTGTGTGGCGTGGGCGTTACTGAATTTGCGACCAATCTTTCGTTTTTTTTGTCCAGGAACCGTTACGAGCGTGTTTTCCTGCTGGGTGTGTGCGGTGCGTATCCCGGCCGCGATATCGAAGTGGGCGAAGTCGTACGCGTTGATTCCGAAGTGGTTGGCGATATGGGCGTGCAGACCATTGACGGTCACTTTTTGCCCTGGGCCGAAGTCTCGGGCGATGGTAAAACCTATACGGGGGAATCTCCGCGCTGTTTGCCGCTAACGCAGGCGGCGGTGCGCTCGGTGGTGGGCGTTACGGTCAACTGCTGCACCGGTACGGAATATTTGGCCAATCGTCGAGCCGATCTTTTCAAGGCCGATGTCGAATCCATGGAAGGTGCCGCATTTTTCGCTGTATGCAAGCGCTTTGGCGTTTCCGCCTGCCAGTTCCGCGCGGTGAGCAATATCGCGACAGACCGTGACCCGACCCAGTGGAAAATTGCCGAGGCCTTGGCGAACCTCAAGGAAATGGTTCTGGATCGCTTGTAGTGGTGAAAGAATCGCGAAAGTCATAGGAGGATCTATGCGATTGTCCCTTGGAATTTCCACTTGTCCTAATGACACCTATATCTACGAGGCTCTCGTAGCGGGCCTTGCAGAGTCCCCGTTTGAATGGGATGTGCATTTTGCCGATGTACAGACGCTCAACGAAATGGTCATGCGCGGCGAACTCGACGTGGCCAAGGTCAGCGCCCAGATTTACCCCTGCGTGGAGCGCAATTATGTTTGCCTAGGTTGCGGTGGCGCCATCGGCTACGGCTGCGGACCGCTACTCCTGTCATCGGAATCCGATTCTTTCGATCCTTCGGCGGAAACGGTCTTGCCTGGCGCGAATACTACGGCCGCCCTTCTCTTCAATTTTTGGTATCGCAAAATTCATGGTGGTGCGCCCAAGGTGCGTTACGCTCTGTTCAACGAAGTATACCGCGGACTGCTCTCCAAGGATTTCGTGCAGGGCGTGACCATCCACGAGCACCGCTTCACGTGGAAATGTGACGGGCTTCACATGTTGCAGGACATGGGCGCCTTCTGGGAGTCCGAAACAAAATCTCCGATACCTCTTGGAATCGCTGTGGCGCGTCGCTCGCTTTCCATGTCGATTGTCGAGCAGGTGGAAAAAGAGATTCGCCATAGTTTGTCTGTGGCGCGGTCCAGGGATCATCTTGTGACTCCCTTTATTCGCGAAAAAGCGCAAATTGAGAGCGAAAATGTCATCGAGGCGCACATAAATATGTTCGTGAATGACTTTTCCATGGATGTGGGGGAAGCCGGAAAGAGGGCTTTGGACCATCTTTGGGCCTTTAAAAATGGTTGATAAACTGTTGATAAGTGAAAAAAAGTGTAATAATCTGTAAATGTAAACGTGATTTTACAAAATTGCCGATTTTTGCCAAAAACTTTATTTATTTTCCAAAAAGCATCTTTTTTTTGGAGTTTGCTTATGAGCTTAGTTAACGACCTTGATCAAGAAGTTGAAAACTTCAAGCGCGAGTACGAAAAGTTCGAGCGTGGCAACAAGTCCGCTGGTACGCGTGCCCGTAAGGTTCTGCAGGATATTAAAAAGACCTGTCAGGAAATCCGAGTCTCTATCCAGGGAGTCAAGAAGGAGGAGGAAAAGTCCAGCCTTCCCCCTGCAAATTGACGCTTTTGACCCCGGTGGGTGGCGTGTTACGCGATTTTTTACGCGAAAATGCCTGCATTTTGTGAAAATCGTTTGACGAACGTCACATTTGAAGGTATATTCCCACTTGGGTTTGTAGTTGTCAATTTGGCAAACTATAATTTAAACGAATTTTATGTGTTCTATGATTGGAGAAACGTAGCAGTATGACCCTAAAGAAACTGGTCTTAATTACGGCCGGGGCTTTGCTTCTTTCCGGAACCGCCATGGCAAAGAATATCAACGTGCCGGGCGATTACGCCAAGATTGCAGATGCTCTCGGAAATGCGGATGCTGGGGATACTATCCTCGTCAAACGCGGAACTTATAACGAAAACATCACCCTAATCATGGGTGTTGTGCTCAAGGGCGAAGACCCTCTGACTACCATCATCGATGGTGGCCGTAGAGGTCCGACCGTCATGGGTACTTCGGGCGCCGAAATGTCGCACTTCACAGTGAGGAACGGTCTCGAAGGTATCCTTTGCGAAAACGCCGCTCCCTACATTCACCACTGCTACGTGCTCGACAACCACTGCACGGGTATCGGTGCGTTCATCTCGCTCCCCTGGCTGCGTAACAACGTGGTGTACGGCAACCGCTGGTCCGGCATTCTCGCTTGGGGTGCCAAGTCCCTCGATGCCTACATTGAACACAACGTTGTGCTGCGCAACGGCTACTCTGGCCTTGCACTGAAGGGACCGACCAACCTGGTCGCCCGTAACAACATCTTCATGGAAAACCACTACTACGGTGTGTTTGCTGACCCGGCTGCCGGTCAGACGAAGGTGGAGTACAACAACATCTACAAGAACTACTACCCGTTCAACCAGTTCATCAAGGTGAACCGCACGAACGTTTCTCTGGACCCGAAGTTCATCAACCACTCGCTTTCCAAGCCGAACTTCTACTGCCAGTCCACCTCGCCGATGCTCAAGCGTGGTAAGGGCAAGCTCGATATCGGTCTTACGAACGCAGAAGTTGTCAAGGAAGAAGAAGTCGTCGAAGAGACCCGTAATCCGGATACCGACGCCGACGGTCTTTGCGATCCTTGGGTTAGCGAAGAAGGTTTCTCCGATAAGTATGCTTCCGTTTGCACTGGCGTCGACAACTGCCCCGAAGAAGCCGAAGACTTCGATGGATACCAGGATGACGACGGCTGCCCGGATGCCGACAACGACCGCGATGGTCTTTGCGATCCTTGGGTCGAAGCCAAGGCTATGTTCGCCAACTTTGCTCACGTATGTAAGGGCGTTGACCTCTGCCCCGAACAGCCGGAAACTCTGAACAGCTTCAAGGACGAAGATGGTTGCCCGGACGAAGTCCCGCAGCCGCCCAAGAAGGTGTTCATCCTCGAAGGTGTGAACTTTGAATCCGGTAAGGCTACCATTACTCCGGACTCCTACATCTCCTTGATGAAGGTGGTCGACATTATGGAAACCTTCTCCGAAGCAACATTTGAAATTGTCGGCCATACAGACAATGTCGGCGACAAGGACAAGAACCTGCAGCTCTCCGCTGACCGCGCTGCTGCCGTGAAGAACTTCCTTGTTGAAAAAGGCATTAATGAAAGCCGTATCGTGACGAGCGGTAAGGGTGATACCCAGCCGGTCGCTTCTAACAAAACCCCTGAAGGGCGTGCGCAGAACCGTCGTATTGAGTTCATCCGCACGGACATCAAGTAAAGGAGTAGGTGATGATGCATACTAGTTTCATCAAGAAAGCAGCAGTCTTTGGACTCGCTTTAGCCAGCACTTCTTTGTTCGCTGAGGCTACCTATTCTCCGCATAAGTACCAGCAGAATGACTGGTTCGCTGAATTCGGTGGCAACACCGCTATGTACGTGAACCCGGCAGGAATTTCCGAAACGGAACAGCTGGAATTCAGTGCAGCATTCTTTAGCTCCATCAGTGGCGAAGCTAGCCAGGAATACGTGAGCTTGACGTTCCCCATGGACTACAAGCACACCCTCGGCTTCTCGTTCTTCGAGAACGGCGCTTCCATCGACGATGGCCCGTCTTACGGTGAATACGCATTCATGCTTGGTTATGCATACAACTTAATGCAGTTCCTCGCTCTGGGTGTCGATCTCTCCGTGCTCTACATCAACCAGTTCGACGAAGTCAAGCAGTTGACTCTCGGCGCCGATGTGGGTATCAATTGGAATCCGCTTGCTTCTTCCAAGTACGGCTACCTCTTGGTGGGTGTCGCCTTGCAGAACGCCTTGCAGCCAGCCGTTAGCACCGCTGCTGCTGAAGACGGCATGAAGTTCGTGTTCATGACCGAAAGTGAAGCCTACAAGATTCCTTCCAACCTGAACATCAGCTTGTTCTACCGCGGCCTCAACCGCGCTTTGGAAGCCAAGGCCGAAATCTCCATCATCGACGTGATGCACGACGATGACGAAGGTGGCGAAGGCATGAACCTTGAAGAAAGCTTCACCGTGACTTACTTCCTTTCTCCGCACCTTGGTGTTCGCCTCCGCTTCACCAAGGAATGCTACCCGGTTGCCGGTGCAACTGTGAACGTGAAGGATGTGAGCATCTTCCGTTACCTCGCTCTTGACCTGGAAATGTCTCATGACGACCTCTGGGAAAAGAAGAACCGTGGCTTCATCTGGGCTGTCAAGCTCACCAGCCGCTTCGGTGACACTCGTGAAGAAAAGATTGGTGAAGAACGTTACCGCCGTTTGAAGATCGAACCTGAAAACGACTACCGTGCTGCTATGCGTCTGTACTTGAACCGTCAGTTCCTCGAAGCTGCCTACGCCTTCGGTAAGGTCCAGACCAAGTACCCCGCATTCCACCTCGTTGACCAGGCTGCCTTCTACAAGGCCAAGTCCTTCGAAAACCTCCGTATGCACAAGGCTGCAAAGTCCGTGTACGAAGACGCTATCAAGCGCTATCCGCAGAGTGACCAGCGCGCCAAGTACCACTTCCAGTTGATGAACATCGACTATAAGGAAGGCAAGTACACCGAAGCCATGGCCAAGTACCAGAACATCGCACAGAAGTTCGGTGAAAGCGACGTCAAGGCTGACGCTGACTACGTTGCCGGCCAGATCAAGTTTGAACAGGGCCTCTACCAGGAAGCCGTCGACCTCTTGGCCGCCATCCTTCCGGGTAACGCCAACTACTTCTACGCCCGTTACACCATGGGTATCGCCTACAGCCGTATGGGCAAGTGGGACGAAGCCGAAAACTGCTTCCGCGACATTACGGAACAGCCGGTTTCCAACCAGTCTGAACGCGACTTGCAGGATGCTGCTCGTGTGAAGTTGGGACACATCTACTTCTCTGGCGAAAAGCCGGATATTGCCGCTGCAGCCCAGATGTATGGCCAGGTCGAAGCCGGTTCTCCGGTGTACGACGAAGCTATGCTCGGTATCGCATGGTCCTTCCTGAAGGTTAACAAGCCCGACGAAGCTATGAAGCCGGCTCAGTGGATCATCAACAACCTTCCGGAATCCTTCCTGGTTTCCGAAGCCTACTTGGTGATTGGTTACTGCCACTTTATGAAGAAGGATTACAACGGTGCTGCCAAGGCCCTTGAACAGGCCGAAAAGCGCACTGAACAGCCGGTTGTGAGCGTTGCTTCCCGCGACAGTGCTCGCCAGGCTTACGACGCGATGCAGGATGAATTTGACTCCGTTCAGGTTCAGGCCTTGGATCTCGCTCGCCAGCTTCCCACTCCCCGTGTGGAAAGCAAGCGTGAAGCTTTGCGCCCGACCTTCGACAAGGCGAACAAGTCTATCGAAGATTACGCAGCCTTCACACAGAAGTCTATCCAGAGTGACCGCTTCGAATCCAACCGTAAGCGTATTCTTGAAGACGCCGGCTTCACCTTGGCTACTGTAAAGACCAAGATGAGCCAGGGTTCTGCATCTTCTTCCGAAGCTGCACAAGAACTCGAAGAATTGGAGGACCTGGAGTAATCCGGGGCCTCCCCTTTTTTATGATTATATAGGTGGATAGAGAACGATGAAAAAAATCTTCCTTGCCGCAGCAATCGTTTGCTCCCTGATTGGAACATCTTTCGCTGCATCTGATCCTTGTAAGGACAAAACACAAGAAGCCAAGAAAATGCTTGCCAAGTGCAAGTCCATGGAAAAAGGCTCCGCAAAGTATAAGGAATGCGCCAACTCCTATAAGGTTATCAAGAACCAGGCCGAACAGGCTTGCCGTTCCGGTGGCCTCGACGAAGAGGGTATGCGTGGCGCTATCGCCCAGTGGGAAAAGCAGGTAAACAACTGTAAGGGTAAGCAGAACAAGCGTTGTGCTTCTGCTCTTCAGCAGTTGGGCCATTACCAGTTCCAGTTGGAAGAAAAGCTGTTCCTCGATAAGCAGGCCCAGTACGAAGAAGACGTGGCATGGTGTGCCGACCGCGATAACAAGCCGGAAAAGTGCGCCAATATCGACCAGTTCCCCAAGGCCGATCACCAGAAGTCTCTCGGTTACTTCCTCGAATACATCGACAAGTACCCCAAGGAAGACAAGACTCCTGTGGTGCTCTACCAGGCTGCCGCTGTGCAAGAAGCTAGTGGCGAAGATGACAAGGCTTTCCGCCTCCGCGACCGCCTTGTCCGCACCTTCCCGGACAATGGTCTTGTTCCGAAGGCTTGGCTCCGTATTGCAGAATACCACTTCATGAACCGTAAGTTCCGCGATGCCATTGGCGCCTACAAGAAGGTGACCGGCTTCGAAAACCTCACGGGTAAGGAAGCTGCTCTTGCCATGTACCACTTGGCAGAATCCTACTACAACATTGCAGAATACGAAACTGCAGCTGTTAAGTACTACGATTATATTATCGGCGCCGATAAGGGCAAATACCCGAACGACTTGCGCGCAGAAGCTATGGACTTCATGGCAGCCTCCTTCTCTGACTTGGAAGGTGGTGGTGTCCAGGAAGCAGAAGCTTTCTTGAAGGACAAGAAGGTTCCGTTCAAGGATTCCGTCTACTACCGCATCGGTATGAAGAACAAGGACCATGACCGTAACGAAGAAGCTGTCCAGTCCTTCAAGCGCTTGATGGCTATCAACCCGGACTACATCGACGCTCCGCTCGCCGATATCGCCATGATCGAAATCTTGATCGTGCAGCAGAAGTTCGAAGATGCCCAGGCTCACCGCTATGTTGTGGTGAAACGTTACGACCGCAGTTCTTCTTGGTACAAGAAAAACCAGAAGTATCCTGAATCTGTGAAGAACGCCGAAATCGCCATCCGTGGCGCTATGCTAGACATTCCGCAGTATCACCATGCCCGTGCTGCCAAGCTCACCAAGGAAGGTGACCTTGAAGCCGGTAAGAAGCAGTATGCAGAAGCCATCAAGGCTTACGAAGCATTCCTGAAGCGCTATGCCAAGGAACCGACCTGGGACGAATACAAGGTGCATATCAACTTGGCTCTCGTGTACCAGGAAATGGGCCAGCATGCTAACGCTGCCAAGATGTTCAACTGGATTGTCGACACCGATACCACTCGTTACGGTCGTCGTCCGATGGGCTCCGAAGCTCTCCTGAAGAAGGAAGAAGCTGCATATAACGCCGTCCTTATGATGGACCAGGCTCGTGAAGATGCCAAGAAGAAGAAGGCCGGCGACGATGCCGTCAAGGCATACAGCCTCCCCGAAACCAAGGCTTACTTCGCTCAGGTTGACAAGTACATGCAGAAGTTCGGCCAGAACAAGGAAGCCGCAGAACTTGCTTACAACGCTGCCATCGTCCACTACGATGCTAAGCAGTACAAGACCGCTGTGACCGTGCTTCGTGAACTTCGTACAAAGTATCCGAACCACCAGTACATTTTGCTCATCAGCCGTATGCTTGCTCAGTCTCTCCTCGAATCCGATCAGCTCGACGAAGCCTTGACCGAATTCGAATGGCTCTACAAGCAGTATCACGATGTGAAGGCTACAAAGAACGACTCCATGGCCAAGGAAATCGAAAAGGCTATTGCTGCCGTGCTCTTCCAGAAGGCTGAAAAGGCTGTCAAGAACAAGAATTACGAAGAAGGCGCCGTTGCCTACTTGGCCCTCGTGAAGCGTTACCCGCTGGTTTCCTTCGCTGACAAGGCCGTGTTCGAAGCCGGTGTTGCTTACGAAAACGCCAAGAACTACGACAAGGCTGCCGAAACCTTCATGGTGTTGCCGAAGCAGTACGCTTCTTCTTCCCTCACTATCAAGGGTATCCTGCGTGCCGCTAGCGCCTACAAGAAGGGTGGCAAGCCGCAACAGGCTGCAACTACGTTCTTGTTCATTACGAACAACTTCCCGAAGGATTCTATGGCCTTCCAGGCAATCGGTTTCGCTGCCCAAACCTACGACTCCATTCCGGATAAGAAGAATGCCGCTGTTACATTTGAAATCGCTTACAAGCGTTACCATGACGACGAAAGAACTCCGAGTTTCCTCTATAGCGCATGCTTGAGCTACGATGAAGCCAAGATGGTTGATGAAGCCATCCGCTGCAACAAGGACCTCGTTCGCGACTATCCGAAGAGCACTTACGCTCTCGATGCCGCCTTCTCCATTCCGATGGCCTATGCTAACGCCAAGAAGTGGGACCTCGCTGCTCAGGAATATCACTTCTTCATTAAGAACTACGGCAACCAAGATAAGGAAAAGCTGATTGCTGCCTACATCGGTGCTGCACGTGCTTACATGGAACTCAAGGAAGAAGAAAAGGCTGTTGCTGACTACGACGCTACTTTGAAGGCCTACGACAAGTACGGTCTGCAAATTAAGAACGCCGATCCGGCTGTCCCGGCTGAAGCCGCCTTCTACCTGGGCGAACATGAATATCACAAGATGGAACCCATTGTCATCAAGGGCAAGGACAAGGATAAGGCTAAGGTCATCAAGCAGTTGGTCGAAATTCTGCAGAAGGCTATGGGCCATTACTCCAAGTCTGCTACCTACGCATCTGAAAAGTGGACCTTCCGTGCCACCAACAAGATGGGTATGCTCTTTGTGACCATGGCCGCCAAGATCCGTGAACAGGAACTGAACGGCAAGAAGGACGACGAACGCTTTGCTGAACGTATCGGTATTGTCCAGCAGCTTCCGAGCTACTACGAACAGGCTCGTCCGATTTTCCAGAAGAACATCGACCTTGCTCGTGACCAGGGCTTCTACAACCAAGATGTGATCGAGGCTGAAGAAGGTTACATTGAAATGTACTACCAGGGCTGCGCCGTGTTCGTTGAAGTTGCCGATGCATTCGCCAACTCTCCGCTCCCGGACTCCGCTGCAATCGTCAAGGAATACGTGGAATACGAAGGCGCTGTCAAGGAAGACGCTATCGAAATGGCCCACGAAGACTTGGAAGCCTACCGTGAAGAATTGAATACCCGTTCTGAAGGCGCCAAGGAATTGGCTAAGCCGCAGTGCGCAACTGGTATCAAGGCTTCTGCCCACTATGGCATTGACAACCAGTGGACTGCTAAGTTGTACGAACTCCTCAAGACTTTGGACGAACAGAACGAAGCCTTGAGCATCAAGATCGAAAAGTTCGACCCGTCCACTTTGTTCTCCGATCCGGCTTACTTCAAGATGAAGGCTCGCTTGGAACAGATTGCAAAGTCCGAAGTCATGACTCCGGAAGAACAGTTGAACACCTACCGCGACATTATCAAGGAAGCTCAGGCTGAAAACGAAAAGTTGAAGGCTGAACTTGCTGACCTCCAGAAGCAGATGGCTCCGGCTCCGTCTACCACCTCCATGGGTGGCATGGATGACGCTGGTATGGATTCTGCGGAACCCGCTGCTGCCGCTGCCCCTGCAAAGAAGGCTCCGGCTAAGAAGAAGGGCAAGAAAAAATAGCGGTAAAAACAATTTTACGGGGAACCTTGGTTCATAGGGTTCCCCTTGTTTATAAGGCTTTTAGAGGGTTTTCCTAGGCGGTAAATAAAGTTTTACACCTCGGAGCCTACTAAATTGCCGTAAAAAAAATAAATATGAACAAAGAATTTCTAAAAACAAAAACCAAAAACAACACTCGAAAGGAGTACTCTAATGTCTAAAATGCTTGAATCCTTCAGCCCTGAATCTGATGGTTACCAGTTCATGTGGATCATTCTGGTCGTGTTCATGATCGGCCTCGGTTTCGCTATCGAACGTATCGTCTACATCATGGTTAAGAGCTCCAAGGGCCGCGCCAAGTTCCTCGCTGATTTCGGTAAGCTCATCAGTTCTCAGCAGTTTGACCAGGCTTTGAGCCTCGCCAATGCTACCAACCTCCCGGTTGCCCGCATCATGTCTGCTATCGTCAGCAGCCGCGCTGGTGGTCGTGACCAGATGCAGGCCGCTTGCGATGCTGTGTTCCTGACTGAAGCTCCTCGTCTGACTCGTTACGTTTCCATCATCTCCGTTATGGCTTCCATCTCTACCTTGCTCGGACTTATGGGTACGATTTACGGTCTGATCTACACCTTCGACGCCGTGGCTAACAAGCCTGCTTCTGAACGTGCTAAGGCCCTTTCCGATGGTATTGCTATCGCTATGGGTACTACCCTCCTCGGACTTCTCTCTGCTGTGCCTCTCCTGGTGCTCGTGGGTATCCTCAACATGAACTCTGAACGCCTCATCCAGGAAATGGAAGAAAAGGGCCTCAAGATCATTAACTCCCTCTCCTAATCACTAATAGAGAGTTAAACTTAAACTGGAGTTAATAAAACATGGCAAGAGAAGTTAAGAAACCAGGAAAAGTCGAAGAACCGGACTTGCTGCCGGCGATGGGCTTGTTCACTATTCTTATTCCTATGCTTTTGTCTATGACGGCTTTCTCCAAGCTTGCTATTGTCGAAGTCAACCTGCCGGAACGCAGTATGATGAATATCGACAACGAAACTCCTCCGGAGCCCGACCAGCAGGCATTGAACTTGTCCCTCGCAATCACCAGCGACTATCTCGTGATTGGTGCTCGCGGTGGTTTCCAGCCGAACGTCTATTTCAAGGAAATGTGGACGTTCCGTTGCAAGTCCGATGCTAAGCTCGTCACCTACGCTGTGGACGATGTTAAGGCAACTGTAGAAAGTGGGCATGGACCGAAGTGCAAGGATGGTTCTGAGATGGATAAAGATAAGTATCTTTATGAAATCGAGAACATCGAACTTTGGGCTATCAACAAGGAATCTGAAGAAGATCCGGGCAAGGTTATTTGGGCTCTGTACTCCAATGGTGGCAGCGCTGAAGAACCGGCCGCAGATAGCGCCTACGTAGACGGCAACAACAACTTCTTGGCACTTCCTGGTGAAGGTCCTCTTGGACTTACCCCGCCGCCGGCTCTCAAGAAGCCCGCTGCAGGCGTAGCCCTTGCAACCCTTACCCCGAACTCTGCTCGTACGCTCAAACCGGATGTAGCTGCTAAAAACATGATCTACCCGCTTTCTGCCTACGACCTGATCGCCAAGGACTTGATTGCAATCCATACGCAGTTTATCGACCTCGAAGACGTTGATAACATTATCATCGTTGCTAACGATGATACTCAATTTGACAAGATCATTCAGCTCATGGACCGTTCCAAGGAAGCTGGATTCACCAAGATCAATCTTGCTAAGTTGGGAGGTTAATCATGGCTAGAAGAACTCGTAAATATAGCGAAGACGTACCTTTCTCCCTCACGTCCATGATGGACATGATGACCATCATTCTGGTGTTCATGATCAAGAACTTGGATGCTGAAGGTCAGTTGCTCACCCAGGCCGAAAACCTTATTCTGCCGATCTCCACTTCGAAGATCCAGCCGAAGACCGTTTCCCTGACTGTGGTGGTCGACGCCAACTACGTTATCGCCGATAATGAACAGGTTGTGCCTACCGCCGACGTGCTCGCTCAGGAAGACTTGCTTGTTGCAAAGCTCGATGAAATCCTGAAGGACCGCCGCGCCATCGAACAGGAACACGCTCTTAAGATGGGTCTTCCTGCCGATGAAGCTGGTAACATCGTTGTTCAAATCGACAAGAATATCCCGTACGATGCGATGTACAAGGTGATGGCCACCTGTGGCTTCTCCGGATATACCAATATCGCATTCGCCGTGATGCAAAAGAACGGCGGGGAGGAATAATTATGGCTAAGAATAAACAGCAAGTAGATCCGTTAGTAGCGTCCCTGATGCCGGAATCCGACAAGAAGATGGGTGCTATCGCCGGTATCTCCGTGATTGTTGCTCTGGCATTCTCTCTTTGGGCTTCCATGTACGAAGCGGTGGTCGACGAAGTGATCTTCGAAGAATCCGCTGCCGAAGACCTTTCTGCTTCCATGGTCATGGAAGAAAAGAAGGAAGAGAAGAAGGAAGAGAAGAAGAAAGAAGAACCCAAGAAGCCTCGTAAGAAGGCCGGTGGCGGTGGTAAGCCGCGTGGTAAGGGTCAGCCGAACGCTCCGCAGACTCGCGGTGTGCTTAAGCTCCTTACTGCTCAGACCAAGAACGCCAGTGCCGGTGCCTACGACCTCATGAAGAACCAGAAGTTCTCTAAGGACATCGATAAGGTTCTTAAGGACGTGGCTGGCCTCCAGACAACGGGTAAGACCGTTCTCGGTGGTCGTCGCGGTAAGGCTGATGGTGGCTTTAACGAAGGTTACGCAGAAGGCGGTTCCGGTGGTATCGGTGACGGCTTGGCTGGCCTCCTTGGCGGTGGTGGCGGTGGTATCGCTACTAAGGCTAAGGGCTCCATCAAGACTCCGTCTGAACGCGATATCGACATGGGTGCTGGTGGCGGTTCTCGTTCCGCTGCAGACATCATGAAGGTTGTACGTCAGCGTACTCCGGGTCTGCGCCACATCTATAACAAGTTCCTGAAGAAGAAACCGGGATTCCAGGGTAAGGTTACCTTGAAGTTCACGATTGCTCCGGGTGGCGAAATTATCAGCATTTCCATTGCTTCCTCCACTACCGGTTACGGCGAATTTGATGGCGAAATCAAGACCGCTGTGAGCCGCTGGAAGTTCAGCAAGGTTAAGTCTGGTAACACGACGGTGACCATTCCGTTCACGTTCTCCGAATAATCTTCTAGAACAAATTGCTATTGCAGAAGAGACCAGGCCTAAAAGCCTGGTCTTTTTGTATTTTTCTATTGCGTTTTTGAAATAATAAAACTAACTTTATGGTAGAATTTTCAATAGGAGTCCACTAATGAACTTAAGATCTGCTGTTGCAGTTGGCGCTGCTTTCGGTATCCTCGGTGTAGGTTCCGCTTTTGCAACGTTCGCTCGCATTGAATCTATGGGCAAGAACACCACCTATATCATGGATGACGTGAGCATCTTTGATAACCCGGCCAACATCAACCTCTATCCGAACTACTTGATTGGTGAATTCGGACCTTATACTGAGGATGTGGCTACCGGAACGAACAAGGATCCTCAGCATCCGAACTTCGGTGGTATTTTCTCCATTTCCATGGGTGACGAAAATAATCCGGATCCGCGCATTTCCATTGGTGGCCTTTTTGGTCGTACTTCTGAACTTGCCATGTATCTCCCCGATGTCGTCATCGGCGAAGATGGCAAGCCGACCGCAACTCCCGAAACCGTCACTAACTTCGATGGCTTCTTGGGCGGAACGCTCACTAACGGCGATGCTTGGGGCTTGCATGTCTACATTGCCCACCAGGACGGCGGTACCGAGACTGACGGCGGCACCTACCAGGTTGAAAAGAATGCCTACGCTTCTATCGTGCAGGCTGATGCAGGTTTGAACTTGCAGTTCGGTGGCAACATCGACTTTGAATTCAGTTTCGGCTTGGCTCGTATCCAGTACGGCCCCGATCACCAGAATTTCTTTGACGACGGCGACTTCTCCTTCTTGGCCAAGTCTCGCGCATTCTTCACTCTCGATGCTCTCGATGGTGAATTGGTGCCGGCATTCTCCATGAAGTTGATCCAGGCTCCGGGCCTCGAAGACAAGCACACCCAGGCTGGTCTCGGCATCAACGTTGCTCTTGACCGCGGCTTCTTCTGGTTGGGTGCTGACTTCGTTTGGAACAAGATGCGCGCTCACGATTGGACCTTTGACTACGACACCGGCGCCTCTGTCTACGACGCAAGCGATGTGGACGATCCTATCTGGGACGAACGCACCGACATTGGCGGTATGATCAGTTTCGGTATCGAACGCAATATCTGGTGGGACTGGTTCGTGATTCGCGTTGGCGGTCAGAAGTCCATCCTTTACACCGATTGCGACAAGGATGAAAAGAATGCTGGTGTTAACGGCATCTGCAGGGAAAGTGGCAACTTCTTTACTACCAACCCTCTTGCTGACGGCTCTATCGACGACCATGTTGGCTTCGGCTTCGGTGTGAATATCGAAGAAAAGCTGAAGATTGACGTGACTGTCGCCGAAGACTTGCTGTTCCGCAACCCGTTCCAGGGTGAAGGACGCTTGTTCTCCCGCATCTCTGCTACCTATTCGTTCTAATGAGATGTAGAGGAAGGGTCTCCCCTTCCTCTAGACTCTATCCCGAATCTAGAATAGGGTCTCCCCTTCCTCTAGACTCTACTTTTTAAAGTCCTTCACGACTTTAGTTTTTTACAAAAGACTGGCTGAAATGGCCGGTCTTTTGTTATCTTTAAGGCATGAAGAAGTTTTTCCTTTTCGTTATTTTATCTGTAATCGCCTTGTGCGGTTGCTCGGAACGTACCGACCGCATTGAGAAGAAGTTGGAATCCTACCTGCAAGAGGACTTGAAGTTCATGGTGGCAGAGACCATCCATGCGTCGGGAAAGGCGGACGGCTTGCTTGAGGAACCGTACTACAGGGTTAAGGATTTTCGTTTGTTTGCAGGTGACACCGCCGAGGTGTACTCCGCCTATGCCGAGGTGGATTTCTTCATTTACAAGGATATAGCGATGCACGAAAAGCGCAAGTACCGTTATGACGCCCACGCTAGGCAATGGGACCGCTATTTGAAGGTGCTTCATTTTGGCAAGGATTCTATTCAATAGTGGTTATTTGTATTTGATAAATACTATATTTTTGTTATTAGAAGTCTAACCTCAAAAAAGGGCGCTATTTTGTTCGGTCTTTTCTCTTGCGATATTGGTATTGACCTGGGTACGGCAAATACATTGGTCCATGTGGCCGGCCAGGGCATCGTCATCAACGAACCTACGGTGATTGCTGTGGACAGCAAGAACAACCGTGTTTCTGCCATCGGTTTTGAAGCCAAGAAGATGCTTGGCCGTACTCCGGGCGAAACGCGTGCCGTCCGCCCCATGCGCGATGGTGTGATTGCCGATTTCGAATTGGTGGAAACCCTTTTGCAGACTTTCATCAAGCGTGTGCAGAAATACCCGCTGTGGATGGTGAAACCTCGTGTGGTGGTTGGCGTGCCCAGCGGCATTACCGAAGTGGAAAAGCGTGCCGTGATTGACGCTGCCCGCCAAGCTGGTGCCAAGGAAGTCCACTTGGTTCACGAACCCATGGCCGCTGCCGTGGGTATGGGAATCCCTGTCGAAGACCCCGTGGGCAACATGATTGTGGATATTGGTGGCGGTACGTCCGATATCGCTGTCATCGCTTTGAACGGCACTGTATGCAACGCTTCTGTGCGTGTGGGCGGTGATGAAATGGACGACGCCATTGTCCGTTATCTGCGCACTATGTACAATTTGCAGGTGGGCGAAAGCACTGCTGAACAGATCAAGATTCAGATTGGTTCTGCAAGCCCTCTCGAAGAAGAACTGACCATGGAAGTCAAGGGCCACGACTTTATTGCCGGCATGCCTCGCACCATGACCATCAAGAGCGAAGAAATTCGCGAAGCCTTGAACGAACCTGTCACGGCCATTATCGAAGCGGTGAAGCAGGCCTTGAGCATGACTCCGGCCGAACTCTCTGCCGACATTTACGACAAGGGAATTATCATGACTGGCGGTGCTTCCCAACTCCGCGGCTTCGACGAACGTATCCGCAAGGAAACGGGACTTTCCGTGAACGTTATCGATGATGCTCTGGTTTGCGTATGCAAGGGTGCTGCCCGCATTCTCGAAGATTTGGATAAGTACCGTCCGGTGCTGATTGCTTCTTCTAACTAGTACAAACTTCATATTGCGGTTCGATGCTTAGGGCTTTTCGCTTTATTGTCGACTTGTTTACACAAAGGCACGGCATTGTCGCCTTTGTGTTCTTTTTGCTTGTTGGCCTATTGATGCGCCAATCGCCCGATACTGTTAAGAACAGCATCGCAACTACGGTGCTGAGTACAATTTTGTATCCTGCGCAAATGGCGGCATCTTCGTTGAACGCTTACCGTTCCGTGGTCGCCGAGAACGAACAACTTAAAGAAGAAAACGCAAGGCTTCGCCAAGAAACCTATTATGCCAGCGAGGGTTTGCAGGAATTGACTCGCCTGCATACTTTGGTGCGCTTCGATGACAAGTGGGATTTCCCGATTGTGACGGCGCGCGTGGTGGGACACAATCCCGGACGCTTCTTGACGACCATGGTCATAAATCGTGGAACGCGCCATGGCGTAAAAGAGAATATGCCCGTGTTTTCCATGAACGGCTTGGTGGGCAAGGTGACCAAGGCGACGTACGCGTATTCCCGTGTGCAATTGCTTGTGGACCCGAATCTTAAATTGTCTGTGCTTGAACGCAGAACTCGTGTTGTCGGCTTCCTGGAATCGGTCGACGGTCATTTGCTTACGGCGATGGTCCCGACTCACGCTGGCGTGAGGATGGGCGATACGCTTATAACGTCTGGACTTGGCGGCATTTTCCCTAAGGGAATTCCCGTAGGCACGGTCAAGGCTGTACGCCAGGCTGACTTGGATGTAATGCGTTTGATGGATGTCGCTCCGTTCCAGGAATTTTCCACTCTCGAAGAAGTCTTTGTGATGGAAAAGGAACCGGAATGGACTATCCAGGAGTTGCTGAATGAATAACTTCAAGTGGCTCAAGATATTCTTTATGTTCGTGCTCTGCTTTGTTTTGCAGACCACTGTTGGTGATTGGCTCAAAATCTTTGATGTGGGCCCGGATTTTGTCATCATCTTCATTGTTTCCATTGCCATCAAGTTCGGCCCTGCCGTGGGTTGCTTCTGGGGCTTTTGTGCGGGCTTTATGCAGGATGTTTACGCTCCGGTGGAATGGCTCGGTGCCCATTCCGTTTCCATGACGATTCTTGGCTTTGTTGTGGGTCAACTTGAAGAACGTTTTCTCACTTTGAATCTGCCAGCGAAGGTGGCTGTGCTTGCCATCGGGTTCTTTGTGTGCGATATGTTCTATTTCTTGTTGACTGGCCTAGAAAAGGATGTGATCACCAATTTGTTCTTCTCCAAGACTATTCCGGAATGTCTTTACACGGTAGTTGTCGGGGCTGGGATGTTCCACCTGTCTGTTGGAAAAAAGAAGAAACGTAGTGTTTAAAGGATTTGACAACGACTATGTTCAGACCAGGAACTGGAATGTCCTGGTGTTCATGTGTGCTGTGCTTGTCTTGTTCGCGGTGCTTCTTTTTCGACTGTATTCCTTGCAGTATACCCATTACGACGAAAACCTGCAACGTTCCGAGAACAACCGCATTCGCAAGGTGGAACTGGTTGCTGAACGAGGCTACATTTACGACCGCAATGGCGTAATGCTGGTTCGCAACAGGCCTTCGTACCAGATTGCGCTTTCTGCCATGAGCCTTCCTCGTAAAAAGGCCGACCGCGATTCCGTTTTTAACAGGTTGCTCCGCATTACCGACAAGGATGGCGTACGCATTTTCGATTCCCTTTCGGTCGATACGGCATTCCAGCGCAGTCGTTGGATAAAGAACCGTCCCATTCGCTTTTACGAAGATGCCACGACGGAACAGGTTGCCGTGATAGAAGAGCATTCATCGGAACTTCCGGGAGTGATTACTGTTATCGAGTCCCGACGTGAATACCCCTATGGAACGTTGGCGTCGCATGTGCTTGGCTATACAAGCGAAATTTCCGAAGAGCAGTTGAAACTTCCGGAATTTGAGAATTACTCTCAGGGCGATCGCGTTGGGCAAAAGGGATTGGAGCAGGGTTACGATCAGGAATTCCGTGGCAAGAATGGCCTTAAGCTTGTGGAAGTGAATGCGTCCGGCCGCGAGTTGGGCTTGGTGAAAGGCGTCGAGTCCCAGTCCCCTGTTCCCGGTTTGCATTTGATTTCGACGATTGATCTTAAGTTGCAGAAGGTGGCCGAGGAGGCTATTCCGGATAGCGCGAAGGGAGCCCTGGTGGCGATAGACCCGCGTAACGGCGAAATTCTTGCCATGGTGAGTTCCCCCAGGCTTGACCCGAATATTTTCTCGCTGAAAAAGCGTGAACGCAATAAGGGATGGGCGCAGGTGGCTTTGGATTCCATGCGTCCGTTGACGAACCGCGCCATTTCGGGAACTTATACGCCGGCATCGGTCTTTAAATTGGTCACCGCGGGAGCGGGCCTTGAAAACGGCGTGCTTTCGGAAAGCAAGTATTACCCCAAGCCTTGTACAGGGGGCTACCAGTACGGAGCCCGTTACCAGAAGTGCTGGGGCACTCATGGCAACTTGAATGTGGTTCATGCCATTCGCTTGAGTTGCGACGTGTTCTTTTACCAGGCGGGCCTTGATATCGACATGGCGCGTATCAACGAGTTCGGACGTCGATTCGGTTTGGGCGAGCAGCCTTTGGGCGTCGATATTCCCGGTGAAAAAGGCGGCTGGCTTGTCGATTCATCGTCGTTCAACGCTAGGAATAAACGCTTGGGATGGCGTTGGGCCCGTGGCCTTATTTTGAATCTTGCCATTGGTCAAGGTGAATTGGTGACTCCTTTGCAGCAGGCTGTGCTGGTGGGCTCCTTGGCGACAAACAAGGGCGTATACCGTCCGCACTTTATGAAGGAACTTCGCGACGACAAAGGGAACGTTGTGCGTCGCTATGAACCTGAATTGATTCGTCCGGGTAACATGAAACCCGAAACGCACAGGGTCTTGATGGCAGCCATGGATTCCGTGGTGAACCATCCGGGCGGAACTGGAAAACGCGGTGCCGTCCCGGGGATTCGTGTTGGTGCGAAAACGGGTTCGGGCGAATGGAAAAAGGGCGAAAAGACTCACGCATGGTATGCGGCTGTTGCTCCACTGGAAAATCCTGAAATCGCGGTGGCCGTAATTATGGAAGCCGCTGGCGGCGGCGGTGCTATATCGGGGCCCATCGCCCGCAAAGTGCTGATGGCATACTTTGGCAAAGAAGACGAGGTGAAAAAATGAGTTCAGGTCGTTTTCTAGACAAGTCTTTGACGTTCGACTGGGTCTTTATGCTCGTGACGCTTGCTTTGATGGCGAGCGGCATTGTGCTTGTGTATTCTGCGACGGCGAACGAGGATGTCGTTTTTTACGAGTCGTTCTGGTTTAGGCAGATTATTTATTTCGTTGGCGGTTGCGTGCTCGCGACGGGCATCGTGTTCCTGAAAATCGACTGGCTGAAGCGCATTGCTCCAGCTTTGTACGGAATTTCGCTTATCTTGCTTTGTATTGTGCTTTTCTTTGCCGGCGACGTGGTGAAAGGCGCCGGTCGTTGGATAGATCTCGGCTTTTTCAAATTGCAGCCTTCGGAGTTTGCAAAAATCGCGTACCTGCTCACGATTTCTTCGTGGCTTGCCAAGCATCCGGTTAGTTTGTTTAAAATAAAGACGTTCGTGGTGCCGTTCTTTTTGTTTATCGTTCCCTTTGCGCTAGTGCTGAAACAACCCGACTTGAGTACGGCACTTGTGTTTATCGCCGTGACGTATGTCGGTTTCTTTTTCGTGGGGCTCTCGTTGACGGATATGTTCCTGTTGAGCAGCCCGGTTTTGTCGGTGCTGTTCTCCCATTCGCAGACGATGGTGTTCCAGGTGCTTTGGGGCATTCTTATTTGCGCGGTAGTCTTTGCCCTGGTGCGCCGTCGATTACCGAAGGCCTTGACGGTATTCTTTTTGGCGACGAACATTTTGGCGGGCTATGCTAGTTCCATGGCGTGGAATATGCTGGAGCCCCATCAGCAAAAGCGCGTCAATACCTTTCTGGACCCTATGAGCGATCCGCTGGGCGACGGATATCAGGTGTTGCAGTCGCTCACTGCTATCGGTTCGGGGGGACTCACGGGCAAGGGCTTTGGCAACGGAACCCAGACGAATCTCGCCTTCTTGCCCGAAGAACATACGGACTTTATCTTTAGTGTGCTTGGCGAACAGTTCGGATTCCTCGGCTGCTTCGTTATTTTGGCGCTTTACGCGTTGTTCCTGTGGCGCGCGTCGTCGGCCTGCAGGCTTTACTCGGATCCGTTTATCACGTTGATGGTGATGGGCGCATCCACCATATTCCTGTTCCACATCATTGTGAATATCGCAATGACCATCGGGCTTATGCCGGTGACGGGCCTTCCGCTTCCCTTCCTTTCGTATGGTGGTTCCTTTGCCCTTACCTGCATGGTTCTTGTGGGAGGAATCATCTGCATGCGTTTCCAGGGCCGCCGTCAGTAATCGTCGCCGCCTGGCGGTTTTGTTTTTTACAAAAATTTAGGGAACATTTTCCGCCAAAAATCCGTTATAGGATTAGAGGCGGTTTTATGAACCTTACAAGACATATATCGAATTTTGTTTTCGGAATGGAATGCCTAGGTTGCGGTTCCACGTCCGACAAGTTGGACCCATGGCTTTGCCCCCAGTGTAAATTGGCGCTGTCCTTGGAGGCGAAAGCCGTGAGGCAGCCCAACGACGACACCCTTTGCCTGTATGGCATGCGTCCGTTGACGCGGCGTCTTATCCATGCGCTGAAGTACAAGAGTATTCCAGGCATGGCGACTTACCTGGTCAAGAATTCGGGGTTGTACAAAGACGGCGGCGCCCGCCAGTTTTTCGACCTTTTCCCGCGGCCGTATTTTTTTGTCCCGGTGCCGCTCCACAGGGCGAGGTACAGGGAGCGTGGCTACAACCAGGCGGAAAAGATTGCCGCGGCATTTGCGACGACTATGCAGGGCGAACTTTGCAATTGGCTCAGGCGCAAGACATTCCGGGTATCGCAAACGAAACTCTCACGCGAGGAGCGCGAATGGAATGTGGCGGGGGCTTTCGCTTCGAAACTTCCGGCAAGGATTCCTGCCCGTGGGACCGTTTTCATTGTGGATGATGTTTTTACCACGGGATCTACCACGGGCGCTTGTATGAGCGCCTTGGGCAGGGATTTTCCGCTGAACGTCAAGGTTTGCACGCTGCTTTACGATGAACCTGTGACGGCTGTCATGGATTACGTGGCCGACATGCAGGCGGATTGGGACTTCCGGTAACAAAAAAGCCCCCTTTAGAGGGGCTTTTCGCGGAGGAAGAGGGACTCGAACCCCCAAGCCTTACGGCGGCGGTTTTCAAGACCGCTGACTTACCAATTAGCCTATTCCTCCAGGGACGCTGTTAAGATAAAAATCCGTAGCGATTTCGTCAAATATTTTTGCTTAAAAGCCATTATTTAGTTATCTTTATGTTGTGGAGAGAATATGGATGACTCTGTATTATTAAACGATCTTGTGAATGTGGACCCTTCGGATTCCGGAAGAATTCTGAACTTGCTGTTCTCGTACATGCCGAGAATCGCTTCCGAACGTAAAATGGATGGTCTTCTTGTGCTCATGGCCGACCTTGGTCGTTCCATGGTCATGGCGGATCGTTGCTCTCTTTGGCTTATCGATAATGCGACGAATGAACTGTGGACGAAGGTCGCCCATGGCGTGAATGAATTGCGCATTCCTGTAAATGCAGGCTTTGTCGGCCATTCCGTGCGTACGGGCGAGGCCCTGCTCATTGACGACGCCTACAAGGACGATCGCTTTGACCGCCGCAGCGACGAAAAAACGCACTACCGCACAACGTCTGTGATGACTGTGCCCTTGATGGATGGCGCAGGCAAGGTCATGGGAGTCTACCAGGCCATTAACAAGCAGGGCGACAGTTTGGTGTTCTCCAAGCGGGACCTGGAACGTCTGGCGCTGACTGCAGTTTATTCTGCGAAGACCATTGAATCGGCCCGTCTGACTTCGGAACTGGAAGCGTCCAAGGTTGAATTGGAAGCGACACAAGAAGAACTGATTCACATTTTGGGCGATGTCTCGGAATCCCGTAGCCGAGAAACAGGCGACCACATCAAGCGCGTGTCCGTGATATCGTATAAACTGGCCAAGTTCTACGGGCTCTCCGAAGCCGAGGCGTACCGAATCCGCTTGGCGACTCCGATGCACGATCTGGGCAAGGTTGGCATTCCCGATGCTGTTTTGAACAAGCCCGGCCGCTTTACCGACGAAGAATTTGAAATCATGAAGTCCCATGCCATATTGGGCGAACAGACTCTCCTCAAGTCCAAGCGTGGCTTGCTGCGCTTTGCCGCCGTCCTTGCCGGGTCTCATCACGAACGATGGGACGGCCGTGGCTACCCCAGAGGCCTCAAGGGTGAAGAAATTCCGCTGGCAGGGCGAATCTGTGCCGTTGCCGATGTGCTGGACGCCCTTTCCAGTCCCCGTTGCTATAAACCCGGTTGGCCCGAAGAAAAGGTCAAGGAAGAGTTCGTCAAGCAGCGTGGATTGCAGTTCCAACCGGAATTGGTGGATGTCCTTATGGAACACTGGGATGAAATTTTCGAGTGCTTCCGCCAGGCTCGGGCAGAAGTCGAGGCTTGCTCGGCTTAATCCGCTTCGCTTTGTGGCTTGGTGTGCCTATCCAGGCGACTTTTTTGCAGAATTTTTTGTAAAAAATAATAAACAAAGAAAAAGAAAACCCCCGATTTTCATCGGGGGCTTCGTGGTTCCGATTGGAATTGAACCAACGACACGCGGATTTTCAGTCCACTGCTCTACCAACTGAGCTACAGAACCATTTGGTAAGCCAAAGATAGTAGGTTAAATCACATTTGTCAAGGGTAAATAGAATATTACCCAGTTTTTTTTACTTTTTCCGTATAATCTTTTAAATTTAAGGGTGGGTAGATGGGTGGGCTTTGCAAGAGCTCGTTCTTGCTGCTAACCATTTTGTGAGAGCTATTATCGTGCGAAAATTGACAAAATTTCAAGTGAAGGCCCTTTGCGGCGCTAGTTTGGTCCTCGCCTTTGTGGCGGCTTGTTCGTCGGAGGAAACGACCTCTGTAGAGACAGAAAGTTCGGGTAATCCGTTCATCATCGTTGATGATACGACTATCCATATTTCTGAAAATGGTGATACGACTTACGAAGTCAAACGGGATACCGTTCATGAAAAAATAGACACCATTATGCATATAACCGAAACGGGCGAGACGACCTATGTGGCCGACACCTTATACGTGACTGGCGATACTACGTTGCGTTGGATTGGTAATTCCGCGTTGGTCATTACCGAAATTCTTCCGTTGAATTTGGACTGGAAGGATGAAGATGGCAACGATGGTTCCTGGATTGAAATCTATAACGCAGGTTCGACCGATGCAAACCTCAAGGGTTATGCGCTTGTCGAAAATTTGAAATCCCCCTACAAGTGGGTGTTCGGCAATGAAGTCATCAAGGCCAAGAGTTTCAGGAATGTGTTCTGCGACAACAAGGACTTGAGCCAGGCCGCCAGCGGTCAGGACAAGGATGGAATTCATTACCGTACGCATACCAACTGGAAGTTGAACAAGGATGGCGGTACGGTTTATTTGATCGACCCCTATTATGGCATTCGCGATTCCGTGAAGTTCCCCGAACTCCCGGGCAACGTAAGTTGGGGCATCGTAGATGGCGGCGCCTGGAAGTATTTCAACAAGCCGACTCCTGAAGCCCGCAATACTGAAGCCACTGCTTACGATGGATTTGCTCCCAGCGTCAACATGGATGCCATCAAGGCTGGTTTCTACAGCGACGCCATCACCTTGAATCCTCCCAAACTTCCGGAAGGCGCAAAAATGCGTTGTACGCAAGACGGCTCTATCCCGACCAAGGATTCCCAGGAATTCAATAGCGCAATCACGATTTCCAAGAGCACCAGTTTCCGCTGCGCGACTTTCATGGATGGCACGATTTCCAAGAAGGTCATCACCAAGACGTTCCTGATCGGTGAATCCGTGTCTATGCCTGTGGTGGCTGTTAGCGTTGATCCGAGTTTCTTTAGGGATCATTACATTAAGACTCACTGCGATAAACCCAATGGCTGTGCTGACAGTGCTGGACTTTATGCCGATGTAGAAGTTCCTGTGCATGTGGAATACTTTGAAAAGGGCTCTTCCTCTGACGGTGTTGCCTGGGAAACCGATGCGGGTGCTTCTCTCATGGGTGGTTACAGCCGTTTGAACGACAAGAAGTCATTGGCCGTCGTGCTTCGCGAAGAATACGAAGACGGCTCCATTCACTACCCGCTGTTTGAAACCCGCAAGCAAAACGATTACAAGTACAAGGGCTTCAACCTGCGTAACAATGGTAACCGCTTTGTGAGCGACTACATTGCCGATGCCATGGCCGGTGCTTTGCTGGAAGGTTCTTCCGTGGATTACCAGCGCAGTCGCCAGGTGGTGGTGTTCTACAATGGTGAATACTATGGCATCCACGATATGCGTGAACGCTTCAATAAGAACTTCGTGGAAACCAATTATGGTGTAGATGCGAATTCCGTGAACTTCATCAAGCATCTCGGTCACGATATCACCGCAAGTAATGGTACTACGGCAGACTACGAAGCCATGCTTGCCTACATTGCCGATAACGACTTTAGCGGAGCCAACAATGAAAAGTACGCTGCCGTGAAGACTCTTATCGACGTTGGCAACTTTGCTGACTACATGGCTGCTGAAATATACTTCCACAATGGTGACTGGCCGAACAACAACGTGCGCGCATGGCGTAGCCCGGAACATCCGTGGCGCTTTATGGTGTACGACGTGGACCATGGTTTTGACTGGATGTGGGGCGTGAACGGTGGTGAATTTAGTCAAAGCAATAACATGTTCGATTGGATCAAGAAGGGCGGCGGAAACAAGCCTTGCAAGGATAAGGGTTGCTTCGCCAATATTTACAACCAGTTGATTGAAAACCCGGACTTCAAGAGATTGTTCATCAATCATTCCGCTGTGATGCTCAATGATTACACGAAGTCTTCCAATGTCACAAAGATTGTCGATGCCATGGTGGCAACGATTCCTTCGGCTGAAATAGACCGTGATTTGGAAAAGTTCCATCAGAACGAAAAATACTACTCGAACTCTTGTGGCGATGGATTCAGCAGGACGGGTTCCTGCTTGAAGTCTTGGGCTGAGGGACGTGATTCGAAGGTTCTTTCGGAATACAAGAGTGAATTCGGTCTCGGTGAATTGGTTTCTGTGAAGATTGCATCCGAGGGCAAGGGAGATGTCTTGATGGAAGGTATGAAACTTCCTTCCAGAAATTACTCCGGAAAGTTCTTCAGTGGCTTGCAGATGGAATTGAATGCCATTCCGGAAACCGGGGCTGTATTTGCAGGCTGGAGCGATGGAGCTACCGAAAACCCGCACTTGGTCACTATTGCTGATGGTCTTAACATTAGTGCGAACTTCAAGTAAATTGAACAATCGTTTCAGATGATACTGAAGCAATCGCCTAAAGGCGATTGCTTTTTGTATGTGCAGTGAATTAAATTTCTATCTTGCATTGTATGATTAGCCCCGTGCGCAAAATGTTTGACGGCATCGCCCGCCGTTACGATTTCCTGAACCACTTCTTGAGTTGTGGACAGGATGTGCTTTGGCGCAGGGCGTGCTGCCGGGAACTGCGCCGAGCCTTGAAAGCGGACTGCGCGGAGTCAACTTGCGATAGGGAATGCGCCGGGGTCCGGCTGCTGGATTTGTGCGGCGGCACGGGCGATTTTGCCGTCACGTTCGAGAAGTTCTGCGGCAGGCCCGCGAAGGCCGTACTTGGGGACTTTTCGTACGGGATGCTCCGCGGCGCCGAAGGAAAAAGGACCGTGGCGGCCCCTGTACAACTCGATGCGATGAAGATGCCTTTCGCGGATGGGCAGTTCGATGTAATCCTGAACGGCTTTGGAATGCGGAATTTGCCCGAGGCCCGAGGCGGTCTGCAGGAATCGTTCCGCGTTCTCTATGATGGCGGCTATCTGTGCGTACTCGAATTCTTTTCGCCGCGGAACGTTTTCAACAAGTTCTTCTACAAGGTGCTGGCTCCGCTTTTTATCCCGGTGATGGGTGCCTTCTTCAGCGGGAAGCGCGAGGCGTACGAGTACCTCGTGAATTCCATTCTGCGTTTTTTGCCGGTCGATGAATTCTGCAGGCTGGCCGAGGAATGCGGCTTCGAAGTGAAGCGCGTGAAAATGTTCGATGGCGGGATTTCTTTCGGCGTGTTTTTGCATAAACCGCGCAAAGCCGCGGCGGAGGCTGCGCGATGAGCCGTTTTGTCCTTGGCGTGACGGGCGCGAGCGGCGCCATCTACGCGACACGCACGGCGATGCACTTGAAGCGTTTGGGCCATTCCGTATCGCTGGTAGTTTCTGCGCCCGGTCGCGAAGTCGTTGAATTCGAGGGGCAGATGGCTCTGTTCGATTTTGCTGACGGCGAATTCAATGTCGACGATTTTTTTGCGGAATGCGCAAGCGGTTCCAGCGATTTCGCGGGCATGGCCGTCGTTCCTTGCTCCATGGGGACTCTCGGCCGCATTGCCGCCGGCACGTCCGACAACCTGCTGGTGCGTTCTGCCGACGTGTGCCTCAAGGAACGCCGCCCGCTGGTGATTGTCCCGCGCGAGATGCCGTACAACCTGATCCACCTGGAAAACATGGAACGCGTGACGCGCGCTGGCACCGTGGTGATTCCCGCTTCGCCGCAGTTCTACAGCAAGCCCGCGACCATCGAAGACTTGGTGGATACCGTGGTGGCGAAAGTCCTGAAGCACTTGGGAATTCCACAGGAACGACTTGAAGAAATCGTGAAACGTTGGAACCCGTCGGCGTAAACGCAAATGCGTAGATTTTCATAGGAAACTAACCACTGCTTACTGACCACTTATGCTTAAGAAGATTCTTGAATTTGGACACATGGTGCGGTTCAGCCATTCGCTGTTCGCACTCCCGTTTGCGATAGGTTCCATGTGGGTGGCGGCCGACGGTTTTCGCGGAATGTCTGCTGTGGCGACTGCGAAATTGGTGCTCCTGATTCTTGGCTGCATGGTGACGGCGCGTAACAGCGCGATGAGTTTCAACCGCATCGCCGACGCGAAAATCGATGCGGAGAATCCTCGTACGGCCGGGCGCCATTTGCCGAGCGGAAGGCTCAGCAGGCGTTCCGTGTGGGCGTTCCTCGCTTTTAACGGAATTCTGTTCGTTGCGTTTGCGTGGCTTTTGCAGCCTCTGGCGGGCGCCCTCGCTTTGCCGGTGTGGCTTGCGCTGCTTTCGTATTCGTACTGGAAGCGCTTTTCGTGGCTTTGCCACTGGTTCCTTGGATTTTCCATCGGCATGAGTCCGCTTGGCGCGTGGATTGCGGTGCGTGGCGAGTTTGCCGTGTTCCCGATTTTTTTGATGTTCATTCTTATGCTGTGGATGGGCGGTTTCGACATTATCTACGCCACGCAGGATATGGAGATGGACCGCAAGCAGGGCCTGCATTCCGTCCCGGCGCGGTTCGGAATCGGGAAGTCATTGCGCATTGCGCTCGCGAGCCACGTGGCGATGCTCGCCTTGTGCGTAGCCTTTGGAATTTTCTGGAGCATGGGGTGGGTCTGGTGGACCGTGACCGGGCTTATGACCGCCGCCGTGCTGTACATTCATCTGTTCCGCAAGTCGAACGACCTGGACGCTATGAACCGCGATTTCTTCTTGGCGAATGTCGCCATAAGCGTGCTCGTGATGGTGGGCCTTGTTGTATGGATTTGCCTGGGAGGAAACGTAGATGCCCTTTACTAGCAAACGCCCTGACGGCAAATTTACGAATGCGGACAAAGTAAAAATGTTCCAGCAGATGGGCTCCGTGGCCGCGGTCATCGCCCTCGCCTTGATAATCCTGATAGAATCGGGCTATGCGGGCGCGCAGATGGAACTTGCCAACATGGGGCTTACGGCGATGATTGTCGTTTTGGCGGTTTCGCTCGTCGGAAGCATGTTTTTCAAGAACAAGAAGTAAGGCAACAGCGCGCGCATTGAACTGCCTGCACATTGAACTGCGCACATTGAACTGCGCGGAATCGTGAAGCTAGATTTCCAGGTCGGCGGAATAGACGGTTTGGATTTCGCCGTCGTCCGTCTTGAAGAGCAGGCTTCCGTCGGGATTCATGTCCAGGATGCACCCCGTTTTTTTGACGGAGCCTTCGCCGCTGTCGCGGTTCGCGTCGGTGCAGTTGTTGTTGACGACAATCGTGCCGCGGCATCCGATGAACTGGTCCATTTTGCGCCAGGCGGCGACCCAGGGCGAAATCCCGAAGGCTCTGAATTGGCCGATGGCGCGTTCGAGGCTTGCGACGAGCGACTGCAACAGTTTTTCACGGTTGACGTTTCGTCCGCAGATATCCCTGAGGGTGGTGACGGCGCGCCCGAGGTGCGCGTAGTCCGCAGGGTCGCTGTTCACGTTGATGCCGACACCGAGCGAAAGCGCCGGGACGCGCGGCTGTTGCGCCGGAGCGGGGCCGTTCGCGGAACTTGACGGCATCGGGACGAATACGATTTCTGCGAGAATCCCGCAGAACTTGCTCTTGCCGAAAAGGATGTCGTTCGGCCACTTGACGGTGATGCGCTCGCCGTTATCGCCAACAGGCGCGCTTTTTACGGCAGGTGCATTTTCGGCGGGCGCGCTTTGGCAGTTTGCAACGGCGGTTGTGCGGTTCCCAAAGTCGTCAGTCGCAACGTTTTGTTGTTCGCTCATGGCGTTGAATACTTCTGCAAACGTAAGCGCAGTCACCTGTGTAATCTGCGCAAAACTGCTTGGCGGGATTCCATCGAGCGGGACGAGTATGTTGAAATAGAGGTTCTTGCCGGCGGGGGAGTCCCACGTGCGCTCGTGGCGGCCGCGCCCGGCAGTTTGCGAATCGGCGACGATGAGCGTGCCCGGCGGAATTTCACCGGCGGCCGCTTTCGCTTTCATAAGGTTGTGTGTGCTTTCGATTTGCAGAAAAGAAAGTGCGGGAGCCGAACCGAATCCGCTCAGGTTCCATTCTTCAAAATTATTCTCTGTCGAAAACATGCGCTTGCTCGCAGGGGACTATTCGTCTTCTTCTTTTTCCTGCAGTTCCTTCAGGGCTTCCTCGGGGAAGATGGTGAAGAACTCGCGCTTGCGGTCTTCGAACAGTTGAAGCATACGTTCCTGCTCGAACTGCTCGCGGTCGATGTTCTGCATGAAGAATTCATCGCGGGCGAAGTCGCGCGTGGTCATCAGTTTTTTGATGTCTTCGGAGAGGTCGACATTGTCCCACAAAATATAGTACGACTGCACGTCGAGACTTCCAAAGATGTCCACGTTCAGCAAAATGGAATTGCTCTTGCTGGAATCCACAAGTTCGACTTTCGTTTCGCGCTTTTCGGGTCTGAAAATTTGAACATCGCTTACGGGCTTGCTCAAGTCCGCGGCGGGTTCTTCTGCCCAAGCCATCGAAACCAGTGCGGCCAAGACAGCCACTCTGCAAAAAGATGGAACCTTATGTAAAAGGCAGGACTTCATGCTTACAATATAAATTCAAGTAACCGAAAAAAACAACAGTTGCAAAACCGTGTGAGCCAAATATCGTAATTTGGCTTACAAAGCCAAGGGCATCCAAGGCTTTACGACGTCAATCGAGACGAGTTTGTCCTGTTTTTTGCGTCGAATCGCCGCTGCGGCAATCATGGCTCCGTTATCGGTACTCAGACTGCGGTCGGGCACGCAAAAACGGATTCCGTGGCGGGAACAGTAGTCTTCGAGACGAGTGCGCAACCAGGCATTCGCGCTTACGCCGCCACCCATGACCAAAGTTTTCATTTTAGTCTTTTTGAGTGCGTTCACGGTCTTTTGGACGAGGCTTCCGACAATGGCGTCTTCGAGCGATGCGCAAATGTCGCCGAGGTTTTGTTGGATGAATTCTGGATCGTGCGTTTCCGTGTAGCGGAGAACGGCTGTCTTTAAACCGCTGAACGAAAATTCGCAGTTGTCGTGGGAGTTCAGGGCACGGGGAAATTCTACGAACTTGCGGTTCTTGCCTGCGCCAAGGCGGCTGATGGTGGCGCCTGCAGGGTACTTGAGACCGAGCAACTTTCCGCATTTGTCGAAAGCCTCGCCGGCAGCGTCGTCGCGAGTGCGGCCGATGCTTGTGTACTTGAAACCGGGTTCTTCCATCACCAGTTCGGTGTGTCCGCCCGAAACAGTGAGCGTCAAGAACGGAGGCTCGATGTCCGGGTTGCTGAGCCACGCGGCAGCCAGATGCCCTTCCAGGTGGTTTATTCCGTAGGCGGGAATTTGCAAGTCGCGGGCAAGTCCTTTCGCAAAACTGGCGCCCACGAGAAGCGGTCCCATCAGGCCCGGACCCGTGGTGTAGGCGATGGCATCGATGTCCTTGAGTTCTATGCCAGCTTCTTTAACGGCGGCTTCGGCAATCGGTGCGATTTTTTGCAAATGGGCGCGTGCTGCGATTTCGGGAACGACGCCGCCATAAAGGGCGTGCTCGTCAATCTGGCTGTAAAGCGGGTTGGAAATAACTTTGAGTGGATCGTCCTGTAATACGGCGCAGGCAGTTTCGTCGCAACTGGATTCAATACCAAGCCAAATCATTCTTCGGTCTCCGTGGTACTTTCTGCAGTTTCGTCATCGTCCTCTTCGTCTTCTTCTTCGCCGTAGTCCTCGTTGGTCTTTTCTACGAGCACGACAGGCTTGATTTCTTTCTTGAAAAGTGCGACTTTGTCGGGTGTGGTTTCGATAGCCTTGATCGACATTTCACGATTCACGCTTGCGTCGAGTTTCAACTTTACTGTCGGGGCTAGACTATCGACATCTTCGATGGCGAATCGGTTGTATTCAATAAATAGTTCCAGGTTCTCATTGGTGATGGAATCCAGCACTCCTTGGCCGCCGGTAACCTTGACCGACACTGTGTCGGGAGAAAGTTTGTAGATGTTCTTGTCATAGTGGCCAATCAACTGGACGGGAATGTTTTTGAATTCCTTGCTTGCGGTCTTTTGAACATTGACCGTGATGGAAATGCTCGAGTCGCTGGGCGTCACGTATGCGGGGAACTGGCCGAAGTTCAAAGGAATCTTGTAGGTCGCGGTAGACTTGAGCGTATCGAAGTTCATGGAGTCCGTGGGAATTTCGAACACGCGGGTAATGGCGTTGCGGGCTCCGGAAATGACTACGAATTCAGGCGAGAGAACGGGCTCGTCGACCATCAGGAATCCAGATTTGGAATTGAATGTGACGTTGGAATGCACAGGGATGTTGCGCTGGATTTTTGTGTCCAGTTCCAGGTCGATGAACAGGAGTTGGTTGTCGGGTTCTACGAACTTGATGTTCGGAAACCCGGGAGCCACGAAGTTCCTTGCGTAAATGTGCTTGCGCGAAGAGCCTAGGTCTGCATCCTGCAGATCTATGACAATGTTCGCTGTGGTGGTGTCACCGCGGTTGATGCGGGTGCGCATGCGCATCAGGTCGAACGCTTCGCCTTCTACCGTGATTTCAATGGTCTGGGGGGGCTTGGAGGCGATGGCCAAAGTTTCGGGCAACTTGACCAGTCTGACCGGCACTTCCATGGTAATCTGGAAAGTGTTGAGCGACATTACATATAGCCAAAGAGCGATGGCGAAAAGGAATGCCGTAATCTTTAATCCGATGTGTTTCATAAATGCCCCGTAAAGAACAACAACAAAAATAATTATATTCCAGTCGTGTTCGGACAACTAGGCTACTTAATATCTGAATCTTTTCGTGGCTGGAAGCAGCAGCGGACGGTGATTTTGCCGTCCCTTATAACGATTTTCCTATGTTCCCTGCTGTTGGCTGCGTCTTTGACCGCTTTGGGCGGTGTCATGCGGTTGTTGCAGACCGAAAAGTCGCTGTATAGTATCGAGGCGTTCTTGCCGGGGGAACTGCCCGCCGATTCCATCGCCGTCATCAAGAAGGACTTGGAACGGACCAAGCATGTGGGCTCAGTTGAATTTATATGTGCCGATTCAGCGTTGGCCGATTTCCGCAGGCACTTTAGTGGCGAAATGCTTGAACTTGTCGATGGGAACCCGATTCCTCCTTTTTTCCGCATAAAACTTGACGAGCAGAGCGCCAATCCGATGGAACTGATTGATGTCCGCAATGCAGTGATGCGTACAGGCGATTTTGAAGAAGTGCAGGCCCCCGTCGAATGGGTGGAAAAGATTTCTGCGTGGAAATTCCGGATGGTGTTCTGGCCCATTTGCCTGAGCGTCCTTTTGCTTGTCACGCTTTCGCTCATTATTTGCAATTCGGTGCGTCTTTCGCTTTTGAACCGCAAGTTGCTGGTGAGCAACATGAAGTATGCCGGCGGGAGTTATGGCTTTATCGAGTTCCCGTTTGTGCTGGAAGGCCTTATGCAGGGCCTTGTGGGGAGCGGACTTGCCGTTGTGCTGCTCGCGGTAATCGTGAATTCCGTATCGGAAGCGCTTCCTGTCGTGGGTGAATATTTGAATGGCTTTGGCCTGATGTTCGCTCTTGTTGTTCTTTTGGTGACGCTGCTTTCGGCCTACTTCAGTTTTAGGACGGTTCGCGGGTTCTTGCTTGCCACCAGGAATGAACAGGATAAATGATGCGATTCTCGGTTCGCCTTCTTTCTTTGTTGCTTATTCTTTTTGTTGGACTGTCGTATGCGGCTCCCAAAAAAACAGATGCGCAAATCAAAGAGCAAAAGACGGCCCTGAAAAAACTGGAAAACGATCTGGCGAAAAAGCGCAAGGAACTGGCGCAAATTGAAAACGAAGAAAAGGGCGTGCTCAACACCATATCGCTGTTGGACCAGAACCTGAACCAGACTCGCACGTACATTAGTGAACTTTCTAAAAGTGAAGTCATGGTGCAACGCGCGTTGGAACAGCTGGAACGCGATATAGATTCCCTGGACGGGAAAATAGGCATCCGCAAAGAAGTGATGAAACGCCGTGTTCGTACTTTGTACGTAAATGGCCGCGGAACCGAGGCCCTTGCTTTGTACAACTTGCTAACGCAAAGCGGCAGCGCCGAACGCGAAGCCTATTGGGTACACCGCATTCTCTACCAAGATAAAGAAGAAGTGGAAACGCTTACACGCATGGTTCACGAACGCGACGAAATGAAGCAGCAGCAGACTTCGCACTTGGCCGACCTCTCCGTGTTGCGCCACAAGAAGTCCGCCGAGGAAAAGGGCCTCGTCAGCCAGATGAGCGGACAAGAGAAAATGCTCCAGAGTCTAAAGCAGGACAAGCAGATGCAGCGCCGGGCCTTGGAAGAATTTGAACGCAATCAAAAGACGATGCTTGCCCTTATCAAGAAACTCGAGGAAAAACGCAAAAAGGAAATTGCCGCCGCCAAGAAGGCTGAGGCCGAAAAGAAAAAGGCCAAGGGCAAAAAGAAAGAGAAGGAAGTTACCAAACCCAAAAAGACAATCGCTTCTACGGTCAAGGGCCCCAAGTGCATGCCCATGGAAGGTGAAATCATAAGCCAGTATGGCTTGCAGGAACACCCCGTTTTGCACATCGCTACACGCAACCTGGGCGTCGAGATTCGCGGCAAACGTGGAGGCTCTGTGCGGGCCGCCGCTGCCGGTACGGTGGTGATGGTTTCCGAAATCGATGGCCGAGGCCCCTCGGTAATCATTGAACACGAGGGTGGAACCTATTCTGTTTATGGCCATATGCGAACCATAAAGGTCCAAGAGGGCAATGAGGTCCGTAATTGCGAAGAAATTGGAGAAGTGGGCGATATTGCGTCGTTAAATGGAATTAAATTGTATTTCCAAGTTAGCGAGGGAACGCAAACCGTGGATCCCTTGCAATGGTTGAAGACAAAATGATTGAGTATCGATTGAATGGTCCAGTTTCCCAGGAACGTCAGCGCATTAGGCTGATGGCGGCTTTGCGCGAAAACCGCTTTCCGCAGGCTATTCTAATCGATGGCCCTGTAGGCATTGGCAAAAAGGCTCTTGCCATCGAACTGGCGAAAGCGCTCCAGTGCAGCGACCCCGGTATGCGCCCCTGTGGACATTGTTTCGGTTGCAAAATGGCAAGCGACGTGGGCGTTACCGACAACTGGGTCGTGCCCATGGAAAGCAAGGAAGCCGGCGCCCGCAATGCCGATGATGTTTCTGCCGGGAGTACTGCGAAGACTGTTCAGGATTTTAAGCAGGCCTACATCGAAGAGATTTTCAAGAATCCCTATCGCGTCGACATTTTCGGTGCCGGCGCCACAATCTCTGTGGACCTTATCCGCAACATGACTGCGGCGTTCGCTCTCAAGGGCGATAGAGTCCGCGTGGTGGTGGTAGTCGAAGCCGACCGCATGAACGATTCCGCGGCCAACGCTTTCCTCAAGACTTTGGAAGAAGTTCCTCCGGACACTTATTTCATTCTCACGACGTCGTCCCGCGAAAAAATGCTGCAGACCATTCGCAGTCGTTGCCTCGCGTTGCACCTGTTGCCGCTTTCGGATGCCGAAGTCAAAACCGAGACGGTGCGCCTCATGGGCGAAGAGGCCGACGAGGATTCCGTAACAGACGATGTTGTTGGACTTGCTGTTGGTTCTCCTGGCAAGGCGCTCTACTTTGCCGAGCATGGCAAGGCCTGGTGCGATTTGGCGGTGGACTTTGTGAACCTTTCGCTGAAGAACGCCTACTACGACCTGTTCAAAAAGATTGAAGAGGCCGAAATCGAGGATGCCGCCATCGCGAACCGTTTTTTGGAAGTGCTTTCGTTCCTCCTTTCCGATTTGTTCCGTGCGCAGTCCGGCGCCCCATTGCGCATTCCGCAAACCACGTCCCGTGTAAATCTCGAGGCGTTCCCGCATGTGGGGTCTGCGGCGTTGGAATCGGCGCTTTTGACCGTCCAAGAAACAATGAGCCGTGTGGCCAGCCGCCGCACAACGCCCATGATGCTTTTGCAATCGCTCGCCATTAAATTGTTCGAGGGCTTCAAGTAATGGAAGACCTGGTTGCATCTACACTTTCGCATGAACTCAAGGTGCCCCACTTGGTGGCGCGCTTCCTTGTGGCTCGTGGCATAAAGAACGTGGTAGATGCGAACCGCATTCTTAACGGTTCCAAAGCCGATGTCCTGGACCCGATGCGGATCATGGGAATGGACGCTGCGCTGGAATGGATTTTGAAGGTCCGCGACCTCAAGGAAAAGGTTTTCATTTTCGGCGACTACGACTTGGATGGCATGACTTCGGTGACGCTTTTGACACGCGGCCTGAAGGACATTGGCATTGAATCGGAATGGCGCCTGCCCAACCGATTTGGCGACGGTTATGGGCTCTCTGTCGCTGCTGTCGATGAAATGTTTAACGCCGGGGCGCGCTATGTGATTACGGTAGATACGGGCATTACCGCGAATGCCGAAATTGCGCATGCCAAGGAACTTGGAATGGCCGTGATGGTCATGGACCACCACCAGCCCAGTGGCGACGGCCTCCCTGTTTGCGATGTGCTTATCGATCCGCATCAAGAGGGCGATACTTACCCGAACCCTGAATTGTGCGGGGTGGGAGTATCTTACAAGTTCATGTGCGCCCTTTATGCAAGACTTGGCATGGAGGCTCCGGAAAAGTACTTGGACCTTGTGGCTCTTGGAACATTGGCCGATCTCGTGCAGATGACTCCCGAAAACAGGTTCTTTACCAAATCCGGCTTGCACCGCCTGCAAAATAGCGAATGGCCCGGAATTCAGGCTATGTACGCAAGCCTTATGAAACCGGGGAGTTCTGTGGGCGGCATCGACGTGATGTACAAGATGGCGCCTCTCCTGAACGCGCCTGGCCGCATGGAACGCCCGGATCCCGCATTGAAGTTGTTGCTGTGCGAAAACAAGAGCGATGCTCCCGCTTTGCTTGCCGAACTCAAGAACTGGAATTCCAGCCGCAAGCAGAAAGAAGCCGAAATTACCGAGATGGCCTTGGAACAGGTGAAAAAGATTTATGGCGATACTGTGCCTACGGTCCTCGTGGTGGCCGGAGAAAATTGGCATGTGGGCGTCATCGGCATTGTGTCCGCGAAATTGGCGCAGGAATTTGGGCGCCCGGCTGCCGTGCTTTCTATCATTGACGGAATGGCTCACGCCAGCGCTCGCGCCGTTCCCGGTTTCAATTGGCACAAGGCCTTGTTCGGTTGTCGCGACATGTTCGACCGCTGGGGTGGTCACGCCAATGCCGCGGGTTTCTCGCTTTCTGCAACAGGCATCGACGAACTCCGTACCCGTTTGGAGGCCTCGGCCAAGGAACAGGGCTACACCGGAGAAAGCGTTTGCGAAGACGAAGCCCACGCCTTCGACATTCAAGTGGCGCTTCGCGAATTGGTCGTGGAGCCGGTCAAGACGGGGCCTCGTTTTACTAGCCAATCCCGTGAACATACGGTGCTCGACTATTTCGACTTGATGGAACCTTTTGGAGGAAATTTCCCGTATCCCACCTTCCGTGCCGATAACGTGAAAGTGCACAGAATCCGGGAACTCCGTGGTGGCCATTTGCAAATGGAAATTTCCCAGGCGGGAAGCCGCGTGTACCCGGCCATCGCCTTCGGTCTTCGTAAGAGCAAGTCCCAGATAACCGGGAACCAGGGCGTTTCCGTGGTGTTCGAACCTACTTGGAACTACTATAACGGCCGCAAGTCCCTGCAACTTTGCATAAAGTCTATTGAGTAGAATCCCGTATGCTTAAGCGGAACATCCCATTGATATTGCTGCTGCTGGTGTTCGTAGCGATGCTCGACGTATTGTTCAGCGTGCAAAGATACGAACTGGTCGCCCCTGCGGTGGTGGAACCACCCGTGCAAAAGAATGATAAGAGTTTTACCGGTCGAGTGGTCATGCCGCGGCTCGATGACATTTATGTGCTTGACAATTCGGCTGGTCGCGACCTTTTGCAATTGGAACGCTTTTTGCAAGGCCGTGCCGCAGGCCTGCATTACCTGGCCAGCGAGCATTTCAAAATCAAGAAAAAGCAAAAACGCGAAACTCGGCCCGACCTGGTCGTAGGCATCCGCGTCACGTTGGATTCCACAGGCGTCTTCAATCTTGACGAGTTTGTTTTTTCCAATACGAATGATGAATCGTTCAAACAAAAACTTGCCGAGCACATAAAATATTTCTGGCGGTACCCGAAGAGTACCGCCGGTAAGCTGGAGTTCTGGATTCCCATTCGCTGGCAAGCGAAGTACTAGAAATCCTACTTCTCGGAACTAGAACGATTAGGCTTTTAAAATTTCAAGCAATTGTGCGGAGCGCTTTTCAATAAGGATGAACGCTTCGAACATGCGGGCCTCGCGCCATTTGGTCAGGTACTTGGCGCGCCAATCTTCGGCCACCATGTCGGGGGCTTCGTTGGCGTCTTCGTTGCGGTACCATACTTCCTTGGTGATTTCCTTGATTATGTCGCCCATTTCGGCGGCGGGTTGCAAGGAGCCCTTGCAGAGGAGCAGGGCGCGGAGGTTGTCCAGCAGGATTTCGTCGGAGGGCTGGTCGGCATCTTCGCGTGCACAGTCCCAGATTTCGCCACGATGGCGTTCGGTCCATCCCATAAGGTGCTTTTCCGTTTTTTGAAGTTCGCCCTTGGCGAGTTTCTCTTCTACGGTTTCGCGCGGGTAATAGATGCTGTTCGGGTAAAACTCGATCATGTTGGACCTCTTGAAAAACAATGCCCGGGGCGGGACTTGAACCCGCACGAGGTTGCCCCCAAGGGATTTTAAGTCCCCAGTGTCTACCATTCCACCACCTGGGCAGTAGTGCTGCATAAATATAGCAATTTTTATCCTGGGAGGGGTGAAGCCCCGAGCAGGATCCATACATCTTGAAAACCTCAGTCACCCTGGGAGGGCCCCGCCCCGAGCAGGGCCCATACATCCTGAAAACCTCAGTCACCCTGGGAGGGCTCCGCCCCGAGCAGGGCCCATACGTCCCCGAGTGGCGAAACAGGACGTATGGATTCCGCTCGGCACTTCGTGCCTCCCGGAATGACGAAATCGCGGTCGTTTTTTGGGGGCGAGACAGGACTTCCTGGTCCCTGTCGCTACGCTCCTGGGTGACGTTTTTTCCCGTCTTCCCGCTTTTTTTATTACATTAACAGCATGAAGAAAATTCTGCTTTTTGCCTTGGCCTTTGGCGCCACCTGTTTCGCCTACGACGGCGACATGGACATTTACCATGAATTCAAAGAAGAACTTTCCCTCATTCGCGACGGCTACCTGGCCAATTTGAACATGGCCATGGAAACAGCGAACGAAAACGACCCGGAAGGATGGTTCAAGGCACGCGACCGCGGCGAGTTCGCCACCTGGAAGAACCTGGACTACGAAGCCCCCGATGCCTCCGAAATCCCGCACCTCAAATTCGCTGAAATCCCCTACGGTTTTAGCATCAGCGGAGCGCATGGCGCCTATAAACTCGATGTGAAGGTCCGCGTGGTCACCCGCGACAACGACATCTTTTACGATGTGCAGTTCGCCAAGGGCTGCAACGGCCCCGGCAAGGAAATCTTCGGCGAGGTGTTCCGCAACGACCGTGTGGTGTTCTACGACGAGTCGACCCCTTGCAAGCGCAAGTCCGTGACCTGCATAAATGAATACGCCAGGGGTACTCTCGGAAAATAATCTACGCATATTTTGCGTAGATTGTCGCCGCGCATTTCTTCGCGCACTTTTCGCGCACTTTTCGCGCACTTTCCCGAGTTTTGCACAGAAAAAAAAGTGCGTTTTATTACATTATTGCTATTTTGTAAACATTTGTTAACCGCTTTGGCCCAAATCAATATATATTTATGGAAGACCGCACCGTCAAATGCGGTTTTTTGTTCTAACTTTGTGCAGCACAACGAGTTATGAACGAATGGAGGTTTTTCATGCCGGTTGAACGTCGGTCGAAAGTTGGTTTTACCCTGGTAGAAGTGCTGGTGGTCGTTGCGATCATCGGTGTTCTTTCGTCGATGGGTGTGGTCAGCCTTCGCTCCGCCGTTATCAATACCCGAATCAAGGATGCCGGCATCAACGTCACCGCCTATCTGGGACGGGCCGCCAACGACGCTATCCGGTTGAACAAGAAACTTTGCGTCAAGGCTTCGGGAAAGGTCGTTAAAACGTACGAAGGTGCTTGCGTGACGGACGTGAGCAAACTGGGCGACCCTATCGACGAGATGACATTGGAAGCCTTGAACGAATTTACCAATGGCACTTGTCCGGATAACGCCGGCGCAGTCTCTAATGAAATGACGTTGACTCCGCGCGTGGGCGTGTCGCCGGTTCCTGAAGGATGCTTCATGGTGAAGTACGGCTCGACCGACCGTCGTGCGGCCGCAGTGAAAAAGAGTACCAAGTTTGAGTTGTATTACAAGTTGAGTTATGATTCCGGCGCAAGTTGGATGTAGTCGAAGGTGTGGTTATGAAGAAGTTTGTGTGTAACAAGGGTGGATTTGGAATAGTGGAGGTGCTTGTCGCCGCCGCGGTATTGGGTTTTATGTATATGGCTGTGTTGAGCATGCAGAACGGAAACCACGACGCGCTGTTGCGTATTCGTGGCCGTGACGGCGCCGTAGAAGTTGCCCAGCAGGTCTTGGATTCCCTGAAACGGGCGGGCCTGGCCGCGATTCCCTCGAAGGCGGATGGCGATACAACGGTGTTTTGGCCCTCGATTCAGCGCTCCTGGGATAGAGGGCTGGGTGGGCAGGTGACCGTGAACTATGCGCCGCAGATTAAGGTGTCGAGAACGTCCGATTATGTCGCCGAAAGCGGCTCAAATTACGAGACGGTTTCGCACGTGTACGCCAAGCAGGTGAACGTGACCGTTTCCTGGCAGTTCAAGGGTTCGACCCAGTCTGTAAACGTGTCCGGCGTCATCCGTTGATCTTGCGGGGACCGTATACCCGTAGTGTTTTTGTAAGTCCTTATTCCACATTGGAATAGGGACTTTTTTCTTGCGAAAAAAGAAGATTGTTTGTTCCCGAATGCAAAAAAAAATTTATCTTTCTTGGTACGGAAAGCGCAAGTGCGCGTTTCGCGTTTTGTGGTATGCAAGCATGCGAGGATCTATGATTAGTCGTATAGACCAGGACAGTTTCCTTTGTACAAACGAACCCTGCCGTAAGGGTGGTTTTACCCTTATGGAGTTGATGGTCTATATTGCCATTCTCGGTGTGGTCGTGATTATCGCCGGCCAGGCTTTCAGTGACAGTACAAAGATCCGCGTGCGTACGCAGAGCCAGATAAGGGCGAGCGAAGTTGCCGAGAACGTGGGCTCCCTGCTAAGCGATGATATTGCGCAGATGGGTGCGAAGAGCGCAAAGGAAGAAGCTGCGGGTGCGTCTTTTGACTGGACGGACAGTGTTTACATCGATATCGGGGCAGAAGACTCCTCCTCGTTCAAAGTTGGCGCTAATGGCGATAGTCTGAAGTTCCGCCGGATTCGTTACAGCGATAAGGGAGCCTTCGATGCCGTTGAAGAGGTGGTGTGGTATAAGCAGGGAAAGTCCCTTTTCAGGTCCTGCATATCGAAAGTTCAAAATGCGGGAGCCTCCGCTAGCGCGGATTGTCCGTCAACTGGTGCACTGGTCGTGGAAATGGCTACCGAAGTGGACTCGTTCCGCGTGATTCCTGCAACGCCTGGCGTGTTGTCGTCGGATTATTCGCCTGTGTCCGGTTCCACAAGGCAGTATCCGAGGCTGCTTCCTTCAAGCACGGATACTAGCGTCCATACATTCCGCTTTATATCGAGATTCGGCGTAAACGATCTCACGTATTTGAGTTCTACGCCTGAGGAGGGCGGTACCTCCGTTGCCGTTTCGGGCTTCGCGAGCAACTACAAGTTCGAAGACGAGGAAATCGATGCCGGTGGCAAGAGGGCGAACCAGGTGTTCGTGGCGAGTTCCGGGGACAATAGTGCCGATTGGAAGGAGTGCGAAAAGGTAAGCCTGAAGTCGGGATACACTTACGAGATTTCCTTTGAAATTCCGTTTGCAGAAAACAACAGTCGCATGTTCTGCCCTGGGCGCGACCACATCGCTGTCGGTTTCAGGAATGGTGGAAATGGAAATGAAATTTCGGGGGTCAGGGACTTTTTGTTCTATCCGCCGGCAACAAGCGATGCTAACGGAAAACGTTCCTTCCGGTTCTCTGTAAATGAATCTGTGAACAACGCGTGCATGGTTTTCACGTTCGTGACGTATTCGCCGCTTGCAAATACCGGCGCGGTGACGATTTCGAATCTTGAACTCAATAGAGTGGAGTCGTCGAACTACACGTTTGACGAAAGCAGAGTCAATTACAGCACGATGTCCGTACTTGACAAGCGCAACGTGAAAGCATTTAAGATTAATCTCCAAATAAAAACGAATGGTGAAGCCGGCAAGGTGTCGCTAGTTATTCCGACTCCAAGTAATGGGGTGAAGGACTAGCTGGGAGGATTTATGAGAATGAATAAAAAGGGTGTGTCCCTTATAACCGTACTTCTGTTCATGTTGGTGGCGACTATTGCCGCTACGGCCACGTTCAAGTGGTTGACCTCCGAAAACAGTTCCAGTTCGTCGCGAATGATGATGAACGAGGCTCGCCAATCGGCGACGGCAGGCCTTGATGCTGCGCGTTCGTGGATGACTTATAATGCAAACGACGTGGGCGCCATGTTGAAGTCTTTTTACGACGGAAACCAGAAGCCTGTAAAGTTGAATAGCGTTTTGAATCCGCTTACCAGGGACGGTCAGAGTTATGATGTGTTCCTTACCGCTGTAAATACGGAGAATACTTCGTATAAGATGAAACTTGTCTCTGTGGGCAAGGCCCGCAACGGAAAGGCCAAGTACAGTGAATCGGCGATTTTGAAAGTGAACGGCTTGTACCAGGTGAAAGTTCCTGTGAAAAAAGTCGTGGGGACAATTGATTATGAATTCGATTATTTTGGCGGCTCGACGACCATGGGGACAAATACTAGATCCTCGTCAATGCTTGTGAATGGTAATTTGAATGGTTCGCAAATCGGTATTTCCAAAAATCTTGTTGTTACAGGAAATTTATCTAGCAATGAAACAAACCACCTTTTGTTGGGGAAAAACTCCTGTGTAGGCGGCAATCTTATTGTTTCAAACCAAGGTGTTGAGGAAGGTGGAAGTCTTTATGTTGATGGTAATGTTACGGGCTTTACATTTTCAGACAATGCTGCTGTGAAGAAGTTTTTAGGGAGTGCGTATTTTAATGGCAATGTGACTATGTCGACAATGGGCGCTGGGATAGAGTTTGATAGTAATATGACTCTTAATGGAACGTTGACGCTCACAAGTCAGATGAAAAAGAAATTCACCATCCATGGAAACACCTGCCTTGGAGCGAATGCTAAAATAAATTTTGCTTCCCCCGCAAATCAGAATCAGGGCGGTTTCTTGGCGGAAGGTGATGTTTGGATTCCTAAAGGCGACGCTTTGAGCGGCACGAATATGAATAATGCTCAGTATGTCTTTCTTGGCAATGATGTCGGTAGCGATGTCTTTATAAAAGATGGGGAAAAGTGTAGTAAATATTATCACATATCGCAAACAAACGCTAGTAATATATTCTTTTCTAGTACGAAACAATTGTCTTTAACTAAAGAACAATCTACCTCTACTTATGAATATACAGAATGCCCTGCAAATACTGCATTTCAGTTGGCGAACAAAACTACGTATAATTATTATTATGGAGATTTACAATCGTGTGGGTTTGGAAGATATTGTTATCCTACCGAAAAGACAGGAACAAAAGGTGGTCCCTACGTACCATTCACGAGCATTGGCCATTTCTCGTCTAACTTGAAGGCTAGCGCTGCAGATGACGGAGTCGTTTGTGCGGAAGGAATTAAGGCTTATTGCGACGAATATTTTGGTGAACCAACAACAGGCTGCGATGGATCCCACTATAAAATTGACGATATCTTGATGCCCGCTGTGGAATCGTTTAGCGCGTCTAAATACCAGTCTCAATGCGTCGCTGATGTTGTTGCTTTAGATCGAAACGGCTTGGCGAATGGAGAAGGCGTTAAAAAACTGAACACTTGCTATAGTTCTGTTCCTGCGGCAAATAAATTTGGCGAATATCTTGTCGTGAAAATCCCGGCGAACAAATTGAGCGAAATCTTTGTTGATCCGAATAATTATTTCATTGGGAAATTCATCATTCTTGTAGACGAAGAAGAGACATCTACTTCAAAGGTTAACGGAAAGGTTCCTGGAACGGATGAGAATTCTATTGTGTTCCTTTATCTTCCGAATGGGGCGGGGAAAATACAAAAATCAGGAAATTCTCCGAAATGGAATTATTTTGTCTACTCGTTGCATGATGTGGAAGCACTTGAAACGCCTGTTGGGGGGGCGAATCTTGAATGGAACGGGTCGTTCTACATGTCTGCAAAGAATTGTGCGAAAATTAAACAGGTCTCGGATAGACAGGAGTTCGTATACAACCCGTTGGTGTTGAACGACTTGACTGCAAACAATATCGTTTGCCCATATGAAGAAGGGGCAGTTTGTGGTGCAGCCCCGTCAACACCGACATCAGCATCAAGTTCGGGAAGTGGATCAAGCGGAACGTCCGGATCCCCTGAAGGTTATGATACCTTCTTCATCTCGACATCTCCGCAACTTTCGATTACGCTGGAGTCTCAGTACAAAAATGAAGAAATAGACCCGGATGATTTGACGGGGAATCGTGTGACTGAGATTGCTCCGTCGTATATCGTTCTGCCGAGAATCATTTACTTGCCTCAGGATCCGGTGGGTAGACTTTCTGACTATTATACCGTAATGGGATTGAACGGGGCTCAAGATCAAGACGGATCGGAAGGTGTGGTGTGCCCGTCCGAAATCAGTACCGGCAACGATCTTTACAATCCCGACAATCCTGTGCCGATAAATGAAGGCGTGTACACTTGTGTGTATACAAAAAACCAGTTGGAAGTACCGTTCTATGTAGTTGTCAAGGGCCTTCTTGGTGCGAATCCTCCAGTTTCGTTTGTAACGCCTGAATTGGAGACGTCCGCTAATGCGAGTGTTCCTGTTAAGTTGAAAGTGAAAAAAGGTGACAGGGAAATGACAGTTACCATAATGGCACCCTCAACAAGTCATTTGGAGTCGGGATGGAGTTATACGCCGCAGAGCGGCACTACGCTTGTAAAGGATGACGGAACGACTTCCGTTTATGAATGGAAGGGGACCCCAACGGCAGAGACCGAAGTTACTGTTTTCAATGTGGTGACGGATGCATCCGCAGGTCAGGGGGATGTGGTTTTCCAGTTGACTGATCCGTGCGATGGATGCTTTATTAGTTCTCCTTTTGCGGAAAGAGTGTTTATTACGGGTAGGTCGACTATTAAACGCCAGGACCTTTCGGAATACTGTAAAAAATATCCGGGCAACTGCACCGATGAAAATAACTACAACGAAATTGCAAAACGCCCGAATTGTGGCTCGCTCGTTTCTGGAGAATGGGTCCGTGCCAGTGGAACTAATTGCGTTGTGAACACCACGAACGAAGAATGGAATTGCGGGACGAATACTGCAATTTCTCTTACGGGAACGGCGACTTCGCAATACTGTGACTTGTTTATTCCGAGCGAGGACAATTCCATAACTGCGCCCGAGGACGAAGCCACTTATCCGCTTTACGCATCGCTTAAGCGCAGACCCTTTACGCTTACTGTAAGGCGCGAAGGCTCACATTCCTCTTCGGAAGTCCATGTGTACACATCCTCGACGGCTGCTAATTTTGGCAATTCTCCAACGCATGTCTGTAATAATGACTTGTGCGAATACACGGTGTATGCCGGGGATTATGTCCAACTGAAGTATAAATTGAAAGGTACCGATAAGTTCTCGTACTGGCGCAGTACTAGCGAAAACTCCCCGACTACGGAGCCGAGGCAGTTGGAACAGTTTACTTTGCAGCAGATTTCTGCGAACAACACGGTCCTCGCAAAATTCAACGACAGAGATAAGCACTGTTTCTATGAGGACTTTGTTGGTCTAAAAGTTTTTTGCGACGATGACCCGAAGTGCATTACGGATTGTTCAAACAGCGGTAAGGGACAGTCCTGCCCGATAAATTACGAAAATTCTGTTTCAAACTGGCAACTGGCCTATAAAAATACCTCCGATGCTAATGGTAACCTGGTAATAGAAAATGGGTATTTAAAGGACGATGTAATGGCTTCGAAAAACACCCAGAACTGCAATAACAAAAGCGGTTGCCAGACTATCATCATGAGCACCAAGCTGACGGGAAAGAACGGAATAATGTCAGCCATGCTTCAGACGACAATTTTCAAGTCAAATGGGCAGAATAACGAGGGCATGAATTCCGGTTTTATTTTCCGTTCCGGAAACGAAACTGGTGATTATTTGATTATGAATATTTTGGGTTATGGAAGCGGCAATAAAGCGGAATCTGGAACGCTGTATGCACGTTTGTGCGTTGGAAGTGGACAGGGCTTAGCGAATTCAACCGGAATTTGTCAACAAAAACCTTTTAGTTCGTCGTCGCTTACCATTACCCAGACGTCAATGATTAAACTTAATATGGTTATTGAAGGCGGCAAACTGCAAGCGACAGCTGAGGTTGGTGGAAGTCTCGGCTCCTTGTCCTTTGATTTGACTGGCGATTATGATATTCAGGGTGAGTATCTCGGCATGGCCGTTACAGACAGTTGGTTCAAACTTTACGACTTTGGTTGGGAAAGTACGTCGTTCCCGGATGAAGGTTGCTTTGATGTTCCTACGCTCAACTGCTCGTTCAAGGCGAATTATTTAGGTGGAATCGTGCCGAAGGATTCGCTTGTGACCCCGTGGGCGGCGGCTTCCAGTTGGTTTACGAATAATGACTGTCGGTTCACTTACTACTATAACGGCGATGATAACCAAACTAATATGATGAATGACGCAACGTATGGGCATCGGTTGTACGGCGAATTCCATTGGCCTTTTTGGGAGAATGAGGTTAAATACAAGTTCAGTGAAGATGGCTTGCATGGACCGACTGACAAGGATGCCGTTGTTGTTGTCCGTTGTCCTGCTGTAAGTACTAGCTTGGATGGGAAAAGTACTAGTTGTGGAAATTTCCAGGTGGGCTCGGTAGAGGCTTGCTCCAAGAATTATGACATCCTCACATCGACGGAATACTATTCAAGTACCGACCTGGAAATCCAAACATCAAGTATGGGCGATGGAATTAATTTGAGAGAAAGCGATCTTTGGTTCAACATAAACGGCTTGGCGGAAAACCAGTCTGTCGAGGTGCAGTTGAAAGATGCTGCAGGTTTGCTCAGCCAGCCGGAGCATATTTATGCCAATGGCGCTCAATCAGTGAATATCAACATCATGTCAAACGTCGAAGGCTTCGATCCGCAAAAGATCGTTTCCATTATACTAAGGGGAACCTCCAGCTTTAGCGTTACATCGATACAGTCGTCGTGTCCGTATGTTTTGAGCGTTTCGGATTGCTCTGTATGGTACGACGGAACGTCTTGGCAGATTTCTTCGACGATTTCGAACGCGAATGGAGCCGCAGAGAACGGTTGCTCCGTGACGTCCGATGTCAGCGGTGTCGAATTGTCGGAAGCTGCATGCCCTACGGATGGACGCTTTGTTTTGACGGATGCCGATTTCTATACGGAATTGAATACGCACAGTACGGAACAGACATACAAGTTTACCATTCACGTGAAGGATCGCAATGATGAAGAAGTCGCGCCCTGTGAAACCGAGGTGACTTACAAGCCTGTCGACATTACGTGCAATGCGAACGATGTTGTAAAGGGCGCTGGGACTACCCCGGATGTGAAGTTCAGCATTAGTAACTGCCCTGCTAGTGGTTGCCCGTATACAGTGACATTTGATGGTGGCAGTGAACATAGAAAGGCAGGAACCTATAAAGGAAGTGCAGAAGCCTCTTGGAATGCGAAAGTGTCGACATCAACCATGGACGAAAATTCCGAGCATACCTATACAATTGATGCGATGGGAAAAACGAAAGATTGCAAGTTCACCGTCAAGCCCCAGGTAGAAGCGACGGGCTCTTGCAGCCTCAATGGAAGCGTCGTCTCTATTGATGTCCATGGATCCAATTATCAGAATGTGCCGGTGACTTTGGGCTTGTCAGATGGCATTGGTAATGTTCTTGGATTCAACACTCTTAATATCAATCAAAACAAGACGGAAAATGTTGACCTTGCTAATAAGAATCTTACCCCGGGAGAGGAATACACGGTAACGTTGACATTGAACGGAAATGGAATAACTTGTGGCAAGTACACGGCACCTGAAGCTCAACCAGATGTGCATGTGACTTGCCCAGGTGCGGTCAGTAACCAGGACCCGACATCGGCAATATCTGTAACGCCGACGGTTACGGGGTGCGATGGAGGCTGTGATTGGACTATATCCCCGGCAACAACGGATGGGTCCGGCAGCAGCTACACTGGCGGTGGAATCAATTTCTATAATACGAATGGATCGGGAACCGTGTCGCATACATTGACGGTGTCAAAGGGCGCTAAGTCTGATAATTGCTCGTTTAACGTGACGTATGCCGGATCGAGTAGTTCCGGAGGGGCGTGCATAGCGTATGTTGGAGGAGCTTCTAATCACGCAAATAATTGCTTTAATACGGGGCTGCAAAACATGAATGGAAAATGTTATAAGTGCAATCCGGAAAGAGGAAGTGAATGCAGTAGTAATTGGTTAAATGATAATGCTTCTGAATCTTATTGGTGGGTCGAAACGCCTTGCAATGGTTCGGGTAGTGGCAGCGGTACCGCAAGTTCCTCCTCTGCGAAGAGTTCCAGCAGTGCTGTGTCCACTAGTAGTTCTGCTGGCGGCGGAGGGGCTGGAACGGAAATTCAAATAGCTCCGAACACTACGTTGACGAAGGGACATTCGTATACAATAACAGGCTGTTCTAATGGAGGGTCGAGAATTCAATTGAATAATGCAAAATTCAAAAATTGTATGAATGTTTTGGGGTCTGGAGGAACGTATTGGTATAATAATGATAACGATTGTGGTGGCGAAATCATGGTAACATACCCAATAACTGTTACTATCCCTTCAAGTGCAGATTTGATTATTAGTAATTGTGGAAATTAAAAGCCTCATCATCTAGAAAAGATTATCAAGACTCCCTGCTGAAAAATCGGGGAGTCTTTATTATTTCCACGATTTCAGCCTTACGCTATTGCAAACGATTTTCTTTCTCAGCCATTGAAAAAACTTCGCGATTGTGCGTTTGCGTTGGTTCGCGTTGGCCATTCGCCAAGTTTCCATGCGTAAGCCCAAAAAACGCACCCTCCTTGCGGACGGTGCGTTAAATTGTGCCGTGTCACGTACTTTCCGTTTGTTTTTTACTATATTATCCATTGCTTGAGTTAATCCGCCCGACAGCTGTTCTCACGGGGCGGCATGTTAAACTCTCTGCCAGGTGTTCGCCGACGGTTTAAGGAAACTAGAGGCAGAACCACTATAGGGGAACGGCCCTAGAGCACTTGCGTAGAGCACAAATAAACTAAATTCCGCTTTCCTGGGCGGATAACCAGTTTGTAAAAGTGTGCTTTGCGCGTTTTAGGCATGTTGCATTCTAAGATTGAGCTCGCCTCTTTTGCAGACGTAACCATAAGAGGCTAAAATGAATAGAATCCAATACGAAGCGATGCTCAGCGCTTTCTTGCAAGACAAGAACAATCTGGTCAAGTATCAAAGTATATACAAGTATGCGTATATTTTGAGTGACAGTATTTTCAAGATAGTCTTTGCGAACGATGAACGTCATGATTTGCTGATTTCGCTTGTGAATGCGATGCTTGACTTGCACGAAAATGAAGCTATCAAGGATATTACTCTCGAAATGCAGGAGTATCCGGGCGTTTTCAATAAAAAGACATGCATTCTGGATATTGTCGGAACTACGAACGCTGGCGAAAAGGTCCTTGTCGAACTTCAGCAGAAGGGCGATGTTTTCTTTAGGGATCGTGTGGAGTATTATCTTGCGCGAATCATAGAGAACCAGGTCCATAAAAGCCAGAAATACGAATTGCCGCGCATCTATTTTTTGGGCCTGCTGGATTTCCGGATGTTCCCGGAAGAGCCTGGCGTTTATTTGCACCATGTCGATGAAATGTGCCATGGGCGGAAATTCTTTCCGAAGATTCAGAAGGTGTTCGTGGAACTGGACAAGTTCTTTGAACTGGAAAATACGGGCGTCACGAAAAATGACAGAAGTGATGCTGCGCAGTGGCTCAGGGCTATCAAGAGCATTATCGATGAAAAGCCGATGCCCGAAAAACTGCTTGCGAATCCGCTTTTCCAAAAGTTGCAAAATGAGATGAAATTATGTAATTTTGGAGATGAGCTGTTCAGCATAGAGGTGCGGAATATGACAGACCTGAAATTCGAACATGAATGCGGTTTCGCTGAAGGCCGTAGAGAAGGCCTTGTTGTTGGTCGTGCAGAGGGTATTGCCGAGGGGCGTGCTGCAGGTATTGCCGAGGGGCGTGCTGCAGGTGTTGCCGAGGGGCATGCCGCAGGTGTTGCCGAGGGGCGTGCTGCAGGTGTTGCCGAGGGGCGTGCCGCAGGTGTTGCCGAGGGCCATGCCGCAGGTGTTGCCGAGGCTCGCAAGGAATCGGCGGATGAGATTGCCGCACTTAAAGCTCGTATTCAAGAGTTGGAAAACGGAAAATAGCAACTGTGCCCATGCAGACGAGCCGCCATTTTGGGCGGCTCATTTATCCTCTACCTCGTCATTCCGGGAGGCTCTGCCATAAAACCGCCCGCGCCCTCGTCATTCCGGCTTGCTGGAATCCATACATCCTGTTTCGCTACTCGGGGACGTATGGACCCTGCTCGCGGCTTCGCGCTCCCAGGGTGACGCCCCATCGCAGTCATTCCGGCTTGCCGGAATCCATACATCTCGTATCGCTACTCGGGGACGTATGGACTCTGCTCGCGGCTTCGCGCTCCCAGGGTGACGCCCCATCGCAGTCATTCCGGCTTGCCGGAATCCATACATCTTGTTTCGCTACTCGGGGACGTATGGACTCTGCTCGCGGCTTCGCGCTCCCAGGGTGACTGCAAAAAAAATGCGGCTCCCAGGGAGAGGGTCTTTTTTCTATCTTTGTCCCTGTATGAATACGAAGATTTACTATACTCTTACAGACGAGTCCCCATTTTTAGCGACTCAATCCCTACTCCCGATTGTTAGCGCCTTTGCAAAGACGGCGGACATCGATATCGAAACAAAGAATATTTCCCTGCCGGGTCGTATTTTGGCGGCTTTTGCCGATACGCTTCCTGCCGGTACCCAGTTTGCGGGCAAGCCTGTCACGGACGACCTTGCTTTCCTCGGCAAGCTTACGCTTGATGCGAGCGCAAACATCATCAAGCTCCCGAATATTTCTGCAAGTGTGCCGCAGTTGAAGGCTGCTATCGCTGAACTCCAGAAGAACGGCTATGCTTTGCCGGATTATCCGGATGCGCCCGCCACAGAAGAAGAGAAGGCGATTCGCACCCGTTACGACAAGGTGAAGGGTTCTGCGGTGAACCCGGTGCTTCGCCAGGGGAACAGCGACCGCCGTGCTCCTAACGCCGTGAAGAACTACGCCCGCAACAATCCGCACAACAATGGTGTGTGGAACGAGTCCGTGAAGACCCGCGTGGCGAGCATGGATGCCGACGACTTTTACGGTAACGAAAAATCCATCACGATGGCCGAGGCCGACACGTTCAAAATCGAGTTCGTGGCTGAAGATGGCTCCGTTACGGAACTCCGCGCTGCAAAGCCGCTTTTGAAGGGCGAAATCCTCGATGCGACCGTGATGCGCATGGCTTCCCTCGAAAAGTTCATTGCACGGACGATGGCCGATGCCAAGGCCAAGGGCCTGCTCTTCTCCGTGCACCTGAAGGCAACCATGATGAAGGTTTCGGACCCGGTGCTGTTCGGTGCCTTTGTGCGCGTGTTCTTCAAGGATGTTTTTGCAAAGTATGCCGACTTGTTCAAGGAACTCGGCATCGACGCAAACAACGGTCTTGGCGACTTGTACAAGCGTTTGGAAGGGAACCCGAAGGAAGCCGAGGTTCGCGCGGCACTTGATAAGTGTTTCGAAGTGGGCCCGGACTTGGCGATGGTCGATTCCGCGAAGGGTGTCACGAACTTGCATGTGCCAAGCGATACGATTATCGATGCCTCCATGCCTGCGATGATCAGGAATTCCGGCTGCATGTGGAATAAGGAAGGCAAACTGCAAGAAGTGGTGGCCTGCATTCCGGACCGCTGCTATGCCGGCATCTACGACGAGACGATTGAATTCTGCAAGAAGAATGGCGCCTTTGACCCGAAGACGATGGGCACCGTGCCGAACGTTGGCCTCATGGCCCAGGGCGCCGAAGAATACGGCAGCCACGACAAGACTTTTGTCGCGAAGGGCAAGGGCGTCATCCGCGCAGTGAACGCCAAGGGCGAAGTGCTCTTGCAGCAAGACGTTTGCACGGGCGATATTTTCCGCATGTGCCAGGCGAAAGATGCTCCTGTGAAGGACTGGGTGAAGCTTGCCGTAACACGCGCTCGCCTCAGCAATACGCCTGCGATTTTCTGGCTCGACCCGGAACGCGCCCATGACCGCGAAATCCAGAAGAAGGTGGATGCCTACTTGCCTGAACACGACCTTGCTGGTCTCGACATTAAAATCATGAGCCCGCGCAAGGCGATTGTCGAAACAATGAAACGCGCCAAGGCTGGCCTCGATACGATTGGCGTTACAGGTAACGTAATGCGCGATTACCTCACGGACCTCTTCCCGATTCTGGAAGTGGGCACTTCTGCAAAGATGCTCAGTATTGTGCCGTTGATGGCAGGTGGCGGCCTCTTTGAAACGGGGGCCGGTGGAAGTGCTCCGAAGCAGGTGCAGCAGTTCCTTGCTGAAAACTACCTCCGCTGGGATTCCCTGGGCGAATACTTCGCGATTGCGGTTTCTTTTGAACAGGTGTTCCTTTCTACGGGCAACAAGAAGGCGAAAGTCCTGGCCGATACGCTTGACAAGGCTAACGGCAAGATTCTTGAATTCAACCGTACGCCGGCCAGGAAGATTGGCGAACTTGACAACCGCGGCTCGCATTTCTACCTCGCCATGTACTGGGCCCGTGAACTCGCAAACCAGAAGGACGATGCGGAACTTGCAGCAAAGTTCGCTTCGGTGGCTACCGCTCTCGAAGCTTCCGAAGCAGAAATCGTCGCTGCGTTCGCTGCTGCCCAGGGTGTTGCTGCGGATATCGGCGGCTACTACATCCCGAAGGCAGACTTGCTCAAGCGTTGGATGCGCCCGGTCGAAAAGTTCAACCAGGTGATTGACAGTATTTAGGCTGCGCTTTGTGGATCCCGTTCGGGCTTCGCCCTCTAGGATGACTGCAAAAGACAACGTCACCCTGGAGCGCAGCGACGGGGTCTAGGACGGTGGATCCCCTCCCGCGTTTCACTTGGTCGAGGATGACTGCACGTGAAGGCGTCCCCCTGGAGCTAGCCTTTTGCACGTCACCCTGGAGCAGAGCGACGGGGTCTAGGGCGGTGGATCCCCTCCCGCGTTTCACTTGGTCGAGGATGACTCGCAGGGGGAGCGCAGCGACGGGGTCAAAAAATGTAAATTACATAAGAAAAGGAACTTTTATGAAAAAGACATACAAGAAGCCCGAACTCAAGCAAGTCGAACTCAAGCGCCGCGCAAACCTGATTGAAAGCAGTGACGGATCTAACCACGGCGAATTCGGCTTCAACCAGACCTTCGAAGGCAAGACTCTGCTGAAGGCTTAGTCTCGCGATTCTGGCGAAAACAGCGTCGCTTTCAATAATAATCCGCAAAGAAACGGTCCCCGAATGCGGGGCCGTTTTTGCGTTCTCGTTCTCCAAGCCTTTCGTATCCCGCTCTTCATGCTTCCTCGGCTTATTTAACGCAAAATAAATTGCGCCGCCGGATTATGAAATCCGGACGTCCAATTATGAAATGCGCCGTTGAATCGCAAAGAAAAAATGCGCCGCCGAAAAAATTTTGATTTTGTCACAAACTGTCAAAATGAATTTTGTATATTTTGGGTGTTGTAAAAAAATGTGGCAGGCGTCCGCTTTTTTATCGTCCCACACCCAGTTTCCCAAATTTCCTTAAACTTCAATTCATCATCTTTCAGTTCCTTGTATTGCTTGGGCCGGGATGCTCTTGGAACATCCTTTTTGTTGTGGCTGCATTGACACGGTATTTAAAATGTTGTATCTTAATTGCTGTTATGGCCGTTGATTGTACGACACAAGACTTGGATTATCGGAAAACGCACCTTGCGGTTGCGGCTATTGAAAATGCTGCTGCAAAACTTGGCGTAGATTCTGCCGATTTGTTTGTCCGTTTGCAAAAGTACGGAATTGTGAATGACGGCCTGTTTGCTTTTTACGATGAACTGCATACTCAGAGTCTGGATTGGGTCTCCGACTTTATCATTGAATCCTTGCAAAATAGGGAGTCCCAGGAAGTATGATTCTGTTTCACGGATCCGATATAATTGTAGAAAAACCTGTGACCAATTTCGGGCGGAATAAGGTTGATTTTGGCCGGGGCTTTTATCTTACAAGCATACATGAGCAAGCCGTAAAGTGGGCGAAGATTATTGCGTTTAAAAAGGGCTTGGGCAAGGCTTTTGTCTGCGAATATAATTTTGATGAAAGTCGTCTGGCATCGCTCGGTTCTCGCTATAAGAAATTCCATGCCTACGATATGGAATGGCTTGATTATGTGATTGATTGTCGCAATGGTGGCAATCTGCAAAATCAATACGATGTCATTGACGGCGGCGTGGCAAACGACAACGTTATCGACACTGTGGAAAACTATGAGAACGGAATAATCACGGCGGAGCAAGCCCTTGGTCTGCTACAGTACAAAAAAGTGAATCATCAGGTTTGCGTCCGTTCACAGGAAGTGTTAGATCGGATGCTGCAATTTATCCGTTGGGAGGAAGTCTAGCAATGCAGAATGGAGTCCTTTGGAGGAAGGAAGCTCGGCTTGTTAAAAAGCTGGCTGAACTCAAGAGTATTGACTGCGCATCCGCTTTGTCTATCTTTTTTGCCTCTAAAACGCATAAGCTACTTTTGCAGCCCGAGTCTGGCTTGCAGCTCATGAGCGACGGCTATATTCTTGAAGACCTGCTTGCAGAACTCAAGCCCCGCTACGAACCGCCCGATTCAAAAGCTTTCGACCCACTTGCCCTTGGCGATTGCCCGTTCGTAGATGGGCGTTAGCATACCGGTTTCCTTGCGGCTGAAAAATACCAGGTAACTTGAGGCCATGTCGACCAGGTGGCTGCAGTAGCGTGCCGTATGGATGCTGTGATGCTCCCGGTGAAAGCACGAAACAATCAGCAGCTTACCTCGTTTGACGTATTTTTGTGCGAATTCAGGGAGTTCTGTTGGAAGGGCGCACCCCATGAACCAGATTGCGGAACCTCCGTATTTCAAGACAAAGTAAAGAATTTCCATTTCGGCCTTGGAGTGGAATGTTCCCACGATGCACTTGTGCTGCCGACCCTTGGCGATCGCCCATTGCTCACGGATGATGTCGATGGCGGAATCCTGTGAACGCGATGCGAAAACTCCGATACGGGCGCAGGGTTCTTCCAGGAGAGCGGTTTTGCCTAAGCAGTTCATGCCGCCGATTTCAAAAGATTTCACGTAAACTCCTTTTCTAACAAAAAAAGACCGCCTCCGCACGATGCGGATAAGCGGTCTATGAATACGGGCGCCCGCCGATTTCCGGCTGGCTGAACATGAAAATACAAAACACGCGGTAGGAAAACCAATTTTCGTATGACCTATTTGCGGGGCGGTCGTTGACTTGCTAAATTTAGCCCGCTATGAAAGAGATTTTTAAAGAAGGTTCCCGGTTTCGGGCGTTCCTGCTTTCCATCGCCTTGATGTCCATCGGCTACGGGCTTTACAAGGGTGTCATCGACAATTACCTCGCCGAGGTGGTGGGCATGGGAGAATTCGACCGAGGCGTTTCGGAATTCTTCCGCGAGTTGCCGGGCCTTGCCCTGATTTTCATCCTCGCGATTTTCTACAAGTTCTCCGCCGAGAAGATGTACAAGATGGGGCTTGTCGTGATGCTCGTCGGCATGGTGATGCAGTCGGTGATACCTCCCCACAAGGTGCTTGTTATTTTGGCGATGTTCCTGTTTTCGTATGGCGAGCACATTCAACTTGGGATGAAGAGTACGCTGAGTCTTGAGTACAGCAAGCCGGGCGCGGGCGGGCGAGCCCTTGGCTACCAGACGTCCATGCAGCAGGCCGGAAACCTGCTCGGCTTTTTGGCGGTCATTGCGCTGTTCTCGTTCACGGCGATGAAGGGGGCCGCTTTTTTCCAGAACATGTTCGTCGTGGCCGCGGTTTTCATTGCTGTCGCGACGTTCGTTTCCTTCAGGCTCACAAGCGAAAGCAAGACGGACGCAAACAAGCGACGTTTCTACTTCCGCAAGAAGTTCACCAAGTACTACATGCTGGAGATGTTCTACGGGGCGCGCAAGCAGGTGTTCTTCACGTTCGGCCCGTATGTGCTGATTCTTTTTTACGGTGCGGATGCGCGTTTGATCAGCCTGTTGTTCGCCGTCTCTGCAATCGCTTGCTTCATATTCTCGCCGATTGTGGGGAAGATTATCGACCGTCTGGGCTACAAGCCCGTGATGATTGGCGATACGTTGATTCTTGTCATCGTCTGCTTCTTCTACGGTTTTGCGCACCACTTGTTCGACATGCATACGGCGATGATTGTGTGCTGCGTGAACTACGTGCTGGATTCCGTGATTTCGCTTGCCTCGATGGCGTCGAGCGTGTATGTGCAGGATATTTCGGACGACAAGAATGAAATGCGCGCGACGATTTCCACAGGACTTTCGGTGAACCATTTGGTGACGGTCCTCATTGCGCTTTTCGGTGGCTGGATTTGGCATGCCCTTGGAATCGAAACGTTGTTTATTGTTTCTGCCGTGCTTGGGCTATGCAACAGCGCCTATGCTGCGACGATCAAGGTTGTGAAACGGGAAAAGTAAGAATAAAAATTCTTCTTAAATAATGCGCTCGTTGACGACTCTCCATTCCCCCGGTTGCAAGTTGCCAAGCGGGATGTTTCCGATTTTAATGCGCACAAGTCGCAGTGTCGGAAATCCGACGGCTGCCGTCATGTGACGGACTTGTCGGTTCTTGCCTTCGATAAGCGTGAGTTCCACCCAGCTGGTGGGAATGTTTGCACGAAAACGTACTGGCGGGTTGCGCGGCCATAGACCTGAGGGCTCTTCTGCGATGCGTGCCTTGCAGGGCTTGGTGTGGTAACCATGAATATCGACGCCCGCGGTAAGACGTCGAATGGCCTCTTCGGTAATCTCGCCTTCAACTTGCGCAAGGTAAGTGCGAGGATGCTCGAATTTCGGGTCCAACAACTTCTTGATTAACTTCCCGTTGTCGGTGAGGAGGAGCGCTCCCTCGCTGTCGTGATCCAACCGGCCCGCGGCGTAAATGCCTGCCGGAAACTTGAACTCGTCAAGCGCCCGGTGGCCTGCCTCGGGCGTGAACTGGCTCAGCACGCCGAACGGTTTGTTGAACAAGACGACGGTGGACATTGAAGATTAATCTTCAAGGAAGTACTGAAGGTTCGTCACGACGCGGACGCGCTTGATGAACGGTGTATTTTCATCTCGGTCTTCAATTGTGAACTGCCCCTGGGAGGCGTTCTTGATTTTCCCGAGTTTGCTCTTGGAGAGATTTGCAAACTTGACGGCGGCGAGTTCCGCATTTTTCGTGGCTTCTTCGATCATTTCGGGCTTGATGGAGTTAAGCCCCGTGAAGTTGAAAATCTTGCGGTAGCGGTAATCGCTTTCGGTAAATGCGATGCCGTCGTTCATGAGCTCGCCTTGCTTTTGCATGATGTTCCGAGCCAAGTTAACCTTGTGGGTGGCAACCGTAATCACCGCTGTGGCCGTATAGCGTGCCGCGGGCTTGTTCGTTTCATAGATGTTGGTGTTATGGTCCTCGATGTCCGAGGCGGCTCGGTTGAAGTCCGTTTTTTCAAGCCCGTTGTCCATCAGGAATTTTTCAAGAATGGCGAGTTTGGATTCAAGCGTGGAGTTCAGTTCCTTCAAGTCATTGCCCATTTCCTTGAAGACGAGCGGCCAGATGACGTAATCGGCATTTACCTCTCTTTCGGAAAGTCCCTTGACCGAGACAATCCTGTCCTTGTCCTTGGAGACGAGAACAGAATGGTAGAAAAAGGCTCCGATGCTGAAAATCGCGAGAGCGAGAATAATCGATTCTTTGATACGGCTTTGCATACAATCTCCTTTCTATAAGGTAATCTATGGGTTACCTTTTTTCAAATATAAAATAAAAGGGGTCGAGAAACGTTTTTGACGATTTGGGGAATGTCCAATTTAGAAGGATTAAAACGTCCAGCTTTATCGGGATTTTAGAGGGAGCGTATCTCCCTGGACGAGGTAGCGTTTGATGGCTTCTTCGTTTCCGACAGTCTGCGCGTCTTTTTCATCGCGGCCGAAGATTTTGTGCCAGTTGAAATCCGTGGGGACAAGCCGGTCGTCTAGCGGCCACGGGCGGATGAACCCTGGCGGGAGAAGACGGTAGAGTTTGTCAGAGTTGATGGATATGTTTCCGACGCGGGGCGGAAGCGGCCCCGCCTCGTGCCGCGGAACGCCGTGCAGCAACTTTTGCGGAAACCCGCCGATGGCGTTGACAATTTGGCCGACGTTGTAGAGCGTCACTCGTCGCGGCCCCCCGCAGTTGTAGATGCCCGCTGGAAAATCATGGCTCAGGATGTATTCACAGACGCGGCATAAATCGATTCCGTAGATGGGGTTGCGGTATTCATCGGTGAAAAGCGTCGCGGGTCGCCCCGGCCGGAACCGATACGAAATCCAGTCAATGGCTCCGGCGCAACCGCCCGGGGCGTAGTCCATCGGGAGCGGCACCCTCAGGAAAACGGTGTCAGGCTTGATTTGCTGGATTTTTTCTTCCGCTTCGGCCTGATGCTTGCCGTAATTGTGAATCGGGTCTTTGGCGTCGTTTTCCGTATAGGGGCGAGAGTCTTTTCGGTCGTCTCTCCCGCTGAAAACCATGTCGGTGGAAATCCGGATGAGCCGGCTCCCGTAAGCTTTCGCGAGTCGGGCCACGTCGACACCCTGGCTGTAATTGAGAAGCCGGGAGCGCCCCGGGTCGCATTCGCAGGCCTTCAGGGCGCAGTTTCCGCTGGCGTCGATGACGGTTGCGAAGCGGAATTTCTCGAAAAGTTCCTCAAGACGTTCTGTCTGCTCGGCGTCTACAGCAAAGACATTGTCTCCGTAAACGCAGGGGTGCTTGATGGGGCGAATGCCGTATATGCGGTTTCCATGGCTGCAGATGTCGGCTCGTTCCCCGTTAAAAACGTCCGAACCTCCGTAGCGCTTGTTGAAGTAGCGGTAAATCGCGTATCCCGGAACGCCGTTCAGGCCAACGACCAAAAAGGGCATGAGGATCTGTCGAGAGGAAAGTTCCATCATGCCCAAAGATAGCATTTTATGTCAGTCTATTCTGCGTTTCGCTTAATCCCCGTTTTGAGGATGCGGTATTCCGAATGGCCGTCCTTGAATTTGAAGTCGATACGCCAGATATAGACGCCTGTACCCACGCGGCGGTTTTTGTCGGAACGCTGGTTCCATTCGATGAAAGCGAGTTTCGCGTGGTCGTTCTGGGTTCCGCGAATCTCATCCAGCATTTCACCGTGATAGCCGAATTCACGCTTGAACGAGGTCACGACATCGCCTTGCCCGTCGTAAATGATGACGTTCGCCTTGAACGGAGCGATGGTAGAAATTTTGATTGTGGAAAGCGTGTCGGGGACAGTCTTCCAGGATTTGCCCTTCGGCGGAATCCATTTGACCTTCTTGCCAATGCCTGCGACCGGCGGATTCGGGGTGACTTCGTAGAGATAAATCGAACCATCCTTTCCGGTGAGCTCAACGCCCCCGCGGCCGAGAGTGTTCGAGTTCTTGTCCATGTAGGTTGCCGAAGGATTTGTCTTGATGCAATAGCCGACCATGATGCTGTAGTCGTCAAGGACAAGTCTCCAGAGTGTTCCCGTGGAGTCTACGCGAGGCTCTCCCTGAATTTGCACCGGATGTGACGTTGAGTCTTCGCATGTCTCGGAATAGCGGAACAGGTCTTTCCACGCATTTTTCTTGCCCGTATTTTGGACGCCCTCCGAGAGGGTCACGACTAGTGTGTCCGGAGGAATTACGGTTTCGGGTTCCAGGAATTTTTTCATTGAAACTTGACCCGGACGCTTGACGGCCTTTGCGGGAACGGGGCCGACTTTGTCTTCCAGCGGCAGCTTCTGTGAGAAGTCCTTGGAGGTCTTGGTGAACCGGAGGTATGGCGGTTTCTTCGAGTCCGGTTCAGTCTTGCCGTATTCGAAAGGTTCATCCAGTTGTGCTTCGGCCCAGTATCCATCCCTAGAAATATGAATCCGTTTCTGGGCGACATTGCGGAAGGTTCCCTTGGCCTTGTTCCAGAAGATAGAGTCGATTTTTTGAATGTTCTTCTTGAGCGGTTTTAAGAAGTGGATGCGCACGGAATCCGCTTGACCATCCAGATCGCGGTCGTAGATTTCGGCAAGATTGGCCGGGACGTAATTCGAGAAGACAATCAGGGAGTCTCTGGAGCTCAGCGCTGATTTATCCGAGTCGGTACTCGCCTGAATCTTGATGCGGTTCCTTTCCTCGTTGATATCGAAGACTGCGTCCAGCTGGGAATCTTTCGTCAGGGTTTCATCTTCGACGAAGAAGAATTCTCCAATGTATTCAAAGATGGATGTGTAGGCTCCGGTTTCAACGGCGGAAACCTTGAGAGAGTCGCCCTTCTGCGTAAAGAGGGTAACTTTCAGGGTGTCCGCTTGATCCAGTGTCGGGCTTTCCGCCGTAACCCGCAGACGGAACTCCAATGACTTGGAGGTTTCCGCAGAGTCCAGGATCTCCGGATTCTTGGGGTCCAGGAATTGGTAGGTCGTCGCGATTCTATCGTCGATGATGACCGTGTCGAGCGTGTAGGTGCTGTAGACGGGGTCCTTGAACTCGGCGATGAGCGTATCGCGAGCACTGCAAGAGATCGAACCGTTGTCCTTCTTTGGCGTCCGTTCGTTTTTAGGAATGGAATTGGGAGTCTGGAATATACCGTTGCCCGTTTCGACCAACTTGACGGAATTTTCGACGTCGCCGGACACAAGGCAGTAAAGTTTCGCCTTGACCGTGTCCCTGCCCGGCGTGAAATTCTGGCTCACCAGTTGCAAATGGATGTTTCTCGTTGAACGGGTGACGGGAGCGTTTTCTTCATCGGCATTGGCGATCTTGAGAACGTCCTTCACATCCGGCGCGGCTTCACCTGCCTTGCAGGCGCTCACTTTTTCGTTGCTGAATGCATACCAGCGGGCGCTCGTTCCGTTTTTGTCTGTGGCACGAACGTAGAATTCGATGGCTTCGTATTCAAATTCATTCGACGGGATGTGGGCTGTCCAAGTGTTCTTGCTTATGTTATCCATGGCGCTTTCGCTAAAGATTACGCTCATGACGCTCTTGTAGAAAAGAGTGGCGCTTTGGATGCCGTCGTCATCCTTGATTTTGAACGCTATGGTGCCGCTTCCTCCGAGAGTATCAATGCAGTCCTGCGATTCCCATTCGATGTTGGGAGCGTCGTTGCCAATCGGAATGGTGTAGGGTTCCTTGGAGGGCGTGGGCACTGCGGGAGACCTTCCGATTAATCCGGTGACATCCGTTGCGACGATGTAGAAGTCTATGCCTGGCTTGACCGCTTGACTTGCCGGGAGAACGTAGCGCCATGTCTTGCCACTGGTATTGACCATCTTGTAGTTGATGAACGTCTGGTTTGACTGGCTCGACGGGCGAATGAAAATTAAGACGTTCGAAAGATTGGACGCGCTTGTCACGTTCGCTTCAATTACGAGAGAATCGCCTTCCGGTTGACTCTCGCCAATCATGGAGCGGGTTTTCTTCGTCAGTTCGATGCTTGGGGGCATGAAGCTTTCATGCCAGGAGGCTGTATCGTCGGTGACCTTCCCGTTGAAGCTGGTGCTAATCTTGACGATGTGAATGTCGCCGTCGGAGGTTGTATCGGGACTCTGGTAGCAGACCATGTAGCGGGCCTGCACTGCGCTTCGAATCGTCGAATAAATTTCGGTGAGTTGATCTGCGCTCGGGGTGTACGTGTAGGTGCCTCCGGTGCCTTCTGCCAGCGGGAGGAGCGGATCCGTTATGGTCGTTCCGATTGCGATTGTGTGAATCGGCGTATTCAGGCTGTTCGCGTACTTGATGACGTCATTGTAGGTTGTATTTTCGCTGCCGTTTTGACCGTCGGAGAATACGATGACTGCGGTTGGGTTCGTCTCGCCAATCACTTGGTTGATTCCCAGCTGAGTACCGGTATTGATGTTCGTGTTGCCGGAAGCGACGAGATTTTCAGTCGCCTTGTTCAGAAGAACGGTGTCGGATGTCATTGCTTGGCGCACGAAGGCGTTGCTTCCACCCGAGAAGCCCACGATGGATGTTCTGTCGTATGGCCCCATTTCCTTGATAAATTCGTGGATGGCGTTCTTTGCCTGCGTAATGCGTGTTCCGCCCATAGAACCGCTTTCGTCAACAACCAGCACCACTGAAATACCGGTGATTTCTTGAATCTTGGAAGCTTGCACCGGAAGGGACTTCTTGTCTTCTTGAAGGATGAAATCCGAATCGCTCAATCCGAAAATCGAACGGCCGTTGTTCTTGTCAGTCACGGTCAGCTGGGCGCAAATGCCAGGATAGTTGGAAAGATCGAGGTTCATAATCGAGAGTTCTGGAATCACGGTGAAGTCTATGACATAGTTTGCGCGAATGGTTGATTTGCTGGTCTTGGGTGTGATTCGAGTTTGTGCCTTTCGGAAATTATCAATGCGGATCGTTCCAGATTCAACATGCCAGGATTGGAAGGTGTATCCACCATAAGGCTTAGCGGTGATGGTTGTGTCCGTCCCTGGAGCGATGATGATTTCTTTTGAGGGCTGAGTGAATCCTTGAGATGAATTGGCGATGGTTACGACATACGGCGAGGTAATGTACGCCGTGAACGACTTGTTGGTGATGATATTGATGGAGCTCTTCAATGCCCAGTAGTTGGCCTTGCTGTTGTTACCCTGGAAAACAATGTTGCTTGTCCCCTCAATAATAGTGGAGTCCACCAATTTCGTAAATGTGGAATCCGTGCCGTAGTTGTAGAGAACGGCGCTGATTTCATCTGCGGGATTGATGCTGAAAACGTGCCATTCGCTATCACCAGCGGTCCATGTGAATCGAATGTCGCGGGTGGATTCGCTATAATAGTGCTTGGCGAAATTGAATTGTTTCTTTTGAGAGGAAAGTTTCTGGAGTGCGCTCTTTTCGAAGAGCGCCTGGATTGTGGCGTCACCTCGAATGGAAGCGAGCGTATTCGGAGAATTCGAGTTGTCAATCGTTGGACTGCCCGAAATCGTTTTCCATTGGGAGAAACGGTAGTCGGCGAGGCCGTAGGCACGGATAGAATATTTGGCGCCCGTCCAGGCCGGATCGTAACCATTCGTTGGGTCCACGGTCCCGTTCGGCCCGGCGGTAAGAGTGAGCTTGGCCTTGCTCGAAGAGTAGCTGATCCAGATGGGTTCCTTGTAATACAAGTTACTACTGTTGTTGACGAAAATGTAAGCGGTTTCTCCGGCTTTGTAGGTGCGTTCGTAGACAACCGTACTAGAGTCATTGTTGCCGTTTGTGCCGTTTGGTTGGGAAATTTCGTTAAAGTTTGAGTTTGTGTAGCTTTTGAAATATGTGACGACAGGAATGTCTCTTGAGACGACGATGGCGTACGTTCCGTCCTCGGGTGCGACGAACGTGAACTTCATGCCTTTTGTGGGACCTCCCGCGTAATAATCTTGCGCGGTGGTGTAGGGTGTCGGCGTCGCCGTAATCTTGTTGATGAGACTCGGTGCGAATACGGCCTTGACCTTACAATTCGATTGAATGGTGACGTAGGTGATTCTTTGCGTGGAATCCGAGATGGTGCAATTGCCGGAAACATGTTCCCAATGAGAGAATCGGGATTGAACATCATCGAATGCCTGCAGCCGGACGGAATCTCCGGCGATAGCCGTGGAGTCGTCGTTCTTGAGGGCGGATTCGCTGATGACAATGTCTTCCGCGGTGAAGTCCCACTTGTTGACGCGGCCTGCGAATTCTCCCACGTGAACCTTGCCTGTGCCTGATGTGTCTGCGTTGACCTTGAGTGTCGGGACGACCTTGATCATAATGTCGTCGTGGATGTTTTTGGAATCCACCGGCGCGAATAACATGTAGTAAGTCACGCCCTTAGTGAAATGCGCCAGTATGCGGTTCGTGTCGGGAGGAGAGTTGACGAGGATGATTTGCTTGGCAAAACTGCTGTCGCTTTGGATGAAGGAGGTGCTGTGCAGAGATTGCGTGATGATGACGTACATCCCTGTGGCATTTGCCGTGTGGGTGGTGCGTATGGCATAGAGACCGTTGTCGTTCTGGACGCTATTCGTGTAAAAGTTGAGTGTCTTAAATTTATCGGTCAGAACCGTGGAACTCAGTTTCCTGGTCTTGATTTTGACGCTTGCCTTGACGGACTTGGTCTGGAAACTCGTATTGAAGGCCGTCGAATCGATGAAACTGCCGTTGCCCGATTCAACGTACCAGTTGACGAAGTTATAGCCTGATTCAATTGTCGCTTCTATCGGGAGTAAATCTCCGATGGCGATCGTGTCTGGACTTTTCTTTCCTTCGGTCGTGACAATCGATGCGGGGAGAACCTGCATGCCGACTGAATTGTGGTAGAAGTCTTCTTTGGGGTCGACGCCGAAATAGAATGCGTCGCCGATTTTGTTCGCCTTGATGAAATACGAGGCCGGATTGACATTGATGGCCTGAGATGTGTCGATAGACGAAAGCGAGGCGTCTTTGTTGTAAAAGTTGAACGTTCCTTCGAGGGCTTGTGGTGTGGCGCGAATAACGTAGAGATCCTTGGTCGGGGCGATGTAGCGGAAGCGCATGCCGTGCGTAGAATCAACTTCATAAAAATCCTTGAAGGAGGAATAGTATTGCCTATCGATGCCGATGGTAATCAGGTTGGCGGCCTTGCACTGCAATTGCAGCGTGGTGTTTTCCGAAATCGTGTCGGTGAGGCTCGTGGCCGTGGAATCGCTAAACCGATGGGTACCGCTGATGAGCTTCCATCCATTGGGCCGGAATCCTTCTTTCGCGTAGCCGAAAACGGTTACTTCTTCCCCGATGTATGCGGGAACTGAGGATACCGATGTGGAGCAGTTCGGGGAGGATGAGGTCAGCGTGACAATCTGTGTTTGGAGGGGCGCGTAACTGATGATGAATCCATCGTTAGCATCTTCAATAAGATGCGAGAAAATTCGGTAATAGACAGTATCTCCAACTTCAAGGAACAGCGAATCCTCGTAACGGATGCGTTCGGCTTCCGATTTTTCGATCAGTTGGAGATTTGCATCGGAGGAACGCTTGTAGTCAAGTTTTTTGGTGCTTGACGCTTTTCGGGTGATGGTCACGGCATAGCCACCGGTTTGAGGGGGCGTGAAATAGAACTTTATTCCGTTTTTGACATTGTCCGTCGTGTATGAATCTGGATAATACGTTGTGGGCTTTGTAGTGATGGGGAAGGGCTTGAAGTTTCCTTCAATGGTGCATGAAGTTCCTTTGGTATACAGGAAAGTGTTTCTGGCGTTGGGGTTGAGAATGGTGCAATCGCCTTCTTTCACCTTCCAGGGAGAGGCCATTTCTGGGAACTGGCTCCCATCGGAAGTATTTGGAATAAACATTTGTATAGCGCTGTTGGCGGGAAGGTAATACATCTCCTTGGAGGCATCCATTGGAATCCCGTTCAGGCCGAATTGAACTGTGGCGAAACCATTCTTGATGACTTTCACTTGAATGGAGGGCTGGACGCTCACGTAAACGGAGTCATGGATGTTTTCTGGAGAACCGTCACTGGGTTCGATAGAGAACGTGTAATCCGTTCCCCCGATCGTACTGTAATAGTAAGTGTTATTTTGGTTCAATTCGGGCAGTTGTGTCGGGAAATTCGCGTGAGAAGTTCCGTTGTTTCTCTCCCACATTCCTAAACGGGGCTTATGGGGAGCCTTGATGATGACGTAAGACGGAATCGTTTCAGAGGGAACCTTGACGTTGATGAACGCCCCGTAGTGATTGAGTATGGCCCCAGATGCAAGAGGGTAAGGATAAAAGTATGAATCCTGGAGAAGCGAAATGCCTCGTTCGACTTCGGAAATATCGATTGCTTTGACGTTTGTATTCTTTAGGAAAGAGAGAGTAACGTCATTTGTGGGGGTGAATGTCGTTTTGTAGGAATAAAGATCCGCGATGGTTCCCGAGGCCGGAGCGTTCCACTGGACGAAATGTTCCCCGGAAAGAAGCGGGGCTATGATTTCCAATGACTGTCCTGCGTCAACTTGGGTGACTACTTCGGAGCCTTCAATTTTGACAGTGTATTTTGTTTGTGCAAAACAAACTGCAATGGAACACAAAATCAATGCGATAAACTTAGCCAACTTGAGACCTCGTTTTGTTTATTTAAGTTGCGCAAAAGATAAAATAAAATATAACGTTTAAATGATTTCATTTTGACGAAATACTGCAAAAAAGTTATTATTTTACATGGTAAGGATAAAAGATGAAAACAAAGTTTATTTATATGTTGGCTTTTGTTTGTTCCGCTTTTGTTGGAACGGCCTATTCCCTAGAAATGAAACCTCTAGTCGAAGTTCTTTCGCCAGCGAAGGTGGCAATTGATAAATCGGTACGAGATGTAAATTCCGAAATTACACGGAAGACGGATTTCGAAGTGGAAGGTGGCGTCGAGTTCCTTTATACAGCGGAATTTAGCGAAATGCGCTATGGCTTCGGCTTGGCCTTCCGGTCGTCACAACGGCGCGGAGACGACGAGGCGACTCCGGCGATGATTCCTCTGTGGTTGGCTTTTTCGTTCGGTGAAATTTACAAGGAACGAATCTTTTCTCCTTATGTCATTGCCCGCGTGGGATACGTTCCTCTGTTGACCATGGATGGCAATTGGTGGGAACTTCCTTTAAACTATGTCGTTAACGGCGGTATCGGTTGTGTATTCCCTTATGGGATTGGCCTCGAAGTGCTGTATGATTATGTGTCTGTTCTCAAGTCGTTCAGAGATCAGAAAACCGAATTTAGGGTTTCTTCCGGTCGTCTCGCGATACAAGTTTCTGTAGCAGTAGAATTGTTCCGCGATAAGATTTACAATTCGCAGGGGCGTTAGTCTACGGCGTTCCGTTATGGAGCGTCCATCTTTATTCATCCATCAGTAGTGGTTTGAAAAATTCCGGACGGTGAAAGTCCGGTTTTTCCGTATCAATGGGAAAGGCGCTCAAGTAGTGGGGTGTTTTCGCCTTGTCTGCGCACTTGTAGAGATTCCCGATGGGCGAGATGCCGTCAAAGTTTTTCAGTCCGAAAAGGCTTGCGGGAATCTGGATTTCCATTCCCCAGCAGATGAAGTTCCCGATGACGCTTGCGAGTTGCCGCCGTCGCCGGATACTGCTGATTTCCGTTGCGTTCAGGAGAGTCCTGTTTTCGCGGTTTGTTCCACGGGCCGCGAGAATGAATTCCCGGCTAGTCACTTCGAAGTTGTAGTATTCCGCAGGATTTACCGGGTTTTTCAGGAAAACTTCCACGCAGGAATCTTCCCAACAACGTCCGCCGTTTTCAGTAACCTCCGAACGAAAGCAGCCGGCGCTCTCTTCGACGGTGAAATTTGCGATAAAGTAATCGCTGGTCAGATAGGTGTCCACGAGGACCGAGGGAATCTCGATTCCCTGGTTCGCAATCCAGTGCATGTTGGGCGTCAATAACATGCTTTTAATAATAATTTTTTTTCTCGCTGGATGCTGAAAAAAATGATTAGTGGTTGATTAATCATTCGCATAAATGCCTAGAAATGGTGAAATTTGTCTAAAATCGTTGAATTTGCGTATTGGCATGACTTTTGCTTTTTAGAGGGTGAACCGCCGGTTTCGTTTGTGAAATCGGGCGAATCTCAAAAACAATAGGAGGCCTTATGGCTACAACAAATGCAAAAGAAACAGAAGAAAAAACCTCGTCGGCCAATTTTGACTGCCTCGCGGTCACCAGTGTGCAAGTCTATCCGTTCAAGGAAGGCGTAAGTCTCGGGCATATCAAGGCGATGGCGTCGGTTGTGTTGAACGACCAGATGCTGATTCGCGGTCTCCGCGTGATGGACGGCTCCAACGGTATGTTTGTCGGTTACCCGAACGACCCGTTCTACAAGGGCGAGGATTACAAGACCATCTGTAATCCGATTACGCGTCAGCTGCGCGAACACATTGAAAATTGCGTTCTCGAACGTTATCAAGCGTGCGTCGCCTAGGAGTTCCCCTTGTTCCGTAGAATCCGTTCTTATTGTTTGTTTGGCATCAAGGCGGTGAGTGTGAGCGTCGAGGTGGATTCGTCGCAGGGACTCCCTGGATTCACGTTGGTGGGGTTGCCCGATAATGCGGTGCGGGAATCCAGGGAACGAGTGGTTTCGGCCGTTCGTTCCATCGGGAAAGTCGTGACGGGATTCCGAACGACGGTCAACTTATCGCCGGCGGATTTGCGGAAGGAGGGGAGCGCGCTAGATCTTCCACTGGCCATCGGGATGCTCGTCTCGACGGGAGAGGTGGAAATTCCCGATTTGGATCGCTACGTATTTGTGGGGGAGTTGTCGCTGGACGGCTTGTTGAAACCTGTGAGGGGAGTGCTGTCCATTGCGATGAGTCTTGCCGCCGATCGGCGAAACATCTTGGTGATTCCTGCGGCCAACGCGCAGGAGGCCTCGTTGGTGGAAGGTCTTCGTTATTTGTGTACCGATACGTTGAAGGACTGTGTCGAGGCTTTGGAATCCGGGGGAGGCCGTCTTGTGCGGGAGGCCGTCGGATTAAAAGCTGGCGGAAATAGGGTGCCCCGGGATGTTCCCGATTTTCGGAATGTCGTTGGAATGGAGGGGGTGAAGCGGGCGCTGGAGATTGCCGCTGCCGGAGCGCACAACTTTCTGTTGGTGGGTTCTCCGGGAGCCGGGAAAACGCTTTGCGCCCGGTGCCTGCCGGGAATTTTACCCGAGATGACGGAAAAGGAAATTCTGGAAACGACGCAGATTCATTCCTGCGCCTGCCGTGCGGGAGACTCGATGAACTTCCGGCCCGTGATGGAACGTCCGTTCCGGACACCGCACCATTCGGCGTCGATGGTTTCTCTCGTGGGTGGGGGTGCGCGTCTTTTGCCGGGCGAGGCGAGCCTTGCGCATAATGGCGTTTTGTTTCTGGATGAACTTCCGGAATTCAACCGCTGCGTGCTGGAGGCGCTTCGGGAACCGATGGAGGATGGCTTCATCTCGGTGAGCCGCGCAAGCGGGACGGTCGTGTGGCCTGCCCGATTCATGATGGGGGCGGCGATGAATCCGTGCCCCTGCGGCTATGCGATGGATTCCAAGCGAGTGTGTACTTGTCTGCCTGACGCCCGGAAGCGTTACCGTGAAAAAATCTCGGGGCCGCTTCTGGACCGGATCGACATCCAGGTCAGCGTCCCGCCGGTGGATTCAGGCCGGTTCGCGTCGACGGCGAAGGGCGAGAGTTCCGCCGAAATCCGTTCTCGCGTTTGCGAGGCGCGCCATCGACAGCATGTGCGGTTCGCGAAGCTCCCGTTCAAGAGCAATGCCGAGATGACGTCGGAATACGCTCGAGAATTCGCGGCGATGGATGGGGCGACGGAACGCTTCGCGGTTTCTGCCGCCGACAAGATGGCGCTGAGTGCTCGAGGCTACTATCGACTGCTGAAGGTCGCCCGCACGATTGCCGATTTGCGACAGTCGGCACATGTCGATGTCTCGGACCTTTCGGAGGCGCTTCGGTACCGCACATTCAATTGATGAGGGGACCCCAAAAAATGGACTCGCTTGTTAGGGCTTGATCGCTTCGCTAGAGACAACAAAGCCTCCGGAAGATTTCCGGGGGCTTTTCTGCGCTTGAAATTTTGAATGCACTGTTAGCTTCTTCTCACGCGGATGGAAGACTCCGCTCCTATGCAGTTGGGGATAGCGAGAGGCTTCCGGACGGAAACTTCTGCCATCAGTGCCTTGGGGTAGTTCCCCAGGATGTATTTGGCGGTTTCGAGGACCAGGGATTCTTCCAGCTGGAATTGAGAAAGGCGGATAAACCTTTGAAGGTTTTCCGCCAATTGCGCGTAATCAATAGAATGGGCCAAGTCTTCGTTGCGGGCGGCCAACGTGAAATCCAGCCAGATCGTGACGTTCAGGATGATAGGCTGTTCGTTTTCCCGCTCGTAGGGAAGTGTCCCGATGATGCAGTTGAACTGGAGATCTCGGATGGAGATTTTTCCAGTTTCAATTACCATACGAAGAGAACAATCGCTGCTGTCAGGGAGAGGCCCGTGACGCCGAACCAGATGTTTCTAGCCATGGCGTGGGAATCCTGCGTGTCCTTGTTGGTCTTCATGCGGGTTTCAAGATCGGCGATGCTGTAGTTGTCCAGAACGACCTTCCTTTGAACGGCGACTTCGCAAGCTCCCGGATTGGCGTCCGTGGCGCAGGCGTTCTTGATGGAGGTCATGATCTTGGAGTGGACTCCGTCGAGGTCGTCGTAGGCGTCCTTGGCTTTGTTGGCTTCCATGTGCTGGAGAACGCCCATCACGGCGCCAGCAACGGCGACGGCGCTCAGGGCGACTCCGCTCCAGAAGCGGACTTCGTCGGCGATACCGAAACGGTCGGTGGCGTCTTCGGCAGCATCGTTGGCGGAGTAATCGCGTTCATCGGCGGCCGTGTTGTCAGTCGGTGCGGAAACCTTGTAGCTGCTGATGTCGTCATCGTCGTCTTCGCAGTCAGGATCATATTCGTCACATTCGGCGGCCGCAGCGGCGGTGGCCGGAGCGGCAGCTGCCGGCGTCTCTTCGGCTTCGTCGTCTTCGCTGCTGTCTTCCTCGCTTGCGCCTTCGCCCTTCAATTCTACTGGAGAACCGCCGACGTAAGCGAATACGGAGCTTGCGCCGGGGACGTAGACGGCCTTGCCGTCAAAGTAAACCTTTTCGACGTCCTTTTCGGCATCCATGTTCTTGCGGGTGTAAATCTTGGACTTCACGAGGTCGGAATAGTCTGTGCCTGCCGGAACGGAAAGGGCCGTCATGGAACTGAGGTCACCTGCGGCGCCCTGATAGAGCTGGTAGGTCGTTTCGGCTTCACCAAACGGGTCTTCGAACTTCTGGCGGACGACCAGGCGTCCGTCTTGCAGAGACTCGACCTCGTCTGCTGGTGCAGTTTTCAGTTCTCCGCCAAATTCGGCGGTGATGTATTCGTCTGGACTACCAGCGTCCGTCGCTGTGAAATCATCGATATCATAGGGTCCAGCAAACGCTGCAACCACGGAAAGGCAGATCGCTGTCAAAAACGTACGTTTCATTGTATATTACTCCAAATGGACGAATTTTTATGGAAATATATAAAAAAAAAACGGAATGTTGAAAAAATAAAGTTTTTTGAGAGTTTTTGTAATGGCATTTGGCTTTTCCGCTAAAAAATTCTAACTTTATGCCCGTAATTTTAAACCCTAAAAGAGGATCCTATAATGGCAAAGCTCTCTATCGAAGATCTCGAACTCGCCGGCAAGCGCGTGTTCATCCGTGTCGACTTCAACGTTCCGCAGGACAAGGTTACTGGTGAAATCACCAACACCAAGCGTATCGAAGCTGCTCTCCCCACCATCAAGTATGCTCTTGATAAGGGTGCTTCCGTTGTTCTCGCTTCTCATCTCGGCCGCCCCAACGGTGAAGTGAACCCCAAGTTCACTCTCGCTCCGGTTGCTAAGAAGCTGGAAGAACTCATCGGCAAGCCGGTTAAGTTCCTCTCTGACTGCGTTGGTGCAGAAGTCGAAGCCGCTTGTGCAGCCGCCAAGCCGGGTGACATCATCCTCCTCGAAAACCTCCGCTTCCACATCGAAGAAGAAGGCAAGCGCAAGGTCAAGAACGCTGACGGCACCGAAGAAAAGATCAAGGCCGACAAGGAAGCTGTCAAGGCATTCCGCGCTTCTCTC
>JAZLMK010000063.1:0-5197 GCA_045598645.1 Fibrobacter sp.
TTCAAGTGCTTCGCCGGCGTAGGCGCGGTTGATGTCGTTGAGGAGAATTCCAAGCGACGTACCGTCCGATACAATATGGTGAACGTCCATGAACAGGAAGTTCCCCTTTTGCGTCTTGAAAATCTTGATGCGGTAAAGCGGAGAACCAATCAGCGTAAACGGCTTGATCAGGTACGCGCAAAGGGCAGCGCCCTCGGGGATTTCCGCCACCTCTACAATTTCTGCAACCGCAGGCGTATCGTCGTTACGCACAGCACAGACGTTGCCATCCTTGTCGGTCGAAAGCGTCGCCTTGATGTACGGGTGCGCATCAATAGTCTTTTCAACGGCGGCCTTCAGCTTTTCAAGGCTCAACTTCGTGGAAATCCTGAACAAGGTCGGAATGTTGTAATCCACGGAATCCTTGTTCATCTGGCTTTCGACGAAAACGCCCATCTGGTTTTGCATCAGCGGGTAACTGGAACGCTTTTCGCGAGCAGCCGCGCCTGCCACAACGCCTGCGCCGTTGTTTCCTGCAACATTGACGCCAGCAAAATCCGCGCCACCATTAGATGCGCCGAGGCCCAGGAATTTTTCCAACATTCGGACGGTATTGTTTTCCTTCACATCCGTGATTTTCATGGGCTTCCCGAACGCCTTCGAAAGCGCCAGATTGAATTTCAACGTGCTAATCGAAGTGAGGCCCGCATAGAACAGGTTCGTATCGACACCGAAATTATCGTGACCCAGAATGCCTGCCGCAATCTCGAAAATCTTCCGCTGGGCTTCAGTTTCAGCCTTCGCATTATCTCCGGAATTTCCGCGTTTCGGTTCCGGAAGCGCACGCCTGTTCACCTTCTGGTTTTGGTTATAAGGAATGGCAGGAATCTGCATCGTCGCCGCAGGCACCATGTAGGCAGGCTTTTCGCTGCAAATAAATTCATTCAATTTCTGAACGTCCACCACGCCATCGCTCACCACGTACGCCGCCAGGAACTTGCCACCCGCAGGGTCGTCAAACGCAGTTACCGTTGCATCCTTGATGCCCTCGTAACGGCGAATGACTTCTTCCACTTCGGTAAGTTCAACACGGTATCCGCGAATTTTCACCTGCCCGTCGCGACGCCCGATGAATTCGATTTCGCCTTGCGGCAAAAGCCTTACCACGTCGCCAGTCTTGTACATGCGGGCATATTTCGCACTTGCGGTAAAGGGGTTCTTCACAAAAACGCTTGATGTCTTTTCGGGGAGGCCCAAATAGCCGCGGCCCACCTGCGCACCCGCAATGCACAACTCGCCCACTGCACCCGCCGGGAGCATTCGGCCAAACTTGTCGCACACATAAAGTTTTGTATCGCCGCTCGGCACGCCAATCGGCTGAATCGGGCTGTTATCGCAAACATCGTGATGGCAAATGTAGGCCATCGTTTCGCAAGGCCCGTAGCCGTTCACAAAGCGGAAATTTTTCGGCGGGTTGAACGGCACCAGTTTTTCGCCGCCCACCTGGAAAGCCTTCAAAGTCTCGCACTTCGTTTCGCTCGCGAACATGCGCCCCAGTTGCGTCGTCATGAACCCATGCGTAATTTCGTTTTCGCAGAAGAACTCGTTCAACTTGTCCAAATCCAGGCGAATCTCGTCGGGAACTACATACAACGTACCACCCGCCATCGGGACCGTCACCACGTCCATCACGCCGGCGTCAAACCCGAAACTTGCATACGAAGCAAAACGGGTATTTTCGTCCATTTCCATAATCTGGCAATGGTTCCTGAAGAATGCAGCCAGGTTCCTGTTTTCAAGCACACAGCCCTTGGGTTTTCCGGTCGTCCCGGAAGTGTAAATCATGGTAAGGGCATCTTCCGGATTCGGCATCACGCAAAAATCGGGAGCGTCGGGCAACCCTGCAATTTCATCCACAAACAGCACGTCGCCCTTGTATTCGTTCACAAGCCCCACAAGGTTCCTGTCGGCAATCAAGAGCTTCGCACGACTATCCTGCACCATGTAATTCAAACGCTCAGCCGGATACGTCGGGTCCAGAGGCTGGAACGCGGCACCCGCGCGAATCGCACCCCAGGCGGCAATCACCATGTTATCGCTACGCGGAACAAGGACCGCAACAAAGTCGTCCTTGCCTATTTTTTTGCCGTTCACGAAAGCCGCCAAATTCCTTGTAAGGCGATCCAGTTCCGCAAACGTGTAATGATTTTCCTTGAACACAAGCGCCGTCTTTTCCGGAGCCATCTTGACCACCGCTTCAAAGACTTCGTTCACCGTCTGGAATTTCGCCTTCGGCAAATCCGTGTTGTTGAAATTATCAATAAAGTGGCGAGCATCGGTAGAAACCACCTGGATTTCGTCCAGGCGTTCGCAAGCGAGCATTCCCTTCACAATTTCAAAAACCATCTCGTTCAGGTTTTCAATGAAATCGCGGGAGTAAAGCGAGTCCTTGAAATGCGAATGCATCTCGTAGCCGGACTCCGTCTTCAAAAGCATGCCAATCAAATTCGCCTGGCAATCGTTCACCTTCAATTCTTCGGGCATCACCAGGGCATCGCCGAGTTTAACTTCAGAAAGCAAATCCGACTGGTACACAAACGAAACATCAAAACGCACCCCGTAGTTTTCCACCAGTTCACCAAACGAAATGCAATCATGCTCCATGGAATTGAACAATTTATTCTGGACATCCTGCAAAAATTCGGCGACGGCCTTTCCATCGGGAATATCAAAGCGGAGCGGGATTGTCCTTACGAACATGCCAACAGTATCCATCAGGCCATCGTCATGGCGCCCGTTGTTCACCGTTATAAAGTTGCTCTCGTCCGTGCCGCTAAACTTCGAAAGTGCATAAGCGAATGCCGCAAGGAAAAGCGAACTTTCCGTCACGCCGTTTTTACGAACAAAGTGTTCCACAGCACGCGTCGACAAATCCGCATCGGCCTTTGTAACAACAATATCCGAAGACATTTCGCCCGGATTTCCAGCCTTGTCGGGGATAAGCATTTCTTCCCATTCAAAGCCCTCGAATTCGCCCTTGAAAAATTCCTGGGCCGCCTTGTAGGCACGCGAGATTTTCAAGCCAAACTCGTTACGCGAAGCGTCAAACTGCGTAAACGATTCCGCTACGGCACTGCCGCCAGCATACACATCGGCAATTTGCCCCAAAATAACCTTCATGGAAGATCCATCAAACACAATATGGTGGATATCCACCAAGAACAAACTAGAATCGCCGACCTTGCAAATTTCAAAACGGTAAAGCGGACCATTCGTCAAGTCAAACGGGCGCACAAAACGCGCGAGGGCCGCATCCTTGCTTAAAGCCTCCGTATGCTCCACAACACATTCCGGCGCATGGAAGAACATCGCAGGCTCGCCCATTTCATCGGAAACAGTCACAAACAGAGCCGGATGCATAAGCGCCACGGACTTCACCGCATTTTCAAACTTTTCAACATCAATCGACGCCGGCAATTCCAAGGCAAACGGAATATTGTACATCGTCGAAAGCGGCTTCTCGATGCTCTCGAAATACACGCCCCGCTGCGACTCCGTCAAAGGCGTAATTTCCGGGATGCGCTTCCAGTAATCCTCGGCAATCTGCGTAGCACTTGACGACGTCTTCGCCGCAACATTCAAAACTGAGCCGCAATCCGACGGAATTTCAACGCGTTTGGCCGACGCCGCAATTTTCGAAACAACCTTCGCCTGCAAAATATCCTTCGCCGAAACGGAGAACCCGGCATTCTTCAACGCATCCATCAACTTCAACACCTTGATGGATTCGCCACCAAGTGCAAAGAAGTCGTCGTCGGCACCCACTCGACCACAATTCAACACAGCAGAGATAGCCTCGCAAACAGCCTTTTCCGCATCATTTGCAGGAGCGCGATATTCCACCTTGTAGTTTTCCACAGAAGGCTGTTCAAGGGAAACTCTATCCAACTTTCCCGTGGCAGTCAAAGGAAGCGCCTTCATATTTACAAAAAAGCGCGGAATCATGTACGGCGGAACCTTCTTCGCAAGTTCCCTGCGAATTTGCACTTCACTGATTTCTTCGGCACCTGATTTATTTACAAAGTAAGCGACAATGTAATTCTGTCCGTCTTCATCTACAAAGGCCTTCACCGCCACGTTTTCTACGCCTTCGATTTCCTTGATGACATTTTCAACTTCCAGGGTTTCCACACGCTGGCCGTTGATTTTCACCATCCAGTCCTTACGACTCACATAAACGTAGTTGCCATCTTCACAACGTCGCATCACGTCGCCGGTATGATACAGAATCCTTCCATCGGGCATTTGCACAAACGTGCTTTTTGACTTTTCCGGAAGACCGATATACTCTGTAGCGCAATGCGTAATGACGCAAAGTTCGCCTTCCGTCAAGGAATCGTTGACCTTTCCATTTTCGTCGGCAAGAACAAATTCGCAATTCTTGAAAGGTTTTCCGATAGGCGTTGTCCGATACGGCTTATTGACCTTGAAACAGCAAACAGGCCCGGTTTCAGAACAACCGAAGGCATTTACGATTTGGAACTTTTCGGAATAGAAATCACTCAAAAGTTCCCCACCGCAAATAACCGTTTTCAAGTAGGTGGAATCAAGATTCAGGCGCTTCAAATACGAAGGCGTCAAGAAGGTTATGGAGACCTTGTGCTCCAAAAAGTACCTTACCAATTTTTCGCCGTTTTTCACCACATGGTCCGGAACAATATGGAATTCAAATCCAAGAGTAAGACTCTTGCTGACATAATCAGTAAAAGCGACAAACGCGAAACTCGAATTCATGGCGAATACTTCCCGCGCATTCACGTCAGGGAACATATCCATACTGAAAACAAAACGCACAATACTTTTCCACGGGTGCACAACGCCCTTCGGCATCCCCGTAGATCCCGAGGTATAGACAATGCACGCCGTACAATCGTCCGGCACATCCATGCCGTCCCACGGCTCGTAATTGTCCAAATCCGACCAAAAGTCATCCGTAACAATCAGCGGAGAGCCGCAATTTCCCTTGATGTAGTCGATGCGTTCCTGCGGATATTCAAGCGAAAGCTGTACGCAGGCGAGCCCTGCCGACAAAATACCGAGATAGCTAGCGACATACTCCACATTCCGGTCCATGAGGATAAGAACCGGTGTCCCGGGAGCAAAATCAAACGTTTTCAATTTACCCGCAACGCGCCTTCTCATCGCGTTCAGTTCTTCG
>JAZLMK010000064.1:0-41758 GCA_045598645.1 Fibrobacter sp.
CATTTTGATCCTTTGATTTTATTGTGATGCAGTTGGCAGACCGCATCTCAATATTAGTCAAAGGATTTCTTTTTCTCATGACCGCCAGAAGGCTTTTACGGAACCACCCGCCTAGCGGGTGGTTTTCTTTATACAAAAAAATCCCCATCCGAGGATGGGGACTCATTTTACCGAAGTAAAAATTACTTGGCAGCCGGGAGTTCGCTAACAGCGACAACGTTACCCTGTTCGTCGAGAGCGCGGACAACGTTGGCATCACGCTGGAGAGTGATCTTGGCGGTTTCGCCCTTGGCAGTGGTGATGGTGGCGGTCATGGAACCGTCAGCATTCTTCACAGCGGCAATGGAGTTGCCCTGGTCGTCCTGTTCGAAGTAGGAGTCGCCAGCAGCGAGCGGGTTGGAACCAGTCCAGAATTCAACAGTGTTGAGCACCAGCCAGTCAACGAAGAATGCAATGCCGTAGACCGGGATGATGTTCATGGCAAAGTGGACGATAGAGTTGAGCCACTTGTTGCCGAGAGTGCCGTTCCACTTGTGAAGCTTGTGGAAGCAACCGTAGCTACCGTAGCAGCCAGTGAGAGTGATAACGGATGCGCAAATGAGAGCAGCGATACCTTTTTTCATTTTGTGTTACTCCTTAAGGATTAAGTTTATCGTAAAATACGACTGCGAAAAATATAACTAAAAAAAAAACTTTGCTACAATTTTTTAGCATTTTTTTTAACAAAGTTGACAAACGTCACACATGGGGACATCAGTCGAAATTTACTTAACTCGTTGACACTTATCCATTTACGCTCAGAATAGCCGTTTAAGGACAAGTTTTTAAAATTTCCAGAAATCAAATACGCAAACAAGCGAATTTCAGGAAATTCCATGGATTTTTCTGAAAATATGCCAATTTCCCGTTCCGGGACCACCCCAAGGCGATCAAAAAATCCCCTCTCCAAGGCATCCTCCAAGGTTTCTTCCTGTTCCAGTAGTTCGGTGGGAAACTCCCAATAGCCCCGGTAGGGCACATCCCCTGAACGCTTGCAAATGAGGACCTTTCCGTCCTTGTGGGCAATTCCGCATACAGCCTGCATGATTTTCCTTGTTTTTGCGGATGTTTTTGCCCCATCGCATCCAATTTTTATGTAATTTAATAAACAAAATCGGAGTATGAGTACATGAGTTCCTCTTTTATGAAGGCATTTCTTGTTTTTTTTGCATGCACAACCAGTTTATTTGCCTCAAAACCGCTTACCGTATGGACCATGCCCAATGGTGCCACTCCACAAAATAAGTTAGAGCAACAACTTGAAAAATTCACCCAGAAAACCGGGATAAAGGCACAAATTCAAGTGTTGGACTGGGGTGTGGCATGGAACCGCATCTCTTTGGCCCTGGCCGGAAAAATTGACGCCCCCGATGTATTGCAATTGGGCACAAGCTGGATTCCCTACTTCGCCTCCCGCAAAGAACTGAAACCGCTCAACCCCTGGCTGGACAAAATTGATTCCAGCAGATTCATTCCCGTCAGTTGGAACACGACAAAAATCGATTCCGACAGCATAGTATACTCCGTACCTTGGTTCGTAGACGTCAGGTCCATCCTAGGAAACAAGCGAATCATGAAAAAGAACGGCATCACTCGTGAAAGTGTCGCCACCTACGCAGGTTTCGTCGAAGCCGTTCGAAAGGTGAACGAAAGCAACGAAACACTGGACTACGGCGTAAAAGTCCGCGCCTACGCGTTCCCCGGGAAAAGCGACTGGAACATACCGCACAACTTCGCCCCGTGGGTTTGGAGCAGTGGCGGAGATTTCATCGCAACTGACTCCGCCGGCAAGAAACACGCCAACATTCTTTCGCCAAAAACTTTGGACGGCATTGCCATGTACTTGCGGTTCGTGCTGGACACCCTGGTTTCCCCGGAATGCCTGCAAAACAACACCGCGCAGGTGACCCAGGAATTCAATGCCGGAGAAATCGCTTTTATCGCAAGCACTTCCGAAGTCATCATGCAGACCCGTTTCGACTCCAACGTCGGCGGACTCTCCAACGCAAAAATCGGCATCGACAGTGTAGAAGTGCTTCCCGTACCGACGGGCAGCGCCGGATCCATCGCATTTATCGGCGGAAGCAATCTCGCCATTCCCGCCACGAACAAGCGTCCCGAAGCCATTGAACTCTTGAAATTCCTCACCAACGACGAGAACCTGGACGAATACACCAGGCACATAGGTCTGCTCCCCAGTTCCAAAAAAGTCCTTGAGACCTGGAAACAGGACGAGGCATACAGTGTTCTAGTCAAGGCTCTCGAAACCGGTCGCACTTACACCCCAATACCGGAATGGGGCAGCATTGAACAGAGCCTTGTCACCATGTTCAGCGCAGTCTGGGACTTGATGGAAATTCCGTCGTTGTATTCCGAAGAAAAACTGTACCAGATATTCAGGACCTACTCCGACGAAATCAACAGGACTCTGAACTACATAGAAACCGAACCCATGACCCAGATGGAATTTAAGGAAATTTGGAACAAGGTTTCACATCATAGCGAAACCGATATGGTGCAAGACGAAAAACACGATCAGGAAATCATCCGGGACAACCTTCGCAAGGCCCCTTACATATTTACCATCATGATACTCCTCGGATTTGCGTTCTCGCTTAAAAACAAGCGCAAGAGATAACCCATGAGAAAAAAGTTTACCCGATTTTCAAAAAGCATTATTTTCAAGAGCGTCGCTTTTTTGATTATTTCCACGATGCTCATCGTCAGTTGCGGCACCTTCATTTTCACGACTCGTCAAATGGAAGCGAATCTGACCGCAAATTTCGAATCCAGCGAATTCCAGTTACAGCAAGTCGTAGCCATGGCGGAAAACGAACTGGAGGATTTTTCGAAACAGCAGGCACTGCTAGCAAAGACTTCCGAAATCCAAGAAATGGATCCAGTTGTCGCCGCAGACTATATAAAGAGTTACAACATCGCTTCGCTCTACACATCGGGCGAAACAGTATCGCTGTTCAACAACAAGGACAGCCTGATTTGCGACAACTCCATGCTGGGCACATCAAACATTCACTACCCCACCATCGATTTTTCCAAGATTACTCCACGCAGGCCCTACATTTCACCCTGGTACCGCGGATTAGACAATACACCCAAAAAAGCCTTCGCCACGGCGATATTGAACCAGTTCGGAAATAACGGAAGCCTTGTCGCCAGTTTCTCCATCCGCCGGTTGTGGTCGCGCCTCAACAATTTCAAGGTGGGTAAGAAAGGCTACGTAGTCGCTTTCAATTCCAATGCCGAAATTCTATTCCACCCAGACCTGAAAAAATGGATGAACGGAGTCCACAAGGTCTCGGAAATCGGTCTAGAAGAATTCAACGTCAAGACCTTTGAAATCAAGGAACCGACATTCGTTACACTTAGCAACGGCAAGCAGTACCTCATCAACTATTCCTTCCGGCCAAACTTCGATATCGGCTTCATTGCGCTGCAACCAAAGTCCGAAATCGACGAAAAGACATCGTCCATCAGACACGTCAGTTGGATACTCCTTTCCGCATCCATTCTCGCCATCATCTTTGTCGCTCTGTGGCTGATTTTGATTCTCGCCCGTCCCATGAACAAACTAATTGAACATATTGATCAAATCACGCACGGCAACATCGATGTAGAAAACATTAACGTCGGCAAGCGAAACGACGAAATCGGGCAACTTTCCAAAGCATTCAACATGATGCACGACACCATCAAGCGCCAGATTAAGGAATTGAACGCCCACCAGGAAATGCTCGAAGAGCAAGTTCGCGAGCGCACACAGGAATTGGAAGAGGCCAACAGAAAGTTGGACGTAATTTCAAGAACTGACGAACTCACCGGACTTCCGAACCGCAGAGACATCCACAGGACCATCGCCCGTGAAGTAGGCCGCAGTTCCAGGACATTCAAACCGTTCTGCTTCATTTTCTTTGACATTGACTACTTCAAGAAGGTCAACGACACTTACGGACACGCCGCTGGCGACGCCGTCTTGAAAATGGTAGCCGCCACAGTTCGCACCCTTCTCCGCAAGTACGATGTACTGGCCAGGTACGGTGGCGAAGAATTCCTGACACTCCTGCCAGAAACCGACCTGGAAGGAGCCGTAGTTGTTGCAGAGAGGTTCCGCAAAAAAATCGAAAAGACCTCCGTCAAATTAGGCGACAAGGAAATCAAGGTAACCATCACCCTTGGTGTGGCCGCCTACGACGAAAAACTCGGCGTCGAAAGATCCATCCAGCAGGCGGACAAGGCCCTGTACGAAGGCAAGGAAAGCGGCAGAAACAAAGTGACCGTCTGGAGCAAGGAACGCACCTCCGAAGAGGACTACAAACAGGCCGCCATGGAAATTTCACCACGGATAAACGTCTAGACAAGACGCACACAATAACGATTGCGCAAAACGCACATAAAAAAAGACCCGCATTACGCGAGTCTTTTTTATCGGGATGACTGAATTCGAATCAGCGACCTCTTGAACCCCATTCAAGCGCTCTACCAGGCTGAGCTACATCCCGAGGTCTCTCAAAAGAGTGTGTCAAATTTAGTTAAGGTGCACCACTTTTTCAAGGGATAACCGCAAAAATCGCAAAAAATGCGACATTTGCGCATGAAATTATTCTTTCCAATAACCAACAATCAAAACTTCGGGGGTGGCCTTGGGGTACTTTTTGCTCTGGAAAGCGACAATCTTTCGAAGGCTCTTTTGCTTGAGTTCCCAACCGGAGCGAGTCATGCCCTTGGTGCTGAGGGTAATCTTCTGGGCGGGAATTTTGCCACCCTCGGTCACCTTGCCCTTTTCGTCCACCTTGACCATCACGTTTTTCGCCTTCATGGAGAATTCCTTCGAGGCTTCGGACGAAAGCGTCAGGTCCGGACGCTCCTTCTTGTCGTTTTCCCAAACGTAGAACGTCCATTCGCGTTTTTCGCCCGCCTTGTAGTATCCCGCATCGAACAGTTTTTCACCGAAGAATATGGGAGCCACCACAATGCCGTCCAGTTTGGCGGTATAGGGCTTGCCATCCGTACCGACCATCACGACGACCGGATTTATCTGACCGTCCATGCCGGAAAAATCCATATCGAATTCAATGGTCACCGGAGCGTTCGGGGCAATTTTCGTCGGGAACTTGAAGTTCGACATGCCGATGCCCTGGCCAAAAGTATTTTCCAGAACAATTTCATTCTTCGAAACATTAGCGCCCTTCAGTACAATGTGCTTCGTAGCACCCTGCTCCACATAACCGATGGGATAGACTTCTGGAACAAAACGGATGGCGTCCTCCTGGGCCAACGTGGCTACAGCAAGGGACGAAACAATAAAAAGCGATTTAATCATATTCATGCTCGAAATATACAAATTTTCTAAATTTGTCGCCATGACTGCCGCACCAGAACCAACCGCCATCGCTGAAATCAAGGAACGGCTCGCCCAAAAGGAACTGTTCATTTTCGATTTGGACGGGACGCTTTTTAATACGCTCGGAGACCTCGCCCCGGCGGTAAATTACGCCCTGAAGCATTTAGGCATTGCAGAAATATCGACGGAAAACGTGAGAAGCTGCATCGGGAACGGCTCCAGGAATCTGATTCGCAGGTCAGTGGCGTCGGGCATTATGTATGGCACGGGCAAGACCGCCGGCGAACCCATTGAAAATAAAGGCAATGCCTCTGGTAACAAGTGTGCCGACCATTTAGACGTTAGAGATGCCGAAGCCGTCGCCGCAGTATTAGAAAGCGCAGGCTTTGACGAAGCAAAAATAGATGAAGTCCTGAACGTTTACTCCGCCTACTACTGGGAACACTGCACCGAGCATACGGAACCTTACGAAGGCGTTGTCGAGTTTATCGATTGGATTGTCTCACAGAACGCGCCCGTCCGCGAAAGCCGAAAAATCGCAGCCATGCTCACGAACAAGCCCGTAAACCCGGCAAAGAAAATTTTGGAAAAATTCGGACTGATCGGGCGCACCACAGACAAAATCTCATTTTACCTCTGCGGAGACACGGCACCCGAGCGCAAGCCAAGCCCCGCCGGCATTTTCGCCATACTCAAAGCCACGGGAGTCGCCCCCGAAAAAGCAGTCATGATCGGCGACGACACGCCCGACGTGATGGCCGCAAAGAACGCAGGCATTGACTGCATCACGCTATTGGAAGGCTTCGGCCGCCCCGAAAATCTTTTGCCCCTGGAGCCCAAATATACCATCGGGCATATCAAGAATTTGCTGTAAAATCCGAACGAATGCCTACAGCAAAAAATTCTTGATTGTCATTTCGGCATCCTTTCAATCCAAAAGGCTCGCGCCCCCTTTCGCACAAGGGTTTAAAAGTCCTTGTTTTTCACAAATTCCGTCCGATTTTCCGAAAACAACCGGCGACATCCCGCCCACATTCCTCCCGCAATCCGGAAAATTTCTATTTTTGCCGTCCATGAAGAAGTACCACTTGGCCACATACGGCTGCCAGATGAACGAATACGACTCCGCGATGATCGCCCAGCAGTTGGACGCACGCGGCTGTATCGAGACGAGCAACCAGGAAGACGCCGATTTCATCATCGTGAATACGTGCAGCGTCCGTGAAAAGGCCGAGGATACAGCGATTGCGAACATCAGCAAGCTCAAGTACCTGCGCAAGAAGAATCCAGACGTGAAAGTCGTGGTTTGCGGTTGCATGGCGAAGAATCGCGGGCCGGAACTTTTGAAGCGGCTGAAAAACGTGAATTACATCGTGGGCCCCGACCAGTACAGGAAAATTCCGGAACTCCTGCTGGACGGAGACGACAGTCCGCTTCACAAGACGCACCACCGCATGTTCATCGACGAGGACCGCGAAGAGAACTACCTGGGCGAATACGCCAAGCTGCAAAGCGACGTGAGCACATTCGTCACCATCCAGCGCGGTTGCAACAAGCGTTGCAGTTACTGCATTGTGCCATACCTCCGCGGCCCCGAAAAATACCGCGACACGAACGACGTCCTGGAAGAGGTCAAGCGCGCCGCCGACAAGGGAGTCTCCGAAGTGATGCTCCTCGGGCAGACCGTGAACGCTTACAAAACCGCAGACGCAGACTTCGCGACACTCCTCACAAAAGTCTCCGAAATCGGAGGCATCAAGCGCATCCGCTTTACGAGCCCGCATCCGCGCCACTACACGAACGAGCTCATCGACGTCCTCCTCAACAACCCGAAGGTCTGCCACTACGCGCACATTCCGCTGCAAAGCGGTAGCGACGCCATGCTCAAAAAGATGCGCCGCCAGCACAACATGGAACAGTACATGACGGTCATCGAGCAACTGCGCAGCAAGGACCCGTTCTACGGAATTTCCACCGACGTGATTTGCGGATTCGTAGGCGAAACCGCCGACGACTTCGAGCAGACCATGAAAGCTTTTGAAGCCTGCCAGTTCGACACGGCGTTCATGTTCATCTACAGCCCGCGCGAAGGCACCGAATCGGCCAAGGAAACGGAAATTCTTTCGACCGAAGAGAAACTGGAACGCCATACGCGACTTGTGGAACTGCAGAATTCCATCACGCTCAAGCGAAACGAGATGATGCTCGGCCGCACCGAGGAACTTTTGGTGGAACAGAATTCCGCACGCGACGAATCGGAACTGCGCGGCCGCACCGACAATTACAAAAAAGTCATCTTCAAGCCAGAAGCGGGCCGCATCATCAAGCCCGGCGATTACGTGAAGGTCAAGCTGGACGACATCCGCGGCTGGACAATTCGCGGAACATTGGCATAATAAGGATTGAAAAAAATGAATCGACTCGTTCTTATTATTTTATCTGCATTTTGCGTTAGTGAAATATTCGCTCAGTCGGCGACAAAAAACAACGAACCGCCGACAACCCAGCCACAAATTACGCAGATTTCCGAAGTCAAGGCAGTCACCTTGGCCGATGCGCAAAAAGCCTACGTGGCAGGGAATTGGAAACTGGCTGTAGAAGCCTACGAACAGGTTTGCCCGAGTCTTGACGAAACTGCAAAAACCGAGTGTTATCTTTGGAATATACTCGCCTTGTCGCAAACGGGCGTGGCAAAGGACTTCAGCAAGGCAGGCAAGCGCCTCGACAGCCTTATCCAAAAAACGAACCCGCAGCATCCGGTATATGCCGACCTGATTATGACCAAGGCCCAGTTCCAAATGTACCTGGGCAAGTACGACAACGCCGCCGAATCCCTGGTTCACGCCATCGAAAGTTCCAACGAGAACCAAAAGCCCGTCCTTCAAAAAATTTGCGTAGCCATGCAAGCCAAGGTCAAAAAGGAAAATCTGAACGAGGCCTGCGAAAATCTAAAAAAAACGGGCGTTCCATCCGCAGCAGTCCAAAACGCTCCGGCCCCGACCGCCACCTCAAGCACGACCGACATTTCGGTCACCAATACCGAAACGCCCAAAGTCTCTTCTTCCGCCCCCAACGCCATCCCGGAAAGCAGTGCGCAAGCGGCCAAGGCAAGTACTGCGGCCTCCTCCGCAACCCAGGCAAAGCCCTATTGGTTCCTGCAGTTGGGGGCCTTCGGGCTCAAGTCCAACGCCGATATTCTGGTAAACAACCTCAAAAAACGCGGAATCGCCAGTTCCATCGAGGAACGACAGGGCGAGACAAAAACGTTATTCGTAGTCCAAACGGGTAATTTTGAGACAAAAGAACAGGCCGTAGACTTCGGCGCACAGAAACTTACCCCGCTAAACATCGAATTCCGGGCCATGCAAAAGAAGTAATTTCGTAAAAATTCGTAAAAAATCGCCATTTTTTGCATTCAGCCCCCTACAAAAAACACAAAAGTGTTCTATATTTGTAGTACCCCGAGCCGGGGTGGTGAAATTGGTAGACGCGCTGGACTCAAAATCCAGTACTCGCGAGAGTGTGAGGGTTCGATTCCCTCCCCCGGCATTAAAGGACGGAACTTAAGAGGTTGCAATGACAACATGGTGTAAATTACTGTCGGCTCTACTAGTTGCTAGCACTATGGCTTTTGCACAATTCGACGATGACGAATCCTCGGATGCCTCCGAAGAATCCAGTTACTCCTATGGCACCGATGAATCCGCCGAAGCCGAAGAACCGGCTGTGGGCGATGCAAGCGCCAGTGGCGATGAATGGGACGGCTTCCGTTACGAAGAAATGGGCCTCACCCAATGGGAATTCCAGCAAATTAAAGAAGCAGGCGTTTCCCGCGACAAACTCACTAGAATTGTAGAACTGGGCGTCCGTCCGTCCGAATACCTCCAAAAACCCTGGGAAAAGATGGGCATCACCGAAGAAGCATGGCTTGGCCAGCGCTCCGAAGGCATGGAAGACGCCGACATCGATCGTTCTTACCGCAACCACTACGGTGACCAGAATTACGCATATCTTTCCCTTTTGATTCCTAGCCTTTATCAGTGGAAGAAGGACGAAGTCGTCAAGGGCACATTCATCGACGCCGTTTGGGTCTTGGGACTCGCAGGAGCCATCTATCTGAAGGTTGATGGCAATACCAGTTGGTACTACTTGCTGATTCCCGTGATTGGCGCACACATCTATTCCTTCGCCGACGCATTCTTCGGTACTCAATGGGATAGTAACCCCGATGCGAACAGATTTAGCTTTGGCGTGGTTCCCACACCGGACAAGGGTGTTGCGGGCATGCTTCAGCTTAAGTTCTAAGCAAGCACCATGCAGCTAGAGCTTTTAAAAAGTAAAATTCACCGCGCAACCGTTACCGACGCCAACCTCAACTACGAGGGTTCCATCACTATTGCGCGAGACCTGATGGATGCAGCAAGCATCCTCCCCTTTGAAAAAGTCGGCGTTCTCGATGTAAACAACGGCAACCGCCTCGAGACCTATGTAATCGAAGGCAAGGCCGGCTCCGGAGTCATTTGCCTAAACGGGGCGGCTGCTCGCCTAGTCCAACCCGGCGACTTGGTCATTATCGTGGCGTACGCAAGCATGAGCGTCGACGAAGCCAAGAACTGGAAGCCAACCGTCATCCGCGTGAACGGCAAGAACGAAATCATAGAAAAGATTTAGGAAGCGGAGGGTCCATGAAGATCCGCGCTTTTATTTTTCCAAATTTCGCAATTTCCATTTTAATTTCGGTTGTCTATTCGCATGCGCAACTCGCATTGCCACCGCAGGCCGAAACGCCACCGGACACCATATACGACACGGTTTACGTTGTTCAGGATGCCGGGATTCCCTTCAATCGCGAGCATTTCGACCACGACCGGCTTTTAAGAAAAAATACCTTTGACCCGGCCCTTTCCGTTGCTTACACGTACTCAGTGAGTTTCATTTCCGGGCCTCTTGGCAGCATCAGTCAAACTAGTTACCTCGCCCACTTGATGTACGAATTCAATCCGAATTTGCACCTTTACGCCGATTTGGGCCTTTGGATGCCGCTTTACAGTTCCCTGCACACTTACGACGGCTTCGAGAGGGAGGATATACGCCAAGGGAACGTGGATTTCATTTTGCCGGACCTGGAACTGGAATACAACCCCACGAGCAACACTTCCGTAAGGCTAATGCTAGTGAATGAATCCGACATGGTCAAGGCATATGGGCCCTGGCGCGAGCCTTACCGCTCCTATAACGGCAGAAGAAATTCTAAATTTATTCGCCGATGAACAACAGGTCATTTTTCATTGCGGCAATCCTTGCTTCGGCGCTCTTCATGGGCTGCGAAGAAGAGGTCAAGGAAGAAGTCCACATCGTACGGCACTACAACGGCGACGTGGAAGTCTTGAACAGTTGCGGCGAACCTGGTGCGGCCACAAAGATGAGAACATTCCTGCGAAGCAACGGTTTCGACGTTGTCAGTTCCCGCAACGACAGATTGCAGAACTACGACGAGACCATCGTAGTTTTGAGGAATCCTGAATGGGAGGGCGCCCAGGCTTTGGCCAGGACTTTGAAAACGACCAATGTGATGACGGTAATCAGCAAAAGAGCCGAAGTGGACGCATCCGTTTACATCGGCAAGGATTTTCATAAAATAATCGAACCCGATCAGGGAGTAAAAAATGGCAACCAATAAAGAACTTCCCGAGGCAATCAAACTCGGTGCCTCCATTCTCTTTGAACTGCGCGCCCAGAACGTTCAACTCATTGACCTTCGTGGCATCAAGGATGTTACGGACTTTTTCCTTGTCGCGACTTGCGACAGCGAAGCCCAGATGCAGGCCATCCTGAACGAATTCCACAAGGAATTCAAGGCCAAGAAACTCCACTCCGTGGGCGTAGAATACAAGGAAGGCGTGCGCTGGGCAGTCTTTGACGCCGGTCTCGACCTGATGGTGCACCTGTTCGAAGAAGAAAAGCGCGAAGAAATTGCGCTGGACCGTCTATATGCCGACGGAAAGGTGGAAACCCTGAACGAAAACGATTTCGTCCAGAAAAACAAGACAAAGAAGGGCAACGAAGATGAACTCGTTTGAGCAGGAAATCGCAAAAGCACTCGCAGCGACAGGCACATTCGCCGAAGACGCCGCTTTGAAACTTATTTCCGTGCCGCCTGATACCACGCACGGAAACTTCACCATTCCCTGTTTTTCACTTGCAAAGGTGATGCGCAAGGCTCCGAAGATGATTGCCGAAGACTTGGCCGCCCAGGTGAAACTCCCGGCCGGACTTTCCAAGGTGGAAGCCGTCAACGGTTACCTGAACTTCTTCATCGACCGCGGTTTCCTCGCGAAGTCCACATTGGACGAAATCGCAGCGAAGGGTCTCAACTACGGCCATGCCGAACCGAACGGAAAGGTCGTATGCATTGACTTCAGTTCCCCGAACATCGGTAAGGAACTGGCCTTCCACCACCTGCGTTCCACGATGATTGGCAACTCCCTCAGCCGCATCTACAAGGCTGCCGGTTACAAGGTCGAACGCATCAACCACTTGGGCGACTGGGGTACCGCATTCGGCAAACTCATCGTGATGTACCTTCGCGAAAAGCGCCCGACAGACCAGGCTACGCTCGATAGCCTCACCGTCAAGGAACTGAACATCCTCTACGCCGCGTTCTCCAAGGTTTCAAAGGAAGAACCGGGCCTTGAAGACGAAGCACGCGCGGCATTCACTAAACTTGAACAGGGCGACGCATTCTACCGCACCCTGTGGACGGCCTTCAGGGCAGCGACCCTCAAGGAACTCATGCGCATCTACGACATGATGGGTGTCTGTTTTGACCACTACACCGGAGAATCCTTCTTCGAAGACAAGATCCCCGCCATTTTGGACGAACTGCGCGAAAAGAACCTGATGGTGAAAAGCCAGGACCTGGACGTGGTGATGCTCGACGAATTCGACTTGAATCCGTGCCTCATCCGCAAGAGCGACGGCTCTACGTTATACGCAACGCGCGACCTCGCCGCCGCCAACTACCGCAAAAAAGAATACAACTTCGACAAGTGCCTTTACGTGGTGGACTTGGGACAAGCACTCCATTTCAAGCAGGTATTCCATGTGCTCAAGAAGATGGGCCGCGAATGGTACAAGGACATGTACCACATTCCGTTCGGCGTCATTTTGCAGATGGTGGACGGCAAGTGGGAAAAGGGCAAGACCCGCACCGGTACCGCAAGCCTCCTCCGCGACGTGATTGAAGCCGCCCAGAAGAAGATTCTCGAATTCATCGACCAGAAGAATCCGGACTTGGAAAACAAGGAACTCATCGCACGCCAGATCGGTATCAGCGCAATCACTTTCAACGACCTCAAGAACAGCCGTTTGAAGGACGTGCGCTTCGACTGGGATGCCGTGATGAGTTTCGAAGGTGATACGGGCCCGTACGTGCAGAACGCGCACGTGCGCCTTTGCAGCATCATGAAGAAGGCCGGCTACACCGTGCCCGTCGCCGACGTGGATTTCGCACAACTCACCGACGATGCCGCCTACAGCCTCATCAACATCCTTTCGAAGAAGGGTGACAAGATTCTTGCCGCAGTGAAGGACGATGAACCGAGTGTCTTGGCCCAGTACGCACTGGAAATCGCCGAAGCCGCCCACAAGTTCATCCACGAAGACCGCGTGCTCGGAAGCGCCGAAGAAAAGTCCCGCCTGTTCCTCGTGCAATCCACCCAGATTGTGCTCGAGAACGTGCTCGACCTCCTCGGCCTCTTCCCGATTAGGCAGATGTAAGAGGTTCGCGACTTCGTCGCTAGAGGTATGAGGTCGCTGCGCTCTGAGGTATGAGGAAAGAAGCAGCGGTTAGGAATCTTCAATTCCCTAAGCAGAGAAAGTTACGAGCCGAAGGCGTTTTTTCATAACGCACGAAGCGCCAAACTTTCCCCTAATCTCTAACCTCTAGCCTCTAATCTCTAAAAAAACGGGGAGCTGGGAAACCGGCTGAGAGGAGGGCGAAAGCCTTCGACCCGCAAACTTGATCTGGGTAATACCAGCGATAAGGATAAATATGAATAGCAAAGACGACCCCAGCGTATATGCACGCATGCTAACACAGGCACGCGAGCAAAAAGCGCTTATCCATTGCATTACAAACTACGTAACGGCAAACGACTGCGCGAACGCCATTCTTGCCATCGGAGCCGCCCCCATCATGGCGGACGACCTCCGCGAAGTCGCAGACATCGTCAAAATTTCGACGGCGCTGGTACTGAACATAGGCACATTGAATAGCCGTACCGTCGAATCCATGATTGCGGCAGGCAAAAAAGCGAACGCTCTCGGCATCCCCGTCATTTTTGACCCCGTGGGCGCAGGCGCCTCCGCCTACCGCAACGAAACGACGCAAAGACTTTTGCAAAACGTACGCATGGCGGTCATCCGCGGCAACATGAGCGAAGTAAGTTTCATCGCAGGGCTAGAAGTATCCACCAAGGGAGTAGATTCCGCCATAGAGGACGAAGCGAAGGATCCCGTCGCCATAGCGAACAAAGTCGCCAAGGAACACAACTGCATTGCAGCCATCACAGGCGTCACCGATACGGTAAGCGATGGATGCCGAGTCATCCGCATTGAAAACGGCACTGCGACACTTTCAAAAATCACAGGTACCGGCTGCATGTCCACAGCACTTATTGGGGCTTTCTGCGGCACAATCTTTGCAAGCGCAGCAACCTCCGCCAATTACAAAAACGGAACTGCCGCAAGTTCCGCTATCGACTACTTTGACTCGACCGTCGCAGGAATCGCCGCCATGGGCATCGCAGGCGAAATCGCCGAATTTCAATCACAAGGCAAGGGAACCGGAAGTTTTCACACGGCGCTCCTCGACGCCATTAGCCAAATGGACGCGGCAATCTTCCGCGAAAAGGCAAAAATCAATGAAGTCTAATATCGACTATTCGCTCTATTTATGCACCGACCGCAGCCTGATGAGTTGCAAAACCATCGAGGAATCCGTGGAGCAGGCCATCGCGGGCGGGGTCACCGTGGTGCAACTCCGCGAAAAGGACTGCAGCACCCGCGAATTTTACGAACTCGCTAAGCGCGTACAGAAAATCACCCGCCCGAACCGCATTCCGCTGATTATCAACGATCGCATCGACATCGCCATGGCCGTTGGCGCCGAAGGCATCCATATCGGCCAAAGCGACATGCCAGCGACCGTCGCCCGAAAAATCGTCGGCCCCGACATGGTTATCGGCGTTTCGGCAAGCAACTACGACGAAGCGAAACAGGCCGTTCAAGACGGAGCCGACTACCTCGGCGTAGGCGCCATGTTCGCGACAGGGACAAAGACCGACGCCGTCATCACGCCATTTGAGGATTTAAGACAAATTCGCAAGGATTTCGACATCCCCATTGTGGTCATCGGCGGAATCAACGAGCGCACCATTCCGCAGTTTTCGAACACGGGAATCGATGGCTACGCTGTAGTGAGCGCCATCGTCGCCCAGCCGGACATAAGAAAAGCCGCGGAAAAACTCCGCGGACTTATCTAACATTTTTTGCAATTGTTTCCGCGCAATTTCCGCGCGTCACCTTCACTGTTAGTTTCCGTTAATGCAGCGCACCGAGTAGGCGTTGTTCTTTGCATTGCTCGGAACCAGTTGGCGCACCATCTGGTCACTCATGCGGCCCATGGACCAAAGCCAGATGGTTTCGTTACGGCCATTCTGGGCACTCCAGAAACCAGCATATTCGCCCATGTCCTCGTAGCGGACGGTGGACTTGCCGATGATTTTACGATAGCCGGAGGAGAACACGCTGAAACCGTACTCGTCGGTACCGCCACCACCCTGCCAACCCGTGGCAGCCTTCAACTTGCTAGCAAACTTTTCACACTTGTCCACGCCATCGTAGCAGCCGGTAAGGCCCTTGAGCATATCGTCCCATTCGCGGTCACGCGGCAAGTGCCAGCCTTCGGGACATGCCTTGCGAGCGCCTTCCAAATCATAAAGGCGGCCACCGCGCATGCAGTAGGAATCCTTGTCTTCGTAGCACCAGGAATGACCTTCCACATTATAGTTGGCATTCTGGGCAAACCATTCACGGCCTTCCACCTTGATGGTCCTGTACATCTGGCCATCGCGCGGGTCTTTGAACACATTTGTCTTTTCTCGGATTTCGGCACGATGCTCCTGTTCAGCCTTGCGGAATTCCACCAGTTTTTCGCGTTTGTACTTCTGATAGCCTTCGAAATTGGCCACCCAGTATTCCTGTGCCTTTGCATTTACGAACTTGATTTTAAGGTCGGCGAGCACGTAAAGATCGTTACCGCAGGCAAGGTCTACACCGGCGATATTCACGATCAACTGTTCTCCGTCAAAATCCATGGGCTTGTTGAAATAAGAAATCCAGGACTCCATGGTTTCATTGCATGAGGCATAAAAGTTTTCTTTCTCGATTTTCTGTGCAGGAACCGTAAGATTACCAGCAACGGAAAACACGAACTGGCCATCGTTCACCTTGAACGAGACCGGCTGCACTTCCTTGTAATGGGTGTACTTGCCAAAGCGAATTTTGCCCTCGATCTTTGCTGCGGCGTAGTCACCTTCGCCTTCGGCATTGAAAATGGAATCCCATGTTTTCAGGATTACAGCAAAAGCGCAGTTCCCCAAAAAAGCAAGCATAATGCATGCAATCGTCAGCGTTTTACCTTTAAACACACTCAACCTTCTTTTGTTAGAGTTTTACGACTACCCAATGTTAGTTTTTTTTGATACATTTCACAAGGCAAGTTCCGCGCAATTAACTACATTTTACATATGGCATCAACTCGCTACATTCTTCAAATTCTCTGCCCCGACCAAAAAGGGCTTATTGCCGGCACCACGCAGGTTCTCGCTAAGGCCGGAGCAAACATCATCGACCTCCAGCAGCATACCGCCAAGGATATTGAAACATTCTTTTTACGTGCGGTTTTCGACATGGACCCAAGCGACATCCAGGAAGTTTACAAGCACCTGGAAACCTTGGCCCCCCATTTGCAGTTGAACTGGAAACTTTTCGACACCTCCAAAACAGAACGCGTGGCCATTTTCGTCTCCAAGACAGACCACTGCCTTTACGACCTGCTCCTGAAGCACCGCGACGGCGACCTGCCCTGCGAATTCAGTTGCATTGTCGGCAACCACCCCGACCTGGGCCCTGTCGGCGGCACATTCGGCGTACCGTTCTACTATGTTCCCTCGAACCCCGACAAGAGCATCCCCGAAAACCGTTTTCGCGAAATCATCGCAGAAACCAAGACAGACACCGTAGTGCTTGCCCGTTACATGCAAATCCTGAGCCAGGAATTCACCGAAGAGTTCAAGTACCGTGTCATTAACATCCACCACGGATTCCTGCCGGCATTCAAGGGCGCGAAGCCCTACCACCAGGCATGGCACAAGGGCGTGAAGATTATCGGCGCCACAGCCCATTTCGCTACCGAAGACTTGGACCAGGGTCCCATCATTTGCCAGGACATCCAACGCGTGCCCGAGACAGCAAGTATCGACGAACTCGTGGAACTGGGCAAGGATATAGAGAAACGCACACTTTCGCAAGCCCTTAAACTTTGGCTTGAACACCGCGTATTCGTTTACGCAGGAAGAACCTTTATTTTGTAGGAGCAGTTATGTCCGAAGAAAACCAGAACGAACAGACCACACCGGTCGAAGAAAACCAAGCGGTAGAAACCGCCCAACCGGCCCCCGCAGACACACCTGCAGTAGAAGCCGTCGAGCCCCAGTCCTTTGAACCGACTCCGGACGTCACCCAGCCCCAGATTATTGTGCAAAAGGAACGCGGATTTTCGCACTATGTGGGTTTCGCCCTTCTGAGCGTGCTCTGCATCTGCTTCTTCTTTATGCCGGGTATCGCCATCACCTTCGGTGTCAGTTGTCTTGTCGACCTTACCGGTGCCGCCGCATGGATTTTCAGCGCCATTTTGAGCGTTGTCGTCTGGCTCATCTTCAAGATGAAAATCAAGGGTTTCAAAAAATCCTTTTACTGGTACATCGGCCTCTGCGTACTGGTCCTCGTACTTTTGATAGTCATCCAGGTCCTTAGCGAAGCCAACGTTTTCGGAAATATCCTTGCACTTTTGACCGGTGCAAAGGCTTAGGAGATATAAATGAACGAAACAGATTCCTTTGTACATTTTCTTGTTGAATCCGGCGCCCTCAAGTTTGGCAACTTCGTAACCAAGAGCGGCCGTGAAACCCCGTACTTCATCAATACCGGAGAATTCCGTACCGGAGCATCCCTTTCGAAACTTGCTGAATTCTACGCAGCCGCTTTCATGAAGCACTTCGACGGCAAGGCCCAGAACCTTTACGGACCGGCCTACAAGGGCATTCCCCTTTGCGCCGCCACAGCCACGAAACTCAGCGACGTCTATGCCAAGAACCTCTCCTTTACCTACAACCGCAAAGAAGTGAAGGACCACGGCGAAGGCGGATCCCTCGTGGGTTACAAATACGCCGAAAAGACCAACGTAGTCATTATCGAAGACGTAATTACCGCAGGCACCAGCGTGAACGAAACCATGCAGGCGCTTTCCCAGATTGAAAACGCCAATGTCGTAGGCCTTCTCATCTCGGTGGACCGCAAGGAGAAACTCGAGAACGGCAAGTCCGCCCTACAGACCGTGCAGGACGAATACGGGATCGAAGCCCATAGCATCGTGAACATAAACGACATCATCGCATTCCTCGAAAACGAAGACAACCGCAAGGCCATCTGCGCACCCGAGGGAATTCTCGAACGTGTTTACGCCTACCGTGAAAAATGGGGCGCAAAGTAAAGTTCTGCTAAGCAGGTCCTATGGTGTTTAGGTTTTTGGCCATTGCGTGCATTGTGGCTTTCACCCTTACGGGGTGCGGCCATAGTTACCATTGGTCAAAATCCCATCCGCTGTACAAGAAGGCGCCCTACGGAAGCCTGGCCATCGCCGGGACCAACGACGCCTTCGTGCTCACCCGTTCTTCCTGGTTCGCCAAGAAGTTCAACTGGCCATCCGACAGCATTCAACTCAAGGCGACGGCCTTTTGCGAGCAAGTATTCCTGAACGAACTTACGCGAGCCTATCCCTCGCTGGTAAACATCCCCGCCAAGAACTTCAATCAGTTTCCCGAAGAAAGCCAGAAACTGGATGACCGCATTTTCATGAAGGGGCGCCTGCCGGAACAAGGCGTCGTCGTTAAAGACAGCGCAGGCAATGCCCCCCCCTACATTCTGATTCTACACGAATTCATCGTAGGCACCGATCTCAAGCGCGAGGCCTACTTTGACTATGCCCTAATCCACAACGAAAATTCAGACAAAAAAACGTCAAAGAACATTAGCGCCATTGTCTCGTACACCTTGTGGGACAACGAAAAACAGCGACCGCTGTTCAGCGCCGTTGACGAAATCCAGCACCCCGTCACGATTCCGACACCGCAAGATCTGGAAGCCCTCGTACGTTCGGCGGTCAAGCAAATCCGCATAAACCTGTATGGAGGTGTTTCGTAATGAAACGCAATCTTTCCATACTTCTTTTTGCAGTGGCGCTTTTACTTTGCGTGAGCGAAACCTTCGCGCAAAAAACTTTTTTCAACAACCACCCCATCATTTGGAAAAACGCAGACATTCTAATTTGGACAAACGACGACGATCCAGCCATCGACCCTAGAGAATTCTGCCTTTCGTTAAAACGCTACAATACAGGAATCGAAGAACCCAAATGCCGCCTGCTAGGCGAGTGGTCCCGCGATACCATCGCCATGAACTACGCCAAATGGTTGAACGCCAACATGGACCCCGCCCTGGCGCCCGAATACCTGAGGGCAAGGCACCCTGCCATGCAGGCCAAGTTCCAGGCTCTTGAAGACAAAATCGTCTTGTTCATAGCCAAGAACGGATCCACCGTAAATATCGCCATATTTGACGAAACTGCCACCGAACCGAAGGCCGCCGGCAACATTCTCTTGAGCCCCGACAAGGTTTCCATGGGCGACGAAATTGCAAGTTCCTACTTCGATGGGACTGCCAAGCGCAGACTTTCCAAGGAGGAACGCAAAAAACAGCAAACGGAGCCCGATGAGTACTTCCAGGAAGTCCCCGTATTCAAAGCATGGGTCGGTCTAGGCGTTGGATACTCCCAAGCGCAGATTCCCCTGACTCCCGACAACTGGTATAAAAGTCACGTGAACAGCCAGGTCCGCAACTACCGAGTCACCAAGGATTCCGTGAGCCTATGGAACTTTTTGGACGATTCCGACCCCTACCTGACATTCTACGTAGGTGGCACATGGTACGATTTCATCGGCATCGAACTGGTTTACCATTTTGCCAATCACCACATGAAAACGGACCCGAGCGACACTGTTTACCAGGAACTCGACCACTGGGATTTCTCCCAGCACGAAATCGGGCTTAGCGCCATGCTTTCAAGGAACTACAAGGCATTCAACTGGCTCGACATCACCCCCTTCTTTTTCCTTGGCTTCCAGTACAGTTTCTTTGTCGAAGACATCGAATTGAAAGACGACGTAAAGACGCCCTCCAAGGCCTACAAAGCCCGCATCAAGTTCGAAGAAGCCTACAAAGGCGCCCTTATCGGATTCGGTAGTCACTTCATATTCCGCGACCACTACGGTCTAGGTTTGCGCACAGGAATTTCCAGCCGGGGGCGGGACATGTACGTAGACCCGTCACCCGATGCAGCCGCAGAGCCTTCGGTAATTGGAGGCTCGACAATTGACTGGTTTATTGGCGTCGGTCTGGAATACCACATAACTCTGTAGATTTGAAATTTCTATCTTTGGGCTCACTATGAGTGAAGATATGCAAAACCAAGCCGCAGGCGCAAACGAAGCCGCCGAAGTAAAACAAGAAAAAGTCAATCCGTTTTTAACTCCCGTCAAGATTATCGAGCCCGAGCACAAGCTCCCCGACTACACTTTCGATATGCTTCCGGAAGAGCAGAAGAAGATTCTCGCCGGTCACGGTTGGACAAACTTGATGCCTGTCCAGCGCAAGACCATCCCCTATATGCTCGCCGCCCGCGATATGCTGGTGCAGTCCAAGACCGGTTCGGGAAAGACTGGCGCCTACGTTCTCCCGCTCTTGCAGGTGATTGTCCGCGACCATGTATTCCCGCAAGCCCTTATTCTGGTGCCTACCCGCGAACTTTGCATCCAGGTGCAGGACGAAATCGAAAAACTTTCCGTAGGTACGGGAATCCGCTCCGTCGCCATTTTCGGCGGTGTGAGTTATGAACCGCAACTCAAGGCACTCCGCGCAGGCGTACACATCATCGTCGCAACACCTGGCCGCCTCATGGACCACGTGAGCCGCGGGAACGTCGACTTCCTCGACATCCGCGACCTCGTCTTGGACGAAGCCGACGAAATGCTTTCGATGGGTTTCTACCCCGACATGCAGAAGATTCGCAAGTACCTGCCCAAAGTGCTTTCTTGCACCATGTTCAGCGCCACGATTCCGCAGACGGTGAAGAGTCTCGCCCGCGAATTCCAGCGTCCGAGCGCCGAATTCCTTTCGCTCAGTTACGACAAGGTCATTGCAAACAACCTCGAGCACCGCTACTACCCCTGCGACGTGATGGACAAGGATTCCATGACCATCAAGGTGCTCGAATACTACAATCCCGACAGTTGCATGATTTTCTGCAACAAAAAATGCGATGTGAGTTACCTCGAACAGGTGCTTTCCGGCTACGGCTTCGAAGTCGGCGCCCTGAGTGGCGACGTGGCTCAGAACCTCCGCGAAAAGACTCTGAACGCCTTCCGCGACAAGAAAATTCGCATCTTGATTTGCACAGATGTCGCAGCCCGCGGTATTGACGTGGACCACGTAACCCACGTAATCGTGTACGACCACCCGGCCGACCACGAAGTCTATGTGCACCGTAGCGGACGTACCGCCCGTGCCGGCCGTAACGGACTTTGCGTTTCGCTCATCACTCCGGTGGAAGAAATCGACCTCAAGCAGACCGCCGTCGATTTCGGCATAAACTTCATCAAGATGGACCCGCTTACAAACGAAGAAGTCGCAAAGAAGGTCAGCGAACGCGCACGCCTCAAACTTGAAAAGGAACAGAACCACTTCGGCGGACAAAAAGCCAAGGAACGCATCAGCCACTTCATCCCGCTTGCAAAGGAACTCGCAAACGGTTCTGAAGACGAACAAATGCGACTCGCTTGGCTTTTAGACCGTTACATCTGGAAGAAATAGTATGAGCTATGTGGTATGAGGTCGGCTCCTACGGAGCCTCTGAGGTAACTCCCAAAGCCCCTGCCCCATAGTTCCTTAAAAAAACAACGCAAGCAACCTCAAACCTAAAAGCGAGCAACGCGAGCGACCTCATACCTCAAAGCGCGAAGCGCGCCCTCAAACCTAAAATGGCAAAGATAAAAGTCAAAACAGCAAAAGAAATCGAACTCATCCGCGATGCTGGCGCTCTTGCCGCAGAAACACTCATCCGTGCAGGCGAGATGGTTAAGCCTGGCGTATCCACACTCGAAATCGACGAGTTCATCGGCGAATACACACGCAAGCACAAGGGCGTTTCGGCATGCATGGGCTACCATGGATATCCGCGCTACGCCTGCATCAGCATCAACGAAGTCATCTGTCACGGAATTCCTAACGCGCAGACCATCCTCAAGGACGGCGACATCGTGAACATCGACATCACGACCATCCTCCAGGGCTACCACGGCGACACAAGCGCTATGTTCTGCGTAGGCAAGGTATCCGATATCGCCCGCGAACTGGTGGACACCGCCAGGTTCTGCATGGACGAAGGCATCCGTGCCGCAGGTGAACCCGGTGCACGTTTCAACGACATCGGTTGCGCCATCCAGGACATCGCCGACGAGCATGGGTTCAGCGTGGTCGAAGATTACTGCGGACACGGAATCGGCCGCGGATTCCACGAAGAACCGACAGTTCTCCATTTTCGCAACTACGAACGCACCCCCTTCATCGAAGTCGGGAACGTATTTACCGTGGAGCCCATGATCAACGTGGGACGTCCGGGAACCAAGACCCTCAGTGACGGTTGGACCGCCGTGACACGCGACGGAAGCCTTTCCGCCCAGTGGGAACACACTATCGTCAGGACCAAGGACGGCATAGAAATTCTCACACTCCCCAGATAAGGGAATTTACCGTCCAAAAACCACTAAATCCCAGCCATCAAGTCCTATGTCACTCCTTTCCAACATGCGCGACAAGGCTATCGAAGCCCTTATCCGCAAACAAGAAATCGTGAAGCGCTTCGGCGACATCCAAAACCTGTCGATCAATTCGGAACAGGGCTACGCCGACATATCAGTCTTGCTCCACGGAGAGGCAGCCCCCATCCCGTTTCGCGCCTACTATAATTTCAACGACATGGGCAAGGATACCCAGGTCACGGTGTCGAGCATCAGTTGCGGCAGGCTGTGGATTGACGAAATTATCAGTTACTGGCTCGAAAGCCATACCCTGAGTTACACACTTCCGGGCATTGCCGGCGGAATCGCCAAAATCTTCTTTTAGCGATTTTAGTATTTTAATTTCCATGAGCAATAAAAACGATACCAAGGAACTTGTAAAGGACAAGCTCGCCTCTGTCCTTTTCGACCTGATTACCGACATTCCGGATTCTCTCCACATTCCTCTGTCGGTCCCCGAAGAAAAGGTTGTCCGCCTCACCCAGCAGGCCGCCCTCAAGGCCGCGGCCGTCAGTGCGACGCTTTCGGTACCCGCGGGTCTCACCGGAATACTCACGTCCATCCCGGACATCGCCGCCGTATGGAAGATCCAGGCACAACTGGTCGCAGACATCGCCGCCACCTACGGGAAACTCGCCCTACTCAGCCGCGAAGCCATGGTCTGGTGTCTGTTCCGCCATAGCGCTTCGCAACTCTTGCGCGACATAGCCGTGCGCACAGGCTCCAGGATTATCGTCCAGCAACTCTCCAGCACAGCCCTCAAGGCGATTCTTCAAAAAATCGGCGTCAAACTATCCACAAAGTTCCTCGGCAAGACTATCGTCCGCGCCATTCCCGCCATAGGCGCCCTCGGCAACGGGGCATACACCTACTACGACACGAACGAAGTGGGCAAGACTGCAGCAGCGTACTTCAAGGCGTTGTCCGATACAGACGCCCCGATACCGGTCAATCCGGGGGACCCCCCGCAGGACTCGGACGACAAGCCCGAATAATGCTCGCCAACTTGTAAAAAAAAGCCCCCGCAAGAGGGCTCTTTTTTATATAACCCTTGAACACCCCCCATTTTTTTCTATCTTTGGGCCCAACTAAACAATAACATCAACTCCATCTGTGGAATAAACATATGAAAAACATTGAAAAGCACAGAAATATTGGTATTTCTGCCCACATCGACTCTGGTAAGACAACCCTTACCGAACGTATCCTCTACTTCACAAAGCGTATTCACGCTATTCACGAAGTCCGTGGCAAGGACGGCGTCGGTGCCACGATGGACTCCATGGAACTTGAACGCGAACGCGGCATCACGATTCAGTCCGCTGCCACCTTCGCAAACTGGACCCACACCAAGAGCGGCGAAGCCGACTCCATCAACATCATCGATACCCCGGGGCACGTGGACTTCACTATCGAAGTGGAACGTTCTCTCCGCGTGTTGGACGGTGCTATCCTCGTTCTTACTGGCGTTGAAGGCGTTCAGTCCCAGTCTATTACCGTTGACCGTCAGATGAAGCGCTACCATGTACCGCGCGTCGTGTTCGTGAACAAGTGCGACCGCTCCGGTGCAAACCCGCTCCGCGTTGCCGAAATGCTCCGCGAAAAGCTGAACCACAAGCCCTGTGTCATGCAGATTCCTATAGGTCTCGAAGACCAACTGAAGGGCGTGGTCGACCTCGTCGAAATGAAGGCCTACTACTTCGAAGGCGCCAACGGTGACGACCTCATCGAAAAGGAAATTCCGGCCGAACTCGTTGACCAGGCCAACGAATACCGCACCAAGCTCATCGACTGCTGCGCCGACTACAGCGACGAAATCATGGAAAAGGCCATGGAAGGCGACTACACCAACATCGACATCGCCCTCATCAAGAAGACCATCCGTGCAGCAACCATCAGCCTCGACATCACCCCGGTGTTCATGGGTTCCGCCCACAAGAACGTTGGTGTGCAGAAGCTCCTTGACGGTGTCATCGACTACCTCCCGTGCCCGACCGACGTCGAAAACAAGTGCCTCGACCTCGACAACGAAGAAGCCGAAGTCGTCCTCAAGTCCGAAGACGCCCAGCCGCTCGTTTGCTACGCATTCAAGCTCGTGAACGACCGCTACGGCCAGCTCACCTACATTCGCGTTTACCAGGGTACCCTCAAGAAGGGAGACATGATCACCAACATGGCCACCGGCAAGAAGGTGTCCGTGGGTCGCTTGGTCCGTATGCACGCCGACGAAATGGTGGATATCACCGAAGCCGGTGCCGGCGACATTGTTGCCCTGTTCGGTATCGACTGCGCTTCCGGTACGACCTTCACCGACGGCAAGAACAACTACAACATGACTTCCATGCACGTTCCTAACCCGGTTATCGAACTCGTGATCGAAGCCAAGAACCGTGACGACCTGGCCAACATGTCCAAGGCCCTCAACCGCTTCACCAAGGAAGACCCGACGTTCCAGGTCACTGTCGACAAGGAATCCGGCGAAACCATCATCAAGGGTATGGGCGAACTTCACCTTGACGTGTACATCGAACGTATGCGCCGTGAATACCACTGCGACGTGCAGACTGGTGCTCCGCAGGTGGCCTACCGCGAAACCATCACTCGCGAATCCAAGTTCGAATACACCCACAAGAAGCAGACCGGTGGTTCGGGTCAGTTCGCTAAGATGAGCGGTATCATGCGCCCGATGGCTGTCGAAGGCGACTCCGAAAAGGTGTACAACTTCGTGAACTCCGTCGTGGGTGGCCGTATTCCTAAGGAATACATCCCGTCTTGCGACAAGGGTTTCCAGAGCTGCATGGAAAGCGGTTCCCTCATCGGCTTCCCGGTCGTGGGTATCGAAATGGAAGTCCAGGATGGTGCATTCCACCCGGTTGACTCCTCTGATATGGCCTTCCAGATTTGCGCCCGCATGGCATTCCGCGAAGCCTTCGAAAAGGCCGGTGCCCAGATTCTCGAACCGATCATGAAGGTCGAAATCCAGACCCCGACTGAATTCCAGGGTAACGTCGTTGGTAACGTGTCTCAGCGTCGTGGTGCCATCACTGGTACGAGCGAAGAACAGAACATGACCACGATTCTCGCTGAAGTTCCGCTTTCCGAAATGTTCGGCTATGCTACGGACCTCCGTTCCATGACCCAGGGTAAGGCTGAATTCACCATGGAATTCTGCAAGTACTCTCCGGTACCGCGCAACATCCAGGAAGAACTCATCAAGAAGTACGGCGACAAGGCCAAGGCCCGCGCCTAATCCAAGCCTTAATTCTTGATAATTCCAAGGAATTGAAAAAGGCCTGCAGCGATGCAGGTCTTTTTTGTGCAAAGTCAAGAGGCCGAAGTTCTCCATTTTCTTGCGTCGTAAGGATTGAATTCGCAAGCGCAAAATTTTGACATTTTATGCAATAAAAAAAACAGTCCCCGGACAAACGCCGAGGACTGCTTTTTAGTGGAATAGATGGTGCGTCCAGTGAATCCTACCCCGCGGTTCGATCAGGCATCCCATCTCCAGAACCAGGACTTACTGGAAGCACATTATCAATATACGCCGATTTAGCGGAGTACGAATTTTTTTTTGCAAAACGGCTGCTCCCAAAAGGAACACTCCAATATGGAACAACTCCGGCGCGATTATCGCTGCATGGGCCGGAAACTTGGTTTATTTAACGTTTTTCGCCTTTTTCCACAGTTCCTGGAGGCCTTCAAGGCCAACATCCTTGATTTCCTTGCCCTGCTCCTTGGCCAGGCGTTCCACCTCGCGGAAGCGCTTTTCGAACTTGGAGTTCGCCCGCTGCAGGGCGATGTTTGCGTTGAATCCGCAATGGCGGGCGACATTCACCAAACTGAACATAATGTCGCCGAATTCGTCCTCCATGCGGTCGATATTGCGATTTTCTGGCGTGGAGGCTTGCATTTCGGCACGAAATTCAGTAAATTCTTCCTGGGCCTTGTCAAATACAGGTTCCGGGTCACCCCAGTCGAAGCCAACCTTGGCCACCCTGCGGATAATGTCCTGGGCCCGGGCGAGCGTCGGCATGCTCTTACTTACTTTATCCATAATAGAGCAGCCCGCAGTTTTTAGATTGTTCTTCTCGGAGGCTTTAATCTTCTCCCACTGCCGTGAAACACCGGCGGCGTTATCTACGTGGGTTTCCCCGAACACGTGAGGGTGTCGGCGGACCATCTTTTCGCATATTCCCTGCACAACATCGTCGATGGTAAAGTCGCCCTGTTCCTTGCACACCTGCGAATGGAAAACCACCTGCAAAAGAACGTCGCCCAGTTCCTCGCACATGTGCGCCTTGTCGTTATCCTGCGCGGCATCGATAAACTCGCAACTTTCTTCTACCAAGTAAGGCAAAAGGGAGCGGGTATCCTGTTCCCTATCCCAAGGGCATCCGTCCTTGGCACGGAGCCTTTCCATAATATTGATCAAATCGTCAAAGGAATATTTCATACCATGAAAGATAGTAAGTACTACACCGTAAAAACCGAAAATTTTCCACTTTTACTGGGTTCATCGCGTTACAGGCCAAAGACGCTTTACGCCATGGGAACGCTACCATTCCCCGCTTCGCCCACGGGCCGAACTTCGGCAACCGACAAGAATGAACCTGTGGGCATCGCCATGGTGGGTACACGCAGGCCAGGCAACAGCGCCGAAAGACTTTGCCAAGAACTCGTGAATTCCCTCAGGGGCACGAACGCCGTAATAGTATCGGGTCTCGCCCAGGGAATCGACAGCCTTTGCCACGAAGCCGCCCTGAATGCAGGGCTTTCCACCATTGCAGTCCTTGCGCAAGGCCTGGAAACGAACATTGAAGGCAGCCGCGGCGACCTTGCCCGCCGGATTCTCGAAGCTGGCGGAGCGCTCGTCTCCACCTTCGAACCCGACGAGCCCGCCTACAAAGGGCACTTCGTCGCAAGGAACAAGATCATCTGCGGCATGAGTTCCGCAACACTCGTTGTGCAAAGCAAAATCAAAGGCGGCGCCTTGATCACTGCCGAATTCTGCAGAAAGGAGGGCAAGCCGCTGCTGGCCGTCCCTGGAGATTTCGACAGCGAAGTCGCCAGCGGCACCAACCAACTGCTCGACGACGGACTTGCGAAAGCGGTTTTCCGCCCCGAAAGTCTGCGCCAGGTGCTAGGACTCCCCAAGGCAGGGGGCCAGAGCCTAAGGCAACTCCAGACGTTCGGATGCAACCTCAGCCCCGACGCGGCGAACCTATTCTCGAAAGTGAACGGCTACAAGAAAACTTTTACCGACCTCGAATCGGAATTCGACTTTAACACGAACCAACTTTTAGCTATATTGACAGAGTTGGAAATTGCGGGCCTCGCCCACACGAGCGACAACTTCATGTTTCACTTCAACGGAGCCGAATAATGCACAAGAAGATCTACATTGTTCTTATCGTGATTCTGTTCCTGGTGGTCGTCATGGCCATCCAGTTGCTATTCGGCCAAAACAGCATCCCGCGCCAACAGCAGGTCAAGGACGAAATCGCCGCCTACCAGGCTCAAATCGAATCCCTGCAGACAGTCATCGAAAGCCGTTCCGCCGAAATCGAGCGCCTAAAAAGCGATTCGCTCTACAAAGAGGAAATACTGCGGACCCGTTACGGAATGAGCAAAAAAGAGGAAAAAGTGTTCCAGTTGGTCAAATAACGGCCAATTTATAAACTTTTATTTTCCCTTATCAAGTAAAACTTTCACAACAAACTAGCCATTTCCATTGGCTGTTTATTATATTTCATAAAAAACTGGGGCCCAGCCCCTATGAACGGAGTGTAAAAGGATGGCGACAACGGCATTATTCATGCTGCTCGATTTGGTTCAGCACAGCACATTAAGTGCATCGCTGGCTTCGGCCAGGAACATGTTCAACTTCGCGATGTTACTCGAAGTTACACCTCACGCTTCATTGAATTTCGACAACGTAAAAAAATAGCCTTCTAGGCCATTTTGCTTGCATCGCTGGAAGTCACTTCCACCTTGCCGGCGAAGAAACTGTAGGCTGCGGGGACGATGAACAGTGTCATGAACGTGGCGAAGGTCAGTCCACCGACAATGGCGATGCCCATGGCCACGCGGCTGGGAGTGCCCGTCATGATAAGCGGCACGGCACCCAGGACGGTAGAAAGGCTCGTCATGAGGATTGGGCGGAATCTGCGTTCCGCAGCCCTCCTTGCAGCCTCCAACTTGCTGCAGCCCGTTCCGGCAGCAATCTGGTTTGCAAATTCTACAATCAGAATGCCGTTCTTGGTCACAAGAGCAATCAGCAAAATCAGCGCAATTTCGCTAAAGATGTTCAATGTCTGCCCCATAAAGTAAAGGCTCGCCAAGGCGCCTGCCAAGGCTAGCGGCACCGTAAACAGAATCACGAACGGTGCACGGAAACTTTCAAACTGCCCGGCAAGCACAAGGAAGATTAGCGCCAAGGCCAAAAGGAACACGATGTACAGGCCCGAGGAACTTTCCTCGAATTCCTTGGAAGAGCCGCTCAAGGTCGTGCTTACCGTAGGGTATTCCTTAAGCAACTGCTTTGCGATACGCCGCATTTCCTCGACGCCGTCGCCAATGGTCTTGCCGGGGACAAGACCTGCCTGGATTGTCGCCGCGCTGAATCGGTTGTAGCGAGGCAGGCTCGGCGAAGCGGAACGTTCCACGTAACGGATAAAATTGTCGACACTGACCAGCTCGCCCTTGCGGTTTTTCACGGAGAGCATGGACAGGTTCTCGGGCGTACTGCGATACTGGTAGCCCACAGCGCCGATGATATCGTACTGGTGGCCATCCTTGTAGTATTCGCCGTAGGTCTGGTCGCTAATGGAAAGTTGCACGGCCTGGGCGATATCGTTCACGCTCACGCCTTCTTCGTTCGCCTTATCACGCATGATTTCGATATGCAGTTCGGGCTTCGTAAATCTCAGGTTGCTGTTCACAACGCTGAATACGGGACTCTTGCTCGCCTCTTCTTCGAACTTCGGCACAAGGGTACGCAGGATTTCGATATTCGGCGCCTGCAGTACGAACTGCACCGGAAGCCCACCGCGCTGCGTACTGATGCTCTGCGGTTCCGAGACCATCACGCGCAAGTCCGGATAGTTGTTTCCAAGAACCTGGATGGCATGCGCAATTTCGCTCTGGGGGCGACGCGCCTTTTTGTCGTCGTTCAAGGACAAATTGATTCTATACATGCCGGCACGCCAAGCGCCCGACTGCATTTCCTTGTATTCGCCGCTATCCAGCACATCCATGATTTCTTCGACAAAGGCATCGGCCATACGCATGGTACGTGTAAGCGTCACGCCCTCGGGCATGTTCGTGCTCACCATCACGGCGCCGGAATCCTCCGTAGGCGCCATTTCGCTACTCATGTTCACAAAGCAGAAATAGGACGACGCCAAAAGACCTATCAAAACAGGGAACAGAAGGAAACGAGCCTTCAAAAAGCCCCTCAGCAGTTTTGCATACAAGTTATTGATGAATACAAAGAATGGTTCCGTAAAATTATAGAGTCTGCCCTTTTTTTGCCTTTTCAAGAAACGGGAACACAGCATGGGCGAAAGGGTCAATGCCGAAAGTGTTGAAAGGAATACGGTCCCAATCATCACCGCAACGAACTCGCGGAACAGGAGACCCGTCGTACCGCCCAGGGCGAGCACAGGCACGAACACGGCCATCAAGACAACCGATGTCGCAATCACGGCAAAAAAGATTTCGTTGGTCCCGCCAATGGCAGCCTGCTTGGGAGTGAGGCCGCTCTCGATTTTATTGTAAATGTTTTCAACGATAACGATGGCGTCGTCAACCACAAGCCCGATGGCAAGCACCATGGCAAGCAAGGTCAGCACGTTGATACTGAACCCGCACAAGTACAGCACAAAGAAACTGCCAATCACAGAAACCGGCACCACCACCATCGGGATGACCGTGGTACGGCCTTCGCGAAGGAATGCAAAAATAATGGCAATCACCAAAAGGAACGCGATAAAGATGGTCTCCACGACTTCCTTGATCGATGCGCGGATGTTGATGGACGTATCCCTTCCGTACAGGATATCTACGCCTTCGGGAAGTTGGTTGCGAATATCCTCGACACGCTTGTAAAATTCATTCGCGATTTCCACATGGTTGCTGCCGGGCTGCGCCACGAGAGCCACCGTGATGGTATTCTTGCCGTTGCGCTTGAATCCCGTGCGGGTGTCCTTGGGCTCGTAATGGATGTTCGCCACATCGGAAAGGCGAATGACGGTGCCATCATCGGCAGTCTTCACAGCAATGTTCGAAAATTCGGAGGGATCGAGCAAGCGGCCAAGCGTGCGGATGCTAAGAGTGCTTTCCACTCCTTCGATGCTGCCGCTGGGGAGTTCCAGGTTACCCTTCTTGAGGGCATTTTCCATGTCGACACCCGAAACACCCAAAGCCTGCATCTTGATAGGGTCAAGCCACAGGCGAACCACGGGCTGCTTTTCGCCCCACAGCATCACTTCGGAGACACCATTAATCGTCTGCAGGCGTTCCTTCACCTGGTTCCTGGCAATTTCGGAAACCTCCATGGCATCAAGTTTGTCGCTCACGAGGCTCGCCATCAAAATCGGGTCGCTGTCGCTATCGCTCTTGTTCACTGTAGGTTCGTCCACATCGTCCGGGAGCCTGCGTCGCACACGGCTTACGCGGTCGCGGATTTCGTTAGCGGCCTCTTCCAGGTCCATGCCTGTTTCAAACTCGATACTAATCGAAGAAGATCCATCGCGGCTCGTAGAAGTCAGCGACTTGATGCCGGCTGCACTGTTGATGGAGGCTTCCAGGATTTCGGTCACTTCGGCTTCCACCACGGCGGCGTTCGCACCAGGATAACTTGTACGAACCTGGATAAGCGGATAGTCGACGTTCGGGTATTCGCGCACGCCAAGATTGCTCGCCCCGAAAAAGCCAAGCAGCAAAATGACAAGAGCCATCACGGTCATTAAAACCGGACGGCGAACACTGAGCTGACTAACGCTCATCAGTCAACCTCGTAATTCATGGGGTGGCGCAATTCGCGGAACTTCACGCCAACGCCCGGGCGCAGGCTCACGATACCCGAGACAATCACGGTATCGCCTTGATCAAGGCCCGAAAGGATTTCTACGGAAATAGGCGTACGGAGTCCTGTTTCCACATACTTGATTTTTGCCTTGCCGCCGTCGCTCACAAACACGTAAGCGCCTTCGCGGTCAAGAATCAAGGCTTCGGCAGGCACGGTAAAACTCTTCACGCTGCTTGATTGCAGGGCGACCTTGACACTCGTATAACTGCCGGCAATCAATTCGCCCTTGGCATTGTCCACAGTCACCAAAATCTGGCGAGTACGGCTGCTTTCGGAGATGGTCGCGTCCAAGGCGGTCACCTTCCCGGACTTTTCCACATTGCGTTCTTCGTCCTTGAGGGTAATCTTGTCGCCCACTCTCACAATACTGGCGTAGCGCTGCGGAAGCGAGAACTTCGCCTTGAGTTTGTTCACTTCGCTGAGTTCGACAATGGTGGCTCCCGCATTGAGCCATGCACCTACAGAGACATTCACAAAGCCCAACTTGCCGCTAAAGGGCGCACGGACTTCGGTCTTTGCAATCTGGGCCCTGATAAGATCCATGCTCGCTTCGGAAGATTTAAGATTCGCATCGGCGCTTTCCAGATCGGCGTCGGTGGCACTCCCCTGTTCATGCAATTTTTTTGTCCGGTCGAACTTCTGCTTGGCAAGCGCCAAGTTCGCCTCGGCCTGCTTCAGGTTCGCCTTCAAGTCGGAATCGTCAATCTTTGCAAGAAGGGTGCCTTTCTGCACGGAGGCTCCATCCTTCGCATTCAACTGCACCAGTTTACCCGAAGTCGCCGCCGAAAGGGAAACGCTGTTCAACGGCGAAAGAGTCGCCATTGTCTGAAATTCCTTGTTCATTTCGGACAGTTCGGCAATGTAGCCTTCCACATTCAACGTACGGGCACCACGGCCTTTGCCTTGAAGACCGCCGGGGCCCTTTCCACCGGGAATGCCCTTGCCTTCTGGGCCGTCCGAGGAGCAAGCCACCAAGGCTACCAGAGTCACAAAAAAAATCTCTTTAAAAAAACAGCGCATAAAAATCACAAATGTTTAAACCAGTATTTAGATGCCCACCGCCATCCGAAGGTTGCCTAAAATTTCACATTTACCGATAAGCCACTTCCATCATCGTAAAATTCCGGCAGGAACTCGATATTCTGCGAAAACGACTTGGACGAAGTCTTGCGGTACACCCGTACCACGTCCAGTACGGAAATAAGCCTGTTCAACACTAGGGCACCAAGCGACGCCTGGAAAACAATCCGGCTCACACGGTAATGGCGTAGGCGGCTCTTGTACTCGTCAATGTGGTCGGTCGTTTCGGGATTGTCACTGCTGCCCCAGTCCCACTGGATGCTTTCGTCGAATTCCTCGTCGACCCTCTTTCCGGAACGGAGCATGGACTGGTTGTAGTCCTCGTCCATGTCTGGAGAAGAATTCTGCCCTTCTACACCACTACGGCTACGGAAATCACCCACGGTATTCAGCAACGAAACTTTTTTGCTCTTGGTCGTAAGGCCCGCATGGCGAACCGCGTAACTGTGCGCCGAGGTAATGTAGCGTTCACCTATCAGGTAAGAACCGAAGGTGGTCACCCACAAGGCAAGATCGGTCCACATGAATGCACGAACGAACGTATTCTCGCCAAGGTACATTTCCCCCATGCCCGGCAGCAGCACCGAAGACGAAATTGCAAGGAACACGCTCTTGTCCTTGTTCTTGCTGACGCTTTCATCAACGGAAACCACCACCTGCGAAAAAGCGCAGGATGCCGCAAGCAAAATAGCCAGGACGAACTTCATTAAAATCCCCAACTGGCCTGTACGGTCACATCAAGGCCGTCTACCACGTTCACGTAACTGTCCAGATGCATGCGGTCGAACCACGAGACATCCTCGGAATACAGGGACTTGTTGTGGGAGTTGGCCGTGAGAGCTGCATCCACAGCCGAAACAATGTGGTTCAAGATGATTCCGCCAAAGAACCAGGCCTGCATGTCGGCATAGTCATTCGCCTTGCTGCGCATGCTGCGGTACTCGTCCATATTGTCCGAGGAACCCAGGGTCACAGTCCCGCCTTCGGGAGAGTCCACTTCAAGGTTCAGGTTAATGGCTATGGCCTGGTCGCCAACATCGTCCCAACCCAGTACATAGGCCCTGTCGGCAATTTCCTGATAAAGGGTCGAAACATCGTAGATATCGTTCAGGCTATTGATTTCATCGCCCAAGGGCTTTTTGTCGACGAACTTGTTCAAGTGGTTCTTGTCGTTCTTGAACAGTTCACCCTTCACGTAGCAACCATAACTCTTGGCATCGCCGTACAAAGCCTCGCAGAACGACTCGCGACTGCTCATGTAACGATTCTCGAAACGGGTTTCTTCGGTTTCATCGGCCAACTGCTTGTAAAGGTCACGCATGGCAATCTCGTAGCGGCCGATGGAATAATGCTTCTTGGCGAACTTCTTGTACTTGTCCACCTGATCGTTGTACTTGTGCACCGAGAAGTAGGCCCAACTTCCCCAGAGAGCGGCTTCCAAGGCGAGATAGACGCCGCCGCGCACGTAGGTGAACGTAGAGCCCCCCACATAGAGTTGGCCGGAACCAGGCACTACTAGGGACATGAACAAAGCCTTGCGGGGGCTCTTGTACTTGCCCTTCATTTCGTCGATGCCATGGACCTTCGACACTTTCACCGGGCCGAGCAAGTCACGACGACTCATGCTGCTCGAAGAAAGATTCACGGACGTTTCTATGGAACTGCTGGAACTGAGCGCTGCGAGCGAGTCGCGAGTCCTTGCAGAATCCACCTGGGCGTTCATGGCCTTCATGTAGGCTTCGCCGGGAGAAAGAGAATCCTTGGCAGAGGAATCAACCGCAGCGGAATCGGCCGGCTGGACAGTTGCGGAATCCTGAACCATCATGGAATCCTGAACCGCCGCGGAATCCTGAACCGCCGCGGAATCGACAGGCATGGGACCACGGTCCGTAGGGGCGGCAAAACTTGAAGAGCTTTCGGCGACGCTCGACGAACTCTCGGCAACGGAACTGCTGGAGGCTACAACCGCACTGGATTCGGGCTTCGCAGCGGAACTGGATGCTGGTTGAGCGGTTTCACTGCTGACGGGAGCAGCTGCGCTCGATGCGGGGGCAACAGCGCTTGAAGCAGGAACTTCAGCGACACTCGAAGCAGGAACTTCCTTGGCTTGAGCCTCTTCTTCAAATTCGGCAAAAAGGTCACGGACCTGGGCCTGGGCAGAACCCACGCCAACCAGTCCAAAAATCAACGGTAAAAGTGCAAACTTGCGCATACCCATAAAATAGCAAAAATAAGCCCTGCAAACAAAAAGAACGCCCCCAATTTGGGAGCGTTCCAAAGGATTTTGGTTTAGCGGAAAAAGCTAATTAAGCCTTCTCTGCGACCACCCAAACCTTGACCTGTGCTTCGACATCGCTAAACACCTTAACAGTAACGGTGAAGACACCGAGCTGCTTGATGGGTTCAGCCAAATCGATCTGGGCACGGGAAACCTTGACACCGGCCTTGGTGATTGCTTCGGCGATATCACCGGCAGTCACAGAACCGTAGAGGCGTTCGCCTTCCACGACGCGGCGTTCGAGGTTCACAGAAACCTGAGCAAGTTTTGCAGCCACGTCGCCAGCGGCAGCGAGTTCCTTCTGGAACTGAGCTTCGAGGGCAGCGCGGTTGGTTTCGATCTGCTGCTTGGCTTCCTTAGTAGCACGAACAGCGAGCTTGCGCGGGAAAAGGAAGTTACGAGCGTAACCGTCCTTGACGTTCACAACATCGAGCATTTTGCCGAGGTGAGGAACATTGGCCTTGAGAATAATTTCCATAGTCTAGTTCCTCCTATTAGCGCATGCTGTCCGAAACGAACGGGAGAATGGCCATCTGACGAGCACGCTTGATAGCCTCGTTCAGCATACGCTGATACTTGGCAGAGGTGCCGGAGATGCGACGCGGAATGATCTTGCCACGTTCAGAAACAAAGCGACGAAGAGTCTTTTCGTCCTTGTAGTCGATGAACTTGACATTGTTTTCCGTGAACCAGCAAGTCTTCTTGCGGCGAATACGCGGAGCCTGTTTCTTGTCTTCAAAAGCCATTATTCAGCCTCCCCTTCTTCTGCGTCGACCGGAATGATTTCTTCGGTGGACTGAGCCATGTCAGCGTTGTAAATGATTTCGCTCATCGGATAATCAGCGAGAGTCATCCAACGGAGAGCGTTTTCATTGAGCTTGAGGGCAGCTTCCATGTTAGCGACCACAGCAGCTTCGGCCTTGTAGTAGAAGATAACATAGTAGCCGTGCTGGCGCTTGTTGATAGAGTAAGCGAGCTTGCGCTTGCCCCAGTCGTCGCGACGGAGAATTTCACCGCCGCCGTTAGTGATCATGGCACCAATGTTCTCGACTTCGGCATTGATAGCGTCGTCAGAGATCATAGCGTCGATGATAACCATCGTTTCGTATTGTCTCATAATGAGTCCCTTTGGTCTATCGCCCAGGAACCGACATTGGCCCTGGGAGGGTTCCGATAAAATCGGTGTGCCAAATATAGCAATATCGGGGCTTTTGTCAAACCGAAAGAGCGTTTTTCGAGGACCGACCGGCCCCTGAGGTCTGTTTTTTACTAATTTTCGGCATATGAAGATTTCGGACCGCGCCATAGGCTACTTTTCGCTGCTAGCCCTCATTTGCATATTCGCAGGGGTCGCCTATGGAATGTACCGCGCTCACCAGGAAGTTCCGCACACGGCCCTGGTGGATTTTGACGAACTTGGCACACTGCAGCCCGAAGACGTGGTCGTAATCCGTGGCTACCGAGTGGGTACCATCGGGACCGTCACGTGGCTCGGGGACCGTTCCCGAGTTCAAATAAAGTTCGACGAACCCATCGTCATCCGCGAAGGGACCGAATTCAACAACATCAACTACGCCCTCATGGGACAGCGCCGCCTGGAAATCGTTCCCTCCAAGACAGGCAAGATTCTGCCCGACGACTATGTCCACCAGGGGCACTTCGAACCCGGAATCGCCGAAGCGCTCAGGCTCATGGAGCAGGTGAACGAGCAAATCACCTACGTACGCGATGTAGTCATGCTTATTGCGAACGGAGACTCCACCCACGCCTCCGCACAACAGAAATACGAAGAAATCATGGGCAAGGTGGAAGGCGTCCTCGAAAGCATCGACAAAAACGTGAACCACATGCAACCCAAGATAAGGGATTTGTTCAACCAGGCGCAACAGGCCACGCAGACCCTGGTGGAAACCGCCAACCAGGCCGATACCGCCGTAAAGGCAGCCACCAACGCAATCAACGTGAAGTTGTCGCAAGCCGAAGACATCATCAAAAAACTTGCCGAGGGCGCCACCAAGGCGAACGAGACTATCGCCCAAATCGAGAACTCCCCCGCCATGGACAAACTTTTGAATTCCCACGAAGCCATCGACAAGATATCTGAACTTATCGAAAAGATGAACGCGCTGATAGCCTCCATCGACACCAAGGGAATCAAGGTATACGACGAAAACGGGAACCCCGTGAAACTCGTGACCTGGAAAAACATCAACCTGATTGGGGCCACCGCCCGCGCCAAGGCCGAAGATCGCGCCAAGGCTGGCAAGAGCCTAGGCGAATAGCGCAACAGCAATGGATATTTCGCAATTACCGGGCCTGGGTCCCAAGCGAGTGGAGGCTCTGCACAAAGCAGGTCTTTTCACCGTGGCGGAGCTGCTCTACAACATCCCGCGCAGTTATCTGGACCAGACTAAGGTTACCCCCATCGGAAATTGCCAAGTCGGCGAAAAAGCGGTAATTATCGGGACCATCAAGCGTTCCGGAATCGTCCGCGGACGCACGTCCCGCTTTGTGGCAACCCTCAGCGACGGTACCGGCGAAATCCAGTTGCTGTTTTTCCAGGGGGCAAATTACTGGGCTCGCCGCATCAAGAACGACTCTCGCTGGCTAGTGACCGGGCAAATTGGCGAGTACCGTGGTCTACAGATAGCGCATCCCGAAATGCAGCCTTTCGATGAAGACGACGAGTTCAGCGGCTGCATACAGCCTGTATACTCCATCAGCGAAGCCTGCCGCGAATCGCGCATGGAACAGAAGTTTTTCAGGAACCTGTACAAGGCCATATTCAAATTCCCGAATCTAACGTTGCCAGGGCTCTGCCCCAGGGAACTGACGGACTACCTGAAATTCTCGCCCGTCACCGAAAATCTGCGCACGCTTCACCTACCGTCCGACTTTCCGTCCATTTACCGCGCCAAACGCGAAATGAAGATTCTTGAACTTTTGCCGTTCTGCCTGCGCATGGTCAAACGCCGCGAAAACCAGAAATTGCGCGGGCACGAGCGCCAAATCGACCTCGGATCCGTCATGGCGGCGAAGTCGCAACTGCCTTTCGCGCTTACGGGCGGACAGGAGCGGGCCCTCGACACAATCGTCGAAGGACTCAACGGGAAAAAGCAGTTCCACGCCCTTCTGCAGGGCGATGTCGGCTGCGGAAAGACAGTCGTCGCCATGCTTGCGATGATGGCCGTGTGCGGAAGCAACGACTCCCATTCCGGAAAAGCGCCGGCGAGTCCGCGCGAACAATGCGCACTGATGGTCCCGACGGACATTCTCGCAAGACAACACTACAAGTCCCTCAAGCCGTTCCTTGACGCTGCCGGGCTACACGTGGAACTGCTTGTTGGCGCCATGACAAACGCCGAGAAAAAGGCCGTAATCGGTGAGCTCCAGATGGGCCTCGTAGACGTCGTTATCGGGACTCACGCATTGTTCAGCAAGGACGTATTCTTTGCAAACCTCGGACTCGTCATCATCGACGAGCAGCACCGATTCGGCGTAGGACAGCGTGAAGCGCTTCTTGCAAAAGGGAACTATCCGGACCTACTCGTGATGAGCGCCACCCCCATACCGCGAAGCCTCGCCATGACTTTGTACGGAGACCTGAAGGTCATAAGCATCAAGGAAAAGCCCGCCGGCCGAAAGCCCGTCAAGACCAGGCTCGTAAACAGCGCCAAGCGCGACGATATGAAAAAGTTTATCTGCAACGAAGCCGCAAGTGGAAACCTCTGCTACTGGATTGCAAGCCGCGTTGAAAGCGACGACGAAAACGGAGAGCGCAGCGTAGACGACATCGTAAACGAACTGCAGACATTCGCACAAGTGCGCAAGGAATTCGCAAACCTCAAAGTCGCCGGCGTGCACGGTCAAATGTCCGAGGACGAACGCGACGGAATCATCGCAAAGTTCGCGAAGGGCGAAATCCACATTCTGGTCGCGACGACCGTCATCGAAGTCGGCGTGAACGTACCTGCAGCGAACCTCATGGTGATAGACCAGCCCGACCGCTTCGGCCTAGCGCAACTGCACCAATTGCGAGGTCGCGTTGGCCGCGGAAACCAGCAGGCCTGGTGTTTCTTGATGATTCCGGACGGGGACGCCGCCGAAGCCAGCATGGAAAGGCTTTCACAATTCTCCGCGACAGAAGACGGTTTTGAAATCGCCGAACTGGATTTGCAGAACCGAGGCGCAGGGAACCTCGAAGGCAACGAGCAGAGCGGCGCATGGGTCTTCCGCTGGTTCGACTGGATTCAAGACCAGGAACTCATCAGCCAGACTCTCGAAACAGCCGAGCACATATTAAAAGACGCAGGAACTTTCGGCGAGACGGCACGCGAAAAAATCCAGGCCTGGTACGGAGAGAAGGAATTCGTGAACGAGGACGGAGTCCACTAGAGCAGATTCGTAAACGTCCCCGCCACAAGGGCCAAAAGAACAACGTTCAAAAAGAACATCGCCCGGCGCACAATCAGGAAAAATACCGCCTGCCAGTGCAAAATACCATCCGTCGAGTCTATCATTTCCTTTACCGCGAGGAACACATTGATGAAACCCGTCACGACCATCATCAAGGCTCCTGGGAAGAACCCCTCGTTCCAGACCATGACCGAGACAAAGATTCCACAAATCATCGCGAGCAAACCGATAACGATTTCCATGCGAAGGACGGCATACTTCAGTTGGCGCATTTTCAAAATTTTCTCTTGCTTTTCTTCTTCGCTATTCATCGTCAACTCCCGCTACAGCGAATACGTCGTCGTGATGGAGAAATGCGGTTCACCCTTTCTTGCGCCATTCATGGGAAAACTCACATCAAGTTTGTTGATTAGGCGGCTGATGGATTTCGTCTGCGCAAAGCGCGCGCCAAAGCCAAGCACGTAGATAAGGTCTTCACGGTTGATGTCCATCAGTTCCCAAGCCGTCTCGCCGACGCTTGCGAAGGCAACAAAAACGGGAACCAGCGTTACCACCTCGAAATTCGGGAACCAGCGCTGTTCCAAGCTGCCGTAAACGCGGGCCTGCCCTGCATAGAATCCCGTGGGGAATCCTGCAAAGCCGTCAGAGCCGCCAAGAGTCAACTGGTAGCCATACCTGGCATCGCCATACAAATCGGCAAGGCCCTTGACCGCCGTCGAGAATCTGTTGCTCGGATGGAACACGTATTCCCCTTCCACGCGCCCGTAAAAGTCACGTCTGGAGCCATGGTCCAGGTAGAAGTAAGACTGGCTCGAAAGATTCAAATGATGGTGGTGGCGACCCAGGTACAGGTTCAGCCAGAAATCGAGACGGATATCGTTGTCGGCGGCACCGATTTGCTCGTAGTTCTTGGAGAGTTGCGCCTTCAAGGTCCAGCCCTTGTCCACATCCTCGGTCCACTTCACATTGTGGTAGTTCTTGATTTTTTCGTACTTGAGGTTGGAATACTGAACGTAGAAGCCCACACGGGAATCCTTGCGCTCCGGGAGCCACTCGTTCCAGGCGCTCGCAGAATCTATAGCGTAGGCTTTGTCACCATCCGTGAAAAGATAGCGGTAGAGGGTTCCTTCCTCGGCCGTCATGCGACGGTAATCGTAGGTCGCCCCTAGATACAGTTTACGTTGCGTTCCGCCAAAGGAGCGACTCAACCGAAAACTCAGCGAATCGCTGATAAAGTCCTTCACCTTCATCAGTTCCACAGTCTCGTCGCCATTGTAACGCGGCAGGGAATCCAGGGAGGTCTTCGGAATCATCTCGACGGCGCCCGCCGGCATATCGCCACTTCCATACACATAGGCAAAACGCTGGTTCTTGAGGCCAGCCAATGTGTAGGCCCACTGGTTCACGCTCCGGCTGAGGAACGGACGGTACATTTGCCAACTAGCCAAGTAGCCGTCCGTATTGTAACTATACAGGAAATCCAGGTGGTTGTAGCGAATCAAGAAATGCGGGGCTCCGTATTCCACCTGCCACATATCGCGGAACTCATCATGGCCAAAATAGAACCCGAGTTTCTGTCCGAGTCCGAGAAAGTTGCTTTCCTGGATGCCTGCGCCCCAGTTCAAATTCTTGTACTTCCATTCGCTGCCCGAAAACCCGATACTGACGGGAATCGTAAGCGTCCAGTTGTCGCTCGTATGCACAGTGGCAATATTCTTGCCGCTATCCTGCGTGACCATAATACTTGCGTCACTCAAGAACTTCTGGTCTCGCAAGAAGCGTTCCGCTTCGAGCATCAATTCCAAGTTAACCAGGTCGCCCTCATTGAACAGCAACAACTGGCGGACAGTCATCTCGCGAGTTTCTATATGGACCCAGTTCAGAAAATCGTAAGCAAACTTGTCGTACTTGGTATGGACCCTGGAATCGTCAAAGGCGTCGCCGATATCGTAGCGGATTTCGTCAACAACGAATGCGGCAGAAGAATCCACGGCAGATTCAGCCGGCTGCTGAGAAAAGGCGGTTCCAGCAAAAAAAGACAAAAGAGCGCAAAAGACTTTAAATAGATTAAATTTCACAATTTTCTCAATATAAAAAAATTTATTAGTGTCCGGTAAAAAAATATAGCCAAAAATAAAAATGGCAGGTTCCTCAGACGAAGAGCCTGCCCGTTTTGTTTTTACTTTGTAATTACCACAAAACAAACAAAAACAAAACGTTATGGTCAAAAGTACATTTTT
>JAZLMK010000065.1:0-16096 GCA_045598645.1 Fibrobacter sp.
TTTTGTGCTGAGGGATTTGCCCTTGGCATCGACCACTTCAAAGGATTTGGCATTGCCGATATAATAGAATTGACGTTCCTTGTCGCTCTTGAGGTAACCGGCCTGGTTCACGCGGATGGGGGAGATGTGTTGGTTGATGGCATCGAGGTAGGCCTGGTCCACCGTATCGGCCATCAGTTCGCCCGCCTTGAAGTTGGGCGGAACGATGTCTGTGGGGAGGACGCCTATTATTACAGCCATACTCGTGTCGAAATTTTCGAAAGCCCTGTCGTCCCAACTCAGGGGCCACGTGGGGCGAATCAAGTCGTAGGGAGTGGTTGCCGCCATGGCTGCTGCAGAAAGTGCAGTCATCGCCGATGCCGCGAGAAGTTGTTTAGGGAAGTGGTGCATATATTCCTCTCTAATTATTCAAAATAAATATAGCATTTACTACTTTGTCCGCAAGTAAAATGTAAGAAAAGGTGCGCTTTTCCTATGGAAAATGCAGAAAGTTGAGGTGCTGGCTATAAAATAGGGAACTCATTTCTTTGCAATCAGCGAGTCGATGTCGTCAAAAGCGTTAATTCCATTTCCTTCGTCATCAGTCCCTTCTCAACAATATTGCGCCAAGTACACCGGCAGCATCAATGTGTTTTCATCCTTCTGCAAATCCTTGGTGTAAAGCAGGTATCGTTCACCTATCCTGCTGGAGTATTTTTTGCAGAAGGCGTCCAACGAGGCGTGCGTTCTGTACCCTGAAGATTTTACTTCGATGGGACAAATTTTCTTCCCTCGAGAAATGATAAAGTCGATTTCACCGTTATGTTTCGGGTCTATGGCCCATGTATGGTAAAAAAGTCTGTCGCCTTTTGCTGTAAAAACCTGCGCCACAAGATTTTCATAAATGTAGCCTAAATTGGCAGGAAGTTTATCCGAAAGCATTTGTTCGTAAATGACATTTTCCGTAAACGATTTGTCCCAAAAGCACAATGTTACGAACAGTCCTGTATCGCAGATGAACAATTTGTACTTGTCGATATTTTTACTCAAAGCCATTCCCACGTTCGGGTCGTCTGCGTGGTAAACGATATTCACGGTCTTGCTGTCTACCATTTGAGCCAAAAGTTCTTGACCGCTAGAACTTGCTATTCTCCCGATAGCGGCAGAAGGAACATACCGGCCAGCGTTTCTGCTCAACTGCGCTGGAATATTCAGGAACATCTGCGATATATTTCCCGACGGGTCCAGTTTCATGAAGTCGTCGGCGTAGAGCCTGATGATTTTTCTTTTGGTTTCATCGACCTTCTTCAAATCGTTGGTTTTCAAATATGCGGCTATGGCTTGAGGCATTCCTCCGACAAGGGCATAAAGGCGAAAATCACGCATGGCGTTCCTGTGCGCCGCGCGAAGAGGCTTTTTTGTTTCAAAGAAATTTTTCAATAGTGGAATAGTGGCCGTATCGTTCAGCGCCCAGCGAAATTCCTCGTAATCCATCGGATGCATCTGTATCCGGTCTTCCTCGCTTGGAATCGTGATGCCCTGGATATTTTTCTTGATGCTAATCAACGAACCCGTTTCTATGTAATCGTATCTTCCGTCTGCAACCAGGTACTTGATGGCTTGGCGTGCGCTCGGGCAGCGCTGGACTTCATCGAAAATAATCAGAGACTTGCGCTCTTTTAGCGACTTGTGGTAAATCGTTTGCAATGTCAGGAAAATGTAGTCCAGGTCGTCAAGATCGTCAAACAGGGAAGAAACTTTTTGCGAGGCCTTGTTGAAGTCTATCAAAATATACGATTCATACTCGTTCTTGGCGAAATTTTCAACAATCGTAGATTTCCCGATTCTTCGCGCTCCCTCTATCAGCAAAGCGGAACGGCCTTTGCTTTCGGATTTCCATTGGAGCAGTTCGGCGTAGACTTTGCGTTTAAACACATGTTCAGCCATAAAAAACCTCTAAATCTATAAATAGAATATAACAAAAAATGTCATTCCCCGCATTTTTTTTTTGAGGTTTTATGTCATTCCCCGTAAATTTAACGCTTGGTAAAGGGCACCTCTAATAATTGCTTTGAATGAAGAAAATCACGGAGAACCGAGCGATTGCAGGAACGAAAAATGGCCAATACTGGAGGTATTGGCCACTTTTGAGTGACGCACAAGCGCGATGTGTTACACGTGATTTTCTGAAAATGAATTATTAGAGATGACCATTATTAAAATTGCAAAGAAGCCTCATCATTACGGAATTTTGGGCCGTTCCATAAAAACATTTAATGCACATCCATTTTCGAAAACAGATTCAGCACCACGACACCGGATACAATCAAAAAAAGCCCGATATACGCGCCAATATCCGGCACCTGCTTAAAGAATACCACCCCGCTAATCGTAATTAGCGTAATCCCAAGCGCCGACCAAGTTGCATACGCAATGCCAATCGGAATCGTCTTCAAGCACAAACTCAGGAAAAAGAGAGATGCCACATAACAAAGAAGCGAGCCCACGCTGGGCCACAGCTTGGTGAAAGATTCGGACATTTTCAAAAGCGTCGTCCCGCCCGCTTCCATAACAATCGCAATCAGCAAGTATACGTAATTCAACACTTCAGCCTTTTTCGTGGATTTTTTTTGCAAAAATTATAAAAAATAGACCCCGTTTTAAATAAAACATAGAACTTCGCGTCTATTTTTTTACTTTATTTATATTTAAAATTAAAAAAAGTTTCATTCTACAACAAAAAAAGACGAGGAGCAAGATTTCTCTCGTCTCTCGTCTGTAGCCGCCTTGGCGGCGTTCTTTAAACCTCAAAGGGCCTAAGGCCCGACCTCACGCCTCAAAGCGACGAAGTCGCGACCTCATACCTATAGGTCGCTTCGCGACCTAGCAGCCCAGCTTTGCAGCGAGGTAGGCTTCGAGTTCGTCGATCTTCACGAGTTCCTGCTTCATGGAGTCGCGTTCACGGACGGTGACGTAGCCGAGCTTTGCCGGATCGGATTCGCCTTCGCCAACGGTGTCGAAGTCGACAGTGACGCAGAACGGCGTGCCGAGTTCGTCCTGACGGCGGTAGCGCTTACCGATGGACTGCGTTTCGTCGTATTCCACGTTCCAGCGGCCGAGCAGCTTTTCGTAGAGTTCTTCGGCCTTGGCCTTCACCTGGCCCTTCTTCACGAGCGGGAGCACGGCGACCTTCACCGGAGCGACCTTCGGGTCGAAGTGGAGAACGGTACGTTCGTCGTTTTCGAGCTTTTCGACTTCGTAGGCGTCGCAGAGGAGTACGAGGAGCAAACGTTCCACACCGAGGGACGGTTCCACAACGTACGGGATGTAGCGCTTGTTCTGCACCGGGTCGATGTATTCCTGCTTGACCTTGGACTGGTTCTGGTGCTGGGTCAAGTCGAAGTTCGTGCGGCTTGCAATGCCCCAGAGTTCGCCCCAGCCGAACGGGAATTCGTATTCCACGTCGGTCGTGCCGTTGGAATAGTGGCTGAGTTCTTCCTTGGCGTGTTCGCGGAGGCGGAGCTTTTCCTTGGTCACATGGAGGTCGTTCACGAGCCAGTCAAAGCAGTACTTGCGCCAGAAGTTGTACCAGTCAAGTTCGGTACCCGGTTCGCAGAAGAATTCAAGTTCCATCTGTTCGAATTCACGGGTACGGAAGATGAAGTTACCCGGTGTGATTTCGTTACGGAAAGACTTACCGATCTGGCCGACACCGAACGGGATGCGCGGGCGGACGTTGTCGACAATGTTCTTGAAGTCGACGAAGATGCCCTGGGCGGTTTCCGGACGGAGATAGACCTTGTTGCCCTCGCCTTCGATAACGCCGATTTCAGTCTGGAACATGAGGTTAAATGCGCGAGGCTTGGTCCAGTTGACCTTGCCGCAAGTCGGGCATTCGACCTTGTTTTCCACCATCATATCGTGGATTTCGTCAAAGTTCTTGCCACCGCAGCAGCCTTCGCCGAGCTTTTCTTCAAGGAGGTGATCGGCGCGGAAACGTTCATGGCAGTCGAGGCAGTCGACCAGCGGGTCGGAGAAGTTGCCGACGTGGCCGGAGGCCTTCCAAACGCGGGGGTTCAAAAGAATGGAACTGTCGAGACCGAGCACGTCCTTGCGGCTGGTGACGAACTTCTTCCACCAAAGATTCTTGATGTTGCGCTTGAGTTCCACGCCGTACGGACCGTAGTCCCATGTGTTGGCGAGGCCATCATAAATTTCGGAACCCGGGAAAATGAATCCGCGGCGTTTGCAGAGGGAGATGATGTCCTTGAGGGCATCCTGAACTTTCTTTGCCATATTATATCCTTTTTCGGCCAGCCATTCGAGGCATACTGGGCCGGACTAGGAACCTACCTGGATGATAGGCCCTGACGAGACGTAAAGATAGCAAAATTTGGGATGATATTTACGCAAAATATGCGCAATTATTGGTGGAATTCATTTTAAAATCATTACAATAATGACAAGAACGACAAAAAAAAGTATCTTTCACCCATTATTATGAAACTAGGAGTTCTTTGCACACTATTCGCATTGCCGTTGGCCGCTTGGGCCAACGAATCTGCGTCTGTGGAAACTCCGAAGGCTCCTGCCGCTCCGGCTATTGAAACGCCCGACTCCCCCGCAATCGATGCACCCGCCGTTACAGAAAGTGAATTCTCTGGCGACCCCGCCATCGATTCTTTGGATGCCGATGCTGCCGCAAAGCTTGAGAAAGAATCCAAGTCTGTAGCCAACGACACAGACATGGCAAAGACAGACGAACTCGCAGCCGACAGCACGAGCGAAGAACCGGAAATGAGCCAGGAAGAAGCCGACGCCGAACTCGCCGCCGGCACAACGGACTCCCTCGCCGACTCTACGCAGAGCCAGTCGATTATCGAAACGCTGAACCTCGACATGAGTACAGCCTTCGTCCCGACCGAAAGCCGCCGCATTGCAGGCCCCTACGGTATCCGCACCTACCGCATGCACCGCGGTGTGGACCTCGGGCTCTGCCACGGTGAAGACCGCACGATTGTAGCCGCCTTTGCTGGAGTTGTAAAATTGGTCCGCAACCAAGGACGTCGTCGCGGTTACGGAAAATACGTGATTATCGACCACGGCAACGGATTAACCACGCTCTACGCCCATTTGGCAAAGTGGAACGTGAATATCGGCGATACACTGCAGGCTGGCGATACTATCGGCGTAGGCGGAAATACCGGACGCTCCTTTGGCGCCCACTTGCATTTTGAAATGCGCTATCACGGCATTTACATTGACCCCACCACAGTCTTTGACTTTGAACAGGGCACGTTCCGCGACATAGTTGCCGTTCTCGATCCGCAAAAACTGCAGGCCACCGAAGACGAATACCAAAAGGAACTCTCCAAGCACCGCTACTACAAGGTGCGTCGCGGCGATTGCCTCGGCAAAATCGCCAGGAAATACGGCATCTCCGTTACCCGCCTAAAGCAGTTGAATAAAATCAAGGGCAACATGATTCGCCCCGGTCAAGTGCCGAGATGTTCTTAAAAAAAGTATCGGCAGTCGTTTTGGTTTTGGCCGTTTCAGGCTATTCGCAATTGGTAATAAAACATCAGGAACCTAATAAAGTTCCAACCATCAAGCTAACGTCATTTCAAAACGAAATAAAACCCTGCCCTGTCCCATGTGTTGAAATGCAATCAGATACAATACGACAAAAAAAAGACGACATCGCGCGGAATGAAACAGAAAATGTCAATCAAAACAACGTAAAAAATTACCACGAAGAAAATGACCCCAGCCTATTTGAATTGATGCTCAAAACAACAATTGCAATCGAATACGTCTATTGCTCATTCCACAACGATAAGAATTGCAAAGAAGAATAAAATTCTCTAATTCTGATTTACAATGCGGTCATACGCCTTAAAAATGGCGTCGTGGCTTAGCGTACCCACGACTTCGCCGTTCGCGTTTTTCACGCAGAGTTCCGAAATCCTGGACTGCACAAATATGCGAAGCGCCGTGTGCAAGTCCGTAGAATCGGTAAGCATCGGGGCCTTCACGGTGCAGTCGGAAATGAGCAAATGCTGGATCAGGTCCGGTGTAGAAATATAGGCGGTCTTTACGACGGACATGTCCAAAAGGCCGATATAGCGGCCCTGATCGTAAACCGGATAGACGTAGTTCACTTCAATGTCCTTGAGCACGTCGCTTAGGGAATCCTCGGCGCGCAAGACTTTCATTTCGCAGTGTTCCACAACGTCGCCCACGGTCGTTATGCGCAGAACGTCCTGGTCCACATCGCCACGGTGCGCTGGGCTTGCGAACTTGTTCAAGACCTGGCTCTTGTAAATGCTCCACGGGCGCGAAAAGGCAATGTGCATCACGGCGGCAATCAGTAGCCCCGGCAGCAAGCTGTAACTGCCCGTCATTTCGCACACCATCACCACGCCTGCAATCGGCGCCTTCGCGGCCCCTGCAAAAAACGCAGCCATGCCCACCAAGATGAACATTTCGGGCACACGCACAATTCCCGGTAAAACGAGTTCACACGCTCCACCAAAAGCAGCGCCCAACACGCCGCCAATAAACAGCGACGGCCCGAAAACGCCACCCGAGCCGCCCGAACCCACTGTAAACGCCGTAGCCACAATCTTTGCAACAACGACACCCACGAGGAACAGAACCCCAAGCCAGGTATGCGGCATGAGCCCGCGCATCACTTCGCCAATATATTCAAATCCGCCACCAGCGACCTTCGGAAAAGCCAAAATAACCAAGCCGACAAAAATGCCGCCAACCGCAGGCTTAATCCAGTTCGGAGCCTTCCAGCGGGCAAAACGCGTTTCGGATTCGCTGTAGCAGCGAACATAGAGGTACGAAAACGGAAAGCAGATTACGCCGAGCAATGCGCAGGCCAAAAGTTCACCCCCACTCGTAAAAGGAATCGTAGGAACGCCACCAATGACAGGTTCCGCCCCGACAATGGCGATGTAAACCGTAAAGGCGACAACGGAACTCACGATGGATGTGACAAAAGCGTTGGATTCAAAGTCCTCTCGGTAAAGGACTTCGACCGATGTGATAGCCCCTGCGAGCGGTGCCTTGAAAATTGCTCCGAGGCCTGCCGCCGTACCTGCCAGCGTGAAAATGCCGCGCATGGATTTGGGCATGTTGAACAGCCTACTGAAATTTGAACCGATTCCAGAACCAATCTGCGAAATGGGTCCTTCGTAACCGGCACTTCCGCCTGTCGCAAGCGTAATGATGCTCGCGATGAACTTGACCGGGGCCACACGCTTGCGGACGACTCCGCCTTCGTTGTGAAACGCGCGAATCATGTTGTCGGTGCCCTGCCCAGCCGTTTCAGGGGCTTTCGCAAATACGTAGACAATCAAGCCCACAACAAGCCCGCCCACCACAGGCACGAAACTGAAACTCCACCAAGGCAAGGCGTTTTCGCAAGTCCAAGGCAAGCTCGCCAGTTTTTCGGCAACGGAAAGTACCACATGGAACGCGACCGCAACAAGCCCCGTGAAAAAGCCGATAACCGCCGAAAGCGCGATTTTCGGCATGTATCCGTTAATGATGAACTTTCGAGTTAAATTTTCTTGCGTTCTAGGCATTGCAGGCCAAATTTAGAATTTTTATATTTAGTACATCATGAATCAAGTTACGGAAAACCTTGTCAAAACCGGAAACGAGCCCAAGGACTCATTCTCCCCTCTCTGCATTATCACGGGCCTGATGGTCGTATGCTACCTCACGAGCAACGTGATGGCCGTAAAACTCCTGAATATCGGCGGAGTGACCGTGTTCGACGTGGGCACGATTACCTTCCCTTTCGCGTACATGCTCGGGGACGTTCTGACCGAAATCTGGGGTTTCAAGACCGCAAGGAAGGTCATTTGGCTCACATTCGTCTGCGAAATCTTCTTGACCATATTCACTTACCTGGGCACAATACTCCCCTATCCGGAGTTCAATGCCGAAAAAGCGCTCGCATTCAACGCCGTTTTCAGTTTTGTACCGCGCATAACGGTCGCATCTCTAACGGCATTTTTAGCGGGCGAACTGTTAAATGCATGGGTGCTCATCAAGATTCGCGAAAAAACAGGACGTAGGCTCCTGTGGGTACGAACCATAGGATCTTCGCTTGTCGGCTACATGGTAGATACCACGCTGTTCGTGCTGATTGCCTTTGCAGGTACAGCCCCGGTGCGCGACTTGGTTAGCATGATAGTGGTGCAGTTCCCGGGGAAACTGGCGATAGAAGCCGTCTGTGCGACCCCCATCGCCTACGCGCTCATCGCTGCGCTTCGGAAGAGATTGGGAAAGTAACCGAAAAGCGCCAGGGAAACGATTTGTGCGCCGAAAAAGCGCCAGGGAAGCAATTTTACCCCCGAAAATAGAACTTTTTGCTGGTTTGATGGAGGAAAAGTTCTATTTTATTTAATTTGTACGCAATATTACATTGCTTTTTTTGCGTGTTCGTAGAACTTTTTTCGAATTTTATCCCCAAAAGTTCTATTTTTCGAACATCGGTTAGCACAAATCTTACAAACAACGTAACAAAAATAGAACTTTTAGCAGTGTATTACATTCAAAAGTTCTATTTTAAGGCATTTTTTTTCTACAAACAGCCTATAGTGATTATTAAAAGCCCGCATGGGAAGACGCTTGCAAGCATAAACGGACCGCGAGCATAAGTGCCCGCAAAGATAAACCGCCCGCAAGTTTACGGTTTTGCAATGCTGTACGGCGCGAGGGTGCCCTTCGGCTGCTCGATTTTCTTGACTTTGTCGCCGTCGTATGTATAAACCGCTTCGGCTCCGTAACTGCGGTTGCCCACGTAAAGAAGGCCATTGGATTCGTCAAAGAACAGGCCGCCTTCGGCATCGGCGATATCGATTTCCTTCACCTTGCCCGATTCGATGTCGTAAGCGATGAGCGGTGCGTCGCCCATGCTCTTGTAAATGGCCGCATAGACAATACCTGCGTCGATATCGAAGGCGGCGTTGTAGATTCCTCCGCCGAGTTTTTTGCCATCGATGAGGAGTTCGGCCATGCCCGCACTTTTTTTACTGTCATCGTTTGAATCGCCTTTTGAAATGCCCGCGCCCAGGTCGATTTTTTCAATGCCGCGTTTGCTGTCGGCGTCGGTACCCCAACTATCGTTGTACTCGCCGAGCGTCGTCACGAAAAGCGCTCCGTCGATGTACGCCATGGCATTCGGGTTCTTGGTGTTGAGTGGAATCGTGTCGAGGAGTTCACCCTTGTCGAGCGTGTACAAAGCGACAAGGCCAACGGCAGGCAAATAGGTGTTGTACGTTTCACTGTCGAAGGCGTAGCGCTGGAAAAGTGCGAAAAGGGTGTCGCCATGCGTTTCGAAGTCGATGAGCCCGGGCGAAATTCCATCTTTTTGCGTGAAAGCGCCGGTTTTCACAGTCTCTTTGACTTTGCCGTTATTAACATCGATTTTCACGAACTTTTCAGCACCTTCCAAAGCGACCCAGGCTGTTTTGGAATCGGCCATGACGATATCCTTCGGGTTGCTGGCGTCGTCCAATGCCGTTTGCCATTCGACTTCATGAGTTTCAGCATTCACGAGAGATATGTTGTCGGCGCCGTAGCCTTCAAGCACAAAGAGATTGCCGTTTGCTGCGACGAGCTTTGTATCGCTACCGAATTCGAAGGATTCCTCGGAGATTTTTCCATCGACAATCCAGCGGAGTTCTCCGGCGGAAAAGTCCGTGCCATAGACAAAGACTTCGTGCAACGATTTTAAATTCGAGCAATTATCGCAGGAGTCCGCGCACCCTGCGCATTTTTCGCAACATTCACAGGAGTCCGCGCACCCTGCGCATTTTTCGTCGCAAGATTCATTTGGGCCGCTGCTTGAATCGTCACCGCAGGCTTGAACAAGCGTAAGGCAAAACGCTGCAACGGTTATTGCGAAGATTTCGCGAGCCGTCTTTATTGTGAATTTTGTCAATTTGGAATTTTTCATGTTTTTCCTTTTCATGTTTTCGCATTACTTTTTCGATGCTGTTTGCCATCTTTTAAAGTACTGCGCGGGGCTAAAACCCCTGTGTGATTGTGATTTTAAATTCTCTTCCGGGCGTCGGGAACGGCGAATAGATGTTCCTGTAGGTTTCGTCGCTGATGTTATCGACCGCAGCGATGATTCTCGTGCGTTCAAGCGGGCTGAAACCGAGTGCGGCGCGGTACCGTGGCGTAGCGGGCTGTTCGATTTTGTTTGCGCGGTCGGTGTATATTTTGGTGCGGTATTCCGCCGAAAAACTTGCGTCCAGATGCAACGGCAAAAGCAACTGGATTTCGTTGAAATAACTGCGAGCGGGTTCGCCAGGCAGCATATTTCCATCGTACGAATCATGCCCCGAACAGTCCTCTGTGTGCTGGAACGTGGCGCGCATGGTGTAGTTCACGAATTTTGCAGGGTGGCTTTGCAATTCCAGTTCCACGCCGCGCACAAGCGTTTTATCGAGGTTCATCGCCTTCAAAAAGTTCGCGCTCGAAAACCAGTAGATTCCATTTTCAATATGGCTTTCAAAATAAGTCGCCCTCAGGACACTCGTATTCTTGGGGGTTGCAGCGCTTAATCCAGCCTCAAAACGAATCGCCGATTCTTCTTTCAAATCCGGATTGCTGACAGTCCCGGGGCTTACACCGTAGAATTCCATGATTTCGGGCTGGCGGTAGAATCGGCCGATGCTGGCGTTCGCGCCAAACGAAGGGCGAGATGCCTGTGAGGAAGGTGTCTGTGAGGCCGCAGTTTGTGAAGTCGCAAATTTCACGAAGCCTCGCCCACCGTACGAAACATCCCTGCCTTCGGCCGATTCAATCGATGATGTCCCCGTAGGCATCACGAATTTACCGCCGTGGATATCGTCCTTTATCGCCTGCACCGAGCCTTCGCCGCCAACCGAGACCGCCTTGACTACGCGGTATTCAAAATCGCCTGCCGCATTCCCCGAGTACCGCGACAAGCGCCAATCGCTAAAGCCGCCGCGGGCTTCGTAACGGTCCAGGCCACCGGAAATTCGCAAATTCGCATCCAGGTTATCGCCCACGTACGCTGCGGTGGCCTGGGAAATCAGCCTATAGCCCGCGGCGCCGTATTCCAGATAATCCGCCGATTCGTAGCCTATATGGTCCAGCGGGTAGTAACTGTGGGAGACGTCCTTCTGGAATCGGCCCGCGATTCCGGCGCCCAGCCAAAGCGAATTTTCGAGCAGTCCCGGCGCTTCGAAACCGTACGAGAGTTGCGCTGTTTCGCCTTTGTAGCCCGCCACTTTCGTCTGGTAATCTTCCCTGCCCGGGTTGCCGCCTTCCGACTTCGTAACGTTCGCACCGATTGTAGAGAAAGCCCCATTGCCGTGAAGCGTGCGATACTTGAACTGCCCCGCGTATTCCGTGAATTCCGCATTCCGCCGAACATCGGTAAAGTCGTCGTCTTCGTTGTAGGGCGTTCCGTTGCGGTTTGTGAATTCGTAGTCGTTGTCGCTGTGTCGTGCCGAAATCGCAGTGGAAAATTGAGTGCTATCGGTAACGCTCACTCCGATTTGTGCGGCACCTTCCCAAAAATTGTGGCTCCCGTAACTCACGAGTACCTTCCCCGTGGCACGATTTTTACCGAGATTCGATCCTCTATTTTTTCCAGAATTCGATTCACTGCTTTTATCGAGATTCCCCGCGCTATTCATGTCGCGGTTCGCACTCTTCGTCACGAAGTTCACAGCCCCGCCGATTCCCGCACCGCCGAATTTCGCAGGCACGCGATCCCTGTAAACCTCCACCTTTTCGATTTGATTCAAGTCAATCGTCGCCAAATTCGTGGCACCGCCACTTCCGTCGTTCACGGGCACGCCATCGATGCAAATCACCACCTCGCGCGCAGCGATTCCGCGGATGCTGACGCTTTCGAAACTCCCCAAGCCGCCTTGCCTGTACGACTGAACGCCAGGCAACGTCGCCAAAAGCTCCGCCGCCGAATACGGCTTGCCCTCCCAGGCCTCGGCGGTGATTTCTTCGTAACTAGGAGCCTTTTCTACGGCCGAGGGCATCGGTGCGGCAACTTCGCTCACCCCCAAATCGCGGACCGGCGCTGAATCGTCCAAATGAACCGACGCGGAATCGTCAACTGTTTCTGCGGCGCTTGTCTCAACACTTAAATAGGCGCTTGTTTCGGCACTTAAAACGGTATTTGTTGCGGCATATTCCTGTTGCGCAAAAGCATGCACGCACAAAAAAAGCATAGTGCCCAAGGCGACTATGCGAAATTCATCAAAACGTCCGCGAACCTTCGCGGCGATTCCCGTCGATGTCTCTCGCACTCGACAAAACCAGTGGCGCTAAGCGCCCGTTGCACCTTACAGTTCTTCTGACTCGGGGATCGCCCTACTCCCGGCTCCTTCACACCTGCTCGGCACAAGCTTCGCATGGCATTGGTTCTTGCCGGTTTCGTCCTCCCTTACAGCGGCGGGACCGTTCCCGGATTTGCCTTTAAGCACTCGCAAATTGGCAGCACGGGATTCTCTTGCTGGCTCGCGGGAACCGCAAAACTAGCAGCCTTTCACAGCATAAGGTAATTCGGTGCGAAATATAAAAAATATTTCGCCTTCGCAACGAAAAAAAACATGTACCTTGTACCCTGCAGGCCTTTTTTCACGTTTAGGGTATAAGGGGGATGAAAAATGTATCTATAGAGTGTCTTTTTTGTACATGTTGAAATACGCACCTTGTACCCTGCAGGCCTTTTTTCACGTTTAGGGTACAAGGCAGATGAAATTCCGCGGCCTCTACGGCTTTAAAATCAACTTCTTGTTTTTCAGGTAGCCGTCATTATCGAAGCGGACCGTCGGGTTCTTGCCGGCCTTGAAATCTTCTTCGCTTTCATAGAGCGAAAGCGCAACATTCACGCCTGGGAGCGCCGAAACATCCGTCTCGCGCCCGGAAACCGCATAGACAAACGAGAATTTCTGCGTATCGCCATCCTTGAACGTCTTCTTCGGAATCTTGACTGTCTCGCCAAGTTGCGCAAGCGCCGTACCCGTGCTATCCACGAATTCCGCGACCATGTAAATGTCAAAGAAGCAAGGGGCGACACCCGTATTTTTCACGGTGAGGTCCAAGACCTTCCTTGTTTCCTTGGTCCCCGCGACGGTCGACAGCGAGGCATCGGTAATCCGGAAGTTGTACCCTATCACGTGCGTCATGGAGTCGGCAAGCGCCTTGTTTTCTTTATAGAACTTGTACGCGCAATCGCTTTCCTGGTCCAGCACATAATAGGTCAAATGCGCCGTGGTAATCGCACTCACCCAGCGTTCGGGCGTCCATTTCAGGTACCCGCCCGGAATAATGTCGTTGTACCCAAGCATGATTTCGTAACCGCCCAGGTTCTCGGCAATAGTCGGCAAGCCCGCTTTATAGGCTCGCACCAGGGAATCCGCAGTACCAGGAATGCCAATGAGCCCATCGTCGCGCTTCGTTATGCCGAGACTTAGCGCATACGTATAGATATCCCCGTAACCGTCAGACGTCAAGACAAGTTGCGTCTTGTGGAAAAGGGACGCGTAATGTTTCACCATGTCCTTCTGGATTTCGAGCGAAGGCATTTCGCTCCCTTGCAAGTGCGATACATGCCATTCGCCCCATTCGCCAAAACTGCGGATATCGATGTATTCAATGCGCGGGTCGCCATCGTACTTGGCGGCGAGCGCCTCGGCGAATTCCTTCGCGGCCTTCAAATAGATGGAATCATCCCACACAGGGACTTGCGCGCGGTAACCGTCATCCGTAATGGCCGTTATCTTCTTCGCGCCCTTTTCGTATAGGTACGGCGGCGTCCAGTCGTATTCCTCGGTGGGCGTATCGTCACCTTTAATAAACGACGGCGTGTACGGAAACACCCGCAAGGCGTACCCCATGCCGTGACTCGCCAGAGCCTCCAGCAAAGCATCCAGCTCGGACCAGTCGTATACGCCATCGCCTTTGTGCAAATCGCTCCACTTCTGATAACCGGAGCCGTAAGTGACCAAGTCCCAAGCCCCGTTTTTCCATTCCCCATAAGGGCCGTATTCAACAGCCGGGTCAAAAATCCAGGTGCCTTCGGTCGGGACGGTGAAACCCTTGTGCGGGTTCGCGAGAGGCCCTTCGAAAGGCTTTAATGTGAAAGTGCTTACCAAGGAATTGAATTTTTCCTCATGCGATTCAGGGACGACGTCGGAAGACGACTCCAGAACGCTTGCCGAAGACGTGGGCTCCTGATTTTGAGCGGAACTCAAACCGGCATTGTCACTTGAAGCAGCCACTTCAGTAGAACTCGTTGCTGCATCGGCGGAAGAATTCTCGGTGATGTCTATGGTAGAAACTTCATTCTCGGGGTCGACGCCGCTTCCGTCGGCGCTGCTCCCGTCATCGCCACACGCCACAAACCCAAGAACCCCAAAAAGCACACCGTACAATGCCAAACGCTTCATTCTTTACGTCCTCAAAACCTTCTTTGAAAATACACTATTTAAAGCGAAAATGTTGAATTTTATTTTTCCACATAATCAAGACCGGCATCCGCCATGCACTTTTGGGCGAAGGCATCGGCCTCGGCCTCTTTCACGGGGTTCTTGTTGCCGTGGTACATGTTCTTGATGAAAATGTCCTTTTTGCCGTGCAGAATGATGTGCGAAAGTTCATGGAAGAAGGTGTACCAGAACGCCTTGCGGTTCTTGAACCTGTCATGCAGTTGGATTACGGGAATGTCGCGGTACCAGCGGGCCATGCCGTGGATGCGCGCCGACTTGAAGTTCTGAACATAGAGGATTTTCATGCCGAGGCTCGAGCCGAGTTCCTGCAACTTGAGCATCCCCTCGTCGATTTCGCCCGGCTTCCCCATCGTCCTTTGGGCGCCGTAGGCCTTTGCGAGTTCAATGAACTGCGGCAAAGCCTTCTTGATGATTACGCGCTGTTTTTTGTCGTTCTGCTTTTCCATCTTGATGGCATCGGCAAGGATTTCACCGCGACGGAGCCACACGGAGGCGGCGAACGGGTCCTGCGCCTCGGCCAGTGAAATGCGAAACGCCACTTTGAGGCTCGCATTCGTGTAGTAGTTTTTCCAGGCCTTCCAAATGGAGTTAGCATCTTCTATTAAATCATTGTTGGGCATCCTTGCGCCACTAGGAAGGGTGAATTCAATATTTGAATCAACCACCTCTCCATTTTCGTCTATCAAATCAAAATACTGACTATAGAGAATAGCCCAGATACGCCATGTTTTCCAACGTTCATTTGGGTCGCTAGAACTTTCCGTGGTGTAGCCCTTCGGGTACATATTCTGGAATATGGGGAGAAAATCATATTTTGCCGAAGAGGAATTCTCTTCCTAATACGCGTCAACAATCCCTTCGCAATCAGGAATTCCCATATATTTTACGGAATGTCCCAACTTGGACAAATCTTCCGCCCATTTTAGAGTGGGCAACCAGTGTCCCTGTTCTTTGTAAACATCAGGCCAAAAAAGAATGGTTTTAGACATGATTTTACTCCTTAATTAATCCTTTATACAACGAACAGAATACTTTGATGCTGAATATTGTTCACAAATACCATCAGATTTTCCTATTGCCAAATCAGAACCATTACTATAAGAACCTCCTATATCTTTATTATAGCGAATTTGTGAAAAAGTATAACATGTTACGATAGTTCCGGCCTTGTAGTCATCACTTAACCAAAAAACAGCGTGTTTGGATATACCCCACCAACCATCGTGTGCATCGTACGCACCTCCTGGAAGAGCTCTAAAGCCAAAAGAATCGTAACCTGTTCCCAGTTCCGTAGTGTTCCATAGAGTGTCTGCACGTAATTCTCGTCCAGCATGTTCTCGTCCACTATTTTTTAATACAAAATCTCTTAAAGCATACCAATCGTTTTGACTAGGCAAATGCCATCCTATAGGACAATTATCTATAGCACCATTTCGCTTGTACTGGACTTGTTGATTTTTTAATAGAGGGTTTTTCGTAAACCATATTCATTAGATGAATGATATAAATATACACTCTTTTCGTATCGACAGTTACATCTTAAGCACAAAGTTTCTGCAAACGATAAGCTACTGGAGTCAAAT
>JAZLMK010000066.1:0-9775 GCA_045598645.1 Fibrobacter sp.
GAAGAATTCATGGGCGACTTCCCGCTGTGGCTCGCACCTGTGCAGGCACGCGTGCTCCCGATTTCCGAGAAGTTCACGGAATACGCCCACAAGGTGGAACGCGAACTCGTGAACGCCGGTGTCCGCTGCGACATTGACGAAAGCAACGAGAAGCTCGGCTACAAGTTCCGTCAGTGCGAACTCCAGAAGGTTCCGTACAAGATTATTGTAGGTGAAAAGGAAATGAACGAAGGCGTCGTTTCTGTGAACAAGCGTAAGGAAGGCGATAAGGGCAGCATGACCGTCGCCCAGTTCCTCGAAATGACCAACGCCGACCGCAAGGTTGTGCGCTAATCGCCAAACCCTTGTCATTCCCGCCTCCGAGCGGGAATCTCCTGTCACCCTGGAGCGAATCGATAGGGTCCAAAACATTTAAAGGACTGCAGCGATGCAGTCCTTTTTATATAAGAAGGGGCAAGCGTTGGACTAAAAAAGAACCCCGTCGCCGAGGTTCTTCGCCGTATCTTGTCCGAAATCAGTGAACTTTTAGGTCCATCTGGTCCGGCAAATCATCGGGGCCGTCGCTGCTGGCGGACAAAAAGCGTGCTTCATGCAGGATTTCGACCGTCTCGATTTTGGGCTTGATGTATTCCTTTTTAGGCTCTGTCGTATTCGTTTTCATCGATCATTCCCAGGGATTTGTGATAACCGCTGTCTTGCAGCAGGTCAATACGATGGTTCAACTGAATGACGCTCATTTCGGGAGCACGGTATTCTTTCTTGCTGTTTTCGTTTTTCATAGGTCTGTTTTAGGTTATAGGTTTCTAGTTCCCGGTCTCTACTTTACGATTTCCACTTTGCCGTTGTGCAAGTAGCGGCCTTTTACGGGGGGCTTGCCTTGGAGCACGCGGCCCTGCATGTCGAACCAGCGGTCAGCCGTGCGGCGGTTGAAGCGGATTTCGCCCGTGCGCGTGTTGATGCTGCCGATGACGGTCGTGTGCTCGTTGCCGTTCTCGTCCTTGCTGACGATAGCGACATCCATGCTTTCGGGGAGGTCGTCGATGCCTGCGTCAACGGAATAGACGGACCTTGTCAATTTGGCCGTCGTTACGCCTTCCGGGACGGGCTTGTTGTAGGGTGCGCTTGATCTCGGGAGAGGGCTGTATTTGATGTATGCGCGGAACGGGCTGATGGATGCATCGGTTCCAATTCTCACGAATGCACCGACACCGTATTTTCCGTCAGCTTCCGCAGCATAGCCATAGACAACCCTTGTCGGAGTCAAGTCGGGGTCGCCTGCCTGCCACTGCTTATAGGCGAGCGTTCCCGTAAAAATCCAGTTTCCGTATCTCTGCACAATATCTTCGGCAGCCTCTTCGCTTGTCGCCTTGAGCGTCAAGGAAGTATGTTCCTGATCTTGGCAATTGATGCCGAGCGTGGCGGAGTTCATCGAAATCATGTAAGGGTGATATGGCTGCAGTGTTATGTGCGTTTGTTCTCCGGTTTCCGTCTTTTTCCAGATGACGCCGAAACCGACTTCGTAATCTGCGGTGATGCCTTGAAATTCGATGATGGAGTCAACGCCAGTAAGGCAACTTGTATTCACCTCGAAGGGGAATGTGACAGTAGCGAAGACATCTGGCGTAAATGATCGAGTGAACTCAACAGATGCGACTTCGATGTTTTCGGGAATATTGACGGCGGCATTGTCGGCCGTATATTCTCCGTCAATTATCGCACGAGCACCGTTTTCGTCTTCGAGAATTTGGACTGCGGCGAAATTGGTTTTCTTCGGTTCAACAGTCAGCGTTCCGCTTGCGAATGTGATATCGTAGTTGTCGGCGGTCAGACCGCTAGGAGTAATCGCGTATGTGCCTACATTGCCGTATTGTTTGTAGTCGGTATTGAACGCCAAAGTTCCTCCCAAAACAGATGCGTCATCTGAGCCGACAAAGCCGCTGTATTCAACGCCATCGTTTGCAGGTTCATCACCGTAGGCGATAGTCTTGTTCTTTGCGGTAATGGTAAGCGGAGCCTTGGTAATTTCAAATTTCTTCTCGATTATACCTACGTAATTGCCCATACCGGCAATCGTCACTGTAGCAGTACCCGCATTCGTGTTGTCGGAATACTCGATGATGTAGTCCGTTCCGAGGGTGAGCGTGGTTTCAATGTCGATAGAAGGCTCTATCGCCGAGCCGGTGTAGGTCTGGTCGGGTATGGGCGTGTCGGACACGGTGCAGTAGTTTTCCAACGGAGGATACAGCACAGAAATGAACCAATTTCCATCGCCCTTGTCCGTCAGAGTGAACACATAGAATCCGCTTTGAGCAACACTTAACACACTTGAGGCTAAGCCGAATGTGGATTCTCCGCCGGTGTAAGGCACATTGATACCTGAATTAGAACCCCAAAGATTGCCAGAGTTATCGGAAATAACATATCCTTCCATTGTCGTTTCGTCGAGCCAGACCATGTTCTCGCCTTCGTAAAGGATGCTCACAGGCTCAACTTGCATAAGATAGAATGTCGTTTTTTCTGCGCCCCATTTCGCATAAAACGTCATATCCTCGGTTGCCGTGGCTGGAATGGAGTAATAACGGCTGCCAGTGAAGCCCTCCGTTGTGTACCAGCCCTCGAATGAAGCACCATTCTTAAACACCATTGTGGGAAGTGCCGTTGTTTCCCCCTCAATGTAATGGTCGATTTCTCCTGTTTGGATATAGCCGTCATTGAGGACAAACGTTACGGAATGGCTCCTTTCAAATTTTGCCCAATACTCCTTGTTGCCGGTTTCGGAAGAAGAAATACTTGTAACGGCATCGCCTTCAAGGTTGGCATTGTCGTACCAGCCTGCAAACTTGTAGCCCTCGCGCTCTACGTTTACGGGCAACGGTGTAGTGTTGCCAATAATGTATTTCTGTGAATACGTCTTTGTGTCGCCGTCAAAGGTGTGCAGGGTGATGTTGGCTGTCGTAACGCTCTCACCGTCAATCGTGCCGGAGAAATTCGTCTTGCCATCACTCAGACCAAACATCGAGCCGTCGACAAGCGCGTCCTGATAATAGTGCAGCGCCGCAGCCACCGTGCCGTCTGTCAACTCCGACGCCGTTGCCGATGTGCCGTGGTTTGAAGTGCCGAGGACAAAGGTGTTGACAACAATGAGAGTGTTCAAAAAGGGCATATCGAAATCGCCCGACACAATGTCATCGTGGTGAGTATTGTATGCACCCGACAGGAATGTCGAGCTTGTCTTGCCAGCAAAATAGGAATTGATGATTGTCACAGAGCCAAATCCGCCGCCACCCACAAGTCCGCCAATCCAGTTATCGCCCTTTACGGTACTTGTGCTATACACATTGGCGAGGGTAACGGAAGATTGAAGATCTACGTATCCTACTATCGAGCCAAGGTAGTTCACTGAACTACTGAAATAGGAATCCACAATGCCAAGGTTCTTGACGACGGCTGAACCGCTTACCTTACCGATAAATCCGACATACCAGCCGCTGCCGCTTACATATAGTCCGCTGACGGTGTGTCCCTGTCCGTCGAAAGTGCCAGAATAAACCTTGCCAGAAGAAGAATTTCCTATCGGCGTCCATTGCACAAAGTCGCCTGTGTTGGCTTCGCCGTTGGCGTCCAACACGTATTCATTGACCACAATGTCAGCGGTCAGTTTAGCGTTGGCTGTTGCATTGCCATTGTTGACAAGCTCAGCAAAACCATAGAGCTCTGCAGCAGTGCCGATAAGGTAATTGCCGTCGCCGTCTTGCGAGGGAGCGGATGGGGTAATTGAGGGTTGGGCGAATGCAGCTGTCGCAAAGACTGAGAAAACGAGTGCGAATGCGGTTTTTAAAAGAGTTTTGTATTTTTTCATAGTTTTGTTGTTATATGTGTGGGTTAAAAAAATTATGTACCCTGTTGTGGAACGTGCCGTGCTATTTTTAGGGGTGACCTCTATTCCGATTCAATTTCCATAGGAATTTCGTTACCATCTTCTTTTTGGGAGTTTACTTGCGCACATATTGTGGCAATACCAAAATCGCTAGTAAACATAAGACCTTGAAATATAGGTTTTTCGTACAATTTGCTTAGTGTTCGATCATTTTCAATAATTTCTTTCCAACTATTTTCCAAAGATTGTTTTTCAAGACCTGCATTTCTTATAACATTACAATTTTCCCATTTAGTACCATATGAATCATAATCTAGACGGTCTACAACAAAGAATCCAACAACAAATTTATAAACCATTGGAATAGATTTATTTTTAGATATCTTTATTATATCATTCTTCATACCTCTTACCACATCGTTATAATGTTGGTTTGCTGTCATACACTTTAATTCAATAAATAGGTATTCACTATTGGTAATTGTCCATTTTAAATTGATACCAATATCGCATCTTTCACGTTCTCCCAAATATATTTCCATAGCATTTTTACGCCAATTGATTCTCAACATGTTAGAAAATTCTAATTGCAACCATTTTTCCCATCCGCCTTTAATATTTACAAGATATTTAATGCTCTCATTCTCTTTATTTCTTAAATTCAGATAATTCAAGAACTTCGGTATCACTTGAACTGGTGAATACATATTATCACTCCTCTTAGACGGGTAAACCAATCGTTGTTACACCATTTGTATAATCAACTCCCTCTGATTTTCCAGATATTTTATTAAGCTTATCACGATAAGCCTTTAATTCATCTATAATCTGATTAAACTCTGGCGACTGCGATAGGCCCTTGTAATCAGACGAATCGTCTTTAGCCGTTGTTTCCGAGAACCAACCGATAATCTGTGGTCCCGGGGTGCGGATATAAAGATTCGATTTACTTTCATCAATTTTTTCGCACGACATATAACTTTCATTCGTGAAGCCGCCCGATACTCTGATTCCAAATATGCTTGTAGTTGTATTAGCACTAACGTTTCTGTAATTCTTATAATCTTCCTCTGCAATTGCACAATCATTTGCTTTTACCACAAAATCCTTAACAATCAAAAATGATGTGGGATATACTGGAAGAATAACTGTATATTCTTTTTCGTCAGCACCCTTCACCGTTAGCAATTTTTCAACAGCCGTTTCTGGGGTGTTTACCTTTGGATTGCCTGATGCATCAACCGTATTGCCCTCCTCTTCATATGCATTCAAAAAACTTTTCGCAGATGCTCCTGTACTTGCTATGATGTTTTTCCTTATCTTCATAAAAGATGATGATATATCGAACAGCCCCGGATCGAACCATCCCCCGCGATCAATGGTCACTTTCATGACCCTCATTCCAACCGTAAAATCGGAACTGTAAATTTTCTCTACAAAGCTCGAATATGATTGTGTATATTCCAACCCTGCTTTGGTATTGAAAAATAAGTTGCCCAAGCTTCCGGCAAGTTTCGCATGTGTTGCGTCTTTATCTTCAGTCATGTATTTGTTCAGGTCAGATTTTGTGAATACTATATCCATAAAGTTTATCCCGTCATCGTCTTTCGATGACGGCAGAAGTTCATCCGATGCTTTTTCATCCGCCTTCTTCACTGCACCTGCCGTTATTATTGATGCAATGCTCTGCATTTCATGCTTTATTTCTTTTATCTTTTCTGTAAGGACTATGATTCTATCTTCATAGCTGCTAGTTTTAGCCTGTGCCAATGCAGCTTTCAAATCTACCAGTTCACTGAACGCCTCAAAATATTTCAGGTTCTCACTATAAACTTTGTATGTAGCATTAACAAGGCTTTCAATGGCTTTGTCAATGGAATTGCCGTCGCCAAAGTTCCCGGCAAATACTGATTTGAATGCATCCGAAGCCTTAAGACCTTTTAATACCGTTTCTGTAGCATTTTGGGCTGTTTGGTTAAGGAGGAATGAAACCATGTCACCATTTGCGGCGACTTCAAAAGCGAGCTTTATCATGTCCGCCTGTGCCTTGGTGTATTCCGCAAAACACTTATCTTCTGCATCGATTAGTTTTTTGTTTTCCTTTTCGACAAGGGCTTCTAGGTCGGCGACGCTTTTCTGCTTCGCGCTGTTGTTTTTTAGTATACGCATTTCAGCTTCATAATCGCTCAACAGTCTCTGTTTTTCAAGATACTCTGTCTGCAGATATTCTGGATCCATAGACAGGTCCGTAAAGCTGAAATTACTTTTTAACGCATGAGCCCAGTTGCTGGGCTGAAAACTAACCGGCAGAATTTCCCGGCTTTCGTCCAATGATCTCCAGCTTGATGAAATTCTTGCATTTTTTGCCCTTGCGAGTCTTTCGGAAGGCGATTCCGCATCCAGAAATCCCAGTATGGTCATGACCTCATGATAAAATCCGCGTATGATTGCATCATTAAAGAGGGTTTCTAGTTCATGATCCTTTGTCCATGCCGTGGTTGCCAGCCATCTTGCATAGCCATCAAGGTCATTGTCTTTTTCAAACTGGTTTCTTCTGTCAATCTTTTCTTGATTCCATTCGTATTTCTTGTTCAGATATCGAAGGTAGGTCTTTTGGCAGAATTCTAGTCTTGTGCATGTCACGGTTTTTCCGTCAAACTCATCCGTCACGGGCTGAAGGAGAAACATGCGCAGTTCCATTTTGTCTGTAATGAAATCTTTTACATCCGTGATTTTGGGCGCAAGATTGTTGATGGCAGTCGAGTAAACATTCGACAGGTAATTTCCGCTTGGTCCCTGAACAATGGGATATGGGTCAAGCAGGTTGTCGCTGAGGCGGAATTCGTTTTCGGCAACGGAATAGGGCTTGTTAAGTGTACTGCCGTTATAATCCTTGATGTCATAGATGAAGTCGTCCTTATTCAAAACTCGTCCAGGAAACTCCATTGTGAACAACTGGCTTCCGTTGCCAAACAGTTCGCTTAGTTTGTCATACATCATCGCCGAGACATTTTGTTGATTATACGGCGTTTGCTCCTCTGTTTTCGCCTTTAGGTTCATTGTATCTTTGATTACATTGATGTTGTTTTGGTCTGCCATTTTTTCCTTCTTATGGTTTAAACGCCAAAAACACCAAACAGCGTAACCGTCTGGTGTTGACTTTTAGTTTGTATTTTGAAAATTTTAGTTCTTGATGAACATTTGTGCCCCCCCCTGCAAAATTCGTGCCTAGCGACGCAGGGGCGAGGTCCGCCAAAGTCAAGGCAGACATACTGTCGAGGTCAATGCACCGTGGGTAGTCAGGGGTCATCAAAAACATACGAAAAAGTTACAATAATTTGGAGTGGGTGTCAAAAGGGGCCTTTTTTAGTGCTTATTTTTTCTCTAAGATTTCCCAATGTCCACCGAAATCTCCACCGTTTCGCTTGATTATCCCCTGTTTCTTCAGTTTGTTGATGTGTTTCTGGACGGCAGAAGGGGCTATCCCAGTGAGTTCGGAAAGTTTTATTCGGGTTATGTAAGGGTCATTTACTATCGCTTGCAAAACGACTATTGTATTGTCTGTGTTTGTCTGACCACCTGTCTGACCACCTGTCTGACCACCCTTGCCATCTTCATTGTTGTCGTTAGATTTTTCGTTATGGGATGATATTAAGGTCGCTTTCAGCATGAAATCATATTGTCTGTATTCGGGGGCAGGGTTGCCCGCGGCCTCCATTTCGCGGAACATTCTATCGACACCTTCGCCAAATTCCTTGACCAACTCATAATCGTGCATGTATTGTGCGATTTTGGGGTTTCGCGAAAAGTGGATTTGGCGGATGTTGTTTAGGCGGACCATTCCCGGCAAAATGCCTGGACTTTCTACTATAAGGTGGTTGTCGAATATCTTGACAATGATGTCTGTTCCCATGATGCTGTAATCGCGATGGACGACTGCATTGACAATAAGTTCTGTCCAGCAGAATTTGGGGTATTGCGGAGTTGTGCGAAAATTTGCATCACTTCCAAGGAAGGTGTATTCCTTAATTTGTGTGGCAATAAAATCAAGTGAAGACTTTGTCATTTCGAGAAACGTTCCCTTGAATTCAATGTCTTTAACAACATTCATCTCTCGACCAAAGCGTTCTTCGTCGCCTTCAAAACGGACTATACGGATGCGTGCTCTGGGAAAGAACTTTTGCGGGTCCTTTCCGAAAAGGAGTATTGCCGCCCCAGAAATTTTTTCCGTTCCATCAAATTTCTGTATGAAGTTTCTGTTTGTACGTAGAAAGGTTTCCGGCTTCTTTGTGTATCCGATTTTCTTGCAATATGCCTGAACGAGATCTAGGTTTATATCTGCGATGGTTGCGTCAAAAACGGGAGCATCCTCAAAATATCGTTTGCCTTTTGCATAGAAAAGTTGCATCCGTTGTTCGAAATTCAGCTTTTTGGATTTATCGCCAACCCTATAAAATGCTTCGTCCGCTTGGTTCGTGTGTAAATCGGGACTCTGAGGAATATGCATTACCAGAACCCTATTGGGGTTTCCCATAAAATCATTGCAGTCGATAAACTTGGCGTCTGCATTTACGGAGGGGGTGCAGTAGTCAAAAGGCACTCTTAAGAGCTCGTTCAAATGCTTTTGATTCTAGTTTACTCCAGTAATGCGTCCGTCGTCTTCTACGCCAATGACAACATCGCCGCCATCAGCATTGGCGAATGCGACTACAATAGGGGCGAGATTTTTTAGCATCAATTAGAAAGCTTTTCCGGTCGAATTGCAAGCCCTCTGGGGTGGCTGCTAAAATTTTGATGCTTTTTTCCTTCGACATATTGTCCCTGTTATTCAATTTTAAGACCGATTCTTAAAATATAATCTAACATTTTGTCAGTAAAGTGACAAGATGGATTTATCAAGATTGCAAACGAGCCTGAGGTCTAGCTTTTTCGCGTTAGGGATAGTGACCCCTTGGGGACAAGACTCGCGGAGCGAGGCTTGGTTGCAAGAGCCGCGCGGGCGTGCCGCAGGTGCGCACGGGTGGCCTTGCAATATAGCCCGACCCACACGATAGTGTGGGGAACGCTCAGCGCCCTCGCCCACGAAGGTAGCGACGGTACCCTGAGTTTCTACGCAAACGGCGAACCGGGCAAGAACTGGGAAGACCTCTGTGCAGGGCCTCACGTCCCGAGCACTGGCAAGCTGAAGTCCTTCAAGCTGCTCTCCCTCGCAGGTGCATACTGGCACGGCGACCAGAACAGCGACCAGCTGACCCGCGTGTACGGCACCTGCTTTGCCGACAAGGAAGGCCTGGAAACCTATTTGAAGTTCCTTGAAGAAGCCGAAAAGCGCGACCATCGCCGCATCGGTAAGGAAATGGATCTGTACCACATCGAAGACCATTCTCCTGGCATGGTGTTCTGGCACCCCAACGGCACCAAGATGGTGAACGCCCTCAAGGACTACATCCGTGGTAAGATCGACCGTCGCGGTTACCTGGAAGTGATTACTCCGGAAATTGTGAACAAGACTTTGTGGATCAAGTCCGGTCACGCCGACAAGTACAACGAAAACATGTTCAAGACCATGGCTGGCGACGTTGAAATGGCTGTGAAGCCCATGAACTGCCCCTGCCACATTCAGATTTTCAACACCGGTCTCCGTAGCTGGCGTGATCTCCCGATGCGTCTTGCTGAATTCGGTAAGTGCCACCGTTACGAACCTGCCGGTACCATGCACGGCCTTATGCGCGTGCGCGGCTTCGTGCAGGACGACGCTCACATCTTCTGTACCGAAGACCAGATTGCAAGCGAAGTCGCCGACTTCTGCGCCCTCGTGAAGGAAATCTACCACGACTTCGGTTTCGATTCCATCGTGGTGAAGTTCTCCACCCGCCCGGAAAAGCGCGTGGGTTCCGA
>JAZLMK010000067.1:0-55448 GCA_045598645.1 Fibrobacter sp.
CGCCGAACTTACATACGATTCTAGACATGTTGTTCCTTTGGGCTGCCGGCCTCTCGATTTCAAGCAGAACCGCTTTCCTCACGGTTCGCGCCCCACCCGGGACGCTGCCCAAATCTACCCACCTAGCCAGCCACTTGGTGAGTGCCCCCGATGTTCGCGAGGGCGCTACAAATATAAAAAACCTTGGCGAAAAGCCAAGGTCTTTTAAAGCAGGATTGAGCGAAGTACACCTCTAAAATGAACGGATGTGATTAAGAAAAAAGCAAATTTTTCAAAACCGTATTTTTAAAGGTGACCTAAATTAGGCTATTTCTTGATGCAGCGGACGGAATTCATCGTCGTTCCTGTAGAACCGCCAAACAAATTATTTCCTTCCCCTGATGTAGATACCATCATTACATAGGCTTCGGACTCTCCATTCGCAGTTTGGCTCCAGAAATATGCATCACTACCCTTATAGGAATATTTTTCGCTATAGTAATCGCCACCAGCAACCGCAGAGAAACCAATCTCATTCGATCCTTCATACCAGCTTTCGGTTCTTAGCTTTTCCCCATTGCTGAATGATGAAGACGTTTCGTCAAAATCAGAATCCACATTGGCAATCAATTTTACGAAATCAGCCTTTGTGGGCAAGCGCCAGCCATCGGGGCATACAGTCTGGGCGGTTTCCCATGTGTAGAGACGGCCATATTCATGGCAATTGTAGGATTCACCGCCATAACAAGAACTTCCGCTGCTTGTCGCGTAATTCAGGTTCTGGGCCATCCAGGTCTGGTTGCCAACCTTGATGGTGCGGTAGAGTTTGGCGTCACGAAGGTCGCGGAACTCCCCATACTTACCCCCGTCAAGCATATCCTTGTTCAGGAATTCCGCGTTCACGTCAAAACCGGATTCGAATTCGCTACACAAATTCTTTTCCGCATCCGCAGGAGTTGCTATCGTCGGATAAAGATCATCCGGTTCCAAGTCGTATTCGATTTCAGCAATCTTCGTTTCGTCAGAACATTCCAGCACACCTTCAACACCCTTAACGGCCTCACACGAAGCAATGTCCATCATAGAGAACGGCAAAGACTGCCACACCTTCATATTTTCATAATCATACTCGACTTTCGAGATTTCCACTGTGCCATCGAGGGTCTTGATAAACGCTTCTGCCGAAACCACGTTGCCATCTCTCTTCGCAGAGCAGGTGAGTCCATAAGGAAGCGAGCTGCTGGAACTTTCCGGTTCGCTGCTGTTGGAACTGTCCGCCTTCTTGCTAGAGGAGGACTTGTCGTCCTTCTTCGCTTCGGAACTGCTGGACTTGCCGTCGTCCTTGGCACTGCTAGAACTCTTCGCCTTCTCGCTGGAGGAGGACTTGTCGTCCTTCTTCGCCTCGGAACTGCTGGAGTCGTCATCATCCTCGTCACTGCTGGAGGACTTGCCCTTCTTCGCCTCGGAACTGCTGGACTTGCCGTCCTTCTTTGCACTGCTGGAACTCACATCCTCTTCGCTGGAGGAGGATTCCTCGTCATCAATAGCGGAACTGTATTCTTCGTCTTCCGGGGCGGAAGCGGAAGAGGAACTGTCGTCACCACAAGCCGCTGCAAAAATCGCCATGGCAGCAAACATGCCGTAAAGCGCAAAACGTTTTTTCATGTCGTCTCCTTTTTTTAAATTCATTCAAAGCCCAAAGATAATAAACATTTACTTTTTTTTCACTATTTTATTTTTTTCGCTTAAAACAGTGTGCGTCATCTCACATACAACGAATGCGCCCTTGAACATACACCTTTGTAAAATTTGTTGTACTGTGTAAAAAATCAATAAATGAAGGGAACAAAAAAGGGGAAAAATCCGTTTATAGGGTAGAGGATTTATGAAATCATCAAATGAACTACTCAAAATAGCGGCGCAAACGAATATAACAGTACTTATCCAGGGCGAATCGGGCACAGGCAAGGAAGTGGCGGCCAGGAGCCTTCACAACTCAGGATTGCGGGCACACGGCCCCTTCGTGGCCTTAAACTGCGGGGCAATCGCCAAGAATCTCATCGAGAGCACGCTCGAAGGTGCCAAACGCGGTTCCTACACCGGGGCAAACGCCGACCAGCCGGGAGTCGTGCGTGCGGCCGAGGGCGGGACTTTGTTTTTAGATGAAATCGGGGAACTCCCCTACGAGTGCCAAAGCAGGCTCCTTCGCATATTGCAAGAACGGGCGGTCATGCCCATCGGGGCCACGCGCAGCATTCCGGTGGACTTCCGCTTGGTGTGCGCCACCAACCGTAACTTGCGCAAGGAAGTCGCCGAAGGCAGGTTCCGCGAAGATCTCTTTTTCAGGCTCAACGCCTTCCCCGTCCAACTCCCGCCCCTACGTGAACGGGGCGACTTCGAGACGCTTGCGCAGGAGTTGTGGCTAGAGGCCCTGGCATACACCACCCCCAATGCGAATGTTGCACACAAAGTAAACCAGGAACCGAAAGTGAATTTCAACGTCCCACTTTCATGTACCGCCACACCCCTATGCGAGACAGAACTTGCGCACCTCCGCCTATACAAGTGGCCCGGCAACATACGCCAACTCAAAAACGTACTCCAACGTTACGCCCTGTTGCGGCCCCACGGCATTTCACTCCCGGAAATTCTCACTGACGAATACTCCTTCATCGACGGATGTCCGCCGAACAAGGATACGCTTGTTTCAGAGCCGGCCATCGCCACTCTGCGCACCACGCCCCCATGGGCAACCATTGAAACCACTCTACAAAAACTCGGAGGCAACAAGCAAAAAACGGCGCAAGCCCTCGGCATCAGCCGAACAAACCTCTACTTACAAATCAAAAAAGCAGCCGCATTGTCGCGTGCCGTTTAAACCGCTATAGCCAAAAACAGGCCGTTAAAACGCGGCATTCCAGCCTTTGCTAGAACCGGATTCCCAGCGCCAGGTAATGGTTTCCGCCTTCAAACGCCGGGCGAGTTTCGTAACCGTAATCAAACACAATCATGCCAAACACAACGCCAAGACCAGCGCTTACGCCGTTCTCGGTTCCCTTCTCGGTACGCAAAGCGTAACCACCGCGAAGCATCAATGTCTGCGCATACAAAAGCTCACCGCCAAAGAGCCACTGCGGATCGGTATCGGCTCGACGGTAGGCATCGGCCGAAAGATGCAGTTCCCAGGAATCGGCAAACGGGATTGTCCCGGTAATGCCAGCCTGCAAAGCCATGGGCGCATATTCCTTAGCCTTGTCGTACTCGGTCACGTAGCCTGCGTTAGTGAGCGTTGCCGCCATGGCGAAATAACGATTGACACGGTAAGACCCGCCCACGTTACCCAAGAAGGCGAACGCAGTTTCGTCATCGATAGTCTGGCTTGCAAAACGGCCGGACACAGCCCAGTTGAAAATTTTGTCGCGACTGCCGAAGCCCATTTGCAGGCCCCAAGCGTAAGCGCTGTAGTCCGAAGTTTCAAGGCCATTTTCGTCGCGACCCTCGATTTCGTCGTAGCCCATGAATTCCACAGAACCGCCGGCGGCAAAACTATTCCCCACGGGGAGGCCGAAATACGCCGAAGTAAATCTATCCGTGCCGGCGCCATCCATGATAATCTGGTTCACGCCGAATTCCGAGACTTCGGCAACGCTCATGCCAAGCGGGTTGCGGCTGACTTCAGAAACGCGAGCGACATCGGCAACGCCAGCACCCGACATCGCTGCCGTGCGCGGCGAAACATGCATCGAAAGAAACTTCATGGTGGTTCCGCCCGGATCGACGTTCCAGTACTCGCCAGCAAACGCAAGCGATCCAAAGACCAGAGCTGTTACCAAGAATTTCTTCAACATGATGGTATCAAGATACAAAATTTATTTATGGGCGCCCGCCGGTTATTAACGGACGCCCGCCAATTATTTGCGCCAACCTTCCATAATCTTGAGGCATTCTGCCAAAAGTTCGGCACTGCGGTCCTTGGATTCGGTTTCCACGTAGCAGCGGAACTCGGGGGCATTGCCACTCGGGCGCAAATGGACGATATCACCGGAATCAAATTCCATGCGGTAGCCGTCCACTTCGTTGAGCGAGACAATCTTGCCCTGGAACGGCTTGTTTGCCGCCGGGTCTTCGCCACGCTTTGCAAACTTGGAAGGCTTCGCGGTCAAGGCGCCAAAAAGTTTTTCGCCAAGTTTCTGTTCGCGGATTTCGGCGAGTTTCGCCTTGGAAATTTCGGTCGGGAATTCCTTGAGGCGGTCGCTCACGGTAAAGCGCTTGGGGAGTTTGCGGAGCAAGTCGACAACGCACATGCGCTCGTCGTGAACCTTCACCATCACGGCAATCATCGGAAGAAGGGCGTCACGCGTCGGGAGTGCCGGGAGCGTGTGGCGTTTGCCATCGGCATCAACGCGGGCAAGCGATGTCTGCAGCAGGAATCCGCCGTTGGCTTCGTAGCCGGCCACGGTCGGGACTTCGCCCGTTTCGCTAGATTCGGCGGCAAGGCTTTCCATGCCGGCAATCACATAGGGGCTCCCGATGCGGGTGCGGCAAATCTTTTCGAAACTGCCGGACTTTTCAAGCGAGGTGTTACAACTCACCGGAGTCGCGATGCGCTTGATTCCAAGCGACTGCGCGGCGAGAATTCCGAGAACGTCGCCGCGGAGCCACATGCCAGCGTCATCGGCCAAAAGCGGGCGGTCGCTGTCACCGTCGGTACTGAAAATGGCGTCCACGTAATCCTTGTGCGTAAATTCGCGGGCAAGTTCCTCGTCTTCCTTGCGGATGGCTTCGGTATCGACCGGCACGAACGTTTCGCTACGGCCAAACGGCTTGACCGTCGCCCCCAGGCTCTCGAGAACGCGCACCACGATGTCGCGGCCCACGGCGGAATGCTGGTACACGCCGATGGTGAGGCCGTGCAAAGCGCCGCTGCCGAAGAATTCCGGATAGCGCTTGCAGTAATTTTCTTCGGCTTCGGCATCGACCGCCGGAAGCACCGGGGCGGCCTTGAGCATGCCGTCGGCACCGAACATCGCCTCGTCGAAATCGACGCTCTGGCTCACGATGCCCTGTTCGTCGGCCTTCGTGATTTCGCCGTTCGGGTGGTTGAACTTGATGCCGTTGCGGTCCGCCGGAATGTGGCTCCCTGTAACCATGATGGTCGGCAAATGCTTGTCGAGACCGTAAAGCGCGATTGCCGGGCTCGGGATGCGACCGCAGTAAACGACCTTCCAGCCGGCGTCATTGGAAGCCTGCACAAGAGCCTGCAAAATGCGGCCCGTACTCGGGCGCAAGTCACCCGCGATGGCAATCGTGCGTTCGCACTTGTAACTTGCTTCGCAATACTTGATAAACGAACGAGCGTACACATAGCAAACGCGATCGGTCATGGCACTCACCAAGCCGCGAGCACCACTTGTACCAAAAGCCACGCCGGATTGTTTCATAACATCTTGCATTGCAACAGACATAAAAACCTCGCATTTATTATGGGTCGGTATAGGTCGGCAAAAAAAAGCGCCAAACACGATAAAAAATAGAAAATTTCATTTCGCGACTTTAAATTTCACAAAATAAATTCTACAAGGCCCGTATTTTATATATGTTTAATTACATGAAAATCAAAAAAACAATCGCCATTGTTACCATCGCCCTGGCAGCAAACGCCATGGCCCAACAAAATGCAAGTGCACCAGTTGTACAAGCAACAGAACAACCCGCCACAGTAAACGCGGCACCGGCAACTAGCACACCCGCGGCACAAGCGGAGCAAGCCGCACAACCCGCTACACAGGCGACAGCACCAACCGCTGCAACAACCGCCGCTCCGGCCACTGCACAAAGCGAAACAGCGCCTGCCGCACCCGCCATAGTCGATTCCGCCGCCACGGCCCCCGACTCAAACGCACCAGGCGCGACCGTACCTGCCGCCGCTCCGGCCGCCGCACCTGCCGACGTTCCGGCCGCCGCACAAAGCGAAACAGCGCCTGCCGCACCCGCCATAGTCGATTCCGCCGCCACAGCCCCCGACTCAAACGTCGTTGTCTTTACGCCCGAAGCCGATTCTACGACAGCGGCCCACCCCGCCGACTCCACCGCCACCGAGTCCACCGCCACCGAGTCCACCGCCGCCGTAGACTCTACTGCCGCAAGTTTCAAACCTGAGTTTGTCGCTGCCGCAGCGACCGATTCCTCCGCAGCACCAGCCGCAACCGAATTCCAAGCAGTACCTATCGACACCGCCGCAACAAAAGCAGCCGATACAACGGCCCCCACAGCGGCAACCGCCGCCGATTCCGCAACAACAACGCCTACCGAGGCTCCCGTAACCATCACCGAAGCCCCAACGTCCGCACACCCTATGGACATGCTCCACGACAACGCATACAACGTTGTTAATAACGAAGCTGCTGCAGCAACAGTGAACGGCAACATTGCCATTCCACATAAAATGCGGAATCTCAAGTTCGGTTACTTTGAACCCATCGACGGCATGGGCGCAGTTTCCTTCGGCGAAAATCATACTTACTTCCTCGCTTTCGACAACTCACAGGACCTAGGCCTAGTCACCCTCGGTTTTGCCAGCGATTTATTCGGTATATCCATCGAAGGCGCCATCGGCAAATCCTGGCAATATGAAAACTACATAGACCACTCCGAGACTTACAAAAAAACGTTGGGCGGCACAATGCTCGGGATTACGGGCTCCGCAAAAATCGGAAAACTGGACATCGCCCTCAAAGGCCAGTATGTACGGCCCGAAGACATCGCTTACTCCGAAATCCCCGGCGAAGAAACCGATGTGAAAATCTGGGACGCCGGTGGCATCTTGACAGTTTCCAAGTCCGACAATCCAAAGTTCGCCTGGACCGCCAAATTAAATGTCAACCGCCATAACTCGGAACTGTTCAAAAAGACTGTCGAAAGTCATACCGACGGCATCATGACCTACATCACGACCACGACAACCACCTCGACCGACACCACGGCCAATGTGGAAATCGTACCGGAATTCAACTTCGGTTCAAACGTCCTCGCCTCCGAAAAAGCAAGAATCTTTATCGGCCTCAACACATTCGCCCCGATAATTCTCTTCGACAAACTTGACAACCTGCGTGATAGGGAAAACTACTACGCCCTGTACACCTCGCCCAACATCCTTGGCGAAGTCGCACTGGGCAAATACATCACCGCCTTCGGTAGCGCCGGCTACAACTGGGAACTTTACTCCTGGTACGATTTCAAACTAGCCGACACCCACATTCAAACAAAGAACATCATTTCAGGTTCTACCGACGTGAACCTGGGTGCACGCTTCCAGTATGAACAAGCCGCCATCGAAATGGTGTTTACCAAGCAGTTCCTCAAGAATCCGTTCGGGAGCTTCTCCGACCACGATGACATCGCCATGTCCATCGGCGCGTTTATTATGTTCTAGCGGGACACACCCGCCGCAATGCACCGCGTCGTCACCCCCGATTTTGTCGGGGGTCTTGCTTTTTTTTGCTAAATTTTGCGCATGGATAGAGCCCGTCGTCGCAAATTCGGCCAGAACTTTCTGGATGAACCCACTGCAATAGCCATCGCAGGCGACCTGCCCGCGAGCGAAGGCGAAGCCGTGCTTGAAATCGGCCCCGGCCACGGAGCCCTCACCGAACATTTGCTGAACCGCGGCGTGGAACTCACCGCCGTCGAAATCGACGAGCAGTGCGTCGCCGTGCTGAACGAAAAATTCGCAGACCGCAAGAACTTCCATATTACGAACATCGACTTTCTAAAGTTCGACTTGCAGAAGTTCCTGGACGAACACGACAAGCCCTGGGTTACAGGCAATCTTCCGTACAATGTATCGACCGCCATCATCGCAGGGCTCATGCCGCGCCTCCACCTCACCAAGGGGTTCATGGGGATGGTGCAGTTGGAAGTCGCCGAACGCATTTGCGCCTCGCCTTGCAGCAGCAACTACGGGAGTTTATCCGTCCTCGTGAGTGCCTTCGCCGACACGCAAATTCTTCGCAAAATCGGTCCCGAGCACTTTACGCCGAAGCCGAACGTCGACAGCGCCACCATGCTCCTCACGCCCCGCGCAAACGCGCTCCAGGCGCCCGAAGGCTTCTTCGACTTTGTGCGCGCCGCCTTCACGCAAAAGCGCAAGACACTTGCGAACTCGTTTGGCCGCCCTTACGACAAAAAGAAAATCCAGGAAGCCATCGAGCTCCTGGATTACCCCTCAACCGTCCGCGCCGAAGAACTTTCCCCGGAACAGTTCCTCGAATTCTACCGGGTGATTGTTCAGGGTGCGTAGCCGCGAATAAGCGCTACCACTAGTGCGTCAGTTGCCCCGGCAGCACTTTCTTTTCTTTCAAGGGGAACCGTTTGTCAAATTCCTCGGTTTCCGTTTCACTTACAAAGTAACCTTCAGGATCCTTGTAAGTTCCGCGCACACCGTCTAAAAATCCGGGCGTAAGTTCTTGAATCAAGAAGTAAGGCGCATCGCCGTCGGGGTCGTCTGCATAGCGCACGCCCTTTGTCGTAGCCACCTCGAAACCGCACTTCCCGTAAAACCGGATGTTCCCGCACATCGCAATGCAGCCGCCACCCATTTCGCGGGCGCGCTCCATCGCAAAGTCCAAAAGCATCTTGCCGATTCCACGGCGCTGCAAATCCGGCCGCACACTGATAGGCCCGAACGTCATCATTTTAAGGCGACGATTCGCCAAGCCGTTTCTTTCCGCGGCCAATGCGCGCGGGCAATCCCCGTCCAAGAGAATCTCGCTCCACGCAAACATCACATGCGCAACGATTTCGCGTTGGCAGTCGCAGCACTCGCGCTCCACCACAAGCGAAAGCTCCGGAATAAAATCCGGCCTGTCGCGAAAGCAGTGCAGCACGTAATGCTCGGAACAGCCCGGATGGTAAACATTCCAAAAGGCCTCGCGCGTCAAATTTTCAACGATGGAAAAGTCGGCAGGAACTTCCTGTCGAATCGTGTATTCAGAATTAATATTCATTGTATATCCTTTTTTGAGCAGGCCCCGCGATTGTCGCCGAAGCCCGCAGTGAAACACAAAGGAGCAGATAACGCCACCCGGCGCTACCCGCTTTATACAATGAACCAGTTGAGGATATTGATCATCCAGCTCCGTAATAAAGGTGTACTAGGAATATATATACGAAAGAAGGAACGGTCAAGAGGCAGCCTGGTTCAGCCAGGCTATTTCGCGCTCAAGGCTTGGATAAATCTGTTTTGTTCCTGATTTTTGTCCGGTAGAATTCTTCCATCTTCATCTTGATTTCGTCACGGACGCGACGAAACTCCGGGAGGATTTCTTCTTCTGTTCCCTTGAAGGCGTCGGGATCGTCAAAGCCGATATGCAGACGTTCGCCAACCTCGCCAAAGAACGCCGGGCAAGTTTCCTTCGCGCCACCGCAAACGGTAATCACATAATCCCAAGGCTCATTCAAATACTGGTTCACGTGCTTCGGGAAATGCTTCGAGATGTCGATGCCGATTTCCGCCATCACCTTGACGCCCAGGGGATGCACTTCCTGCGCGGGCTTCACGCCAGCGGAGCATACCGTCAAGGAAGAATCCAGGCTCTGCAAAATGCCATGGGCCATCTGGCTGCGGCAACGATTCCCTGTACATAAAACGAGAATTTTCATTTACACCGTCCTTCCACCCCACTCCTTGGAATGCGACTTTTCGTGTTCGATGGTTTTGTCGAAATCGGCCAAAGGTTCGCAATTCGCTTCCATGGCCAGTTGCGTGGCGTGCAGGCGGTTCAGGCAATCCATCTTTTCGCGGTCGCCGATTTTCGCCTTCTCGATAGCCGTCCCCAACACGCGAATGGATTCGTCGTAAACGTGGCACGGCACCGGGAACGGGTGGCCATCTTTGCCGCCATGCGCAAAGGAGTATCGCGCAGGGTCGCTGAACCGCGAAGGCGTCCCGTTGATGACCTCGCTCACGAGCGTAAGCGACTGCAATGTTCGTGGCCCAAGGCCAGGCGTCAAAAGCAGGCTCTCGAAATCCTTCGGGTCGGATTCGTAAGCCGTCGCAAGCACTCCGCCGAGGCGCTTCAGGTCCACATCTTCGGCACGGACCTCGTGGCGCGTGGGCATAATGCAATCGCGGCTCGCATTCACAAGAATCGGGTCGCGGAGAGGGGTTGCGGCAATTTCGCGCGGGGCCGCGACAATCGAACTTTGCGAAGGCGGCGGGTCGAACAAATCCAACTGTCCCGACTTGATTATCGAAGAACTCGGCGCAACGATCTGCCGAATCTCGTGCATCATGCGGTCCGGATTTTCGCGGGCAAGTTCCAGAATGGAACTGCGCGTATCGCGCGCCGCCTCATGCGTAAGGTTCAGAATCTGGCCGCGGTTTTCGCCCACCACGCCCGCGTGCGGCTCCTCCACAAACGAGCGAAGATTCGAAGAGCACCAATGGTAACGCCTGGCGGCACGCGCATCCACGTTCATTCCCTGCTGCACTACAGCCCAGTCGCCCTCGTCCGTGATGATGAAGTTGTGCTGGTAAAGTTGGAAGCCGTCCTGCACGGCGGTATTGTCGACCTTCGCGCAAAGCGAACTCGTGCGTTTCAGGTAATTCCCGTCCACGCCGGTCCTATCCGCAATCTGCATCAATTCCACAGGCGTCTCGCGCGAATACTTGCCACGCCCGCCGCACACATAAATACCGAGGTCACGCGCAATCGGGTTGAGTCCGCGCTTTAGCGCATACATCACGCTCGTCGTGATTCCCGAAGAATGCCAGTCCATGCCCATCACGGCGCCAAACGACTGGAACCACAGAGGGTCGCTGAGCCGCACCAGGAATTCCTTTTTGCCGTAATTCTCGACAATCGATTCCGCGATGAGCCGCCCCAAATCGCGCATGCGGTCGGCAAGCCACCTGGGGACAGTCCCCGTGTGCAAAGGCAAATCCGCAACACCAGTACGCTTAGGCATGCTAGAAAAATAAAAAATCCTCGCTCCCGGAGCGAGGCTTTGTGCATTTTAAATCAGGCGCGCGCTATTAAAGAGCGCCTCTAAAAGTTCCATTGCGCGGAAAGACCCCAGCCACCCATCGAAATCCAACTATCTTCGCCACCGTGCAATCCGTGAAAATTCCAATAAACCATTCGGTAATCGGCATTAAGGCCTAAAAAAAGATTATCGTTCAAATAATACCCCAATCGGTAACCGTAACCGAGACAAAAACGGCGACCATCAAAAGTTTCATCGAATGAATGATCTTCCATGGCACGATTTACGTTATTCCACGCAAATATCCACGAAATACTTGGATACGCCTCAAACATAATTTTCTTATAGGTAACAGACCAAGTAAATGGCTTGAATCCGATGGCCCAAAAAGACACGACTTCATCGCCATCATCATAAGAATAGCCAAATCTTTTCACATCAAGGGAAAGTTTATAGTCAATTAAATTCGATGGTTCATTGAAGAAGCCCGCTTCAAATGACAAGCCAAGTATACCCGATGGATCCGAGACCCAATGCGATGATTGAAGGCGACTATCCCCTATATTTACAGAGACGAAGGCCGCCTGCGCGCTAAGACAAAGGAAAAGAAGTAGAACTAGAATCCGCATGACTTATTTTCCTCTGCCGTAAACACAACACCATCTTTTTCAAGATATCCATTTGAATTTTTTTCAAACGCGCCTAATTTATCCACATAGAGACTATATAATACGGAGCCGTCCTTTTCTTGATTGCCTACAGAATATTCCGATTCATACTCTGTTTCATCATACGATTCTTCAATTGTAAACGACGAATCCGCGTTCATGTCCGCATAAACATATTTGTACTGAACATGAGCCACAGAATCTATACAAAACTTCGTGCAATACACTACCTGAGTTTCATCCCATTTTACGAACTTCGTTCCATAATAGCACCCTTGAATTTCTTCCAAGCTGACGAATTCCGCAGCCTTCGATGTTCCGTGGTCTATGTAAGGGCACGCAGTCAGCGTCGCAGCCATAAAGCAAAGGCTAACAGCTACCAGCATTCTTTTTAAACGTTTCACTCTATCATTACCTTGTTCAAGATACAGGCGCGCTATTTAATTCGCGACAGGCGGCACTTAATTTGCAGCGGGCTGCAACCAGCTCGGGCATTCAGTCATGGTTGCATCGTAAAAGTAAGAAAGGCTGCCATCGGTATCGGCGCACTTGACATTTTCACCTGCGGGGCAATCAGCGACGGCTTCACTAGTGAAGCTCACTCCGTCACTAGAACCGGTCCCGCCGCAAAGCATCACAGCCGAGGCCCCCGTGTTGCATCTCTTGGTTCCGTCGGAATAGCTGATAAGGCAGGCTTTACTATCGGCGTTGTTTTTGGGTTCAATGATTGGACCATCTGTGCCCGCATTTGAACCGGGATTAGACGAGGAATCATCGCCGCAAGCGGTGAAAGCCATTGCCAAGCCGAAAACGGCTACCATCGTGACTATCTTTTTCATTGTACTCTCTTTGTTTAGGTTAAAATTTCTGCCGAATTTTTTTAATTCCGCGACGTTTTTCAAGGCACTGCAATTTTCTCCCGTCACAAAAACGCCCTCACGGTCGTCTTGAAAAGCGGGTTCTGCTTGAGCATCGGGGCGGAAAGCCGCGCACAGACTTCGTCGACAATCGCGGCAAGGTCCGCACTTTCTAATAAGTTCGCGCCTTCCGAATCCGCATTCGGTTCAATGCGCAGTTTTACCGCCGCGGATACCGCGAAGGCTTTCGACTGCTTCACGGCCGATTCAATCGCATTCAACAGCGCCTCGGCCTCGGCAACTTTCGCCTGCATTTCGCGGGCGTCGTAAGTGTGGTCCCAGGCAGGGTAAAATGTATCGCAATCAAGTGCGGCAATACGCTTCAACGTGGCGCGAGTGGCGCGGACGTCCACGAGAATCGGGATATCGCCCTTCACAGGAACGGAATCGCCAATGAACGCGCAGCCATTCAACACATACGAAACTTCGTCGGCGGAATGGCCCGGAGTCCGGACGACCTTCAAGACGTTTCCTTCGCACAAGTCAATTTTATCGCCGTCACCGACAACGACATCCACGGGAGTCGAGGCTCCTGCCAGGTTATAGAAGTTCGGAATCGGGCGTTCGGCGAACTGCGTATCGATATTTTCAATCCACCTTTTTTCGCCTTCGCTCGCATAGACCTTGCAGCCATACTTTGTACGGAAATAATTGGCGGTGCCGATGTGGTCCGGATGCGCATGGGTCAAGAAAATCCCCTTCAGGTTTTCGGGCGTCAAGCCGCAATGCGCCATGCAGGCCTCCACCTGGGATTCGCAACCCGCAACACCGGAATCGATCATGTAGCACGCATCCTGTGTCCCGAAAAGGTACACATACACAAAGCGCTTGATTTCGGGCGTCACATTGAAATCTATTTTGACTTGTTCAAGAACCACGGGCATCCTGCAATTTTCAAATATATCAAAAAACGACAAGTTTTTTTCAAAAACGTGAGTGGAAGCATAACTTTCCACTGCAGGGCATATAAAAGCGATTGTATTACCCCTTTTTATACGCCCCCAAAGTCCATTCTCGCCCCAAAAAGATTTTTCCGGGCATATAAAACACCCAACGACAACTCGATTTATATGCCCCAGCCCAAAATCTACCCGAATTCAAGCCAAATTCAAGCCCATTCAAGAACCAATTTTCAACATTGCACCTAAAGCGGCCGCACGACTTGCTATTTTAATGAAAACAGGAGAACCCAAATGCGCAAGAATCTTGGAGCAAAACCTTATCTGTACCCGCAGCCGACACTTGTAATCGCGACCTACAACGACGACGGCACCGCAAACGCGATGGTCGCCGCCTGGGGAAGCATCAGCGACATGAACCAGATTGCCATCTACGTGGCCAATAGTCACAAGACGATGGACAACATCAAGGCACGCAAGGCTTTCACCGTGAGCATGGCGACTGCACAGAACATCAAGGCTATCGACTATCTCGGCATCACGAGCGGCAAGAAAGTTGCAGACAAATTCACAAAGTCAGGCCTCACCGCCGTGAAAAGCGAAAACGTAGATGCCCCGCTCATTGAAGAACTCCCGCTCACGCTCGAATGCAAGATGGTAAGCTACAACGAGGAATCGGAACTCCTGCTCGGCGAAATCGTGAACGTCGCAGCCGACGATTCCGTGCTTGACGATACGGGCAAGGTGGACGTGAAAAAGCTGAACCCCATCTGCTACGACACTTCGAATCACGGGTACTATTCCATCGGCGAACGCATCGGGAGCGCCTTCAGCGACGGGAAAGAAATCAGCAAATGATTTACAATTACTTTTAGAAATTCAATTCTTAAAAGCAATCCTATTTTTTTTCAGCGTTGATGCGCTCGTTCATCCTTTGACGTTCTCCGCGCTCCGAGAATTCACCACCACAATCAACTGACCCGCCCGAGCCCACGGCACCGTTTACCATTTGCGCCGCGGCACACGCCCCAACTTCTACCAATAAAGCCGCCGGCGAGCTTTCCTTCTTCTCGGTTTTCACTTCGGGCGAAATCCTCACATCCTCGTTCTTGTTCAAATCCACCGCATGAAGGTTCACCTTCACCGTATCCTGCGGATTTTTTTTCACAAGCTGTGCAAAACTCGCACACGCGAGCACAAGAACCAAATAACAAAATATCTTTATCACTTCACAGCCCTTGGTCAAAACAACCTTTGCTATTTTTAACATAACAAAAATAATTTATTGATTTATGAAGGTACGAGTCATCATTGACAATATTCCGGGAACGGCAGCGTCTGCAAGCAGTCTTCGCAGCGAATGGGGTCTGTGCGTCCACGTGGAGTACGAGGGCCACAACGTGCTGCTGGACACAGGCTCTTCTGCAAAGTTTGCGAAAAACGCCGCCGCCATGGGAATCGACCTTTCGAAAGTGGACGCGGGCGTCTTAAGCCATGCGCATTACGACCACGCAAACGGCATGCGCGCCTTCTTTAAAGCAAACGACCACGCCCCATTCTACCTGCGCCGTGCGGCACTTGAAAACTGCTACCACACGCACAAGATTTTCGGACTCTTCACCTACCAGGAATACATCGGGATTCGCCGCGGCACCTTGAAGCGCTTCGCAGACCGCATCCGCTTCGCAGAGGGCGACGTGGAAATTTTCCCGGGCATAAGCATCATTGGCCACAAGGACTGCGTTTTAGACGCTACGGGCCGCGCCGCCATCGGGTTCCGCGCACATTTCGCCGTCAAGGAAAACGGCAAGTACCGCACCGACAGTTTCGACCACGAACAGAGTCTGGTATTCGACACGCCCAAGGGGCTTTTCGTAATGAACAGCTGCAGCCACGGCGGCGCCGACAACATTGTAAAAGAAATCGAGGCGACGTTCCCCGACAAAAAGATTTACGCCATCCTCGGCGGATTTCATTTGTTCAGAACGCCGGACGCGGATGTGCGAGCCTTTGCGGAACGTTTGCGCGACCTCGACGTGCAAAAAATCTACACAGGGCACTGCACGGGCGGACGCGCCTACGAGATTTTGCACGAAGTTCTTGGCGACCGCGCAGAACAACTGCACGCAGGAAAAGTCATCGAAGTCTAAGGAAACTGCCCAACTTAAAAAAGCGCTAATCTAAAACGCACCAATCAAAATCGTGCGCTAATTTCTGTGCATTTTCTGCACGCTTTCGCGGTGGGCCTGCTTCACGGATTCGCTCACGTTAATGCAAGGTTGCAAAGCAGCCGTCCATTCGTCCAGTTGCTTTTTGTTATGCACGTTCGCGCTATGCTTGAGGACGTTCGCGAGAGCCTGCTTGAGTTCTCCAAAATGGATAACCTGGAAACGATTGCCGCTCGCGGGCACGTGCTTCAAAATGCAGCGGTCGCTAAAAACCACGAAGGAATACACGCAGGCTCGAGAATAACTTGTACGCAATTGACGAAGCAAGGCGCCAATGTGGCCCTGGTTCTGTTTCAAGGGGTTGTACAAAGTATGCTGCGTACGTTCGTTCAGGTAAAGATTCCAGTGTTCCTGTTCCAGGTCGCCCGAAACCTCGCCGGACACGTTCTTCGTCTCGAAAACGTAGATGCCGGATTCATGGAGCAGCACAGTATCGATTTCGGTGTAGCCCGCATGCGTCGGGATGTACACGTTCTGTAGCAGATAATGATGACGAGCATTGTCGTGCGCTACACGGGCGACAATCGCAGACACCGCCGCCTCGCCGAAAACACCGTTCGGGTCGTCGGAAAGCCTCGCATCCAAAGTGGACATCGCAACGCCCGCAACTTTTGACGACGCGCCGGCCGCCATGCGGGACTGCGCAACGCCCGCAGTATTGAACGGAGCTGTATTGAACGAAGCTGTATTGAACGACGCGGATTCCTCGCGGTACTTGACTGCGCCAAATTCACCGAAGGCGCCATGGCCGCCGTCTTGCCCGCCGCCAAACTGTTCACGGCGATTCTTTTCCCTGTCGCGGACATATTCCTTGAAGGCGCCGTGCCTCGGACCGCGATACTTTCCGTTTGCGCCGTTACCGCCGCGCCCACCACTTTTACGCCGCGTCGCAAAAAGCGCGATGACGACAAAGGCAATGATTACGGCAAAAGCGAAGGAATTCATAAAATCTACTGCACAGGATCGTTGACAGGCTTACTGTAGTCGCGTTCGCCGAACAGGGCGGTACCCACGCGAATCATGGTTGCGCCTTCCTCGATGGCGACCTCCAAATCGCCGGTCATGCCCATGGAAAGCTGATCAAATTTTGCGAACACGCCACCGCGGGCGCGGAACTTGTCGCGCAAGTTGCGCAGGAACGCGAAGCATTCGCGGGAATCCTCGGCGACGCCCGTATTCTTTCCAATCGTCATGAGCCCGCGGAATCGCAAGTGCGGGAACTTTTCACTTTTACCTTCGGCGTCACAAGCGCCCGCACGGCTTTCAAGTTCCGCCAAAAAAGCCTCGGCATTCGCAACGTCCAGACCGCTCTTGGTTTCTTCTTCACCGGCGTTCACCTGGAAAAGGATGTCGAGGATTTTGCCGCCCGCAAGGCCTGCACAAACCTTCTCCAACTTCTCCACCGCCTCAATGCTCGCGATGGAATGGATGCAATCAGCGACAATGGCCGCCTTCTTGAGTTTGTTACTTTGTACAGGGCCAATCACATGGCACTGCACCGGAGTCCCGTCTGCTGCAAAACGGCGCACGCTGAACTTGCTTTCGGCCTCCTGCACGCGGTTCTCGCCAAAAACCTTTGCGCCAAGCGCAATCGCATTTTCCACAGCCTCCGCCGGGTGGAACTTGCTCACCCAAACCAAAAGCACGGATTCGCGGGAACGGCCCGCCACGCGGCATGCGTCGGCAATTCGCGCTTCCAATATGGCCAACTGACCACGCATTTCATCAAGTGTGAATTCCATAAAAAGAACCTAAAAATTTCCTTTTCACCACATTTAGACTCAAAATCGGTGATTCTTTATCTAAATGTCATATTTTTATGAGATTTAGATAAAAATATTAAACAGCTATAAGTTCGTTATGGATCCCCAAGGGCTTGCCCTTGAGGATGACAGCAATAGGCAGCAAATTACCTTTTCGCGGCGGTCTTAGCAGTTTCAACGGCAGTCTTAGCAATTTCAGCGGCGTTCTTCTTTGCACCGGCAAACAATACCTTGATGATTTCATCGATGTGCTTGTGGGTGTAAATCTTGAGGCCCTTCTTTGCAGGAGCCGGAAGTTCATCGACATCCTTCTGGTTCTGCGCAGGGAGACGCAAAGTCTTCACGCCGGCCTGGAGAGCAGCCAAAGCCTTCTCGTTGAGGCCGCCAATCGCAAGGCACGCGCCCGTGAGGCTCACCTCGCCCGTGAACGCGATATCAGGCGCAATCGGCTGGCGCGTAAAGGCGCTGAGCAGGCAGAGCGTAAGGGCGATACCCGCAGAAGGGCCGTCCTTCGGAACGGCACCCTCGGGCACGTGGATATGGATATCCGTCTTCTTCACAATCGCGGGGTCGATGCCGAACCGCTGCAAGCGTTCACGAACCAGGGAAACCGCAATCTGCGCAGATTCCTTCATCACGTCGCCGAGTTTTCCGGTCATGATGATTTGCCCCTTTCCGCTCAAAAGCATGCACTCGATAGGCAAAATTTCACCGCCGACGCTTGTCCAGGCAAGGCCCGTCACAACGCCCGGGCGCCCAGGCGCCGGCAATTGGCTATCCAAGAAGCGAGGCGCCCCAAGGTATTCCTGCAACTGCTTGTCCGTGATTTCGGGCTTGAATTTTTTGCCCATCACGATTTCCTTCGCGCGGTGGCGCACGGCGCTTTCGAGCGTGCGTTCGAGTTCTCGAACACCCGCTTCGCGGGTCCACCCGCGCATCACGGCGTTAATCATCTCGTCGCTGAATTTCACCTGTTCCTCGAGCTTCACACCGGTGCGTTCGCAAATGCGGGGCAACAGGTACTTCGAGGCAATCTGCAACTTTTCGTGCGGATAGTAGCCCGGCAGGCGCACAATTTCCAAGCGGTCGCGGAGAGCCTCCGGAATTTCCGCCTCGTTGTTCGCCGTCGCGATAAACAGCACGCGGGAAAGATCCAGGCCCACTTCCATGAAGTGGTCGGTAAAGTCGTGATTCTGTTCCGGGTCCAAGACTTCGAGCATGGCGCTCGCAGGGTCGCCGCGAAAGTCGCTCGCCATCTTGTCGATTTCGTCCAAGAGAATCACCGGGTTCATGCACTTCGCGCGGCGCAAGGCATGGATGAAGCGGCCAGGCATGGCGCCGATATAAGTACGGCGGTGCCCGCGGATTTCAGCTTCGTCACGCACGCCACCCAAGGTTATACGGACAAAGTTTCGCTGCATGGCGGTCGCAATCGATTCCACCAAAGTCGTCTTGCCAACACCCGGAGGCCCAACGAGGCAGAGAATCGGGGAGCGGCGTTCCGTGCCGGTGAGTTTCAGCACCGCCACATATTCCATGATGCGTTCCTTCACCTTGTCGAGGCCGAAGTGCTTGGAATCGAGTTCAGCCTTTACCTTCTTCATGTTGAGCACGGTATCGGTGTACTCGCCGTAGGGCATCGCCAAAAACCAGTCAATGTAATTGCGGCTCACGGCATACTCCGGCGAAGTCGGCTGCATCAGGCGCATGCGAGAAATTTCTTCCTCGAGCTTTTCCTCAATGGCAGGCGAGAACTTCTTCGCCTTGATTTTCTTCAAAAGTTGATCAACTTCGGAAGCACCGCCGTTTTCACCATCCAGTTCATCCTGCAGCTGGCGAATCTGCTCGGAGATGAACCATTCCTTCTGCTGTTGGGCCATCTTCTGGCGCACATTCTGCTGCACTCGCGCCATCACGTTGTCATTGTCTTCGGTCAATTCCATCAGGGCGAGCAAGCGCACCGACATTTCGTCAATGGAAGTCAGTTCCAAGAACGTCTGTTTCTCGGCCAAGGAAACCTGCAAAAAAGGAATCATCCCGTAATAGGCGTTCAACTGCTTGTCCATTCCAAAGAACGCGTCGACCATGCCCTCGGCGATATTGCGCTTCGTGGCGTACTCGCGGAACTTGGCAAGCACCTCGTCGAAAGCCCTCGCCTTCTCGCTAGCCTTGATTCCATCCTTGCGGGCAGAAACCGTCACATGCAAAAAACCGTCCTGCATCATGATGGAGCGCATGTCCACAATCTGTTCGCCCTCGAGCACCACCTTTACGCAGCCATTCGGGAACGGCGTCACATTCGAAACATGCGCAGCCACGCCCACTGAGTAAAGGTCGAGCATGGGGTTCTGCAATTCCTCGACATTCACATCCCTCTGGGCCACGAGGATAATCTCGTTATCGTGACTTTCGGCATATTCAAGGGCACGGAGCGACATGTCGCGGCCCACCAGAATGCGGCGGGTCGTACTAGGGAAAACAACGGCATCCCTCAACGGGAGCAACGGAAACGTCTTACTAAAATCAAAACTCATACAATTGTAAAGATAAAAAATGGCGCAATGGAAAGACCAGAGCGCTATTTAATTTTAAAGATTTTGGCAAAGCCCGTATCTAGGCCACATTGCGCCCGGCTTTTTTCTTGGGCTTCTTGGCGGGAGCGGCTTGCGGTTTGAGGCCGTTCTTGACCATCTCGGCGGTGAGCACGAGTTTTTTAACGTCAGAGCCCGGCATTTCGAACATGGCCTGCTGCAAGGTGCGTTCCATGACGGAGCGAAGCCCGCGGGCGCCAGTCTTGCGGCTCATGGTCTCGTGCACGATTTCCTTTAGGGCATCCTGTTCGAATTCCAGTTCGATTCCGTCCATCTCGAACAAACTCTTGAACTGCTTTACCAGGGCGTTCTTGGGTTGCGTCAAAATGTTGAGGAGCGCATCTTCGTCCAGTTCTTCGAGCGGAACGGCAATCGGGAGGCGGCCAACAATTTCGGGGATAAGCCCGAACTTGATAAGGTCATCGGGTTCAAGTTGCTTAAAGAGTTCACTCAGCGTATTGTCTTTTTCGCTGCGGATGTCGGCGCCAAAGCCCATGCCGCCCTTGTTCACGCGTTGGGCGATTATCTTGTCCAAAGTTTCAAAGGCGCCACCGCAAATGAACAGAATGTTCTTGGTGTTCACCTGCACCAGCGGCTGCTCCGGGTGCTTGCGACCACCCTTGGGCGGAACTGCGGCCACCGTACCTTCCAAGAGTTTCAAGAGGCCCTGCTGCACGCCTTCGCCGCTCACGTCGCGGGTAATGGACGGGTTCGCCGTCTTCCTTGCAATCTTGTCGATTTCATCGACAAAAATAATGCCGCGTTCGGCCTTCGCCACATCATAGTCGGCAGCCTGCAACAGGCGCACGATAATGCTGTCGACGTCTTCGCCCACATAGCCCGCTTCGGTCAAGACCGTCGCATCGGCAATGGTGAACGGCACGTCCAAAAAACGGGCCATAGTCTGCGCCAAAAGCGTCTTGCCGCTGCCGGTGGGGCCCACCAAAAGCAGGTTCGACTTTTCGACTTCGACATCGTCCTTGGAATTATGAGTTTGCCTGTAACGCAAGCGCTTGTAGTGGTTATAGACCGCCACAGAGAGCGCCGTTTTCGCCTGGTCCTGGCCAATCACGAAATCGTCCAGGTGGGCCTTGAGTTCAATCGGGAGCGGAAGCGGTTTTTGAACGGCAGCCTCCACGGCGGCACGTTCCTGCATGGTGCGGGACTTGTCCTCTTCGATGATCCTGTAGCACATGGTAACGCAGTCGCTGCAAATATGGACACCTGCGCCAGTGATCATCTTCTCCACTTGTTCCGCCGGCTTGCCGCAAAAATTGCAAGTCACCGCCGGATGGTTTTTCCCGCTACGGTACATTAACGCTAAACTCCCTCTTTACGCGGAACAAAAATCTCGTCGATTACGCCGAAGGCCTTGGCTTCTTCGGGACCCATGTAAAAGTCGCGGTCGGTCTTGGCGCGCACTTCGTCGATTCCCTTGCCGGTATGCTTTGCGACAATCTCGGTGAGGGTATCCTTCGTACGCACAATCTCCTTGGCGGTAATCTGGATGTCGGTGGACTGCCCGGTGGCAGCACCCGACGGCTGGTGCAGCATGATACGGGAATGCGGCAAAGCGTAACGTTTACCCTTGGTTCCTGCAGCAAGGAGCACCGCAGCCATGGAGGCACAACTGCCAATGCAGATGGTCGCGATATTCGGGCGAACATGCTGCATGGTATCGTAAATGGCCAAGCCTGCCGAAACGTAACCACCGGGGCTGTTGATGTACAGCGTGATATCCTTTTCCGGATTCTCGTATTCAAGGAAAATCAACTGGGCCATCACATTATTGGCCACTTCATCGTTGATGGGGGTTCCCAAAAAGATGATACGTTCCTTGAGGAGGCGGGAATAGATGTCGTAGGCGCGTTCACCGCGGCCGGTGGTCTCAATGACGGTAGGAATGATCATTTAAGCCTCTTTTTACTTGGTTTCGGCAGTTTCGCGAATGCCAACGATGAAGTCGGCAGCCATCTGGATGCGGAGTTCTTCGCGAAGGCCGTTGATGCGGCCGGACTGACGGAAGTGGCCCTTGAGGGTTTCGAAGTCAATCTGGTAGGCCTGCGCCATCATCTTGAGACGGGCGTCCACGGCTTCCTGGTTGGGCTTGAACTTTTCCTTAGTGGCGATGAAGTCCAGAATGCGATGCTTCATGATTTCGCGAGTGGCTTCGGGGGCGAGAGAGTTCACCTGTTCTTCGGTGGGTTCCACGGCGTCCTTAGGATCCTGGACGTTGCGGTTGATGGACCACTTGATGAGGTCGACCACGCGGGCATGCGGAACTTCGAACGGGTTCATTTCGATAATCTTGGAGATGGCTTCGTCCACGGCCTTGGCCTTGGCTTCGTCCTTCTTGCGGTTGGCGAGGCTTTCGGCGATGTTTTCCTTGAGTTCTTCCTTGTCCTTCACGCCAATCTGCTTGCAGAATTCTTCGTCGAAGGTTGGCGGAACGATTTCACGGATGTCGGTGATTTCCACCTGGAACTGGGCGGTCTTGCCGCGGTAGCGTTCGTCCTTGTGGTCATCGGGGTACTTGAAGTTGATTTCCTTCTTTTCGCCGGCGCTCACGCCCATGAGGCCTTCGTCGAATCCCGGAGAAGCGCTTTCGCCGAGGAGGCTGCGGAATTCCTTGTTTTCGGGGAGCTCCTGCTTTTCGCCGTCGATAACCACTTCGATGTAGTTACCCACAACCACGTCGCCCTTGCCAGCAGCGCGGTCCACGTGTTCGTCCTTGCTCCACATCTGGATCATGCGGTCGAGTTCAACCTGCACTTCTTCTTCGTGCACTGCGGTAGCCGGAACGGTGATGCCCAGGTTGTCGTAACCCTTGATGTCGATGACCGGGTCCATTTCCACTTCGACGGTCAGGGTGATATCGTTCTGCTTGTCGTCATTGAACTTCGTGACCTTCAACTGGCCCACGGGAATGATGTTCGCCTTCTTGAGTTCTTCGTTGATGACCTTGTCGACCATGTCGTTCACGACTTCGTGGTGGATGGCGTCACCGAACTGCTTCAGAATCATAGCCTTGGGAACCATGCCCTGGCGGAAGCCCTTCAGAGCGACCTGCTTTTTGTACTTGCTCAAGCACTTTTCGAAGGGGGCCGCGAGGTCGGCCTGGGGAATGGTAATTTCGAGAGTGCGCATGGTTGCGCTGGTTTCTTTGATTTCTACGGACATTATTCGCTCCGGAAGTCGGCATACAACCGACTTGTTAATTGTTAAAAGCACTGCGAGGGGTGGGAGTCGAACCCACACACCGAGGTACCAGATCCTAAGTCTGGCGCGTCTGCCAATTCCGCCACTCTCGCGATTACGCACCCAAAGTTAGAAAACTTCCACACACATCATATCGCTGCGAAAACAAAAATTGTCAATTCCGAGCCAATATTTGCAAATCTTTTTTGGATACGTACCTGAACACAACAACGGCAAGCGCCAAAGCGGCGCAAGTGGCGCCCAAAAGCCACCACGGGGCGGAACCCGCCCACCAAAAACACACCACGCAGGGGGCTAGCAGCAAATGGATTACAACGACCTTCAGGAACTGTCTGCGCATGGCGGGAGTTACGCGCGTTAGCAAAAACAGGAATATGCCCGACTCGGAGCAAATCTTGGCCATGGCAGCCCCGAGAACCCCGAACGCAGGGACGAAAGACACATTGAAAACCACATTCACTACGCCCGCCACAATGGCGAGTTTCAAGTAATCCTTGCGCGACTTGGAAATGAGCCATTCGCTCCAGGGCACCGAATAAAAGGACACCACCAGCCAGCACGCAAAAAGCACCAGCACCTTGGCTGCCGGCAACTCCACATCGACAGGAATCACCACCGTAAAGAGTTGCTCCGCGAAAGCCATGGTGCAAAGCAGGAAAAACGCACTGAGCACACCCAGAACCTTGTGGCTCGACTGCACCAGGGCGGCGCTGTTTTCCAACTGCCCGAATTCACGAAGCCTCGCCAACTGCCTGCGCAGGGGAATGCTCAAGGCGCTCCCGAGTACGAACACGAACATGGCATACCTGAAGCAGTAATCGTAAATGCCCACGGCACTGTTGCCGCAGAAGAACTTCAAAAAGAAAATGTCGACGTTCTGGTGCAAAAGCAGCAACGACGAAGAGAAGAACAAGATGAACGAACTCCGGTAGCATTTCCAGGATTCGGTCCACTCGCCCTTTTTCGGAGGCGCCACAGAGAACTTGCGACGCGGTCCAAGGAACCAGAGTGCCGCAGTCCCAATCGCCTCGGTGCCAATGTCCAGAACGGCAAAATGCTCTACCGACCTCAGGTCCGCAAACCACATCACGCCAAGTACAAGCGCCTGCCTAAAGAACTGCACCACAGGATTGATACCCGCATACCCCTTGCGCGAAAGCCACCAGTCCAAATTGGCAGGCCGCAAAAGCACCAAAAGCAAATACACCTTGAGAACGAAACCGCCACTCAAGTCCATGGCGAAATAGGCACCGGCACCGATAGCCGCCAACAGCAGCAAGACGATTCCACGCGTGTAGCCCATGGCCACAAAAAGCTTGCGGTCCATTTTCTCGTCGTCCGGATGCTCTATGAGCGCAAGCGACGAAAGCCCGAAATCCATAACGAAGTTCAAGTACGTCACAAGGGTCAGGGCGAACACCACCTCGCCCCACGCCGCCGAACCAAAACGCACAAGCGCAATGCTTGTCACGGCGAAGCGAATCAGTTTCCCAAGACCTTGGGCGATGCCGTTCATGCCGGCGTTCACAAGCAGCGAATTCGCTTTCATCCGGCCCTCCGCAGTGTCCCGTCTTGCGACTGCGCTTGTGGAGTCCCGCGCATCGCGGCACGCAACTTCTGGTAAGCATGGACTCGCACAAAGTTGCGCAACTTCCAGAACATCCAATAGAACCCGAAGGCAAAACCGGGACTTCGATTTTGCGGAGCCGGGCAAACCTCGGCCACGATTTCGGCAAAGCGCCTGCCGTTGTATTCCGAACGGAACTTGCCGTCGACAAAGGCGAACATCTTTTCGCCATCGTCGCCAAGGCTACGCGCCGTCGCATTTTTCAGGTAGTCGCGAATGCCTTCGTAATCGTCAAAAACGAACGGCGTCACCTCGGGATGCGCGCAGAGATTCAAGGCGAGCGCAGGCTTATGGGCAAAGCCGGCCTCCACGAGGGGAAGGTTGAACATTTCGCACTTGGAAAAACTCACGAGCACATCGCATTCCGCATAAAGTTGCGCCATCTGCACAGGATCTTTCACGGGAGGACGCGCGTCTATTCCGCAAGCGGACAGTTTCGCATACGTTTCGCTGTCACCGCCACCCACAACGACAACCTTGTAGCCATCGCCTAGATCCTTCTTGAGCCTGCAAAGTTCGTCCAGACCCTTGTACAGCCATTCCGTGGTACGGAACCGGGTCACCATCAAAACCGTAATCGGCGCATTATTAGCGAGCGGCGCAATTTCCTCCCCACGGTAAAGTTTTGCAAAGTGGTCGCCGCCATTGTAAAGCACCATAGCCTTCGGCCAACGAATGTATTCCACCGCGTAGCGGCTAATCGTCACTACCGCCGTAAAGGCCGGATAAATTTCGCCTACACGCGCCTCCACCATTTTACGGTGACTTTCGCGCTCCTCGGGAATCGTAAGTTCCACGGGAATGTAGCCGTGCTCGTAAGCGATAGTCGCCACATCCAGTTTAAGGTCCGCCACAATCTTGTAGAACGGGTCGGTGCAGGCCACCACCACATCGTAGTTGCCCGATTCCAGCGCTCGCCCAACGCCCTTGAAATGCGTAGGCACGCGAACGGCCCGCACACCAAGGGGCACAAGCGAATTGTCCAAATCGCAAGCGTACAAATCCACTTTATGCCCGGCAGCCACCAAATAGGGCAACTGGTTCGCCACAATGCGGGTCACGCCGTATTCGCCGATAAAGACCGTAGAAAGGAAGGCTATTCTCATTCGTCCCCTCCTTCGCGCGGTTCTGGCGGCAATTCCTCGCGCGGTTCTGGTTGCGAATCCTTGCGGAGCGAAAGGAGGACGCCCATGTACCATGCGCCCCAGCCGATAGACGACGGGAACAACGGAAAAACGTCGAACAATCCCAAGAACAGCGTCACGATTCCGCCACTTATAAGGGCAATCCCGAATCCGTCCCACGTTTTGCGAATGTAATTCACCAGGCGCCAAAAACACGACACCACCACAATCCCGAGGAACGAGAAACCGATAAGTCCGTGCTCCGAAAGCACCATCAGGAAAAGGTTGTGGGCATGCCCCAGTCTTGGGAGCGTCTGCACCACTGGAATAAAGTTGAACTTGTCCAAAAGTTCCGCATTGAAAAACAGGAAGTTTCCGGGCCCGCAGCCCCACAGCGGATGGCTCTTGATGACGGTAACCGCGGTATACCAGGCGGCGATTCGCCCCATGGAACTTGCATCCAGTTTACCGCTCATCAAGCCCTCGAAACCCTTCTTGAGGAACAAGTCGTCGGGCACTAGGCTCCAGACAGCCATGGCGACCACCGCAAGCACGCCCGCGGCGATTGCAAACCTGAACAAAAGCGAAGTCACCCTCTGGCGCTGCGTCGCGAACATGCGCCCAAGCACCCCGAGCAAAGAACCCAGGGCCATGCCCAGAATCCCCATGCGCGTACCGCTGAACAGAATCGACACGAAAACGAACATGGTCATAAGCACAAGCCAGAACATTTTCGTATGCTTGCAAAGCCAGCCGTTAATAAACCAGATAGTCCACGAAACCGCAAGGAGCACGGCAAAGTTCGTCGACGAAAGCGAAGGCCCTTCAATGCGCATCTCGTAAGAAACCGCACGTTCCACAAAAGCCCAGGCCACCATGAACGTCAAGTGCGCCGTAAGCACCTGCTGCACCTTCCAGGAATCCCACTTGACAAGCCCCGCCCCCAAGAAGAACACGAGTCCAGTGAGATTCACAAAGAAGAAAATCTTCATCATCACATACGGGTGCGCGGCGAACACCAGCGCCACGTAAAAAAGTTGGCTCATCAAAAGAATAAGCCATAGACGGTCCAGGGGGAGCCCTCCGTGCCGCATGGCGTATATCAAAAAGCAACTCACCGCAGCGAGCATGAAATAGATGGAATACGAAATTCCCTCCAGCTGGAACCAGTGAAGGGAGATAATCAAAAGCAGAACGCCCCAGACAGGAGCCTTCGTCACAAAAGTGCAGAAAAGCGAAACCATCATGATTCCGAGCGCCACGAGCCCTACGACATTATCATCGGCGGAGCCCAGGTAGACTACCGTCAACAATATCGGCAACAGGATCAGAGTGGCGAATTTGGGAATCATTTATGCATTGCGGCCTTGAGCTGCTGCAGTTTACGCTGAACGTCTTCGCTGTTCGAAATGGAACCTGTGCGAATACCCTGGTAAATCACAAAGAACAACGTGATCACGAACGAAGCCACGAATCCGCCAATGGCCCACGTGGCACGCTTCGGGCGGGTTTTCCAGTCGGGCAGGTAAGCATCCTGCACAATCTGGATTACAGGCTGGTTCTTCAAGTTCTCGGCTTCGCTGTTCATCTTCTCGGTAGAGACCAGTTCCAAGAGCGTCGTAAAGCGTTTCAGGTCGGCAGCTCTCTTTTCCTGGTACAAAAGTTTTTCCGAAGCCCAGTCCGAATTCACGAACATGGACTTATCGGTCGGCACATACGAGGAATCGAACTGGCCGCGGAGTTCACGGAACTTGCGTTCCAGCAGTTGACGCTTTTTGCGGGTGTCGTTCGCCTCGGCGTTGTTCTTGCCAAGCATCTGCTCGGAAAGCCTGTAGTTGTTGATTTGCGTTTCGTAGCCGGCCAAGGCCTTTATCGTAAGTTCCGTCTGTGCGCTCAAGTCCACCAGGTTGTTTTTCCTGTAGAACTCAACCAATTCGTCGCTAATGGCCTGCACACTGTCCTTCAGTTCCTGTTCTTGCGTCCTTAAGTATTCGATGGAGTACGACAAGCGCTCCTTTTCCAGTTTAAGGTAGCGCTCGTTGGACATGGCCACCATGTGGCGCACAATGTCGCGTGCCATCACCTTGTCCTTGGCCTCGAACGAGCAACTGATGATTCCGCTAGCGTCTTCCACGAACTTCACGTCCTTGGCAAAACGCTTCAACGAAAGTTCGTCGGCCTTTTTCTTGTAAAGCGTATCGAGTCTAAACTTGTGGATGGTGCTGAGAGCCACTTCGCGGCCCGAAAGAATTTCCATGTACAAATCGCTAGGCTTCACGCTTGTCTGCGAAGTCAAAAACGACGAAAGCCCGGAACCCGATATACCGCCCAGACTGCTGGACTTGAGCACCGACGACATCGCCCCAAGACTACCCTTATCGCTACTCGAGGCGTCGATCTGCAACCTGATTTCCGTAGTGAACACAGGCGGCAGCACCCATGCGATTCCAAAGCACAGCGCCCCAACGATAAAGGGAATCAAGAAGATTTTCTTGCGCGAAACGCAGTAGCAGAATATATCAAAGTACGACATGGTGAACCTAGTACGTAGAAATGATGATTGCCGTCGCCACCACGCTCAAAAGCGAAGCAAGGAACAAGGTGACATCCTTCACGGACTCGTAAACGCTACGAGGAATCTCGATATAGTCGCCGGGAAGAATTTCGTCGTGGTACGGGTCGATGGATTCGCTTTTGCCGTCGCGGATTCGCGAAACGCGGCTCCACGAACCGGTGATAATGGTAACGCCCGAAGTGGCGATATAGTCGATGGCATGCATATTCGGGCTGTAGAGGGCCTTGCCCACAACGGCGACCGCACCGCCCACATAAACGTAGGGGTCCTTCTGCCACAGTTCAACTTCGGTCTTGGGCTCCAGACGCAGGTCGCGTGCCTTGGAAATTTCGTAAGTCTCCAGGCTTCCATCCGGCTTCTTGATCTTGACAAACTTGGCCTTGGTCTCGACGACTCCCGAAATCTTGTCCAGATATTCACCCAAAGTGCGCCCTTCCACATAAGGCAGGCTGTAGTTCGAAACAGGAGTTTCCACTGTAATGGAAGCTTCGGCGGTAATGTAGGGAACGTAAACAACGTCGCCCGGTTCAAGCATCAAGTTCACATCGCCGACGCCATCGTTTTCGTACTGTATGTAGTTCACGCTCAGCGTATCGTTCTTGCGAATCAACTTGATGTTCTTGCGGTCGGACATGGGCATGAATCCGCCGCATTTCGCGATGGCTGCGTTTATGCGCGTCTGCTGCGCCATGGCGACGTGGCCAGGCTTCTGCACAGCACCAAGAACCGACACCGGCATTTTACGAGTGCGCACAAGCTGCACCTGCACATAACGTTCGTCGAACTTCGTCGTGAGCATTTTCTTCACGGAATCCTTGGCGACACCGAGCGGCAAGTTGTTCACACTCACCATTCCGCAACTGGGCACCGATATATTGCCTTCAGGCGAAACCTGCACAACATCGAAACCCTTGGGCGAAAGAATTTCAAAAAAATCCCCAGGACCAACAATGTAAGTGGAGTCGACAGCCGTTTCCAATTCCACGGGCTCAGACACAACCGAACTGCGCTGGTACTTCACGTCCTGTTGGAACTGCGGCACAACCGACATCCCCGAAAAGATATCGTCTTCCGATTCCGCGAAACAGAAAACCGCAAAAAGTAATACTAGAATAAAGTGCATGTGGAATAATATACAAAAAAAGCCCGGCCAAGATTAGCCGGACTTTTTTCAAAGCGTTTTGCCTTAGTTTTCGGATTTGCTTTCGCCTTCAACCATGCTGACGGCTTCGGACTTGGCAGGTTCGGCAGCCTTCTTGGCCTTCACAACGATTTCGTCTTCGACGAGACCGATCAAAGCCATTTCGGCAGCGTCACCAGCGCGGTTCGGGCCGAGCTTGATGATGCGAGTGTAGCCACCATTACGGGAAGCGTAACGCGGGCCGATCGTGTTGAACAAATCCTGGAGGACCTTCGGGTCCGTGATGAAGCGAGCGGCTTCACGACGTGCAGAAAGGTCACCCTTCTTTGCATAGGTAATCATGCGGTCGACGTTGCTACGGACAATCTTTGCCTTGTGCAGCGTGGTACGCACGTAGCGCTGGTTCTGTTCGGCTTCCATGCCCTTGCCGATGATGGCAGTGGCGAGAAGGCGAAGAATGGCACGCTTGTGTTGGGCGTTAACACCCAGTTTCTTGTTTTTTACACCGTGTCTCATTGTTAATCCTTCAAATAGTCATCGACGTCCATGCCAAAGCTCAGGCCCATGGAGGTCAATACCTCGTTAAGTTCTACCAAGGACTTCCTACCGAAGTTCTTGTATTTGAGCATATCGTTTTCCTTGTTACGCACAAGTTCACCAACGGTATGGATGTTGGCCATACGGAGGCAGTTGCTGGAACGAACAGAAAGTTCGAGTTCGTCCACGCGAGTGCGCAGGAGCGTTGCAATGCGCTGACGTTCTTCGTCCATTTCCATTTCTTCGGGGCTTTCGAGATCGCCTTCGAAGTTGATGAAAATTTCCAAGTGATCGACGAGAAGCTTTGCAGCGTATGCAAGAGCGTCTTCGGGATCGATGGAACCGTCAGTGGTGATTTCAAGTTCCAAACGGTTAAAGTCGGTACGCTGTCCAACGCGGGTATCGCTGATGTGCATGGCGACCTTCTGAACCGGGTTGAAGTTGGCGTCCATGGCGATAACGCCGATAGGAGCATCCTTGTCCTTCAATTCGTCGGCAGTGACATAGCCACGACCGCAGGAGATCTTAACATCCATGGACAGAGAAGCGTTGCCGTTCAGTGTTGCGATATGGACGTCCGGAGTCAGGATAGTGACATTCGGATTGTCCATAAAGTCCTTGGCCGTGACCTCGCCGTCACCGGACATGTCCAGGTGAAGGGTTTCGTCGTGGTCAGAAAGGAGCTTCACGCGGATGCTCTTGAGATTCAGGATAATGTCGGTGACATCTTCCTTGACACCCGGAATGGTAGAAAATTCCTTTTCCACGCCTTCGATTTTCACGGAGACAATAGCTGCGCCCTGCAGAGAGGAAAGGAGCGTGCGACGGAGAGCGTTGCCGAGGGTGATACCCCAGCCACGTTCCAAAGCTTCTACTACGAACTTAGCATAGCGTCCGTCTTCGCCGGTTTCAACTTTCTGGAAGCTGCGCGGCATCTGAAGTGATTTCCACATCATTGGCGATACCTCATTTAATTAGATTCTTCTCTTCTTTTTAGGACGGCAACCATTGTGCGGAATGCCCGTCACGTCTCGAATAGAGAGAACTTCGAGGCCCGCATTCTTGAGTGCGCGGACAGCGGATTCACGACCGCCACCAGCGCCCTTAACGCGGACGTCCACCTTGCGCATGCCGAGGTCGAATGCCTTGTGGGCAGCGGTTTCGGCGGCGAGCTGAGCGGCGAACGGTGTGCTCTTGCGGGAGCCCTTGAAACCGGAGTTACCGGGAGAACCCCAAGCGACCACGTTACCGCGAGCGTCGGTGATAGAAACGATTGTATTGTTGAAGGAAGCGAACACGCAGGCGATGCCCTGGATGTCAATACGCTTCTTGCCCTTCTTGACTTTTTCTTCAGTAGCGGCTGCGGCCGGAGCTTCAGCAGCGGCGACAGTTTCCTTGATTTCTTCTTCAGCCACGATGAATCTCCTTACTTCTTCTTGTTAGCCACAGTCTTCTTGGGACCCTTACGAGTGCGGGCGTTGGTACGGGAACGCTGACCGCGGACCGGGAGGCCCTTGCGGTGGCGGATACCACGGTAGCAACCGATATCCTGCAAACGCTTGATGTTCAGGGTAATTTCTGCGCGGAGCTGACCTTCCACAGAGTATTCGTCTTCCAAGAGATGGCGAATCTTACCTTGTTCTTCTTCGGTGAGGTCATCGCACTTCTTATTCTTGTCGATGCCCAGCTGAGCACAGACCTTATTTGCGGTGAACAGACCGACACCATAGATTGCCGTCAGACCATATTCAACAGTCTTGTTTTTCGGCAAATCGACACCAGCTATACGTGCCATACGATCTCCTTATCCCTGCTTCTGCTTGTGACGGGGGTTCTTCGAACAGATGATGCGCAATACACCCTTGCGGCGGATGATCTTGCAGTTTTCACATCTGGGTTTGATGGAGGCTTTGATTTTCATAGGTTTGACCTTCTTTGAAAATACCTATTACTTGTAACGGTAAGTTATTCTTCCACGATTTAAGTCGTAGGGAGAGATTTCTACCAACACTTTATCGTCCGGCAAAATTCGAATGAAATGCCGACGCATCTTTCCTGAAACATGAGCGAGAATCTCGTGACCATTTCCGAGTTGGACACGGAAGAAAGCGTTGGGAAGTGCTTCCAACACAACGCCTTCGACTTGTATGCCTTCTTCTTTAGCCACTAAGATGCCATCCTGCCGCGAATGCGGCCGCTCTTCAGGAAACCTTCATAGTTCTTGGTATGCAACTGGGCTTCGAGTTGACGAAGTGTATCCAGAGCCACACCGACCACGATTAGTACCGAGGTGCCCCCAATATAGAAACTCATATTGAGTGCGTCTTTCAAATGCCAGGGTCCGACGCTGATTAAGGCGAGGAATAGCGATCCCGGCAAGGAAATACGGGTTAAAACGTGGTCTATATACTGAGCCGTCTGCTTACCCGGACGAATTCCCGGAATAAATCCTCCAGACCTCTTCAGATTTTCGGCAATGTCGTTCGGGTTGTACTGGATTGCCGTGTAGAAGTAGGTGAAGAAAATAATCAGGAGAGCATCAACTACACTGTAGGAGATGTGACCCGGAATGAAAACAGTGGCAAAAGTCTGCATGGCAGAAACATTCGGGAACCAAGATGCAATCATTGCTGGAATGAACATGATGCAGCTTGCGAAAATCACGGGAATCACACCAGCGGTATTCACCTTGAAGGGCAAATAACTGGACTGACCACCCATGACCTTGTTTCCGACGGTCCTGCGCGGACTTTGGAGTGGAATGCGACGGTTTGCTGTTTCGACGAAAACAATGAAGCCTATAATCAGCACAACGATAGCCAAGATGAAAATCTCGATGGCCAGCGGCTGAATACCTTCCTTCAGCATTTCTGTTTCAGCGAGTACGGCCCGCGGAAGGCCGCCAACAATACCGGCGAAGATTATAAGAGAAATACCGTTACCAACACCATGCGAAGTAATCTGTTCGCCCAGGTACATCACGAAGATCGTACCGGCGGTGAAGGTCAGGGTAGCGAGAAGGCGGAAACCGATGTTACCGGCGCCAGAGGCGAAGTCGTCTGCCAAGGCAGAAACGCCCGCACCGGTAGCTGTCGTCACCTTAAGCGAAGAAAGCCACACGGAAATACCCCAACCCTGCAAGGCGGACAGAGCCACCGTGAAGTATCGGGTATACTGGTTCAGCTTCGCACGGCCTTCCTGACCCTCCTTCTGGAGCATCTGGATGGCGGGAATAACGGAGCCCATCAACTGAATGATAATGCTCGCGCTAATGTACGGCATGATACCCAGGGCGAAGATTGTTGCTTTCGCAAAAGCACCGCCGGTGAAGGAGTCATACAAGCCGAACAAGTTGTTCGAATTTTTGAAGTACTCTGCCAGCACGGCAGCGTTAACTCCAGGAATGGTGATGTGCGCACCAATGCGGTACACAATCAAGATACCGAGCGTGAAGAGCAACTTCTTACGCAGGTCCTCGATCTTGAACGCATTGACGAACGCATCGATGGCTTTCTTGAGAGCTTCCATTAGACGATCTCGACTTTGCCGCCAGCAGCTTCAATGGCAGCCTTTGCCTTTTCGCTGATAGCATTAACCTTTACGTTGATAGCCTTGTCAATTGCACCGAATGCAAGGACCTTGACCGGGAGGTCGACGTTCTTGATGAAGCCCTGGTCGAACAAGACCTTGGCGTCGAATTCGGCAACACTGCAAGATGCGAGTTTCTTCAGGTTCACGATCTGGAATTCAATACCAGCGTGCTTGAAGCCACGCTTCGGGATACGACGGTGAATCGGCATCTGGCCGCCTTCAAAAGCGACACGACCGGCCTTGGCACTCTTACGAGCACCGGCACCCTTCTGACCACGGCCAGCAGTGGTGCCCCAACCAGAACCCGGACCACGGCCGATGCGCTTGCGCTTGACGACCTTGGCCTTGCCAGGATTGAGAGTATTGAGTTCCATTATTAGATCTCCTCGACCTTGACCATGTCGGCCACGGCATTGATCATGCCCTGGATGGCGGGGGTCAGATTGTGTTCAACAGTTTGTCCGATCTTGCGGAGACCGAGTGCAGCCACGTTAGCGCGGTGCATCGGAAGGCGACGGACAGTACCCTTGATCAAAGTAATACGAACTTTCTTCATTGTGTATTACTCCTTAGGCTTCGAAACCACGCAACTTGGCGCAGTCCTGTTTGTTCTTCTGAGACAGCAGGCCTTCCAGGCAAGCGCTTACGACAGTGCTCGGGTTGGAAGAACCGTGAATCTTTGTAAGGATATTGCGCACACCGGCGAGTTCGAGAACAGCACGGGCAGCAGCACCAGCGATAACACCGGTACCGGGAGCGGCCGGCATCAAGAGAAGGTGAGTAGAACCGCTCTTGACTTCGATATCGTGGGGAATGGTGCCGTCCAAAAGCTGGACTTCGACAATGTTGCGCTGGGCGGCTTCGGTGCCCTTGCGGATGGCTTCGGAAACTTCCTTAGCCTTGCCGAGGCCTACGCCGACCTTGCCGTTCTTGTTGCCAACGACAACGAGAGCGGAGAAGGACATACGACGACCACCCTTGACGGTCTTGGCGCAACGGTTGATGTGTACAACCTTGTCTTCAAATTCAGAAACTTGAGCTTCGCGTTCCAAAGTGTACCTCATTAGAATTTCAGGCCGCCTTCACGAGCACCTTCTGCAAGGGCCTGAACGCGACCATGATAGATGTAACCGCCGCGGTCAAAGACCACGGATTCAATGCCCTTGGACTTGGCGACTTCGGCAACCTGGAGGCCAAGCTGCTTGGCCTGCTCGGTCTTCGTCATTTCGCCGAACTTGCCCTGGAATTCCTTGGCAGTCGTTGCGACCTGAGCGAGAGACTTGTTGTTTTCGTCATCAATAATCTGGGCGACCATGTGAGACAAGGAACGGCGAACAGCCAAACGAGGGCATTCTGCAGTTCCGACAACAGACTTGCGTACGCGTTCGTGGCGTGCGATTCTGGACTGGATTCTTTTTTTAGCGATTGCAGTCATAGTTTACCCTTATTTACCTGTCTTCTTACCTTGCTTACGACGGATAATTTCGCCTTCGTACTTGATGCCCTTGCCCTTATACGGTTCAGGACGACGGTACTTGCGGATTTCCGCGGCAGCCTGGCCGACCTTCTGCTTGTCGATGCCGGAGATGGAGATCTTCAGCGGATCGACAGCCTTGAGTTCGACGCCTTCCGGTGCCTTGAAAATAACGGGGTGAGAGAAACCGAGAACGAGGTTCAGGTCCTTACCCTTCTGTTCAACACGGTAGCCCACGCCAACGATTTCGAGAGTCTTCTGGAAACCCTTGGTAACGCCTTCGACCATGTTGTTGACGAGAGCGCGAGTGGTGCCGTGCATAGCGCGGGTGAACTTTTCATCGTTCGGGCGTTCGAAGGAAAGCTTGTCGCCTTCGAGCTTGATAGCGATCAGTTCGTGAACAGTCGTTTCGAGCTTGCCCTTGGGGCCTTCGACCTTGATGTTTTGACCATTGACGGCGACCTTAACGCCAGCCGGGATATTGATAATAGCTTTTCCGATACGGGACATCTTTACCATACCTTTGCGACGACTTCGCCACCCACTTTCTGTTCGCGGGCTTCGTGGTCGGTCATCACACCTTTAGATGTGGAGATGATTGCATAGCCAAGGCCATTGCGGACGCGAGGAAGCTTGGCCACGTCAACATACTGACGAAGACCCGGCGTAGACACGCGCTGGATGCCCTGGATAGCAGAAACGCCCTTCGTGTAGCGGAGCAAGATCTTGAGGATACCCTGCTTGCCGTCATCCACGACGACGAACTTCTTGATGAAACCTTTTTCCTGCAGAACGCGTGCAATTTCACGCTTCATGTTGCTGGCAGGAATGTCAACCACAGGCAGCTGTGCCTTAGCGGCATTGCGGATGCGGGTGAGCATATCGGCGATTGTATCTGTCATTGCCATTTGTACTCTCCTTACCAGGACGACTTAGTGATACCGGGGATTTCGCCGGCGAGTGCCATTTCGCGGAAGCAAATACGGCAAAGGCCAAAGCGGCGCATAAAGGCGTGCGGCCTACCGCAACGCTTGCAACGATTGTACCCACGAACGGTATACTTCGGAGTACGCTTGCATTTTTCAATCATTCTTCTGCTTGCCATGGTATTACCTTACTTACGGAAGGGGAGTCCAAGTTCTTCGAGCAGGGCGCGGCCTTCGTCGTCGGTCTTTGCAGAGGTAACGAAGGAGATGTCCATACCGAAGGTACGAGAAATCTTGTCGATGTCGATTTCGACGAAGATCGTTTGTTCCTTGATGCCGAGGGTGAAGTTACCCATGCCATCAAAGCCACGACGTGCGAGGCCACGGAAGTCGCGGACACGCGGGAGGTCGATGTTAATAAAGCGGAAGAGGAAGTCCCACATATTGTCGCCATGGAGGGTCACCTTGGCGCCAATGCCGATGCCTTCGCGGAGGTGGAAGTTAGCAATAGCCTTCTTGGCATTGGTAACCACAGCCTTCTGGCCGGTAATGGCGGTGAGAGTATCTACGGCTTCGTCGAGAACCTTGCGGTTCTGGGCAGCGGCGCCGACACCCATGTTGACCACGATCTTCTGGAGACGCGGAATTTCCATCACGTTCTTGTAGGCAAACTTTGCTTGCAAGGCCGGAACTACTTTTTCGAGATAAAATTGCTTCATCTGGTTCATTGTTACACAGCCTTTCCAGTCTTAACACTGGTGCGAACGCCCTTCTTGCCCTTTTCGCGAACGATGCGGGTACGAACGGGAGTATTGCCTTCGAGAAGCATCACGTTGGAAATGTCAATTGGCAATTCCTTTTCGATGATGCCACCGGTCTGGTTGGTCTGGCTCGGCTTTTCGTGACGCTTGCAGACATTCACGCCGCTAACGGTCACCTTGCCGGCCTTGACACTGATCACGGTGCCGGTCTTGCCCTTGTTGGCACCGGAAATCACCTTGACGTTATCATTCTTTTTGATGTTAGCCATTACAGAACCTCAGGTGCGAGGGAGATGATTTTCATGTAATTCTTTTCGCGGAGCTCACGAGCCACCGGTCCAAAAATACGGGTTCCACGCGGTTCGCCATCCTTAGTGATGAGAACGACTGCGTTGTCCGAGAAACGAATGAACGTTCCGTCCGGACGGGAGATTTCTTTGCGTGTGCGCACGACGACAGCGTCGGCCACGGAACCCTTCTTCACCTTGCTCTGGGGGATAGCATCTTTAACGCTAACCTTGATGACATCACCGATGCTTGCATAGCGACGGTTAGTGCCACCCAAAACACGGATGCAGGCGACTTCCTTGGCTCCACTGTTGTCAGCCACGACGAGTCTGGTTTCTTCTTGAATCATAATTCGCCTTACTCCAGGAGTTTACTTCTTCTTTTCCACAATGCGGACCAAGCGCCAGCGCTTAGTTGCAGAGAGGGGACGAGTTTCCATGATTTCGACCAAGTCACCTTCTTCGGCTTCATTCTTTTCATCGTGAGCCTTGAGCTTCTTGGTAGTGGTCATGATCTTGTTGTACATCGGGTGACGCTTGCGGTTAATAACCTCAACCGTGATTGTCTTGTCCATCTTGTCGGACGTAACAACACCCTGCTTGACTTTACGAAGGTTTCTATCCATTTCCTGCTCCTGCCGGCTTATGCCTTGGCCTTTTCGCTGAGGATGGTCTTGATACGGGCAATGTCCTTGCGGGTTGCCTGGATCGAAGAGGGTTTTTCCAAATTACCGAGCTTCGCAGTCATGCGGTAATTGAACAAATCGAGATTCAACTGAGCCAGTTTTTCCTTGAGCTGGTTCACGTCCAGTTCTTTCAATTCACGTGCTTTCATTAGATCTCCGATTCTTCGATGATTTTAACTTTAAGCGGGAGCTTCTGAGCTGCGACATGGAGAGCTTCCATGGCGAGGTCACGCTCGACACCGCCCATTTCAAAAAGGATACGGCCCGGGAGAATCACGGCAGCCCAGAATTCGACGGCGCCCTTACCCTTACCCATACGGGCTTCGGCGGGGTGACGTGTTACCGGCTTGTCGGGGAACACACGGATCCATACGCGGCCACCACGCTTGATCTTACGAGTCATAGCGATACGGGCAGCTTCCAATTGGCGAGCGGTCAGCCAGCACTTTTCAAGAGCCTGAATGCCGAATTCGCCGAAGGCCATGTAGTTGCCGCGAGTGGCGACGCCCTTCATGCGGCCTTTCATCTGCTTACGATGTAATGTTCTTTTAGGACTCAGCATAATTACTTCTCTCTCTTGTTGTCAGACATGACGTCTTTACCAATCTTTTCGCCGTGCATGACCCACACCTTGATACCAATGGCGCCATAAACGGTTTTAGCAATGGAGGTTGCATAATCGATGTCGGCACGAAGAGTGTGCAGAGGCACGCGGCCTTCGGCATACTTTTCAACGCGGGCAATTTCGGCGCCACCGAGGCGGCCACCGCACTGCACCTTGATTCCTTCCACACCCAGGCGCATGGCGGACTGGATGGCGCGCTTCATGGCGCGACGGAAAGAAATACGCTTTTCGAGCTGGCGAGCGATGTTTTCAGCGACCAACTTTGCGTCCGTTTCGGGGCGCTTGATTTCGTGGACGCTAATATAGATTTCTTTACCGGTGAGGAACTGGAGTTCGCTCTTGACGCGTTCCAATTCTTCGCCCTTTTTACCGATAATGATACCGGGACGGGCGGTAAAGAGGTTAACATTCACCTTCTTGACGGTGCGTTCGATGCCGACCTTGGAAAGGGAGGCATGTTCAAAACGCTTCATCAAGTAGCGACGGAGCACGATATCTTCGTAAAGAAGATCGGCAAAATTGTCTTCGGCATACCACTTGGATTCCCAACCGCGGATAACGCCAAGACGAAGACCATTAGGATGAGTTTTGTGACCCATTGTTATTTCTCCTTGTCTGCGACGACGACGGTGATGTGGGAGAGCGGCTTTTCGATACGGAAAGCGCGACCCTGGGAACGCGGATGAATACGCTTCATGATCGTACCGCCATCAGCGGTGATGGTCTTGATCACGAGTTCTTCGGCAGTAACCGGAGCAGCAGACTTCTGCTTGAAGTTAGCGACAGCGGACTTGAGGGCGTTTTCGATAAGCGGAGCACCCTTGGTCTGCGTGTGGAGGATGGAGAGCATTGCGAAGGCTTCGTCAACGCGCTTGCCACGAACCAAGTCCACCACGCGACGGAGCTTGCGCACACCGTAACGGACGTTCTTTACTTTAGCTACAGCTTGCATTATTTCTTGCCTCCAGCAGCGGTTTCGGTCTTGCGGTGACCCTTGAATGTACGGGTCATAGCGAATTCGCCGAGCTTATGGCCGACCATGTTTTCAGAAACATAGACCGGGAGGAACTGCTTTCCGTTGTACACGGAGAAAGTGAGTCCGACCATATCAGGGACGATGGTGGAACGACGGGACCAGGTCTTGATCGGCTGCTTCTTGTCGGAGCCAGCCATAGCCTGGGCTTTGCTGAGAACGTGGGAATCCACGAACGCACCTTTCTTAAGGGATCTCGACATGAATTAGGCCCTCTTCTGACGACGACGTACGATATACTTATCGGTACGCTTATTGTTACGAGTTTTTGCACCCTTAGAGTTCTTGCCCCAAGGAGAGCACGGATGACGACCACCAGAGGTACGTCCTTCACCACCACCAAGCGGGTGGTCAACCGGGTTCATCACGACACCGCGGACGGCGGGACGCTTACCGAGCCAGCGAGAGCGGCCGGCAGAACCGGAGGATTCATTCATGTGATCGATATTGGAAACCTGGCCAACGGTAGCGAGGCAGTCTTCGGAGATGAAGCGAACTTCACCACTCGGGAGACGGACCTGGCAGAGTTTGCCGTCCTTGGCAACCAGTTCTGCACCGGCACCAGCGGAACGAGCAATCTGGGCACCCTTGCCCGGCTTCATTTCGATGTTGTGGATAATGGTGTTCAGCGGAATGTCCTTGATCGGCATTGCGTTACCGACGCGGAATTCTACACCTTCACCAGCGTTGAGCACATCGCCAACCTTGATGTCGGCCGGAGCGATGATGTAGGCGCGCTTGCCGTTTTCGTACTTGACGAGAGCGATGCGAGCGGTACGGTTCGGATCGTATTCGACAGTTTCGACAGTGCAAGCAACACCAGCGAACTGGCGCTTGAAGTCGATGAGACGATACAACTTCTTGTGGCCACCGCCGCGACGACGAGAGGTGATTTCACCAGCGTTGTTGCGACCGGAGCTACGCTTGATGCCCTTAGTGAGGGACTTCAACGGCTTGTCGGCAGTGATTTCCTTGCGGTCACCAATCTGCTTGTAACGAAGCGTCGGGGTAAGAGGGCGATAAGATTTCAGACCCATGGTTATACTCCTTCGAACTCGGCAATCTTTTGCCCGGCCTTAAGTGTGATGTAGGCCTTCTTCCAGTTGGACTTCTTGCCGGCGACCATGCGAACGCGCTTGATCTTGCCGCGGTTGATCAAAGTATTGACCGAAGCAACCTTGACTTCAAAGCGCTTTTCGATAGCGGCCTTGATGTCTTCCTTGCTAGCGTCAATGGCAACCTTGAACACGTACTTGTGCACATCGTTACGCGGATTCACCATGTTCTTCATGGTTTCTTCGGTCACGTGCGGTGCAACGAGGATTTCGTGAATTTCCTTCATTAGCGGCCTCCTTCAAGTTCTGCGAGAGCAGCCTGAGAGATGACAACGCTGTTAGCACGGACAACGTCGTATGTATTGACGTCTTCGACGCGTGCGCAGCGGCACCAAGGAATGTTGTTGGAAGAAAGGTAGAGGTTCTGATCCTTTTCGCTAACCACGAAGAGGACGTTGCGCTGTTCGATGCCGGACTTGGCGATTACAGCGGAGACTTCCTTAGTCTTCGGAGCGGCGAAACTGAGGGCTTCGAACACGAAGACCTTGCCTTCTGCAGCCTTGGAAGCAAGAGCAGAATGGAAAGCGATCTTCTTGACCTTCTTGTTGACCTTTTCGAAGTAGTCGTGAGCCTTAGGACCATGGGCCTTAGCACCGCGAACCCACACAGCGGAGGTGTTCTGACCGGAACGAGCACGACCCGTGCCCTTCTGCTTCCACGGCTTCTGGCCACCGCCGCTGACTTCGGACTTGGTCTTGGTCTTGGCAGTACCCTGACGGTTGTTGTTCAAGATAGCCTTGATATGCAAGTACATGCAAACCTTGTTGACTTCTTCGTCGAACAACTTCGGGAGTTCAATATCATTCTTAAAATCGCCAGTAGCGGCGAAAAGCTTTGCACTAGCCATTAGTCTTTCCTCACCACGATAATGCTGTTCTTTGCACCGGGGACAGCGCCGCGGACAAAGATCAGGTTGCGGTCGCCATCAACTTTGACGACCTGGAGGTGCTTGACAGTCACTTTCTTGTTACCGTATTGACCGGACTGCTTCTTGCCCGGGAACACGCGACCCGGGTAGGAGTGAGCGGACGTACCACCCGGTTCGCGCATATTGTGCGTACCATGGGAACGAGGACCGCTGTGGAATCCGTGGCGCTTGATAGTACCAGAGAAACCGTGACCCTTGGAAATGCCGGAGACGTTCACCATCTTAGCGTCGGCGAAGTCAGCAGCACCGAATTCCTTGCCAACCGGCCAGGATTCGAGATCAGCAACGTCAAATTCGGCGAGGTGTTCACGAACAGCAACGTCAGCCTTCTTGAAATGGCCGACTTCTGCCTTATTGGCACGCTGTTCCTTCTTGAGACCAAAGCCGATCTGGACGGCAGTGTAACCGTCCTTTTCTTCTGTCTTGTGGCAAACGACCACGCACGGACCGGCTTCAAGAACCGTGACAGGGACGCATTCGCCCTGTTCCGTGAACACTTGGGTCATTCCCAACTTCTTTGCGAGAATACCGTTCATTGTTATTAGACCTTAATTTCGACTTCGACACCAGCCGGCAAGTCAAGTTTCATGAGGGAATCGACAGTTTGCGGCGTAGCATCGAGGATGTCGATAAGACGCTTGTGCGTACGGGATTCAAACTGTTCACGAGAAGTCTTGTCAATATGCGGAGAGCGGAGCACCGTATACTTCTGGACTTTCGTCGGGAGAGGGATGGGGCCTGCAATGCGGGCACCAGTTTGCTTAGCTGTATTCACGATATCTTGAGCAGAGCGGTCGATCATACGATGATCGAAGCTCTTCAAGCGAATACGGATGCGTTCACCAGCCATGATTATTCCTTACTTGATGATTTCGGTTACAGAACCAGCACCAACGGTACGGCCACCTTCACGGATAGCGAAGCGGAGCTGCTTTTCCATGGCGATCGGGGCGATGAGAGTGGTGTGGATTGTGACGGTGTCACCCGGGGTCACCATTTCAACACCTTCCGGGAGCTGGATCGTGCCAGTCACGTCGGTGGTGCGGAAGTAGAACTGCGGGCGGTAGCCGTTCATGAACGGAGTATGACGACCACCTTCGTCCTTGGTAAGAACGTAGATTTCGGCCTTGAATTCGGTATGCGGAGTGACGGACTTCGGGGCGGCAAGAACCATGCCACGGATGATGTCCTTCTTTTCTGCGCCGCGGAGGAGGAGACCGACGTTGTCACCGGCCTGGGCGTCGTCGAGGAGCTTGCGGAACATTTCCACGCCCGTGATGACGTATTCGGTGGTTTCGCCGAGACCGACGCGTTCGACCTTGTCGTTCAGGCGGACGATACCGCGTTCGATACGACCGGTAGCGACGGTGCCACGACCCGTGATCGTGAACACGTCTTCGATCGGCATGAGGAACGGCTTGTCGGTTTCACGCTGCGGGAGCGGGATGTATTCGTCGCAGGCAGCCATGAGTTCCATGACCTTGTCCTGCCATTCCTTTTCGCCGTTGAGGGCGCCGAGAGCGGAGCCGCGGACGATCGGGGTGCCGTCGCCGTCAAATTCGTACTTGGAGAGAAGTTCGCGGACTTCCATCTCGACGAGGTCGAGGAGTTCCGGATCGTCCACCATGTCGCACTTGTTCATGAACACGACGATCTTCGGCACGCCGACCTGGTGTGCGAGAAGGATGTGTTCGCGAGTCTGAGGCATCGGGCCGTCAGTGGCGGCGACAACGAGGATGGCGCCGTCCATCTGGGCAGCACCGGTCACCATGTTCTTGACGTAGTCAGCATGCCCCGGGCAGTCCACGTGGGCGTAGTGACGGTTGGCGGTCGTGTATTCGACGTGAGAAGTGTTGATCGTGATACCACGGGCCTTTTCTTCCGGGGCGTTGTCGATTTCGTCGAAACGCTTGGCGGCGGCGAGACCGTTGGCTGCGAGTGTCGTGCAGATTGCAGCGGTCAGGGTTGTCTTGCCATGGTCCACGTGGCCGATGGTGCCGATGTTGCAGTGCGGCTTACTTCTGTCAAAATGTTCTTTTGCCATTTTTTTCCTCTTCTTCAGCAGAAGGTTTATCGCTTCGGGTCAAGGAACCTCAAGGGATTCCCGTTAATCCGCAGAGCATAGGAAGCGGTACTCCGCGAAATTGAGCCTCAAATTTAGTAAATGCACAACAATTTGCAAGTTTTTTTCTTTGATTTTTAGCGAAAAAGGCAAAAAAGGGGGGGTATCCACAATAAGGGCCCCCGCCTGGAGCCCGAAATCCGGGAACATTGCACCGCCCGTAACAATTGCCGATTTTAAGCAAATTTCAAGGGTTCAACAATGGTCCCGCAAGGATAACATCAACTTATCAACAATTGTTCAACATCGTTAAAACACCCCGCCGCGACCAATCCTCGCCTAAAAAATATTTTTGTAAAAAGATTTTTACATTTGAAAAATTTACATTAGTTTACATTGCAACGTTCACATCTCGTTGAATATAAATGGATTATAGAACGGCAAAAAACGTACCCGAAAACAGGGTCGAAGACTCGTCGCCGAACACTTTCAGACCGCAAAATTTATCGACGTTTTTCCCGTCCAAAAACGCGCAGAACTTATCAACATCCTATCAACACTATCCAAATTACGCCTCCAGAGAGCCAATTACAGTGTCCGGGAACACATTTGGAACAGAAAAAGCTTTGTTAAGTCGTTTTTACGTAACAATATAACATTATATATTTATCTTTGGAAAACGGTGCGTTGTGGGGTTATTTGAGGTTCGAATGAAATTTTCTTTTACAAAATCCCTTTGGTTCGCCATTCCCTTGTTTGTCTTGATTGGCTGCACGGCCGAGCCCGACCCTCCAGGAGCAGGTGTCACCGAAGACCCTAAAATGAAGGTCTGCTGGGAAGCAGGCGAATTTGGCGCCCACCACCTTTCGGGCGGCGTCGATTTGTTGATTTACCCCGACCTCGTCGTCATGAACGGCAGGGCCGAAACGGTCGGACGCTTCCTGGTAGTGAACGGTTCTATAGGCAACATCCTCGGAACTGACGGCGGGACCCTCCTCCAGAACGTAGACCTGATGTCGCTCCCCGTCGAACCCATGAACTTCCCGGCCATCATCGTGAACGGCCCCTCCTGGTACGCAAAGGACGCTACCGGCGGCTACGTCATCCAGAACGACGCCAACGGAACCGTGACGGACCCGATTACCGGCGACCTCATCGCCCAGGCGAACTTCGCAAACCTTCCCTTCATTTCGATCCACAACGGTGCCGACGGATCCCTGATTACGACGTTCCTCAGCGACACCCTCAAGATTTACAACGTTGGCGACCGTTGCACATACACTCCGCCTCCACCGCCGCCGTCTTCGAGCAGCGAAGAACCTATTTACTATTCCAGCGAAAATGTCGGCCCAGTCACGACAACTTCGAGCAGCATCGGCACGCAGCCAGATCAAAAGAGCAGCAGCAGTGTAACACCTGTGGCAAAGAGCAGCAGTTCTTCTACGCCCAAGAGCAGCAGTAGCAGCCAGGGCGGCTCCGGTAAATGCCCCACCATCAAGACCAAGGGCGGAAGCAGCGGAAGCGGTTGGGCAACCCGTTACTGGGATTGCTGCAAACCCAGTTGTTCCTGGAACGAAAACTCCGGCGGACACCCCACCAAGCAGTGCACGAACAAGGGCAGAAACTCCAATAGTGACTGGGGTGGCGGCAGTATTTGCAGCGGCGGTCCGAACATGACCTGCATCAGCCAAATTCCGTTTACCATTGATGGATGCGATGAATACGGCTTCGCCTTCGCGGCTGTGCCTGCAAGCAATGGCGGCCAGTGCGGCAAGTGCTTCCAGCTCACCTTCACCGGCAAGGGCAAGTACGGCGACAACCTCAACATCAGCAGCATCAAGGGTAAAAAACTCATCATCATGGTGACCAACGTCGGTTCCGACGTGGAACAGGGCCAGTTCGACATCATGATTCCGGGCGGCGGTGTCGGCTTGTTCAACGGCTGCTCCAGCATGGGCTGGGGCGACCAGGGCGCTCAATACGGCGGCCTCCTGAGCAAGTGCGAAGAAGAATCCAACTACAAGGCCGCAGCAACGCAGACCTGCCTCAAGAACAAGTGCAACAGCGTTTTCAGCAACGACGCCGAAGCCAAGAAGGGCTGTATGTTCTTGGCCGAATGGATGCACGCTGCAGGCAACCCGATGCACAACTACGTCGAAGTGGAATGCCCGAGCGAACTTAGCAGCAAGTACTAGTCGGACACGAGACGAAGCAAATTTGAAAATCCCCGGGCTAACGCTCGGGGATTTTTTACACTGCGAGTTTAAACCGCCACGCAGCCAACCGCCGCGGGAGTGGGTTAAATGGTAGCGACTTCGTAGATGTAAAAAGCGCTGGCCAGTATACCGAACACAACGTTGCCCAAGGCAACCGTCGTCGTGAGGAAAATGAACCCGACCAGAGCAAGGAGCAACGCCTTGACGAAACCATCCTGAAAATTTTCTACTTTGAACATATCGTACCTCTTTTTTTGTAAAAGGTATAATTATTTAATGTCAAAAAATGTCACTAAAATATTATTCGTCTGCCACGGCAACATCTGCCGCAGCCCCATGGCCGAATTCGTGATGAAGCGCCTGGCTTGCGATTCCGGAATTGCGAATCTCGAATTCGAAATCGCAAGCGCCGCCACAAGCACCGAAGAAATCGGGAACCCCGTGTACCCGCCCGCAAGGCGAATGCTCGCCGCGCACGGAATCGACTGCAGCGGGAAAACCGCACGGCAGATGACCGCACGCGACTACGAGCACTACGACTACATCGTGCTGATGGACCGGAACAACCTGCGGAACCTGCGCTGGATCCTGCCCGCCGACATCTACGAACTCGAGACAAGCCCCCAAGCCCAGCGAACCCCCGCAACCGCCCGCAAAGTAAGCCTGCTCATGGAATGGACGGGCAAGAACCGCGACGTGGCCGACCCGTGGTACACCGGCGACTTCGAAGCCACCTGGCGCGACGTGAACGAAGGCTGCAAGGCGCTGCTTGGGCACATTCTCGCCAGCCGATGAAAAATGCCCAACAAGGTCCGCCAAAACTGATTTTTACCCGCCCCTCCAGCCATTCCAACAGCAAGCAGAATCCTCGAAACCGTGACGCCGGCGCTTGTCTTCGTCTATGCAAATAACTATATTTATGCATAAATAATTGCGGCGCAGTTTTTCGCGATTTCTGAACGCGGACGCCCGCGCACCCCAAAGAGGTTAAAATGGAATACAAAATCAAGGATATCAACCTTGCGATCGAAGGCCGCAAGGAACTCGACCTGGCCGAAACCGAAATGCCGGGCCTCATGGCTCTCCGCAAGGAATACGAAGGCAAGAAACCGCTCGCCGGCGCCCGCATCATGGGCAGTCTCCACATGACGGTGCAGACCGCCATCCTCATCGAAACTCTCGTGGACCTCGGTGCCGACGTGCGCTGGGTCAGCTGCAACATTTTCAGCACGCAGGATAACGCTGCCGCCGCCGTCGTCGTCGGCAAGAAGGGCACAGTTGAAAACCCGCAGGGCGTGCCCGTGTTCGCCTGGAAGGGCGAATCCTTGGTGGACTACTGGGAAAATACCGCGAAGGCCCTCGTTTGGCCGGACGGCAAGACCGCCGACCTTATCGTGGATGACGGTGGCGACGCCACCATGCTCGTGACCTGCGGCGCAGAATTCGAAGACGCGGGCAAGGTGCCCGAATTCAACCCGGAAAAGGACAGCGAAGAATGGGGCGTGTTCCTCGAAACCTGCCGCAAGATTTTCGCCCGCGACCCCAAGCAGTGGACCCGCGCCCGCGAAGCTCTCCGCGGCGTTTCCGAAGAGACCACCACCGGCGTGCATCGTTTGTACCAGATGGCGAAGGATGGCCGCCTCAAGTTCCCGGCCATCAACGTGAACGATTCCGTGACCAAGTCCAAGTTTGACAACCTCTACGGCTGCCGCCACTCCTTAATCGACGGCATCAACCGTGCGACCGACGTGATGATGGCTGGTAAAATCGCAGTCGTGTGCGGTTACGGCGACGTGGGTAAGGGCTGCGCACAGAGCCTCCGCGGCCAGGGCGCCCGCGTGATCATCACCGAAATCGACCCGATTTGCGCACTCCAGGCCGTGATGGAAGGCTACGAAGTGAAGACCTTGGACGAAGTCGTCGGCATGGCGGATATCTTCGTCACGACGACCGGCAACACGATGATCATCAGCGCCGCCCAGATGGCAAAGATGAAGCACCGCGCCATCGTGGGTAACATCGGCCACTTCGACAACGAAATCGACATGGCCGGCCTCAAGAAGATTCCGGGCATCGTCCGCAACGAAATCAAGCCGCAGTACGACGAATGGATCTTCCCGGATGGCCACAGCATCCTTGTGCTGGCCGAAGGCCGCCTGCTGAATCTCGGCTGCGCCACCGGCCACCCGAGCTTCGTGATGAGCGCCTCCTTCACGAACCAGACCATCGCCCAGGTGGACTTGTGGCTCAGCGCAAACGGCAAGAAGACCGTTTCCGGCCTCAAGTACGAAACCGGCACCGTGTACACCCTCCCGAAAATCCTCGACGAGAAGGTCGCCCGCCTCCACCTGGAAAAACTGGGCGTTCACCTCACCAAGCTCACCCAGGCCCAGGCCGACTACATCGGCGTGCCCGTGGAAGGCCCGTACAAGGTGGAGTTCTATAGGTACTAAGAGGTCGGCGCGTTGCGCCTCTGAGGTGTGAGGCCGCTACGCTTTGAGGTATAAAAACGGGACCCTTCGCGGGGCCCTGTTTTTTTAACATTGAATAACGGTAAGTAGCAAACGACTAAACTATAAACTAGAATTCAAACAATCTGTCTGCGAAATTTCTTGAATGGCGCAACAAAAGGATTTCCGTCAACACAACAGTTTCTACGCCATCCTTCATTACGGATACCTTCATCGTTTTCATGTTATTTTCCGTATCATAGGTGAAGGTGGTCAAGGTGGACTGCGACCCTACTTCATTTTCCATCTTTTCGATACGCTTTTTCTTGGAATCGCCCTTGCGAACCATGTAGATATAGACATTCTGTTTTCCGCTCAACATGGACGAAGAAACAGAAGTCCTTATTTTCATTTCAATGGAGTCTCTTGAGATTGAATTTTTCATCAAATCATTTCGAACTTGTTCCAAAGTGAGGGAGTTCGATGCAACAACCGCAAACAAAACAAACAAAAGAATTTTTTTCATTTTACAGCTCCCAATCTTCTTTTTTTATGCAGCGAAGTGGAATGAAACCCATAAAGGTGTGAGAGTTATTTTTTATGCCTCCCGTATAGTCTACAGCAAACGAATTCATTGTACCTTGACTATTCAAGGATGTTGTCGCCCACTCTCTAATTCGTCCTACCAAACAAAATTCATAATCTTCCATTTCCCCTGTTCTCAGATTGTGTCCAAACAAAGCGTATCCCGCATATAAAGAAACATCCATACACTCACTATTCTTAAAATGTTCCAAATCATCCATTTGGTCTACAATAGTATTCCATTCATCAAGAGTCGGCACGCGCCAGCCTTTAGGGCAAATGGAATCTATTATATCTTGATTTAATTTTCCATATTCTTCGCTAAATAAATTTTCTTGTTGTAGCAAATACAATCTTCCATAAACATCGCAATTCACCTAGAGTTCATTGTAGCAAATGCTGTTTTCCGATGCGTAATTCAGATTCTGGTTCATCCAGACCTTGTTGCCGATGGTGATGTATTTGTACGCCTGTCCGTCACGCTCATCAACGAATGTACCTCTATTGGGCATTCCGTATTGGTTTGTCCCGGTCGCTGGGCACACCTCGTCCGCATCGAAACTAGAAGAAGAATCCGTGCATGAAGTCGTTAAAAAGATTCCGACCAACATTAATAACAAAAGAATATTTTTCATTTTACAGCTCCTAATCTTCCTTTTTTATGCAGCGAATGGGGACCATCCCTCTAGCGCCAACAGTGCTGGCATTGTTTTGTATATCTCCTGTATAATCTATCGCAAAAGAGTACATTGCTCTGCCATTATCTGTTGTTGTTGCCCACTCTCTTGTTCGGCTAACATTATGAAATTTATATTTTAATATTTCTCCAGTTGTCAGGTCATTTTCTGTGTAAGCGTATCCCGCGTATAAAGAAACGTCCATGCATTCACTATTTTTGAAATGTTCCAAGCCATCCATCTGGTCAACAATAGCATTCCATTCATCAAGTGTCGGCACTCGCCAATCTTTAGGGCAGATCGTATCCAACATATCTAGATTTAGAATGTTATTTTCTTTATTAAGTGTATCGTTCTGCAATAAATATAGCCTGCCATAAACATCGCAATTCACCTGCAGTTCATTGTAGCAAATGCTGTTTTCCGATGCGTAATTCAGATTCTGGTCCATCCAAATCTTGTCACCGATGGTAATGTATTTGTACACCTGACCGTCGCGCTCGTCAACGAATTTTCCTCTATTTGGTCCGCCATACCGATGATTTTTTCCTGTTGCAGGACACACCTCGTCGGCGTCAAAGCCTGAAGAAGAATCCGTGCATGAAGTCGTTAGGCAGATTCCAACCAACATTAATAACAAAAAAATATTTTTCATTTTACACCTATTTAAAAAGATTCCAGTAAAGAATTTTCTTATCCTTGCGCAGCACAAGGTAACTTCCAGACGAAATGTTATAATTGTAAACATCTACCATATGTCCAGTCCTGTTTTTTAATCGTCAAAGTAGCTGCGGGCTATTTCGCAATTTAGCAATATTTTCATTTTTGCGAAATAGCATATTATTCGTTTGTATTGAGCGACACAAACACGGACCATTGCGGGTCCTGTTTTTTAACAGAAAAAGTTTCTGCAATTGTTTTTATACAGGATTTGCGATTGTTTTACCAACACAATACCAGGTTATTTTTTGTAATTACGCCCTTGCAGGCTGTTTTTTGTCTATTTTTGCGTTCAAGGAAATCGCTCTGCTAAATGTTTTTCAAAGGATTTTTGACGTATGGAAGATTGCACGAAAAAAACAGATGCTGAAACCGCGGACAAGCGCCGCGAGGAGCGCGTCAAGCGGATGCGCGGCTGGCTCGGCGTAAAGAGTTCCGCACCTTCGTACGGTCATGGCGACGACGGCGGTCCTGTTTCTTACGGTGACGCCCCCAACGGCTGGAACCGATAAACTCGCACAGCGCGCGAGGAGACTCGATTTTCACGCGCCGCCAGTATTTCGTCGTTCCGGGAATGAACAAAGTGAATTTCCGGAATCCATACGTCTTGACAAGTGCGACACAGGATGTATGGATTCTGCTCGCGGCTACGCCGCTCCCAGAAAGACAACAAAAAGGCGAGCCTCCCAGGATGACGGGCGCGATAATGGCTACTCGTCCTCTTTTACGCAGCAGATGGACACGTACTTTTTGCTTTCGTACTCGGAATCGAAAATGGGCTCGTCGCTATCGTAAGTCATCGCTGTCGTCATCGCCACATGCTACAAAAGCAAGACCCGCGACCAACGACATGAAGGCGGCAGTCAAACCAAAAATATTTTTTGGACCACAATGTTCACCTTAAAAACGATTCTTTTCAAATATGCTAAAAAAAACTAGTGCAAGGCCTTCATCACCTTCTTGTCGGCATACATATATTCGTCGGCGCGGCGCATCACCGAACTGAAGTGTTCGTTCAGTTCCACCTCGTACACCGCCAAGCCCTTGGCTATGGAAACCCTTTCCCAAGCATCGATCGCTCCGGAGGCCTGTTGCATCATCCTGGTCAATTTCTGCATCAGGTTGTCGCGACTATTGAAATCGCTTTCCTGCAGCACGGCAATGAATTCGTCGCCGCCAATACGGAATACCGGGCTGTGAGAAAAAACTTCGCATATCATCTGGCAAGCGTTTACCAACAGTATGTTTCCATAGTCGTGGCCGTAACTGTCGTTCACGTCCTTGAGATTGTTCACATCGAACATCACTATGGCATATTTCCTAACGATTTGCTTTTCAACCTTTTGCTGGAGTTCACGAATAAAGTTGTCGAACGCAGCCTTGTTGCGCACGTGAGTCAAGGAATCCCTGTAGGCAACACCCTTGACATAGCCCACATATTCCTTCATGGACTTGCGGGCATTTTCAAAACTCCTGCCCAGTTCGCCAATCTCGTCACGGGTATTGGCGCTGAAGTACACATTCAAGTTTCCGGACGTCAACTGGTTTGCGGCGTTCGTCAATTCTTGAAGGGGCTTTATCATTGACTTGGAAATACGGACGCAAATCAAGGTGAACACCAGCAAAAGAATTACGGTGAACAAGGTTATTTCCAAAATCAGTTTATCGCGGCTGGCGTTGATTTCGGCCTTCGGGACCTCGAGCACCAGGTCCATGCCGTTAAGCAAGTGGCTGCGTACGTACACTGCGTCTCCCCTGGGAACCGCAGTGGAACCCGGTTTCAGAACCGGATGGTAGGCGATTTTTCCATCGGAGCGTTCCAGGTAGGCAAAGCCCGTCTCGAGCACCTTGATCTGCGAGATTTCCTGAATCAGGTAATTGAAGTCCAGGTCCACCCCCACGACGCCAATGTCTTCACCAAAGCGGAACAGGGGCACCACGTAACTGATCATGTAGATGTCGATGTTCTTGTTTTCGTAGGGATCCATCCAAATAGATTGACCGGAACGCAAAGGTACATAATACCAGCCCACATGCTCGATGTCGTTGGGATCGTACTTGGAGAAATTGGTAGGGGTCTGTTTTTTAATGTTGCCGTTCTTGCTTGTCTTGGCCAGGAACACGCCCGACGTGGGCGGCGTAAATTCGGGATTGTAGCGCAGGTACACGGCGACGGCGCTGTTCACGTTGCGAATGGTGGAACGCATGAAATTCAAATTCACTTCGGTGAACTTTTCCTGGCGGACACTGTCCTTGAGGATGTCGATATCGACAAGGCCGTCGTGCACCACATAGGCAAGCGTCTTCACGTACTGCTCAATGTTGGCCAGGCGACCGCTGATACGGTTCCCCTCCCCTTGCGCAATCAACTCCAAATGTTGCTGGCCATGCTTTTCAATAAAACCATTCACGCGATATATGCCGAATCCGCCCACACCAATCGCGCAAAGAATCAGCCCCGAAAGGCACAACTTCAGAATTTTATTACGAATTGAAGTTTTCATGGCTATTAATATAAACTAATTTCGAAGTCCGCATACGCTTTTCCAGGATCAGCATGAAAAATACGACAAACAGCGCAGGAAATACGGCGTCTTATTCTACGCAAAATGTGCGTAGAATAGCAAAAAAGGCCGCGATGGGCGCCCAAAAAGGGCAAATTTCGGCGAAATAAAGGGGAACACCCCGGCAATTATCTATAATTTGGCGGTATAAGGAGTCAAGAAATGAAATTCAGCAATATCCTAGCCGCCTCGTTCGCATTCACCTTCGCGACCACGGCCATCACGGGCGCTTTCACCCCCGCTTTCGCCGCCGACGAAGATATCCGAATCGTCAAAATCAACGATGACAACTTCGAAAAGGAAATCCTCCATTCCGACAAGCCGGTGATTCTGGAAGTTTCATCCACCAGTTGCCCGCCCTGCCTCATCATGATTCCAACGCTCATCAGCATCGCGAAGAACTATAAGGACATCAAGGTGGCGTCCATCGGCATCGACGAACCGAACCTCGACAAAATCAAGGCGACGCTCCCCATCCGCGCCTTCCCCACTTTCTTCTTTGTGAAAAACGGACAATTCATCAATAGTTTCTCGGGCGCCGTCAAGGAAGAGGAACTGCTGAAGGCTTTGGAATACACACCTTCCAAGAACGCCAAGGCCACCACCGCAAAAACCTCGGCAAAGCCCGCCGCCAAGCGCGACCTGGTCTGCACCGTGAACGGCCAGTTCAACGGACTCAAGAACCATGTGACCATTTCGTTCAAGTTCGGCAAAACGGAAATCGACGACGTGAATATCGTAACAGACGTGTTTATACCGCCCGAAATGGAGAACCGCCGCGAAGAAATGATCGCCCGCGCCAAATCGAGCGGCAAGGGCGAAGTGACCCCCACCATGACCGGCTTCCAGATTCTCATTTCGAACGACTGCCGTTTTATGAAGGCGATGGACATGAAGCGCACCTCAACTTATGGGGAAATGCGCGCGGGTCTTGAACTGCAGGGTTTCACCTGTAAGTAGTCGGAAATCTCCGCCGTATCAAAGCAACCGCCGTATCAAAGCAACCGCCGCATCAAAGCAACCGCCGCAAATTTTATGCCAGAAGTTGAATTCACAAAGTGGGTCGCCTGTTTCGGAAACGCCACAAGCATCAGCGACCGCAAGGAAAGTACCTACGCCAAGGATCTCACGCTCCGCTACCCCGTGCGCATGCGGTTTTCGGGGAGCAAACTGCGGTTCCACTTTTCAAACTTGACTGGTACCGAAGACGTAAAAATCAGCGAAGCGTACGTTGCTGTTGAAAGTCGCAGTGCTGAAAGCCACAGCATTGAAAGTCGCGGCATTGAAAGTCGCGCGGGCGAAAAATGCGCAAGCGCGGATTACCGCCCGATTTCCATTACGTTCGGTGGGGCGACAAGCGGAACAATCCCCGCAGGCGAAGAAATCCTGAGCGACGAAATTCCATTGAATATTGTCGCCGGAGACACTGTAGAAATCAGCCTGTACTTCGCTAATTACACACAAATGAATGCAGGTACACTCGTGACAGGGCCGCTCAGTAGCGGAAAATTCGCTTACGGCAATTTCGCACGTGCCCGCGAACTGCCCCAGAATCTGAGCCGTTCCACAAACTGGTTCTACTTTTTGAACACCATCGACGTTTTCACCAAAAGCGAAAACTTTGCGCTCGTTTGCTACGGCGATTCCATTACAGCACAAGACTGGCCCGATTATCTGACGCTCCGCTGCGAACGCGAAGGATTCAAAAATGTCGCCATCATTCGCCGTGCAGTCTGCGGTACACGAATTTTACGCGAGTACAACTGCATCACCTACGCCGCATACGGCCTCAAAGGTGCAACCCGATTCCCCATCGAAATGAACGTAGCAGGTGCGAAAGCCGTCATTATTCAGCACGGCATCAACGACATTATTCACCCCGTAGGCGTAGAAGTCAATAAATTCAGACCTTGGAGCGACATGCCCACAGTTAGCGACCTGGTAAACGGCGTCCGCGAACTATACGTGAAACACGCTCGTGCGCACGGACTAAAAGTTTATAGCGGCACGCTACTGCCGATTTTCGGGTGGCGCACCTACAACGAGAACCGCGAAATCATTCGACTCGCCTTCAACGAATGGCTGCGCAATGCTCCGGATTTTGACGGCTGCGTAGATTTCGACTTCGCCGTGCGCGACGCCCAAACTGCAAAAACAACAAGCGCAAATTCCATGCCCGAAAAATTTGCCGCCGGATTCGACAGCGGCGATCATTTACATCCGAGCGCCAAAGCCTACGAAGCCATGGCCGAAAGCGTACCCGCAGAAATCCTGCAGTAAAAAAGTACCTCCCCTCATTTTGACAAGTGCGACACGGGATGTATGGGTCCCCGCGCTCCGCGCGAGGATGACTGCGGTTTACATGCACCGTTCGTATTTCGTCATTCCGGAAATGAACGAAGTGAATTTCCGGAATCCATACGTCTTGACAAGTGCGACACGGGATGTATGGGTCCCCGCGCTCCGCGCGAGGATGACTGCGGTTTACATGCAC